>DASZCS010000118.1:0-20923 GCA_035942855.1 Pyrinomonadaceae bacterium | reverse complement strand
CTCAACAAAACCGTCTACACCTTCGGCGCTGAATTCATCAACTTCAACGCCCTGCGCCCTGCGGCCAGTGCAGAGCAGCGCCAGTCGTTCCTCGATTCGTTCCTCGTCCCGACGCACACCTTGCGCCCGCGCAGCCTGCGTCTCGGCCTGAGGCTCGATTTTTAAACGGCCGTGGCATTGCCCGACAATTAATGATGAGCTACTGAATACTGGCGCGGATGCTGTTATCATCCACAAGCTGAAACAGCAATTTTGAATTGTCGGGCAAAGCCCTGCGTTTCTATTTGAGCTGGATATAAGAGAGGCGTCAGAGATAGACAAGCTGACAATCCGCGGCCCGAGAGCGTGGGCAATGGCTCAGCAATCGAGTAACAGGACGGATGGCGTGACGCGCGGATCGTGTAGACGCAGGTAGAAGTATCCCGTGCCCGCCCAGCCGAGCATGAGACTCGGAGACCACGCGTCCGCGTTATTGACACCGCACGGCCAACTCTCTTCCGACTCGGCGTAATTTTCAATTCCCTTCAAACCGATCTCACGCGCCGCTCGCATCATCCCTTCATCGCCGAAGGTGTGCGACGCGATGATCAAAGCCTCCGCGTTTCCGGCCAGCCCGTGACAAAGACTGAAATTGCGTGTTTCGCTCTCGACCTCAGTACGGAGAGCTTCCGCCGTCGTCGAGAGGGCGAGGCGGGCTTCCTCACGGTGTGCGGGGTCTCTGAAGAGTTCCCAGAGACGGAGGCGCGAGAGGGCGATGCCGGGCGCGCCGTGACACCATGAGAGACTGTATTCAGGCGGGCGCGAGGCGTCTGCCATGTACTCTGGGAAAAGGTCGCGCCAGTTCGATACGTCCGCGTCGAACCAGCGTTGCTCGTAGCGCGTGGCTTCGCGCGCGGCGTGAAAAAACTGCTCCTCGCCGCAAGACCGTGCGAGTTCGCCGAGCGCCCACGCGACCCCGGCAACCCCATGAGAAAAGCCGTTCATCCCCGGTTCGTCCGGTTTTTCAGGCCACGACCATCCGGTCTCCTCCCGCTTCGCGTCTCGCAGTAGTTGCTCGCCCAACTCGCGCGCCCACGCGAGCAACGCGTCGTCGGAAAATCTTCGAGAGACCGACAACGCCGCGACGATAGCCCCGGCTCTGCCGTACATCACGTCCGTTTCAGTCCAGCCGTTCGTTTCTTCTCGTGCTAACGCGCGAAGCAGCCCATGCCCGGCTTCCGCAAGTCCTGTGTCGTCCAGACATTCGCCGACGACGACTGAGGCGCAAGCTACCCCGGCGCGGCCACCGAAGAGACCTTTGAGCCGCAGTTCCTCCGCGGTTTCCACTTCTCGCAAAGCTTGAGTGATCGCTCCCCGCGCGGTGTCTGCGTGGAGGCGTTCGCCGTTGACGAACGCGAGGCGTGCGAGAAAGAGTGCGATGCCGGCCGTCCCCGTATAGAGGGAGCCGCCGACCGTCCGGTGAACGAGGTACGCCTCTTCTTCGCCGATCAGGTCGTCGCCGAGCCACGTGCATCGGTCGCCCCACCACAGGGCTTCCCGGCAGAGCGCGTCGCCGATAGTCGCGGCGGTCGAGAGAAAGTTGGAAGGGTCTTGAGTCAAAGAGGGAACTCCAGCAGGTCGAGGCCAAAAGGGTCTGCGGGCTGCGCGTTGAGGTGTGGCTTCTCGGTCGAGATGTTATGTTCCTCGAATGCTTTCGACACCGCGTCGAGTCGTTCGGCCTCCGTGTGCTGCCCGTGTCGGAAGGCGGTGTAAAGTCCCTCGGCGATGGCGCGCGAGCGGTGTGTGCCGAAGCTGTCATCGGCATCCGGGTCTTCGGCCAATGCCAAGCCCGGCGCGAGCGGCTTGGCGAGCATCGGCGTCCGCGCACGCAGGTGCGCGCGCAGTTGCGGATACATCTGCCCCAGCAGGCCGACCGCGACGTGCGCGTAACGCTTGCCCATGTAGAGCACGGCCGAGTCGTGGCGCGCGTAGTCGGACGCGCCGCTCAAGCACTTGAACTGAAACGGCACTCTCCGCGCGTTGAACGTGCCGCAGACGAGCCGCGCCACTTCGGCCGCACCTTCACGGCTTGCGTTCAGGTAGAACCGCACCGACCTCCCCTCGCTCTGTTCATCGGCCACGAAACTTCCGAAGGCGTGATAGAAACCGTTCTGAAGCGTGAGCGAGTTCTTCCGTAGCAGGACGTGCACCGAGTCGTGCTTCGCCGGACGCGCGGGAGCGCCGTCGAAAACGTATTGGCCAGGTCGCCACACGCGTACACGATGAGCCTTCCGGGCGCACACTTCGCCACCGTTCAGTGCCGCGAGCACTTTCCACTCCCGACTCAAATGGGCTGCCCCCCCGTAAGCCTCCAAAAGCTGCCGTTTGAAGTCGTCGTCGTCGTTGACGGCGGAGGGCGAGGCCGCGCCCGTGTTCGAGTCCGCGCCGGTGTCCAACTGCCGGACGGAGAGGTCGCCCGCGCCGGCCTCGACCCCCATGTGGAAACTCGTGTAGATGTGTCTGTGGAGCAGGTACAAGAGCGGGTTGAGATTGAAACAAGCGTCTTCGAGGTGAGCGGGCGGCGCGGCAGCCGCGTCGATGCGCGTGCCGCGAAAGAGAAACGAGGTCTCCGAATCGATCCGGATCGCGTCGAGGATCGGTCGCACCTGCTCAGTCCATGCCGGTTGCCGTCGTGTCTCGGTGTTCATCCGGGGAGTCCAAGAAGTTGTTCCGCCGCCGCCTCCGGCTCGGACATGATGTTCGAACTGAGTTGCATCAGGAGCACGATGTAAGCGCCGAGCAACGGTTCCTCCTGCCGGTCTTCAAAGGCGGTCTGAAGAAGTCGCGCCGCGGCGTACTCGACGCTGCGGCGGCGCAACATCTGCACGACCACGGCGGGCACGTCCAACCGTTCGACGTAGCCCTCCCAGAACGCGCGTATCGAAGGCTGCATCTCTTCGAGCGGCAGAGCCGCCGTCGCGGCCATCTCTTCGACAGTCCCGCACTCGGCCGAGAGGTTCATCGATTGAATCCAAAGGCTCAGGTAGCCCTGTAGGATACCGGCCACGTCCCACGCGACGTGGCCTGAGTCCGCCAGTTCCCAATCGACGATGCGGATGGCCGCCTCGCCGGGATCGTTCGATTCCGCGTTGTGGATCAGGCAGTTGTGCCACTTCATGTCGCCGTGGATGATGCCGTTGATCTGCCACGTGTCGGCGAGAGCTTTGAGTTGCTCGTAAAGTTGCCGGTTATTTTTCATGATGCCGACGAGCCGCGCCTGACCGGCGCTCTGGCCGTCGGATACGAAATCATGCAAGTCGTCGGGCTTCAGTATCCAGGGCACCTCTCCGATGAAGGGATGCTCGCGGTCGAGGAAGCGGAGCATCTTCCCGAACTCGACGTGGCAGACGGCGAGTTGGCGGCCGAGGAGCGCGGCGAGCGCGGGCGGAAACTCGCCCGTCTCCGAGTGCATGGCGTTCATGCTCCGCGCAGGCTCGATCATTTCGACAACGAGGACGTGGGACTGCGCGGAGAAGTCGTGAAACTTCGGGAGGAGTTTTTCGAGGTGGGCATTATCGCGGGCGAGTTGATAGCAGGCGGCTTCCCTGACAAGCGTGGAGTAACGCTGTCCCCACTCGCTCCACTCCTCAGGTTGCTTGACAAAGAAGCCGCCCCGCCCCGGCCGGCTAACCCGGAAATTCCGGTTCCGCTGAAATTGCTCGGACACCGAAATCCCTTCGCAGACGAGGTCTTTCATGCTTAACAGCCCACGCTCCAGCAGGTAGAACGCGACGTTTTGCCGAGTCAGGATCACTGCTCGAACTCCACGTCCCGCCCGCTGAAGCACAGGCTCAGAAGGTCGCGTACGGTGCTCATGTCAGACTAGATGAAGAGCCTGTCGATGGGCGCTGCCCCGCCGAAATAGTCGTCGGCGCGTCCGTGCGCCTTCTTGGCCGGGGCCTTGGCTTTGCAGCACGGATTTCTCGTCGGCTTGCAGGTCTTAGCCTTAGTGGCCTCAACATCCCCCGGCGGTTTGCAACACGGATTTCGCGTGGGCTTGCAGGTCTTAGCCTTAGTGGTCTCAACCTTGCCGGGGGCTTCTTCGCCGACGCCTCTACAACACGGATTTCTCGTCGGCTTACAGGTCTTCTCCTTAGTGGCCTCAAGTTTGCCCGGAGGCTTGCAGCAAGGGTTGACCGTCGGCGCACAGGTCTTGGCTTTGGTGACCCCGGCTTTCTTGGCGGGACTGGCGTACACTCCGGCCTCCGGCGGCCGCTCTTCGAGTTGTGCCCTGTGCAGTTCCCCGGCCTCGATTGAGCCGCGGAGAAATTGCGCAAAGTCCTTTCCCTTCGAACCTCTGTTGAACTCAGTGCTCATCAAAAGTCTCCTTCAATGAAGTGTGGTGTCTTTCCGGAGTGAGCCGCGATGGGCGAGAACCGGCGCAGGTCGCTCGAAGAACACGGGAGTTTCATGCGACAGGACGAGTCTCTTCGCGCGAGTCTGAGCCGACACTCTACGGGGCTGCCGACCCATTCGGCGCTCAGGCGAGTTGCGCCCCAGATAAGGGCGACCGCACGCAAAACCCCGGTCGCCGCTTCGTGCTACCCTCCCCAGCGATTACCCGGCAACCACACCTTCGGCTGTCGGCGGCTGTAGCTCGCATCAACAACTCATGCCATGTACTTCAGGATGAGGAGCAGGGCAGGACTCCGAAGATACTTTGAAGACACTTTCATCTTCTGACGCACGCTGCACCCGCAGGGCACGAATCATATCACTTTCTTCGAGCGGTGTGAGCTTATTAATAAACCCAGCGGGCGGGGCAGTCAGTTCCGGTCAGCCCGGTTCAGACGGCGCGTCGGCGGACGACGATAAACGGCCACCGGCAAAATAGAATTTCACTTGCCTTCCTAAAATAAGGCGCTTCGAACATCCTGGCTTTATCTTTAAGGAGAGCTAGTGGATGAGGCGTCGGCGGAGTGTTTTCGCAACACTACCATTCTTGCAATAGAGCCATAAAAATCCTGTGCACGTTGATACCTTTCTCATTCGGCCTTCGCGTTACATATTGAGAGGCAAGCACGCTTTATCGCTTGTTGAAACGGAGGACACTCGATCTAAAGGTAAGGCCGAGCATGTCCGCACGCGCACACAGCATTTTGCGAGAGCGCACGTTAAGAACTTAAAGGAGAAATGAAAATGTCCGCTCAGTTGCACGCACAAAGTAACCGCAATCATTCGGATGGAATCAACTTTCACTCGTCCAGCGCTTCCACGCTGAATCAGCCGGAGATGATGAAGAAATGGGGCATGCTCGTGGCCAAGGCATGGTTTGACGACAATTTCAAACAGCGTCTCCTAGACGACCCGGAGGCGACGCTCAAGGAATACGGCATGAACGCCCCGGAGGGCGTTGCGATCAAAGTCGTCGATAACGCCGGCTTTGAAAACAGCGACGAAGTTATCTACCTGACGCTGCCGCAGAAGCCGGCGGTCGAATTCACCGACTTGACGCCGATCTCGTCCAAGGGGGCGGCCGATCAGAGGCATACAATCATGACGCAGTTCAGCGCGTCATATTGCTATAGCAATTAAGGCGTCGCAGCTTGGCGACTTCGCCCGGTTATAAGCACTGCCCCGGCAGCTACAAAGAGCACACATGCCGGGGCAGTGCTCTCTCAAAGATCACAGCTGGAATTATTTGACGGAGGATATGCATGATTCGGCAGCCGCAATTCAAAGCCCACCTGCATGCCGAGATCGTTCCCGGCGAGGGTGTCTTTCTCATTTCCGATGAGAGCTATCTGGCGCTCAAGGGGCAAGTGTTCGAACACGTCGCGCCCTATCTGGATGGACGTCACTCGGCTGATGAGATCGTTGACCAACTGCAATCGGAAGCATCTCCTGCGGAAATCTATTACGCATTGATGGAATTGGAGCGGGCCGGTCACATCGGCGAGAGCCATCAGGAGCTATCGGCGGGTCAGGCGGCCTTCTGGTCGGTTCAGGATATTGATCCCCAGATTGCGGCCAGTCGTCTGGCGGTTTCCGACGTATCAATCAAAGTTCTCGGCGACGTCGAAACCTCGCCCCTCGCCTCTGCGCTTGCGGCGCTCGGCGTCGGAGTCAGCGAGGATGCCCAATTCTGCGTCGTCGTCGTGGACGACTACCTGCGCGGCGAGCTGGAGGAGTGCAACCTTGAAGCCCTTGCCGAGGGGCGACCGTGGATGCTGTTGAAGCCCGTCGGGCGTCAGGTCTGGGTCGGGCCGGTCTTTCAGCCCCGCCAGACCGGGTGTTGGAACTGTCTGGCCCGGCGTCTTCGCGTCAACCGCTCGGTCGAAGTGTTTGTGCAAAACAAGCAGAAGCGCCACGAGCCATTCCCCACGGCGCGCGTGAGCACGGCGGCGACGCAGCTGATAGCCTACAACATGGCCGCCACAGAAATTGCTTCGTGGTTCGTCCGCGGCGAAGCCTCTAAACTACATGGCCGCATCATGAGCCTCGACGTTCTCTCGTGGGAGTCGCGCACGCACATACTCTCTCGCTGGACGGCTTGCCCCTCGTGCGGCGAGGACAGCGCGCAAGATGAGACATCGTTTAAGCCAGTAACTCTACAGAGTCGCCGGAAGACCTTCACCGAGGACGGCGGCCACCGAGTGGCCTCACCACAGGAGACGATTCGTAAGTACGAGCACCACGTCAGCCCCATCACCGGTGCCGTCAGCACGCTGGAGCGTTGCCCGACCCTTAACAACGAAGTCATGCACGTCTACACGGCGGGCAACAACTGGGCGGCGCGACATGAGACGCTCGATCATCTGCGGAGAAGCCTGCGCAGCAGCAGTTGCGGTAAAGGCATGACCGACTTGCAAGCCAAGGCGAGCGGCCTCTGTGAAGCACTGGAACGCTACAGCGGCGTCTTTCAAGGCAACGAGCCGCGACGCCATGCGCGTCTCGCAGACTTAGAGGGGCTAGCCATTCATCCGAATGCCTCGATGCTCTTCAGCGAACGGCAGTACCGGCAGCGCGCCGCGACAAACGCCGCCCAACCGGGTTTCAACTATGTTCCGCTACCCTTCGATCCTGATGCGAAAATAGACTGGTCGCCCGTCTGGTCGCTCACGCATCAATCCGTGCGTTACCTGCCGACGGCCTTCTGTTATTACCATTACCCATCGCCGCCGCAAGAACAGTTCTTCGCCGCTTGCTCAAATGGCAACGCTGCCGGCAACACGACGGAGGAGGCGATTTTGCAAGGTTTCTTCGAGTTGGTCGAGCGCGACAGCGTCGCCCTCTGGTGGTACAACCGCGTCCGGCGTCCGGCCGTCGATCTCGACAGTTTCGAGGAGCCTTATATCGGTAAGATTCGCAGCTTTCTGAAAAAGCAGAATCGGGAATTGTGGGTTCTCGACCTGACCAGCGATCTATCAATCCCCGTGTTCGTGGCCATCTCACGCCGCACAGACCAGCCACAGGAGCAGATCATGTTCGGCTTTGGGGCGCATCTTTCACCACGCATCGCGCTCCTGCGTGCCGTCACGGAACTGAACCAGATGCTCGCATGGATATTGGTTGAAGGCGTCAGCGACGAGCAGAGTCTTCAGCTCATCGAGGACCCGACTACTCTGGAGTGGCTGAAGATGGCGACGCTCGCCAATCAGCCCTATCTTGCACCGGATGAGAGCGCACAGCCGCGCCGCGCGGCCGATTACCCGCAGCACGCGACCGACGACCTGAAGGATGATGTGCTCGCCTGCCAGTCGGTGGTTGAGAAACTCGGGATGGAAATGCTCGTGCTCGATCAGACGCGCCCGGACATCGGGCTGCCGGTGGTGAAGGTGATCGTACCGGGCCTGCGCCATTTCTGGGCGCGCTTTGCTCCCGGACGGCTCTACGAGACACCGGTCGCACTGGGGTGGCTCGATGCGCCCCTCACGGAAGAGCAATTAAATCCCATTCCCATGTTTCTCTAACAGGCAGGTCGGGAGCGGAGATGCCAAGATGAGTGATGCGCTGTTTCTCTCTCTACGCCGGGATACTCATGTCGAGCGACGTGGGGACGAACTGATTATTCATGGGGCGGGTGACCGCACAGTGAACTTCAGGAACTTGTCTCGGGGCATTCACGAGGCGATGCTGCGCCTGACATCTACAGGCGAGACTGAGGCCAATCTTTCTGATATCGTTCTCTCAAACGACGGTGCCGGGGCGCTGGCCGAATACTACTATCACCTGCGTGTGCTGGAGCAGAAGTGTCTGTTGTGGAGGTCTGCGCGGGCTGACGCTACACTGCTTGCAACCGTCACTCCGATCTCGCCCTGCTTCGAGTTCACGACGAAACCCGTCACGCGCAACCTTCGATACCAGCTCTCGCGATTCGCTTTCACGCGCGCTCTCGCCGGTGAGGTAGTTCTCGAATCTCCTCTGTCGCACGCGCGCGTGATCATCGCAGACCCGCGCGCCGCCATCTTCGTTCATGCTCTGGCCCGTCCCTGTGCCATCGCAGAGACGGGCGATCCCGGCGTCGGGTTATCGGAAGATGCCGTCATTCAACTGCTGACGTTATTGATTAATTCCGGCATGGTCACCGAAGTTGAAGAGGACGGCGCGGCCAGAGAGGAAGCCGATCTTTCGCTTAAATCGTGGGAGTTTCACGACCTCCTGTTTCACACGCGCAGCCGCATGGGTCGCCACGATCAACCCGTCGGCGGGACTTACCGCTTTGCCGGCGAGTTCCCGCCGCCGTCGGCGCTAAAAGTCGTACCTTCTGTCGAGAAGATTCCGCTGTACCGGCCGGACATCGAACGCCTCAAGCAGGAAGACCTGCCGTTCGCTTTCGTTCAGGAAGGGCGGCGCTCGATTCGCACCTATGGCGCGCAACCGCTGACAAAATGCCAACTCGGCGAGTTTCTCTACAGGGTCGCGAGAGTGACGGATTACAGGGAGGTGGACGCGCCGACCCCGTGCGGCCCCGTCCACACAGACCTCACGCATCGCCCGTACCCGAGCGGCGGAGCGTTGTATGAACTGGAGATGTATGTCGTCGTCAACGCCTGCCAAGAACTGGCGTCGGGTCTCTATTACTACGATCCGCTCAACCACGAGCTGAATAAAATTTCCGGTCAGTCTACGAAGGTCGAGGAACTGCTGGCCGGCGCCAGCAGCGCGACGCTCATTCCGAGCAATGATTTGCAAGTCTTGCTTATCGTCTCCGCGCGCTTTCAGCGCATTGCCTGGAAATATGCTTCGATGGCCTATGCCGCCGTGCTCAAACACGTCGGCGTGCTGTACCAAACAATGTATCTGGTGGCGACGGCGATGGGGCTGGCGCCCTGCGGCGTCGGTACCGGCAATGCAGACCTCTTCTCACGCGCCGTCGGCGTCAACTACTATGACGAAAGCTCTGTCGGAGAGTTCCTTCTTGGGAGTTCACCGGCATAGCTAACGCTGGATCAGCGTGGAGCCTGTAAAATACTCGGCCTCCCTTTCTCCCACGCGCGAGCGGTAAACGAAGCAAAGGTGTTCGACGCCGCCTCTGTTTGAATCTTGATGCTCCCGCATTCCATACATTGGTAAATATCAAGACTTGGCGAAATCACATAACGGAAGAGAATGTCGGAGAACACCTCCTCATCCTTGATATTTTCGACTGGATAGCCGGGTAGGAAGTAATGGCGAAGCCACTCGTCGCGCTTATCCTGTAAGACTGCCTTCATGAAGGCGTTCAGGTCACTCGCCATTTGGTCATAAAGGGCTTCTTTATCTTGGTCACGAATGATGGCTCCCTTATACGGGATGTTGTCCGTGGTATCCGAGATTGTGCTGCCGCATTCGCAGCCGAGTTTTGACATACTCAGTTCCTGTACCTTTACCACTCAACTAGCCGCCTAACGCCCGGCATCACCCGCGCCCTGCTGCTATGAAAGATAAGAGACTCGCTGAAGGAGCGTCGGGTGCATGCCGTTGTTAGGTTGCGTGGTGGAAGTGAAGCCGTCTTACCACCTGTGCTTATGGTGAATCAGCGAACGAACCGTCTGTGTATTCAACTCGCGTAATGACCGTCACTACGTTGGCAATTTCATCCGACGATTTCCCGCCCCCACCCGTAGCGCTCACAACGCGTACAAACGGGATCGGCAGTCGCTGTGTCAGCTTTCGTCTCTCAGTTGGCTTGATCCGCTTGTCGGAGGTCACCTCGTACTTACGGATTAACTCTCCTGATTCGGGATTAACGAGCGATACCGACCAGAACACAGTCTTGATGCTCTTGGCGCTCTGGTTATGGACGACGACCGAAGCCTGAAAAGTGCTGCCGGTCGGACGCCACCTGGTCATCCTTGAAACTTCGTCCAGCTTCTGTCGGCGCTTGTCGAGCGTGACATCCTCCACGTTGTCCGGGACGATGCCACGCAACCCCTCTCGCTGTATTCCCCGCTGGGGATCGGTCTGCGCGCGGGCGGCCGACACAACCAACAGCGTCATAGTGAGCACTGCCATGAGTATCTTCATGTCATCAATTCTCCTTCAACTACAAGTATAGCTCTCGGAAGGAACAATGCCGTAACATTAGACAGTAAACGATCTCAGGTATTAACAGAGCAATGTACACGTTACCTGTGCGCATGCGACCTAACGCCGGAATTGAGCCGTCGCGCACACAGCGCCGAAACCACGCAAGCTCTCGGTGAGAGTCACGCTAACTCACAGTCGGCTCCAATGACTTGTTCGGCGGCGTGGACAGAGACCTACTCAATTCCCTTTTTCCTCATCCATTCGCGCTGCCGCTGCTCCCTCTCTAGTTCGTTCCTGGTCGAGGCAGCGAGTTCGCCCATTATATGCTTGTCTTCTGTCATCATCCTTGAATAGCGCGGGATGTCCCTCTCGTTTAACGTGCCGCCGAGAATGGCAATAGCGAGATTGTTATCACGCGCGGAACGGTACTGTTGTAAGCGCGCGCCGTAGATCGCGCTGGCGAGGCGCGGGGAGCTTAGATAGCCGAGCCAGTTTTCGGTGCGAGCGACTTTAAAAAATTCGACCGGGTTGTTCGTCGTCCGCGGCTCAAGTCGACTGTAAGCGGGGCTGACCAAATCGGGGCGTAGGAACATGAGGCGGCTCGTCTCATCAAAGCCGGCGTGTTCGTCCATGTCGCCTATTTCTTTCCTCTCTGCTTCTAATAGGTTCAGGTTGGGTGGGGTCAGCCCTAGCTTTGCGAGTTGTTCAGGGGTGGGCAGAAGCCCTCGAAGATGAACCATCCTGCCGCTGTAGGTGTCGCGGAAATACTCGCACGCTTGGTCGAGCATCAGGTTGTGGTAAGGCGCTCCGTGGCCGTGCACGATGAAGACTGAGCGAAACCCCTGCTCCCCCAGCTCGGTCGCCAAGTCCATGAAAATCGCCCTGAGCGTTGTCCTGCGAACCGAATAAGTGCCGGGGAAGACGTGCTTGGCGGCGATCTCGTTCGCGCCCTCGTGGCCGAGCGGGATGGTCGGGAACAGCAGGACGGGTCGACCCGTGCGCTCGACAATCGCCTCGGCCAGCCGTTGCGACAGCCACTCGTTTGAGAACCCGTCGGTAAACGACGGCAGGTGCGGCCCGTGCTGTTCCAGTATCCCGCCCGTGAGGATGACAACCGTCTTCTGCTTGTCGAGGGCGCTTATCTGCTCGGTGTTCATCTGCACCACTCGGTGGATTTGGGCGTGCGCTATTCCACAGGCCAGCATCAAGAAAGAAGCGGCGAAGAAAATGCGTTTCATTTCAATCTCCCATTCACACTATTTAACAAAGCCGCCCAACACATATTGTGCCGAAAGCTTCGGCCTAACTACGCTGTGGAACTTGAAAAGGATAGTATCGGCCTAATTACGTAATAGCGAGGCAAAAGCCGAATCATTCGGCTAACTCTGTAATAGAGCGGCAAAAGCCGATTGATTCGGCCTCGCACACCTATTATGTGTCAAAAGCCGCTCTTAGTTTAGCAGGATGCTCTGTGAGCACCCCGCCATTTAACTACATGCCGCGCAGGTTAAGCCGGAAAGCATCCGACTCCTGCCACGACCCGCAACTCAAAGGCCGCCGCTCGCCGCGTAATGTCCCTTTGTCATATCCACATCAGGTGAGTCAACTATATTATTGCCCTAACTAGGGCATTGGGTTACCTTGAGGCGTTGGAGATGCCATGTGGTTACTCGCTTTCGTAAGACTTATATTTGGCCTTTTAGCCCTGCGCGGCATCCGCTGGGCTTATGTTACCTTCGTCGTGCTCGGGTTGCTCTACTTCCCCACTAAAGTTGGCTTCCAGTTAGCCCCGCGCCCGTGTCAGTTCGCCTTCGATGTTCCGCTGGCTATCCACTCCCTGACCAACTACGGGCATATTGTGCTGTTCGCATTGTTCTTCGTCATGACAATCGCGCAATTCCGGATGTCAAACCGGTCGGCTTTCGTCTGGTCGGCGGTGGCAACAGTCGTCATGGGCGCGCTGGTCGAAGTCGCCCAAGGCGTCACTGGCGAAGGAAACTGCCGGTTGCGAGATTTAATCCCCGATGGCGTCGGTATCTTGGTCGGGGCTATAGCTGTCTTGTTCTTGAAGAGAGTAGGCTGGAGGCCGCGCCCGACATGGTCTCTAGCGTGGTGGCGCGGCAGCTAACAACGGCATGCACCCGACACTGTGACTGACAGCAGTCCGACTCTTTTCTATCCGGACACATAATCAGATAGCATCAACAATTGACACTCGCCACCTTTCCCTATATCTTCCCCGCGCTGATGTTTCATTAGTCTCATCTCCACGACCTGAACAGGTAGTTATATGACAGCATGCAGCTAACAACGGCATGCGCCCGGCTGCGAAATAGCATTGCTCTCATGCGTGAGACGCCCGCAATTCAATCTCTCGTCGCGGCGGGTGATGCCGGGCGTTAGACGAAGAGAAGGACTGGTATATATCTGCTCTGTCTCAGGGAAATACCAACAAACCGTATATAGGGTCGCTTCCTCGCAGGGTTATGCGCCGCGCCCGGCCAGACCGGTCGTCAGGCAATCCAAATAACACCAACCAGGAAAGGAAGGACGTTTCATGAGTTACAGAACAACTTTCTGTATTGTGAATTTCAGCGGAAAAGACATTACCAGGATTGAATTCAGTAATGTTAGCGGCTTTGAGAATTACTCCGGAGACCTGAAACTTCTACAAGAGCACACAATCGCAGCCAATGCCTCTCTTTGCAGTTACGTCGAACTCAGCAATTCCGGGCCATCCGCCTATACGCTTAAATTGATCTTCTCCGATAACACATACCTGCAATTCAGCGACGACCAGCAGCAAGCAATGGTCAAAATGGTCGGCCTGATTCCACATCAGGGAAATGCTCAAAATCTGGAGGTGTGGCGATCCTCCGGCGGCAACGTGGGCAGCAGCACCCATGGAACCAACGGAATCTACATCCGCTCGTTGCCCCAACCCGACAACTCAAGCTGGATGAATGAACTGCTCAGGCGGAAACCCGATGTCACGCTCAATCAGTTGACGATGCCCGGCAGCCACGATGCCGGTGTATATACCGGCCACACTACAGACTATAACTTGGGCGGGGGCGGCGAGTGGGCGGCAACACAGCGCTTATCAATCCTCGACCAACTCAAAGCGGGCTCCCGTTATTTTGACATGAGAGTTTGCTGGTATGGTAACGACCTCGTGACTTATCACGGAGAAAGCGGCTACGGGGCTTATGGCGCTAAGCTCAACACTATTCTCGGTGATGTAGAAACATTCCTCAGCAGTGCGGAGGGCATGAACGAAGTTGTAATTCTCAGGTTCAAACGCCCCGACATTCACTCGGTTCATAATTCAACCAGTGACACGGTCGCGGCCGTCAAGAACAGCCCACACCTGTATAAACCCGCGTCTCCCAACAGCAATCTGGCAACTGCGAAGTTGAGCGATCTGAAGGGCAGATTTGTTGCCGCGTTCGACAACTACTATGCGGGGCTTTGGGATCGGCCAAATGGTGTTTTCCCCTACTATGAAATTGCTGACTCAAATTCCACCCAAGCAACCGGTCTCAGCGTGTATGACAATTACTCTAACGACGGCACATTTGAACAAATGAATGCCGATCAAAAACCTAAATTAAATAAATTCGGCGGCTGGGGTAACGGATACCTGTTTCTGTTGTCGTGGACGTTATCAGGAGGAGGGTCGGTTTCTGATATTGAGGTGCTTGCTGGCATGGCTAATCCATGGCTGCCTAAAAAACTTTCAGAGCTTATCGCTAACCATGGAACTGAGAAGCCACACACGCCGAACATCGTTTACATTGATTTCGTTGACCCGTATCTTTGCCGCGCCATTATTGAGTTAAATCACCGGACGTTAATCCGCAGTTACGCTTCGGCCGATGCGCGTTTTACCGGCAATTACTTAGGGGAGAAACCACCGGATGGCAGCTGGCAGTTTGAGCAGCCCATGTTTTATGCCTACACGGATAATGAACCGGGAACCGTTCCCATCCATCGGTTTCGTGCAACAAATCCTTCTCGTTACTATTACACAACGAGTATGAATCATGGGAATTCTGTCGGCCACTATGAAGGTATTGCCTTCTATGCCTTTTACCCTAATATTCCGCCGGGAGCCGTCCCCATCAATCAGTTTTACTGCGACATAGGCCAGACGCGAATTTATATGTATAGCAGCGAAACAAAGAGCCACGATGGTTGGATATTATCCGGGGTTAATTTTTATGCGTACCCGTACAGAGGGTGAAGACTGACGCGACGAGTCGCCTGACAATGGCATCCACCGGAGAGCGCGAGGCAAGTTTCATATGCTTCGCACAAGTCGCAGGCGCGCCCGATTATGCCAGGCGTTAGCGACGCCTGAAGGTTGCAGCACGAAGCAGGCAGTAAGGAATCTGGTGGTGCTCGTGCCGCAACCTTCAGGCGGTCTAACAACGCTGATAGCATGTTTCCGCCTGAGCATGTCACTTGGGTTTGTGAAAACTCTCGATCAAAAGCACCGGCTCCCACTCGCCGGAAGCCTTGGCTACACCGACCCGAATCAGATGTGCCTTTCGGCAGTGCCGCATTAAAGTGACCAACCCTGAGAGCAGATGATCGCGCATCCATGAATGATCTGCCACGCCATACGCTCACGCGAATTATCGCCGAGCACGGCCGCGAGATTTGCAATGCACCGAAACGACTCGAAGCGCTGCTGCGAGATTTATGCGGTGCGCATCGCCGCGAGATCAACATCATCATCGGAGCGCTTGAGGAGCGCGTCGCGGCGGACATAATAACCGCCGGTAACAACACACCGCGAGATCTATTGCTGGCGCGCCTTGCGGCGCGTCTAAGCGACAACCTGGCCTACACCCCGGAAGCCGCGCGCTGGGGGGTCGAAGCATGGGCAGTGGCGCTCGGGACACTATCCGAAGCAGAACTCCGAGCGCGAGCGCGAACTGAATCGACGGAGATTCGTCGCGGTGACGAGTCTCCACTTGTTAAAAACACTAAGCCGCCAGCAAACCCGGCAGCCAATAACCATCCGGCACGCCAGCAGCAATCCGTAACGTCCAGTACTCCTCCCCTCCAGACCTCACAGACGACAAAGACGGGCCAGCCACCGCCAATCATGCGAGCGCCCGCTCAACCGCAGAGCCTACCAACCACAAAGTCAGTGCCGCCACGGCAGCAGGTTTCGCCGTCACCTCCCTCAAGACGAACTGGTCTGAAGCTGCGCGGTTGCTTCATCGCGCTCATCTTGCTTGTCCTCCTCATCGTCGCCGCAGTTTTTATCGCCCCGGCTGTCGTCTTACTGTTACAAGAAGAACAGGCGAATCCGAGCGTCAACGACCCCCGCATCAGGTGAGCTTCCTCATCGCTTCCGGCATCTCCTCTAAATGGTGTATCTTTCGCCTACTTTCCGACAACAATTTCATTAATAACCTGACTCGTTAACGAGGAGGAGATTCGACTATGAGCAGACGACCCGGCGGCGAACTGGCTTCGCGCCCACTACATTTCATCTGGATCGCCGACGCATCCGGCTCCATGGAACAGGACGGCAAAATTCAGGCATTAAACAACGCGATACGCGAAGCCATCCCGCACATGAAAAAGGTCGCGGACGATAACCCGAATGCGCAGGTGCTGGTGCGCGCCGTCAAGTTCTCGAATGGGGCGCAGTGGCACATCTCGCAGCCGACACCGGTGGCCGATTTCGCCTGGAATGATCTTCCGGCAGAGGGCGAAACCGATATGGGAAAGGCTCTCTCGCTCGTCGCCGAGCAACTCAAAATGCCGCCGATGTCCGAGCGTGCCCTGCCGCCCGTGCTTGTCCTCATCTCCGACGGTCAGCCGACGGATGATTTCGACAAGGGCTTGAAAGAGCTGCTCGATGAGCCGTGGGGCAAAAAAGCTGTGCGTATCGCGATCTCAATCGGCCAGGATGCCGACGCGGAGGTGCTGCAAAAGTTCATCGCTCACCCCGAGATGAAGCCGCTTGCGGCGAATTCGCCCGAGGCGCTTGTCAAACACATCAAGTGGGCATCGACCGCTGTGTTGAAATCTGCGTCCTCACCGGCCGCAGGTGGCACGGATCATCCGGCCGCGTCGCCTGCCGCTGCGGGTTCGCCCGTCGGCGTGCCCGCGCCCGATGCGACCGCGCCAGCCTCGCCCGCCAGCGCACCCGCAAATACCGCAGTGCCAACTGCGGCAGACCCGGCAGACGATCAAAAAACGGTGGATGACGTTTGGTAAAGGATGGTCGGATGGCAGACGTGAAGGGAGATGTGCCCGCGCAACCTTTAGACGCATCCCCTGATGCGAAGCCGGCAGAGTCTAATGCGGCGGCGAGCAATCAAGACCCGCCGGATGGTTCAGAGTTGCCGGTAGCAGTTGCGGCGACGCCGTCTAATCATGACTTCGCCGATGACACGCTGATCTCTGCGCGCGCCGAAGCTGAGTGGCGTGTCATCGGCGAGACTGTCCCGGGGGCCTCGCATCTGCGCGCAGGGATTCCGAATCAGGACGCGATCCTGCATCTTCGACAGTCAAGTGCACGGCTACCTGTCGTCGTCTCCATCTCCGACGGTCACGGCAGCAACAAGTGTTTTCGTAGCGACCGCGGTTCGCGCTTCGCCGTTCGCATCGGCGCTGATCTGCTCGACGAACTAATCTATGGCAGACATGCCGCGCTCCCCCTCGCGGAAATTGAAAACAGGGTGCGTGATGGTTTGACCGCAGAGTTTATCAAGCGTTGGCGCGCGGCAGTCACCACCGATTTGAAGCGTGAACCCTTTAGGGAAGAGGAGTTCGCGCGGATGGTTGAGAAGGATGGCGCGAACGCTCGCCTCCTCGTCGAAGCCAACCCTCATCTCGCATACGGTGCGACTTCACTTTCTTTCCTTCTCACACCAGCCTACGCGCTCTACCTGCAACTGGGGGACGGTGAAATAATTACAGTTTCAGAGCAAGGCGAGATCGGTCACCCTTTGCCCGATGACGCACGCCTGCTCGCCAACGAAACCACATCGCTCTGTCTGGACAAGGCGGCTGCGGACTTTCGCGTTGCTGTCCGTCCGCATGGTACGGACAATCTGCCCGCGCTCATCCTGATGACAACCGATGGCTATTACAACTCGTTTTCGACGGCTGCGGGCTTTTATCAGGTCGGCAGCGACTTGCTCCAGATGTTGCGCGAGGAAGATGGCTTTGGCATGGTCAATCGTAGCATTAAGGGCTGGCTCGAAGAGGCAACCGCAGCAGGTAGCGGTGACGACTGCACGCTCGCGATTATCTGCCGCATGGACGCGCTGAAAGCGATCCGCTCTCCGAACGACGCAGACACGACAGCCGTGCCACCAATCACGCCTTCAAATGCAGCGCCGCATACAACTTCGCCGCAGGTCGCTGTAACGACTTCTACCCAGCCCACCGCTTCGCATGAACAATCTACCGCGCCAAAAACTGGTTGAAATCGTGCGCCGCCACGGGCGCGAAATCATCAGCGAACCGCGACGTTGCGAAGGGCTGATGCGCGACCATTTTCCCGCCCATCGCCGCGAAATCGCCGTGCTCGCCGCCGCGCTTGATGAGCGCATTCCGACTGAGTTGCTTGCTCCCGGCAAAAGTCTTATTCCCCGCGGCGCAATGCTCGCTCGACTCGCCGCACGCCTCCACGACGATGTCGCGATGGAGATGAGTGCCGCCCGCTGGACGGTTCACACATGGGCGCTCGCGCTCGGCGTTATTACGGCCGACGAACTCAACGCACTGGAACAGGCCGAAGGACAGGCGGGTAAGGAAGGAGAGCGCACCGCAGAACACCAGGTAATCGAGCCGTTACGTGTTAATCCCACTCAAGCAGCGCGAACTCAAGCCCCCTCACCAACTCATGATTTACATCCCGTCTCCTCATCTCCGCGCACATCATTCATCGTTGCGCTTGACGGCAGTGGCGATTTTCTCACGATCACAGACGCCATTCGGCGTAGCAGTGCGGGTTCGCGCCTCGTCGTGCGGCCGGGGATTTACAATGAAGGCCTCTTGATAGACAGAGCGCTGGAGATCATCGGCGACGGAGCGGCGGGAGAGATCGTCGTGCGCGCGACCTCCTCCAGTTGTCTTTTCATGCATACGGATGAGGCGACAATTCGCAATCTGACTTTGCGCGGACAAGCGCGGTCGGGCGGTGCGGGCGGCGACGGCTTTTTCGCCGTGGACATACCGCGCGGGCGTCTATTGCTTGATCGTTGCGACATCAGTTCCGATTCACTCGCCTGCATCGCCATCCACAACCCGACCGCCGCGCCCCTGATTCGCGGGTGCCGTATACATCACGGCGTTGATTCGGGCGTGTTCGCCTTCGACGGCGCGAAAGGTATGATCGAAGAGTGCGACATCTTCGAAAACGCCAACATCGGTATCGCTATCGCGGGAGGCGCGAGCACGGGTGTGCGCGGCTGTCATGTACATCATGGCTTGGAGGCCGGGATCGTCATCTGGAATCAGGCATCTAGCATCGTCGAGGATAGCGATATTTATACGAACCGGCGGACGAACGTAGGTGTCAGCGATGGAGGCATCGCTACTTTGCGAAACTGCCGCATCCATGACGGCGACAATACGGGCGTCTTCGCGCACCGGGGGGGGCGTGTAGCAATTGAAGCGTGCAACATCTATCGCCATGCGGAGCCGGAGGTAGCCATCACAAGCAGCGGAGATGTGCGCCTGGGCAATTGCAAAATTCACAACAGTCAATCTCACGGTGTCTTCATCAGCGACCGGGGGCGTGTACTGTTGGAGAACTGCGATGTTTTCGGCAACCGTGCTGCGGGATTACGAGTCGAGGAAGATGGCACTGCAATCGCGCGCACGTGCAACATTAACGACAACGGCCACGTCGGCGTCAGTTGCGCGAGTGGCGGGGCGGTAGAGGTGGAGGGCTGTGACTTAACCGAGAATCGCGTTGCGGCGTGGGAAACTAATTATGGTGCGCAGGTCGTGAGTCGCCGTAATCGTCATTGAACCGGGAAGGGAAAGTTTTATGGCAGAGGGTCAACAGGTTTTACGGGAAGGTCAAACGGTACGCACGGAGCCTTCGGGCATGATGTGTACGGCGGAGAAACTGCTTGGGGCGGGTGGGCAGGGTGAAGTCTATAAAGCCACGCTTGGCGGCGAGGCGGTCGCGCTCAAGTGGTTTTTTCCGCAGATGGCTACCGCCGAACAGCGCGCGGCGATTGAGCTGCTCGTGAGGAAAGGCGCGCCGAGCGAGCATTTTTTGTGGCCCATTGAACTCGCCGTTGATGAGAACGTGCAGGGCTTCGGCTACGTGATGGGTTTGCGCCCGGCGCGCTTCAAAAATATCGTAGACCTCATGAAGCGGCGCATCGAACCGACCTTTCGCTCGCTTGCGACTGCCGGTTTTCACCTCGCACACAATTACCTCTTACTTCACACTCAAGGCTTCTGCTACCGCGACATCTCTTTCGGCAACGCCTTCTTCGACCCCGACACGGGCGACGTCTTAATCTGCGATTGTGATAACGTTGCGCCCGATGGCCGAGGCACGCTCGGCGTCCTCGGGACGCCTCGATTCATGGCTCCCGAAGTTGTATTGGGGAAAGCCGTACCGAGCACGCAGACGGATCTGTTCTCGCTCGCCGTTCTCATCTTCTACATGCTGACCGTCTCACATCCGCTTGAAGGGAAGCGTGAGACAGAGATTAAATGTCTCGATCTCCCAGCCATGAACAAACTCTACGGCAGCGAGCCCATCTTCATCTATGCTCCCGCGAATGACTCGAATCGGCCTGTGCCCGGCATACATGACAACGCTCTCGCCTTCTGGCGTATCTACCCGCAATTTCTGCGCGATACGTTCACGCGCGCTTTTACTGAGGGCATTCGTGACCCGTTACACGGGCGTGTTCGCGAAAGCGAGTGGCGCGGACAAATGATTCGCTTGCGTGATTCCATCATCTATTGCGCACACTGCGGGCTTGAGAATTTCTACGACGCTGACCGTTTGCGCGCCACAAGGGGCAATCCGGGATTGTGCTGGTCATGCGCTGTGCAACTCGTCCTGCCCCCGCGCATCCGCATCGGGAGTCAGGTGGTAATGCTCAATCATGACACTCAACTCTTTCCGCATCACATCGACGATGACCGGTTCTACGATTTCTCTCGTCCCGCCGCCGCCGTCACGCGCCATCCGACGAGCGCTAATATCTGGGGACTGAAAAATCTCTCAGACAACAAGTGGGTTGTTACGACCGCCGACGGTTCGGTGCGTGATGTCGAACCACAGCGCAGCGTGACGCTTGCGGTCAAAACCCGCATCCAGTTCGGCAAGGCGGAAGGTGAAATCCGAGTTTAACTTCCATCTTGATTCTTAGTACCCGAGTCGCTGATAGCGCGCTATGCAATTGACGAAAAGCTCAAACAT
>DASZCS010000117.1:0-4699 GCA_035942855.1 Pyrinomonadaceae bacterium | reverse complement strand
GCCGCGCAGAGAACATCTGCGCGGCCTTCCGTGTCTGCCGGTATGACGGACTGAAGGGCGTTCATTCGGCTTGGAGTCTACAAAAGGACACACGTGTCTACTAAAGTAGACAAGAAACTTACAGCGCTTTGCAAGAAAACTTGCATTTTCTGGAAAATCTGATATTGTGTCGTCCGGCATAAACGTTGCAATTGAATTATGCCAAGTCAAAGGGGACGGAATCACAAATAACTGTCCTTGCCCACTCGGAGGCCGCCCGAGGTATAGCACCCGCCCCTTTGACTTCCTCTTTTCTCTTTCCTTAGCTTTGCCGGACACCTGAAAGTCACTTTTCGCTGCGCCATTTTCTCGCAGGAGTTTTTTGTCGGAAAATGGTATAGTGTCGCTACGGGTTAAACCTTCCTGCCCGGAGCGTGCACAATTTTGGCGCGCTCCTACGCTGGCTTTTACGGAGTACGGGACAAAGCGCAGTGGTAGATTATTACAAAGTTTTAGGCCTACAGCGGACGGCCACGGCAGCGGAAGTCAAATCAGCTTACAGGCGTCTAGCGCGGCAGCGACATCCAGACCTGAACGGCGGTTCGGAGAAAGCTGCGCGCGAGTTTGCCTTGATCGCTTTGGCCTACCGCACCCTGAGCGACCCGCAGGAGCGCAGCTACTACGATAACCAATATCGCAAACGCGCGGGCGAAGCGAGCGAGTCTTTCCTGCATCGTTCCGACAATCCGCACGCGCAACGTATGCGCCGAGTGGCCGCGCAGGCGCGCATGGATCGCGTGGTGGACAATTTGATCGCGGCCGAACGGCGCGAAAACTTCGCCATGCAGCGCGCCGTCTTCACAACAGTCTCGCTGTTTCTCTCGACCTTCTTCGTGGCGTGGCTCAAGCCGCGTTTCTGGCAACTGTCCGGCGGCATCGGGCGCGCACTGATCCTGACATTGTTTTTGATCGGGCTGTGGCATTTAATCGCGCGGCTGCGCGAGCACTTCGGGCGCTACACTTACCAGCCGAACTCGCTGCATGAATCGGTCACGCACGAAGTCGAAAGATCGGACAAACCGTTTACGCGCTTCGCCGCTTCGAGCTTTCTGGTGATCGGCTACATGGCCTGCCTCGGCGCGGGACTTTTGCTCGGCGAGCAGATGTACAGCACGATTCTGAGCGAAGTGCCCTTCCTCTACGACACGCAGATTCGCCCCGAACTACTCTTCTACCCGCCCATCGCAGTCCTCGTCATTGACACGCTGCACATGATCGCCGCCAAGATTGACTGAGCGCCTGAGTGATATTCCCGCGGTCAATCTTTTCTGCGAGATGGCGCACGCGTGTGTGCGCTCTCTGCCGGAGGCGGTCTTGCGTCGCGGCGCGAGTCTCGTGTATATTGCGCCTCAAGCGGCCAGGGACAGGCCGTTAAATCAGCAAATTCTTTCAATCGTATTTAATTGCACGCGAGACGGCGGCCAGAGCCGAAGACTCGTCTGTCTTTACCTTCAGCCGCACGCCGTCTCGGCGCGCTTTCCCCCAAACTCGAACAGGCGAGCCGGGCGGTTCGTCCTTGAAACAACACACGACTTGCAGGTGAGAACCAAAGTAGCTTTCGCAAACAACAACCTCGTGCCGAACACAATCAGCCGACGGCCTCTCGAACGTCGCTGCCCGACTCGTCTTCCGAGTTGAACAGGCGCATTGCAGGCCGTCCGGCTTCCAGAAGTACGGAGGAGCAAGAGATGGCTAAGCGAATCACCGAGCGCCAGCGCCTCGCTTTTAAACTCGAATCCCTAACCGACACCGAAGTCAAAGAGGTGCTCGACTACATCTCGATCATGGAATCAATGCGCCGCGCGACGAATCCTTCCGGCTTGTGGGACGACGAACTGGTGACGGTGCTTGCGGGTGCGCGCGAGAATTTGCGTGCGCGTCAGGCTTTCGAGTGGGAGACGGTGCGCCGCCGCGCAGACCGCCGCGCCGAAGGATCGAGCCCGACCCGCGTATGAATCACAGAAGGCGTGCTGCTACGTCCTCTCAAACTGTTCTGCCGCTCGCCGCGCCGGGGCGCATCATGCGCCTCTTCTTCCGCGCGTTCGCGCTCGTCTTCGTCGTCGCTGTAAGCGGCGGCGCAACGCGTCTACACGCGCGCGCGTTCAACTTTCAGCAATCATCCCAGACGGCGCTCACGCCGCTTCAACGCGAAATTGAAACCTTGCGCGCGCGCCTCTCTTCCGCCGACACAGAAGAGAGGCGCGAGGCCGTCACGCGCCTCGGCGCGATGGCACGCCCCGATAGTTCGCGCGCCGCGCTGCCCGCGCTCAAAGACCCGGCCGTCATCGTGCGCGCCACGGCCGCACGCGCCATTCTCTCTCTGCCCGCCGGTGAAGCGGCCGCCGCCTTGTTGCCTCTGCTCGCGGACAAGGACGAGTTTGTGCGGCGCGAAGCCGCATACGCTTTAGGGCAGACGCGCAGCCGCGCGGCCGTAGAGGCGTTGGCGACGGCGCTGGCGCGAGATAAGGAAGCGGGCGTACGCGGGGCTGCGGCCGTGGCGCTCGGACAGATCGGCGACGAACGAGCCGTGCCCGTCCTGACCGAAGCCATCGGACGACGCATCGCGCGCACGGGTTTCTTGAACCGCATCACGTTTCGACGGACGGAAGAGAACGAGTTCGTGCGGCGCGCTTCTGCCGTTGCGCTCGGTCAGTTGAAAAGCCGCGCGGCAGTGCCCGCGCTCATCTCTGCGCTCGCCAACGAACGCGCCGGAGACGACGTGCGACGCGAAGCCGCACGCGCGCTCGGTCTGATCGGCGACCCGTCCGCCATCCCCACGTTGCGCGTCGTGCTCGCCGCACGCGATCCGTATCTCTCGGAGATCGCTGCCGAAGCCATACGCCGACTCGAATCCGCAAAGCCCGTATAGCTCCTTGCGTGTGTCCGCGCTGCTTAGAGCGTCTAAGAAATCTTGAAACCACGAACACACGAAACGACACGAAAAGATTTTACAAAGCGAAAAGCCGGAGGCGATCGTCTCGCGCTCCGGCTCTTCGTTTGTTAGCTTCGTTGAAGCTTCTAGCTCTCCGTCTTCTCGCCGCGTCCCTGACTCTTCCGCGCGGCTTTCGTCTGCGGAATCGGCAAGCCCACTCCGCCCGACTTGGCCTCTAACTCCTGCGTCTCTTCCTCCGCCGGCCCGACCTCGCTGATCAACGCGCCGCCCGAACGCTTCGAGAAGACGAGTTTATTTTGCGTGTCGTGCAGATCGACGTGGACGAGATCGCCCAGGCCGACTTGATCGGTCGCCACCAGATTCGACAGCGGGTAGACTAGAAAACGCTCGATGGAACGCTTCAAGTGACGCGCGCCGTACTTGTAATCGATGCCCTCTTTGAGCAGCATGTCCTTGGCCGCCTCAGAGCATTGGAAGACGAATTTCGTCCCGGCCGAACGCATGATGCGATCTTGGACGGAGGCCAGTTCGAGTTCGAGAATCTGGCGCAGGTGGTGTTCTTTGAGACTGCGGAAGACGACCACCTTGTCGATGCGGTTCATAAACTCCGGCGAGAACTTGCGCCGCGCCGCTTCGACCGCTGTGCGGTAAATCTTCTGGTCAACTTCAGAATCGTTCGGATTCTTCGCCCCTTGCGTCGGCATGAAACCCATGCCACCGGAGATCAATTCGGACATCTCTCTCGCGCCGAGGTTCGAGGTCATGATGACCATCGTGTGCGAGAAATCGACGCGGCGATTGTCGCCGAGCGTCAGCGTCGCCTTGTCGAGAATCCCGAGCAGCAGTTGCCACAGAGAGTCGGACGCTTTCTCGATCTCGTCAAAGAGGACGAGCGAGAGTTTGATCTCTTCCGTGTGATAGCGGTCGAGGTTTTCCTGCGTCAGCATCGGGCTCGTTTCGCGGTGGCCGAGGTAGCCCGGAGGCGAACCGATCAACTTGGCGATCTCGTGCGAGTGTTGAAACTCCGCGCAGTCGATCTTGATGACCGCGCCGGGGTCGCCGAAGAGAACTTCGGCCGCCGCCTCGACGACGCGCGTTTTGCCCGAGCCCGTAGGGCCGAGAAAGAGCATCGTGCCGACGGGGCGGTTAAGCGGGTTCATGCCCGCGAGAAAAATCTGATAGAGTCCGCTCATGCGGCGCACCGCACGCTCTTGTCCGACGATGCGCGTCGAGAGTTTTTCCTCAAACTCCTGCGCGCGCGGACTCTTTTGATCAGGGTCAAGAAAGACCGTCTCGGTTATTTTTTTCTGTGTTTCCATTGCTGCAATCATTGCGACCGTCCTCCTTGCCTGAGCGTTCGTGGTACATCCCAAAGCCGTCTGCTTGACGACCTCCTGGCCGTCACACCCACGTCCTCATGCAAAGAACGATCCAGTACGTGTAATTGATGCGCCGGGCGCGGTGCCGGTTGGCTAAATTGCGCCGCGCTTCCCTCCGGCGTTCGAGAGTGAGCACACTATATAAACGACCACGCGCGTTTTGTCACCACAAAATATGCTCCGTCCGGAAACTTTTTGCGCCGCCACAGATGCCGCGCTCCTAAACTTTCCGCGCTGCCTGTCTTTTTAGTCCACTGACAATTAGCGGCAGAAACGGACTGACAAATAAAGGTCTTCGCGGCAAAACGTCAGACCGGCGCACCAAGAGGTATAGGAAGGAAAAGAAGGAGCACGGCTAAAATAAAAAAGAAAGGGCGCGGGCGGCATT
>DASZCS010000116.1:0-8575 GCA_035942855.1 Pyrinomonadaceae bacterium | reverse complement strand
TATGCCTGCCGGTCGGCCGTCGCCGGGTCGCCCTCCGCGACGTTCGCCGGGTAGTAGGCCGCGCCGAACAGTTCGCGCAGCGCGCGGTCGTGCCGCTCGATCTGCGCGACGCCGAAGGGCCAGTGCGGCCAGTCGGTCATGTCCTACCCGTGCGCGGGGTCGAGCAGGAAGGCGACGGGCGTGTAAGGCACGCCGCGCTCCGCGTGCCGCTCGGCGAAGCGCATGAACTCGTCGGTGATGCGGCCCAGCGGGTTCAGTTGCAGCGGGTGCTCGCCGGGGCCGGGCTTGAAGAACTGATCGAAGCCCTGTTCGAGATAGAAGGCCGACGCGCCGCCCATGTAGTAGAGGTAGTAACTTTTACGATACCAAGAGAGCGACGGCCCCATCGTCGCGCCGTAGCGCGTGTGAAAGAAATGGCGCGGCCCCGCGAAGTTCTGAATGTCGGTGAAAGTGGTCGCGGTGTCGCCGAAGTTCGGCGCGTGGTAATAGAGAAACGTAGCGCCGTACTGACGCGCCGCGCCGCGCGAGAAGGCGATGCGCATCGCCACCGAAGGCTGCACGGCCGAAGTTTCAAGGCCGATCATGCGCGCGCCCCAACGCCCGAGCGCGTGCGCGTAAGCGGTGCTCGAAGTGGCCTGCGCGGCAATGAGTTTGTCCCACATCGCGCCCGTCTGTGTGTGGAACAAATTGCTCCACTTGCGTCCGAGCGTGCGCGTGTAAAAGACTCGATAAGCTTCGAGCAGTTCGCGCCGGGACATGGCGGCGCTCAGTTTCAACTCCGCGACTTCGCCCGCGTTCCAGACGTAACCGATGCTCTCGCCGGAAATCCAGCCGATGAATTGATCGCGCAGTTCGCCGTTCAGGAGTTTCCAGACGGCCTGACCTTGCGCCGCGTTCATCTGAGCGCGGCTGTAGTTGATGACAACTGCGAAGGGCACGCGCGTTTCGCGCAGGTGGCGCAGGAAGGGACTGCCCTCCTGCACGTAGGTCGTCAGTTGGTCGAGTGTGATGACGGGCACGACGAGCGGCGAGGAGAAGACGGGCACGTCACGCGCGCCCTTATACTTTGCGACGAACTCCGCGAGCGGTTCGGCGTTGAACGGGTAGAGCGGGCGTTCTGCGTCCGGCTTATCGAGCAACGTCCAGAACTCCGGCGCGATGTTCCAGGGCATCACGAAATCGCGCCCGGCCACGAGCGGACGCCGCCACGCTTCGGGCGCATGCGCGTTTGCATCAGTCTCGACCAGCGGCGCGAGTCGTGCCCGGCGCGCGTTGAATTCTCTGAGGACGCGCGCGGCGGCGAACTCCGGTTTACGACGCCCTTCGGGAACGTATGCGAGATCACTCATGAGCAGAAAGCAATCGACGTGGCGACGCGCCCCGGCCGCGCGTTCGACGAGGAAAGAGACGCGCGCCGCACCCTTCGAGAGCGCGCTCGTGACAGTTGCGCCGTCCCAGACGAACGCCCAACCCCAGTACATCCCCGTCTCGTCGTGCGGCGCGAGTCGCGCTTCGCGGCCGAACTCTCGTCGGAAGACTTCGCGCCCGCCTTGTGTGATGCGCAAAGTGAAATCTTCCGTCCGGTTGAGCCAGTCGGCGTAGCGCACCCAGATTTTGTAGCGTCCCGCGCGCGGAATCTCCACGTCCTGATAAAGCTCCGCGCGTGTCTCGTCGGCGCTCGCCGCCGCAGAGTTCCATTCGCTCTCGCCGCCTTGCGACCACTCCGCAGACACGCCCGGCCCGTTCATCCCCCACCCCGGCGCAGCCGCGCGCGCGAGATTCGCCCACGAAGGATTCGAGACGGGATTGTTCAACTCGTCAACCGAGAAGCCGCGCATGTTCTCCGCCTCGTACCACAGATACTCGGCCGTCGAATCATGCCTGCGCACACCTGCCGCCGTCTGCGCCAGCGAAGCCCCGTGGCACAGACACAAGCACGCGGCGCAGAAGAGACAGAGCGGCAGCGACGCGTTCGAGAGAAGGCGCATGGACAAACGGCGAAGGCACGTGAAAGCAGAGCGAAAGCGCAGAGACACAAAAACGCGGCGACCGTTGAACGACCGTCTCGTCGTTCGCCGCATCGCCGCGCTGGCGGGCTGCCCTTGATTTCTACTCTTCGTCAGAGACGCGATCTCGCTTCCCTTTCCGCCCGTGCGTCTTTAGCCCAACGCTTCGAGGCATTCGGCGAGCGGGCGCTGGCGACAGGTGTACATCGGCGTGTCGCGCAGGGTGAAACTGCTGGCCTTCGTCTCGCGCAACTCTTGCACGAGGTCTAAGAAGTCGGACGGTTGGTCAGTCTCGAAGGCGACGACGAACTCCTGATCGTCCAGTCCGAACGAATAGGTCGTGTGCAGTTTGACGGAGCGATACTTCGAGCCGATCCGTATGTGCTCGTCCATCATCTCCTGCCGCTCCTCGACCGAGCGCCCGTACCATTCGCGCGTTTTGACGAACGGGTAGACGAACAGATAGTTCGACTGGCCGGGCACGATGTGCAGGCGGTCTTCGACGTGTTCCGGGTTGTCTTTGTCGATGTACATCGAACGCTTCGTCATGGAGAGGAACGATTGCGTCGCTTCCAAGTAGCGCCCGAGGCCGGTGCGATTGATGCGCGCCGTCATCTCCTGAATCGGGTCGAGCTGGTAGCCGATGCGCCAGATCATCAAGTCGGCGTTCGAGCGCAAGCCCGTGATCGAGTAAGTGTGAATCAACAGGTCGCCGCGAAAGGCTTCGACCGCTTCGATAAATTCGCGTTTGCCCTGTTCGCGCTCGGCCTCCGGAAGCAGACGCCATTCGGGGCGCACGCGATAGAAAGTGAAATTGACGAATTGGCGCGGCAGTGTCGGCCTGACTTGTTCCGTCCGTTCGTCGCGTTCGGCGAGACGCAGAGAAGAACGCTGAGGGGAGGCAGGCGGCTGCGCGTTGTCGGTGCTCATCTGTCTTTACATCCTTCGGAATTATTGCGTCGGACTCGTCTCTCCGTGCGGGTGGGGAATTTTCCGCGTTGTTGCGGACTCCGCTTGGACGACGCGCGACTATTGTGCGGCGAAGCGTGAGAGATTGCAAACCCGCAGGAGCGCTTCACGGCGAACCTCACCGTGAACCTCTGCGCGCGCCTTTTTGTCTCGCCTGATCAACTCTTCTTCGCACGCTTCTTTGCCCTGGGCGGCGAACAATTTTCGTCGCGTTATAATTTCGTGAAAGAGATCGGCGACAGTCTTTGTGGCTTAACGCCCGCAGAAGTTTCGCGCGCCTCACGAGCCACCCCTCATCATTATGGTAGAAAAAAGAAGACACCCACGCGTCAAAGCGTCTATTCCCATTGACTGGGGACTGACGCCGCAGTGCCTCAAACACGACCGTCTCACGAGCTTCAGCATCGGCGGCTGCTTCATCCAGACACGCGAACCCATCAGCCCGCAGACGATCGTTTACATACGCTTCTTCCTCTCCGCCGAAGGGGAGCGAATCATCCGCGCCGCAGTTCGCTATCATCTGGAAGAGGTCGGATTCGGCGTCGAGTTCATCAATCTCACGACCAGAGACAAGGAAAACTTTCAGGCTCTCGTTAACTACTACCGCCGGACACAATCCACCTGACCCGGCGCACGCGCGCACACGACGCAAACCCAACGCATCGGTTATAATTCAAATCCCAAGTCCCAAGTCTCAAGTCAATCGTGGCTTTCAGACTTGAGACTTGGGATTTGAGACTTTTCTCGGAGACACCTTTTCAATGAAGCAGATCAGATTCGTGTTGCTGTTCGCCGCCGTCGCCGCTTTCACCGCCGCGTGCGCGGGCAACTACGACTCTTCTCAAAACGGCAACTCGAACGCCAACGGCGTGAACGCATCCACGGCCTCCGGCACAAACGCATCCACGGCCGCTGCCGCCACACCCGCAGACGAACTCGCAGCGGCGCGCAGCACCTACAACGTCGCTTGCGTCAAATGCCACAAGGCTACAGGCGAAGGCGGAGAGGTTGACATGGGCGACGGCGGCATGCTCAAAGTTCCCAGTTTCAAAGAAGGCCACACGCTCAACCACACCGACGCAGAGTTCGCACGCCAGATCGCCAAAGGCGGCGACGGCATGCCCGCCTTTGAAAAACGGCTCACGCCCGAACAGATCGGCGCGCTCGTCCGCTTCGTCCGCCGGGAATTTCAGGCCGGTCTCGCCAAAGACGCCGCGCACCCGCCCTCGCACTAATCGAAACGCACGCGCCTGTGCTATCCTCTCGCCCGTTCACAATTCGGCGCGCACCCGTAGCTCAGTTGGATAGAGCGTTTGACTTCGAATCAAAAGGTCGTAGGTTCGAGCCCTACCGGGTGTACTCCATAACAAGGGCACGAAAGTTCGTGCCCTTTTAGTTTTATGAATGGCAAATTAATACGGGTGCTGATCGTTTCGGTGTTGCTGTTGCTTGTGTGCATCGGGACGGGCGAGGCGCAACGGAGGCGTGGGATGAGGGAGAGGCCGAAGCGTGCGTCGGATCGTGTCTTGACGTCCGGGGTGTGGGGCGGCGCTCATATCCGCCTCGACGTTGAAGAGAAGGGTGCGACGGTGCAATACGATTGCGCGCATGGCTCCATTGATGAGCGGCTTGCGCTCGACTCCGAGGGACGCTTCGACGCGCGCGGCACATTCGTCCACGAAGGCGGCGGTTCCATTCGTGTCCGGATCAACCGTGTGCCCCAACCTGCTCGTTACGAGGGTCGGGTCAGCGGCGGACGGCTCAACCTGACGGTGACGCTGACGGAGACTGCGCAAACAATCGGAACCTACACGCTCACGCGCGGCAGCGAAGGTCGAGTTCGTAAATGTCGTTGAAGATGGCCGCTGTGATTTCGTTCCGCGTGCCGCTATTGAGTCGAGCCAACGTCGCAAGCAGGCGACGGGCGTGAGTCTTAAATTATATTGACAGTCACAGACCGCACGGGTTAACCTCCGGCGCACTCGCCTCGTAAGAGTTGTCCACGAGCGTGTTTTCTGCTCTTAGCTTCTTAGTTCACCGACTCAGTTCAATTGAACAAACTTTGTTACGATCAAGGCGTTCCAAACCATCTGTAAGGTAAACGCCGCTCTAAACCTGTAACTTCTCTCTCAGTCCGTCAAATTAAAACGAGAAAAGCCCACATGAAAAATTCCCCCTTTTCGCGCGGCGTCCACAGGCTCAGCCTGTCCATTCGCCATGCTCTGGCTCTGGCGCTCTGCGCCGCTTTGTTAACCTCGACCACTGCCCCCGCACTCGCACAGAAACGTACAGCTATCCGCGTCTCTCCCGGCGGCGAAGCCTCTTCGACAACTCTGCCGCGCAACAAGGAACGCGCGCGTGCGAAGACGCGCGGCGGCGAGCGAGAGCGAGAAGGCTACTCTCGTGGCCGCCTGAAGGCGACGCAGGACGCCTACTCCGTTTCGCAGACTCAAGACACACTCGGCGTACCTTGGTCGGGCGAAGTCGGCGTGACGAGGACGACCGACGATCTCATGCGCGATCAGCTAAAAGCCGCGCCGACACGGAATATGCGCCCGCTCATGGAGGAGCACGAAATTCCGGGACGCAAAGAGCGCCCGCAAGACCCGGACGCGCAACCCATCGCCAGCACGCCCATCGACTTCGGGGCGAACGCGCGTAAAGGCACGCTCTCGAAGGGTAAGAAAGCCGGAAGCGTCGTGCAGCCGCGCGCTCCGCAGACGCTCGGCCTGAACTTCGACACCGTCACCGGCCCGACCGAAACCGGCGCGTTTCCGCCGGACACGATGGGCGCTGTCGGCCCCACGCAGTTCTTCGTCTTCCTCAACGGCCGCCTACGAACTTTCAACAAGACGACCGGCGTGGCCGACGGCGTAGTGAACGTTGATTCCGACGTGTTCTTCTCCTCCGTGATGACGCCGCCCGCCGCGGGCGAGGTGGTCTTCACCACCGATCCACAGGTGCGCTACGACCGCCTGTCGGGGCGCTGGATTTTGATCATGGTCGATGTCGTACTCAACGGCACGACCGGGGCGACGACAAAGTCGAACCGCCTCCTCATCGCCGTCTCCGACGCGGGCAGTTCAAACGCCATCACCGCGAGCACCGTCTGGACGCTCTACTTCGTACAGCAGGATACGGTCGGCGGCATCGCCTCGACCAACCAGTTCCTCGACTACCCTTCGCTCGGCGTGGACGCCAACGCGCTCTACATCGGCGGCGATATGTTCACTCTCGCCGGAGCCTTCCAGAACACCTCGGCCTTCGTCATTCGCAAAAGCTCGGTCTTGAGCGGCGGGCCGGTCGTCACGACCGCCTTCCGCAATCTCATCGGCACGGACGGGATGCTCGAACCGCGCGGCGTGGACAACTACAACCCTTCGGCCACCGAAGGTTATTTCATCGGCGCGAGCTTCGCAGCCTTCAGCCGACTCTGCATGCGTCGCGTCAGCGACCCCGGCGGCACGCCCACCATCTCCGCCAACATCGCCATGACCACGCCGGGCACGACGACTTCGGCCATCAGCGTTGACCATCTCGGCAACACGGGCGGCACGAACGGCCGCCTCGACGGACTCGACGACCGCCTCTACGCCGCGCACATACGCAACGGCAGATTGTGGACAGCGCACAGTTTTACGACCGACAACACGGGCGTCGCTTCAACCAACGCCACCAATCGTCGCATGTCCGTCCGCTGGTACGAGATCATCGTCCCGCCGGGCACGGGGACGCCGACCTTCAACCAGACCGGCACGATCTTCGACAGCGCCAATACGACGCAGGCCAACGCGCGGCAATACTGGCTGCCGTCCGTGATGGTTTCCGGTCAGGGGCATGCTGCCCTCGGCTACAGCACGGCCGGAACGCCCTTCCGCGCTAACGCCGCGACCAACGGCCGACTCGCCTCCGACACGCTCGGCACGACCGGCGCAGTCAATATCTACACCTCCACGTCTTCGGCTTATAACCCGCCGGGCGACCCCGGCCCGCCCCGCCGCTGGGGCGATTACTCTTTCACTTCGCTCGACCCGCTCGACGACATGACGATGTGGACGATTCAGGAATACTGCAACGGCACGAACACCTACGGCACGCGCGTCGTCAAACTCAACGCGCCGCCGCCCGCAACGCCGACCGCCGCCGTGCCGCCGACCGTGCCCGCCGGTTCTTCTTCCACCAACGTCGTCATCAATGGCACGTCCGTGAGCGGCTCTGGCTTCTACGATCCGGGCGCAAACCTCGCGTCTCCCGCTCTCCCCTTCAACCACATCAACGCGACCGTGACCGGCGGCGTCACCGTCAACAGCGTCACCTACAACAGCCCGACGCAGGTGACGCTCAACATCTCGACCGTCGGAGCCACCGTCGGCCCGAAGGACGTGACCATTACCAACCCTGACGGGCAGAGCATGACCGGCACGGCCGTCATCACCGTCACGCCCGCCCCCGCGCCGCCCGCCGCCTCCGGGCAGGTCGTCATCAGCGAACTTCGTTTCCACGGTCTGGCCGGTGCGACGGACGAGTTCGTCGAGTTATACAACGCTACGAACGCCGCGCTCGACATCAGCGGCTTTACGCTGCAAGCCCTGAACGCCGCCGGCACGCCGACCACCGTGTTCACCGCGCCCGGCGCACTCGGCAGCAGCACGACGGTCATTCCGGCACGCGGCCACTACCTCGTCACAGGTGCAGCCTATGGCCTCGGCGCGCTCACGGCCTCGAACGGCAGTTTGACCGCCGACATCCCGGACGGCTCAGGCGTCGGCTTATTCGCCGGAGCAGTCGCCTCGGGCGCTAATCGCATCGACTCGGCAGGTTTCGACAACCGCGACCCACTCTTCTTTGAGGGCACGCCCATCTCACCGAGCGGCGCGGGCACGGGCGGCATCACCGTTAACGGCGAATATAGTTTCGTGCGGCAACTCGGCAGCGGCACACCGCAGGACTCCGGCAACAACGACACAGACTTTCTCTTCGTCTCCGTCACACACGGCGTCTTCAGCACACGCGCTTCGACGCTCGGCGCACCGGGGCCTGAGAATCTGGCCTCGCCCATCCAGCGCAACTCGACGATCAAGGCGTCGCTGATAGACCCGACGGCGGCCTCGAACGCCCCGCCCAATCGCATACGCAGCGCGGCCGGGGCGAACCCTGTCAACGCCGCCTTCGGCACGCTCGACATACGCCGCAAATTCACCAACACGACCGGAGCATCCATCAGCGCCCTACGCTTCCGCCTCGTGGACGTGACGACGCGCACGGGCACGACCGCGCCGCCCGCCGGCACGGCCGACCTTCGTTTGATCACTTCCACCGACACAACCGCCAACGGCGGCTTGATCACCATCATCGGCACAACCCTCGACGCGCCTACTCAAGTGAACGGTGGCGGTCTTAACTCAAGCGTGACGGTCGCCCTCCCCGGCGGCTCGCTCGCCAACGGGTCGAGCATCAACGTGCGCTTCCTGCTCGGCGTGATGCAGGACGGCGCGTTCCGCTTCCTCGTCAACGTGGAGGCTGTGCCGTGAACTAAAACGTTCGCACAACTCGAACGCTGACGATTAACAGACGTGGGCGGCCAACCGATCCAATAACGG
>DASZCS010000115.1:0-29637 GCA_035942855.1 Pyrinomonadaceae bacterium | reverse complement strand
GTGGGCGCCGACTCTCTGTTGCGTCTGTCTCGAATTGCGTTCGTCTCAGCGCGGCTTGTTGGCGGTGTATTTGTCCGTGGAAAGTTCGTCTTCTCTCAGAGTGGACTCGGAGGCGCGGAGTCGTTCGCGGCGGCGCGCTTCATCTATGCGCGCCTCGTCGTCGGCTTCGTCCAAGCCTTGCTTGAAGGCGCGTTTGCTCTGCCCCAGCGCTTTGGCGAGTTGCGGCAGGCGGCTCGCGCCGAAGAGAACGAAGACGATCAGGAGAATGATCAGAAGTTCCTGTGTCCCGAATCCGATGGCTAGTATGGTTTCATTCATTAGTTAGAATCCTTTATCAGTTGAACCGGCAATACGTATTAGACTATCTCGCGGATCGGATGGCCGTTAACCGTCCGACTCTCCTGTGTCTGACTCGTAAAAAAGATACTTGCGCCAGGTCTGATCCGCGCGTCCAAGGTAGCGCATGATCTGGCGGCTGACGTGCAGCGAAAATCCGCGGGGGTGGCGCACCAGATGCATCCCGGCCTCCTCGGGCGTGCGATTGCCCTTCTTGTGGTTGCAGCGTTTGCAGCAGGCCACTAGATTATCCCACGTCGATTCGCCGCCACGCGAACGCGGGTAGACGTGGTCAAGCGTTAGGTCGGAGGGTGGCAGTTGCTTGGCGCAATACTGGCACGTCGAATGGTCGCGCAGCAAAATGTTCTTGCGCGACAGCGAGCGATTTTTGAAGGGGATGTGAATGTACTCGGTCAGCCGTATGACAGAGGGCGCGTGCATCGTTACACGCGCCGAGTGCAGCATGTGCCCGTTGTGTTCCTCGACGCGCGCCACGCCTTTGAAGATCATCACCACCGCGCGCCGCTCCGTACACACGTTGATCGGCTCGAAGGATGCGTTAAGGACTAAAACTCGTCCATTCATATTGCTTCCAGATAGTACAGAAGCCATTGGGAAGTGACAAGTGACAAGTGACGAGTGACAAGTTAAAACAAAGCGGCGACCGACAAGCAACGAGTAACAAGTTAAATTAACTGCTTATCTTCAACTCGTCATTCGGCACTCGTCACTTGTCACTGTCTTCTAAACTTGTCCGTGGCTTCGATAAGGGCGGCGCGTGTGCCGGGTTCGAGTGCGGAGTGGCCTGCGTCGGGGATGATGCGGAATTCGGCTTCCGGCCACGCGCGATGCAGTTCCCAGGCGCTCATCAGCGGACACACCACGTCGTAGCGCCCCTGCACGATGACGGCCGGAATGTGCCTAATCTTCCCTACGTTTTCGATCAGGTAGTTGTCTGTGTCGAAGAAGGCGTTGTGCGTGAAGTAGTGACACTCGATGCGCGCGAAGGCGAGCGCGAATTGCGGGTCGCCGAAGTGCGAGATGAAATCTTCGTCCGGGTAGAGCTTCGAAGTGCTGCCTTCCCAGACGCTCCACGCGCGCGCCGCTTCGAGCCGCGTCGCTTCATCTTCGCTCGTCAGGCGACGGTAAAACGCGCCGAGCAGATCGCCTCGTTCCGCTTCAGGGATAACCCGGACGTAGTGCTCCCAAGCGTCCGGATAGATGGCGCTCGCGCCTTCCTGATAGAACCACTGAATCTCTTTCGGGCGGCAAAGAAAGATGCCGCGCAAGACGAGCGCAAGCGCTCGTTCGGGGTGCGTCTGCGCGTAGGCGAGCGCCAGAGTGCTGCCCCACGAGCCGCCGAAGACGACCCAACTCTCGACGCCCAGATGCTCGCGTATCCGTTCGATGTCCGCGACGAGATGCCACGTCGTGTTCTCTTCCAGATTCGCGTGCGGCGTGCTCTTGCCCGCGCCGCGCTGATCGAAGAGAACGATGCGGTAGGCCGCCGGGTCGAAGAAGCGCCGGTAATCGGGGACGGTTCCGCCGCCGGGACCGCCGTGCAAAAAGACTACGGGCAAGCCTTCGGGGTTGCCGCTCTGTTCGTAATAAAGCGTGTGCACGGGCGACACGGGCAACATGCCTTGATCGTATGGTTCAATCGCGGGATAGAGGTCTCTCATGCGGACATCATACAGAGGTTAGAGTTCAGAGGCCAGAGGTTAGTTAGAGCAGATGTCGCTTGCCGGTCTTTGGAGTTCTGCCGTCAAGCACGCGCCACAGTCAGGACGAATACATCCAACGCGCCAGCGTCTTTGAGAGCCTGCGCGCATGCCGAGACGGTCGCGCCCGTGGTGAACACGTCGTCGACGAGCAGGACGCGCTCGCCTGCGACGAGACGCGGGCGTTCGACTCGAAACGCGCTCTCCACGGTCTCGCGCCGCGCGCGTGCATCCATCCCGGCGCGATGGCGCACAGTGTGCCGCGTGCGCACGACGCTCCATTCGTCGAGCGGAAGTTTCGTAAGCGCCGCCAGTGCGCGCGCAAGCACCGTGGCCTGATTGAAGCCGCGCTCGCGTTCGCGCTCGGCGTGGAGCGGGACGGGCACGATGCGCGTGGCCGCGTTGAGCGGCGGCCGACGCTGCGCGTCAAACAGTAATCGCGACAGACGCGCCGAGACGTGCGGCTCGTGCTTCAAAGTCAGGATCGACGCGCCGAGTGCCCCTTCATATTTTCCTAACGAGCGCGCCGCCGTAAACGCGTCCGCGTCGCAGCGGCGACAACGCACATGCTCTCTCTTCTCCGGCGACACCTCGCCCAGAGCTTGCGCGCCGCACTTCCAGCAACAGGTCTCGTCGCCCGTGAAAGTCGTCGTCTCGCGCCAGCACTCTGCGCACGCGGGCGCATCCCGCCGCGTCTCCACGCCCGCCACGCCACACGCCGCACAACGCATCGGGTAGACCAGCGCCAACGTCGCATCGCACAGCGCATCAAGTTGTCGCGTCAACCACATCGGCGGAAGTTTACAATTAAGGTGGTGAATGGTGAATGGTAAATGGTAAATGGATCAGAACTGTCTTTACCATTCACCATTCACCATCGTTCCCTTCATCGTTTCTTAAAGACGACAGCCCTCCGACTCGGACGTTCCGAGTCGGAGGGCTGTCGTTGCCGGTTCAATTTTGGTGTGCGGTTATTCTTCTTCCGGGTTCAACAGGCCGCGCTCCTGCAAATCCTGACACTTGAGACAGAAGCGCGCCCAGGGCACGGCCTCCAGACGTTTCTCCTGCACCGGTTCGCCGCAGTTGACGCATTCGCCGAAGCCGCCCGTCTCGATGCGGTTCAACGCCTCGTCAATCAAGCCGAGCAGCCGCCGGTCGTTGGCCGACATAGAGATCAATAGTTCCTTCGTGTAGGCATTGGCGGCCATGTCGGCCGGGTCTTGCGTCGCTTCGAGGTCGCGCTCGCGGCTCGACATCTCAGCCTCCGTCACCTGCCGAAACAAACCCTCGCGCCGTTCCAACAAACGATCACGGTATGATTTCAATCTACGCTTATCCATTTGATGCCCCTCTCTTAAAAACCCTACTTGTCCTCTGACCGATCTCGATTTCAAATAAAACGCGTGCGCGCGACAAAGGTTTCAACCTGCTCACGCGCCCCCTACTTCTGGTACGGCAGCCCGTGCATGATCGTGTATGCGCGATAAAGCTGTTCGACCAGCACGACGCGAGCCATCTCGTGCGTCAGCGTCAGGCGCGACAGAGACCAGCGCACGTCGGCCTTCGCCTTCAATTCCCCGCTCACGCCCAGATGACCGCCGACGACGAACGCGATCTCTTTCTTGCCCTCCGTCTGCCAGCGCTCTACTTGCGCCGCCAGTTCCGGCGAACTCCATTCGCGCCGTCCCTCGACATCCAACAGCACCGTCACGCCGTCCGCACGCCCCGCAAGCGCCGATGCCACACGCTTACTCTCTTCTTCGACGATGCTGCGTTCGTCGCCCCCGGCGCTCTCGCGCAGCTCCGTCACCTCGCAGCGGACGAAACGCCCCAACCTTTGCAAATAATCGCCCACGAGCGCGCGCACATGCTCGTTCTTCGTCTTGCCCACCCAGATCAGGCGAATACGCATCGTCGCAGGGATGAAGGATAAGGGATAAAGGATGAATCAGATAATTGCTCAACTCTCACCATCCCGTTTTGTTCATCCCTCAGCCCTCATCCTTCATCCTTCCTGTATCGCGCCAGTCGCTCGTAGAGATTCTTGCGGCTGATGCCGAGCAGGCGTGCGGCCTCGGATTTGTTGCCGCCGACGGCCGCGAGCGTCTCCGCGATGTAGGCAGCTTCGAGTTCGCTGAGCGTCATGCGACGCGCATCGCGCCTTCTTTGCAGCGAAGCAGCGGCGCGAACGGCTTCCGGCAGATGCTCCACATCGACCCTTTCGCCGTCGGCCACGATTACGGCTCGCTCTAAGACGTGCGATAGTTCCCTGACGTTGCCGGGGAAGTCGTAAGTTTCCAATAATTTGAGCGCGTCGGGCGCGATTTTGAGCACCCGCCGCCCGTGCTTGCGCGCAAAGGTGCGCAAAAACCCTCCGGCCAGTTTCCGCACGTCCGCACGGCGTTCGCGCAAAGGCGGCACGTGAATGCGCACTACGTTCAGGCGATAGTACAAATCCGGCCGAAACGCGCGTCGTTTGACCGCTTCGTCCAGATCGACGTTGGTCAGCGCCAGAAGGCGCGCGTCCACGCGCACGGTGCGCCTGCCCCCCAGACGCTCGAATTCGCGCTGTTCGATGACACGCAGGAGTTTCGCCTGCGCGTCGGTCGAAAGATGCGCGATTTCGTCCAGAACGAGCGTGCCGCGATGCGCCGCTTCGAGCCGTCCGGGCTTCGCTTCCTGCGCGCCCGTGAACGCCCCGCGCTCGTAACCGAACAACTCCGCCTCCAACAGATCGGCTGGCAAAGCGGCGCAGTCGATCTTGACGAACGAAGCGGCCGAGCGTTTCGACTGCCGGTGGACGTAGAGCGCGAGCGCGTCTTTACCCACGCCCGATTCGCCCGTGATGAGGACGTTGGCGTCAGTCGTCGCGACGCGACCGGCGAGACGCACGGCCTCGCGCATCGCATCCGACTGCGCCACCAGTTCCGTCACGATTCGTTTCTCAAAGAACCGCCCGCCGCGCCGCTACTGCCGCCCCCGGCGTCCGCCTGCAAATCGGCGGGCAGCGGGACGCGCACGCCTTCGCGCCACAGACGCTCAAGATCGTAGAAGCGACGCGCCTTCTCTTCAAAGATGTGGCAGATGAAATCGCCGTAATCCACCAGCACCCACTCGGCCGTCTTGTAGCCTTCGATGCGCTCCGCGCGCGTGCCTTCGCGCTTCAGACGTTCCGTCACCTCGTCTGCGATGGCCTGCACCTGACGCGCGTTCGTGCCGCTGGCGATCAGGAAGTAATCGGTGAAGGTGGCGACGGGTCTAAGGTCGAGCACGACGAGGTCGTGCGCCTTCTTGTCGCTCGCCGCGCGGAGCGCACTCTCGATGCGCGCGTCCAGAGCCTTGTCGCCCGGTGCGCTCGCCGATGTGGCCGCAGCCGCGTCGCTATCCGGCGCGGGCGTCGTCGCCCCGGCATCCGTTTCTTTCTTCAATGCCGCGCGCTTCTTAGTCGTGAGCGCGCTCTCTTCCGGCGTCGTGTCGTTCTGTTTCATGCGCCTCTCTGTAGAGCCTGTATTTTTTGATGTACTCCGCCACAGGCTGCGGCACTTTAATGCTTCCCGCTTGCTGCTCGTCGCCCGCCTCGCGCAGGGCGCGACGTATATCGCTCGACGCGATCTCCAACTGCACCGCGTCTGTGAAATAAATTTTCGACTCTTCCGTCAACTCAACCGGCCGACTGTTTGACTCGCCCGCCGCTTCTCCTTGCCTCAAATCAACTATCCGCCCGCGCGCTTCTTCCGTAACGTGCCCGGTCTGTAGTTCGTAACCGGGGCGCGTAACGACGACGTGCGAAGTCAAACGGAGCAGACGCTCCCACTCGCGCCAGGTCGTGATCTCTTCCCACGAATCCGCGCCCATCACGAACAGAAAGCGCGCGTCCGGCGCGTCCGTCTTCAAACGCGCAATCGTCTCCACCGTGTAGGGCTTCTCCGGTTCGTCCAGTTCGACCGTGGAGACGCGCAGGCGTTCATCGTCCATCGTCGCCAGCGCGAGCATCGCGTAACGATGCAGTGGCGAAGCGGGCTGGACGCTACGACGTTTGTGCGGCGCGACGTGCGCCGGGATGAAAAGAACTTCGTCGAGCGCGAACAACTTCAACAACTCGCGCGCCACCGCCACGTGGCCGTCGTGAACCGGATCGAACGAGCCGCCGTAGAGCGCAATACGACGTGCGGCGCTGCCGCTGCTCCCCTTGCGCTCCGCGTCCATAGCTTTAGTCCAGAGGCGTCGCCCCGCCGCCCTTGCCCGCCGCTGCCCTGTCACCCGCGTCCTCTTGCTCGCGCGTCTCGTTCACATCGGCGCGCGTCTCGACATAAACACGCGTCTCAACTTTCGCCGCGCGCTCGCCCTCGCTCAAGGCGTCGAGCGCCTGCGAGACGGCGTAGACGAGTTCGCGCACGCCCGTGTTCGTCACCGAAGAAATCTCGTGGAACTCGCGCCCGTCCGCAGCGGCGCGGCGGCGCAGGTTTTCCAGACGCTCCGGGTCGTCGAGCGCGTCTATTTTCGTCGCCACGACGATCTGCGGGCGTTCGGCCAACTGCGGATCGTAGGCGCGCAACTCGCGGTTGATCGCGTCGTAATCGCTCACTGCGTCGCGCCCCGAAACGGACGAGACATCGACGAGATGCAACAACAGTTTCGTCCGCTCGACGTGGCGCAGGAAGCGATCACCTAACCCTGCGCCCTCGTGCGCGCCTTCGATCAGGCCGGGGATGTCTGCGATGACGAAGGTGCGATAGTCGCCTAGGTCAACGACGCCGAGGTGCGGTTCGAGCGTCGTGAAAGGATAATCGGCGATCTTTGGTTTGGCCGCAGAGACGGTCGAGATCAAAGTTGACTTGCCCGCGTTCGGAAAGCCGACCAGCCCTACGTCGGCCAGAAGTTTCAGTTCGAGTTGCAACTCGTGCTCTTCGCCGGGGCTGCCGTCTTGATGGTAGCGCGGCGCGCGATTCGTGGAGGTGGCGAAATGCGAGTTGCCAAAGCCGCCGCGCCCGCCTTTGGCCGCGAGCCAGCGCTGTCCCTCTTCGGCTAGATCGCACATCAGGTCGCCCGTCTCCGCGTCGTAGACCTGCGTGCCGACGGGCACGCGCACCTGTACGTCTTCGCCCTCGCGTCCCGAACGGTTCGAGCCTTCGCCGTGGCGTCCGCGCTCGGCGCTGTGTTCGGGGTTGTAGCGCAGGTGCAAGAGCGTGTTGACGCCCGAATCGGCCACGAGCCACACGTCGCCGCCCTTGCCCCCCTCGCCGCCCGAAGGGCCGCCGCGCGGCACGAACTTCTCGCGCCGGAAGGCCGTCACGCCGTTGCCGCCATGCCCCCCGCGCACGCGAATTTTGACCCGATCAATAAACATAACGACAAACGATGAACGCGGAACGATGAGCGATGAACGAAAGCGAAGCTAATGCTGTTACTTCATCATTCATCGTTCCGCGTTCATCGTTAAAAGGAAAGGACGCCCGCCGCTTGTTCGTGTGAGCAGGCGCGGGCGTCGCAAAGTAACTGTTGAATGACCGCTCGGCTTAGGCGGCAATCGTCTCGGTCGCGGGAGTTTCGACTCCTGCGCCCGCCCTTTCGGCGGCGTAGACGCTGATGAACTTGCCCTGCCGTCCCTTGTCTTCAAACTTGACGATGCCGTCGATCAAGGCGAACAACGTGTCGTCTTTGCCGCGCCCGACGTTCTTGCCCGGCTTCCATTTCGTGCCGCGCTGCCGCGCTAGGATGTTGCCGCCGAGCACGCGCTCGCCGCCAAACTTTTTCAGCCCCAACCGCTGCGACGCCGAATCGCGACCGTTACGCGAACTGCCGACTCCCTTTTTATGTGCCATAACTAGAAACCTCGAAAGTAACGATGAATAAAAAGCCGTGAATCGTAACCGTCAATCGTAAATAGAAAGAACAGGATTTCTTCTATTCACGATTTACGATTCATGATTTACTAGCCTATCGTGTCGATCTTCACCGCCGTGTAATTTTGCCGGTGGCCTTGCGTGCGTTTGTACTGTTTGCGGCGCTTCATCTTGAAGACGATGATCTTGTCGCCGCGCCCGTGCTCGACGATTGTGCCCGCCACACGCGCGCCTTCGACCGTGGGCGACCCGACCCGCGTGCCCGAATCGTCGCCGACGACGAGCACGTCGAACTCGACCGTCTTGCCCGCCTCCGCGTTCAACGAAGGCACGCGCACCGTCTCGCCTTGCGCGACGCGAAACTGCTTGCCGCCCGACCTGATAATTGCGTAAGACATCTCTCTACTCTCCTCAGACGCGAAAATCCCCTGCGGGAAAGTCGTTCATTATAAATGCTCGGTTCCGCTCGGTCAACGCGTCGGCGAAAGCCTCTGGCCGCGGACTTTAAGCGTTGGCGGCATGGACGCCGCCCGTGCTGTTCTGGCGCTCGAAAAACTCTTCCAGAAACTTGGTCGAAAAGTGGCCCGACTGAAACTGCGGGTCGTCCATGATCTTCAAATGGAGCGGGATCGTCGTCTTGATCCCCTCGATGACCATCGCTTCGAGCGCGCGGCGCATACGCGCAATCGCCAGTTCGCGCGTGCGCGCATGCACGATCAATTTCGCGATCAGCGAATCGTAATAGGGCGGCACGAAGTAGCCGGGATAGATGGCCGTGTCCACGCGCACGCCGGGGCCGCCCGGTATGTTGCAGGCCGTGATCAAGCCGGGCGACGGCGTGAACTTCTCCGGGTGCTCTGCGTTGATGCGGCATTCGATGGAGTGTCCGGCGAAGATCACGTCCTCCTGCCGGAAGGCCAACTCTTCGCCCTCCGCGACGCGAATCTGATTGCGCACGATGTCGGCCAGAGTGATCATCTCCGTGACGGGATGCTCCACCTGTACGCGCGTGTTCATCTCCATGAAGTAGAAACTGCCGTCTTCGTCCAGCAGAAACTCGATTGTGCCCGCGTTCGAGTAGCCGACGCGCTTGCAGGCTTCGACGGCGACCTGCCCCATGCGTTCGCGCAACTCGCGCGAGAGCGCTGGTGAAGGCGCTTCCTCGATCAACTTCTGGTGGCGACGCTGCACGGAGCAATCGCGCTCGCCGAGGTGCACGCAGTTGCCGAACTCGTCGGCCATCACCTGTATCTCGACGTGGCGCGGTCGTTCGACGTAGCGTTCGATGTAGACGTCGCCGTTCTTGAACGCCGTGAGGGCTTCGTTCGAAGCCGTCTCCAGAGCTTGTCCCAGTTCCGCCTCGGTGCGCACGATGCGCATGCCGCGCCCGCCTCCGCCCGCCGCCGCCTTGATGATGACTGGAAAACCGATCTCGCGCGCCAGAGCGACGGCCTCTTCCTCCGTCTCCAGAGGGTCGGGGCTGCCCGGCAAGATCGGCACGCCCGCCTCTTGCATCGCGCGCCGCGCTTCGACCTTATCGCCCATCAACTTGATGACGGACGAGCGCGGCCCTATGAACTTGATGTTGCACGCCTCGCAAATCTCCGCGAAGTAAGACGACTCCGCGAGGAAGCCGTAACCGGGATGAATCGCATCGACGTTCATGATCTCGGCCGCGCTGATGACGGCCGGGATATTCAAATAACTTTGCGTCGAGGGCGCAGGGCCGATGCAGATGGACTGGTCTGCGAAACGCACGTGCAGCGAATCGCGGTCGGCCTCCGAATGCACGGTGACGGTTTGAATGCCCATCTCCTTGCACGCCCAGATAATCCGGCATGCGATCTCGCCGCGATTCGCGATCAGAATCTTTCGAAATTTGCGCGGAGCAATTGCCATAAGAAAAGTGACAAGTGACAAGTGACGAGTTAAGACAAGTGTTAGTTTTCAACTTGTCACTCGTCACTCGTCACTACCTTCTCATCTCTTGATTCCGAACAACGCCTGCCCGTATTCGACGGGCTGACCGTTTTCGACGTAAATCTTCTCGATCGTGCCGCTGACCTCGGCCTGTATCTCGTTCATCAATTTCATTGCTTCGATGATGCAGACGACGGTTTCGGGTTCGACGCGGCTGCCCTGTCCGACAAACGGCTCGGACGTGGGCGACGCCGCGCGATAGAACGTGCCGACGATGGGCGAAGTGATCTTGAACAAATCTTCGACGGGAGCCGGCGCTTCTGTCGCAGCCGCTGCTGCGGGCGCAGCGGCCGTCCCCATAGCCGTCCCGGGCGAGGCGTGCGCGCTCGGTGCGGCGCTCGGAGCGGGCGCGGCCGTCTGTGGTGCGGCAGCAGTTGAAGGCGACGGAAACGGGATGACCGACCCGGCGGCCGTCGGCGTCGTGCTCGGCGGAGCCTGCTGGTAAGTGTTGCGGCTCAAGCGCAGGCGAAAGCCTTCCTTCTCGAGTTCAAACTCGGTGAAGCCCTGCGCCGCGATCAAGTCGGCCAACTCGCGCAACTCGTCCATGTTGATCGAAGCCTCTGCACGACGCGAGGCGGGCTGTCCTTCGCTGCCGCTGCCAGCGCGCTCGCCGCGATGACGACGGCGCGAGCCGTGACGCCCGCCGCCGAGATTACCGCTGCCAATGCCTCCTGTGCCAGCGTTACCACCGCTGCGGCGCGCATCGGCCGACGACTGCTGGGTTTGGCGCGTCGCACCGCTGCCTCCGGCATATTCGTTCGACTGGTCGCCGCCCGACGCGGCCTCATCGGGTCTCTTTTCGTCGCTCATCTTTCGGTTACACCTCCGCGCTGCTTGAGTTTTAAGCGGTCTCTCCTGCTCGGCGTTGGTAGAGCAAAATCAAAGCCCCTTCCCGCAGACGGCGCGCGGGGTTCGGAATCCTCTTGCGCACACGGGGGAATCGGGGCTGGCGGTCGGCGAGACAAAGGGCGCGCTTCGCTTTCACAGCGCGAAGCGCGCCCCGCCCGCTCTCTGGCTCTATTTGTCCGTATCTTTCTCGGCGGCCGTCGATTCGGTCTTCTTCGCACGGCGTCCGCCGCTGCCCGCTTTGTCCGCGTCTTTCACATCAGTGCCGCCGGTCTTGCTGCGGCTGCCGCGCGCCTCGGTCGTCTCTTCGCGCTCGTAAGTCTTATCGGCTTTACGACCGCCGCGACGACCACCTTCGGCTTCGCCCGACTTCGATGCACGCGCCGACTTACGCTTGTCTGACGTGACCGACTTGGCGCGCTTCTCCGTCTGCTTCGACGCCTCGACCTCGCGCGGGTTGCCGACGAGTTCGATGATGGCGAGTTCGGCGTTGTCGCCGTCCCTGCGTCCCAACTTGATGATGCGCGTATAGCCGCCCGGACGGTCTTTGTAGCGTTCGCCCAGTTCATCAAACAGACGTTTGACGGCGGCCACGCCCGCCGTGCGCACAGGGCGCACCGCGCCGCGACGCCCCGTCTCGCTCTTTTGCTGGCGGTTGCCCGAATGGAAGAAGGCCGCAGCCTGACGGCGCAGATGGACGGCCTGCACGGCCGCGTCGTCGCCCTCTAAGCCCTGCGCCTTGCGCGACAGAGTGATCACGCGCTCGATAAACGGGCGCAACTCTTTCGCCTTCGGCAGCGTGGTGACGACGCGCTCGTTGCGCGCGTTGATCAGAGAAGTCGCCAGATTGCGCAACAGTGAGAGACGGTGTTCGGTCGTCCGCCCCAATTTGCGATGTGCTTTCAGATGTCGCATGATTCGATTAGCTCTTAGCTCTTAGCTGTTAGCTATTAGCTTCTTGTTCGTATTCAAAGCTGAAAGCTGAAAGCTCACAGCCGATAACTTCTTTACTCTTCTTCGTCGTCGGCAAAGTCGCTGATGTCGGAGTCGCGCCCGCCCGTGCCGGGGATCGGGTTGCCCTGTTCGTCAAACTCCATGCCGAAGTCCAGGCCCATCCCGTGCAGGATGTCTTTGATCTCGTTGAGCGATTTTTTGCCGAAATTCTTCGTCGCCAGCATCTCGCGCTCCGAGCGCTGGACGAGGTCGCGGATGCTCTTGATCTGCGCGTTCTTCAGGCAGTTGTAGGAGCGCACCGAGAGTTCGAGTTCGTCAACCGAGCGGTCGAGTTGATCGTTGCGCGGCAGGGGCGGACGCTCGATCCCTGTGTAGGCAAACTCGTCCGTGTCCTCTTCGAAGTTGATGAAGATCGCCATGTGGTCTTTGATCAACTTGGCCGCGAGGCCAACGGCGTCGTCCGGCTTCACCGAGCCGTCCGTCCACACGTCGATCGTCAACTTGTCGAACTCCGTGTTCTGACCGAGGCGCGCGGCCTCGACCGTGTAGTTCACCTTCTTGACGGGCGTGTGCACGGAGTCGACGGGGATGTAGCCGAGGCTCAAGTCTTCGTCGAAGTTGCGGTCGGCCGGAACGTAGCCGCGCCCGCGCTTCAGGCGCATCTCGATGTTGAGCGAGCCGCCTTCGCTAACGGTGGCGATGTAGACATTCGGGTCGAGCACTTCCACGTCCGCATCGGTTTCGATGTCGCCCGACAAGACTTCGCCCGCGCCCGTCTTGCTGATCGTCAAGGTCTTCGCCTCTGAGCCGTGCAGCTTGATGGGAATCTGCTTGAGGTTCAGGATCACGTCCGTGGCGTCTTCCACGACGCCGCGAATGGAAGAAAATTCGTGCTCGACGCCCTCGATCTTCACGGCCGTAATGGCCGCGCCTTCGATTGAAGAGAGCAGCGCACGGCGCAAACTGTTGCCGATGGTCGTGCCGAAGCCACGCTCGAAAGGCTGCGCGGAGAAACGCCCGTAACGGTCGGTCAACGTTTCGTTCTCGACCGCCAGACGGCGCGGCATTTGAAACCCTGTCCAGAGATTATTTTGATCCATAGCCATACTTTTTTTTGACCCTCTGGCTGTTAGTTAAAGCCCTACTGTGCGCGACGGGCGGCGACACCGCCTGATCGTCCACTCGCGCATGTCACCTTTTCGAGGGCGACATGCGCGAAAACAAACGACCAACGCGTCGCCTCCGGCGCGCGGATGTTACTTGCTATAAAGTTCGACGATGAGTTGCTCGTTGATCGAACGGTCGATGTCGTCGCGCGTCGGCAAACTCGCCACGCGTGCTCCCATCTCCGCGCCTTCGGCGGGCGCAAGCCACGAGGGGCGACCGCGACCGGCGGCCGTCTGCCACGCGCCTTCGATGTGCGCGTTCTTGCGGCTCGTCTCGCGCACCGTCACCACGTCTCCGGCCTTCACCTGAAAAGATGGAATATCGACTTTGCGCCCGTTCACTTCGATGTGGCCGTGATTGACCAACTGGCGCGCCTGCCGCCGCGACGTGGAGAAACCCGCGCGATAGACGGCGTTGTCGAGCCTGCGCTCCAACAGGACGAGCAGGTTCTCGCCCGTGATGCCCTTCTGGCGTGCGGCGCGCTCGAAGTAGTTGCGGAACTGACCTTCGAGAATGAAATAGATGCGTTTGACTTTCTGCTTTTCGCGCAACTGCTGGCCGTAGCCGACGAGGGCTTTGCCGCGGCGCGGTGAGTTTCCGTGTTGTCCGGGCGGCTGAGTGCCGCGCGCTTCAATCGGGCACGAAGGCTTGTAGCACTTGTCGCCCTTCAAAAATAGTTTCGCACCTTCGCGGCGGCACAAACGGCACACCGCTGCTCTATACCTAGCCACTTCTTTCTGCCTCCAGTCTAATAATTAAGACGGAAAAGTTTACAGGCCGCACACGCTTTTGCGCGCAACGACCCTTCGTCCTTTAGGTTGATTAGCGATTAGCTGTTAGCGATTAGCCAAACAAAAGATTCCGGTTTGGCTAACAGCTAATCGCTAACAGCTAACTGCTCGTTTAAACTCTGCGCCGCTTCGGCGGGCGGCAACCGTTGTGCGGGATCGGCGTCGTGTCGCGGATGGAGGTGACGCGGATGCCTGCGTTGTTAATGGCGCGGATAGCGGATTCGCGCCCGCCGCCCGGCCCCTTGACACGCACTTCGCACTGCTGCATCCCCGCGTCCTTCGCCTTCTGCGCTGCTTCATACGCCGCCTGCTGCGCGGCGAACGGCGTCCCTTTACGCGAACCGCGGAAGCCGCGCGCGCCCGAAGACGACTGCGCGATCAAATTGCCTTCCAAATCCGTGATCGAGATCATCGTGTTGTTGAAAGACGCCGCGATGAATGCGATCCCGTTCGGGATGTTCTTCTTCTCTTTCTTGCGAAAGGTCTTCTTCTTACCGCCTGCTGCTGTTGCTTTTGCCATAAATCCGCTTTTAGCTTTTAGCGATTAGCTGTTAGCCAAAACCTTAGCTAGCCACCGCTCTCAATTTAAACCCTTGCCGCACGCTATCAGACAAAAAGCTAACAGCTAATAGCTAACGGCTAACAGCTTCCCGCTACTTCTTGCCGGGCGCTTTCTTCTTGGCGATAGTGGCGCGGCGCGGCCCTTTACGCGTGCGCGCGTTGGTGTGCGTGCGCTGTCCGCGGACGGGAAGACCGCGACGATGACGCAAACCGCGATACGCGCCGATGTCCATCAGACGCTTGATGTCCATCTGCACGCGCTTGCGCAAGTCGCCTTCGACCTCGCCCTGCCCCTCGATGATGGAGCGGATGCGGCCGAGTTGATCCTCGTCCAGATCGCGCACGTGCGTGTCGAGATTGATGCCCGCCTCTTGCAGGATCGCCTTCGAGCGCGAACGCCCGATACCGTAAATATATGTAAGGCCGACCTCAACGCGCTTGTTCACCGGGAGATCGACGCCAACCACACGAGCCATTTCTTCTCTCCAACTCTTAAAAATTTGAGACTCGAAATCTCAAATCTGAAATCAACTCTTAGCCTTGTCGCTGTTTGTGCTTCGGATTCGTGCAGATCACGCGCACCACGCCTTTGCGGTGGATGACCTTGCAGTTGTCGCACATCTTTTTAACAGAAGCTCTTACTTTCATAACCCATCCACCTTTTCCATCGAAGTTTCCGGCCTCTTAATCGAAACCGGGGCGAGCAATCCGCCACGCCTTACGGCCGGACAAACCTTCGCGCTTCCCGATAGATTTAAAATTGCCAGGTTCGGCAAACTTCGGATATTAACACAGCATTGACCTTATGCCAAGCCGGGGACGCCCGCGCCTGCATCGGCCAGCGCCGCACGAGCCACTTGCATCCGCTCGATCTCTTCCGGCACGCGCGTCAGCACTTCCGGCCCCTCTTCCGTGACGGCGATCGTGTGCTCGACATGCGCGCTCGGCCGCCCGTCAACCGTCACGACCGTCCAGCCGTCCGCGAGCGTCTTCGTGTGATGCGTGCCCATGTTGAGCATCGGCTCGACGGCGAAAACGTAGCCGTTCTTGATCTTAGCGCCCGTCCCCGGTCGCCCGTAGTTCGGGATATGCGGGTCTTCGTGCATCTTCCGCCCGATGCCGTGGCCGCCATAATCGCGCACGAGCGTGTAGCCTTCCGCTTCGGCCAGCTCCTGCACCGCCCAACCGATGTCGCCCAAATGCTTCCCGTGGCGACACTGTTCGATGGCACGTTCCAGACACTCTTCCGCCACGCGAATCAGGTGCAACTTATCTTCGCTCACACGCCCCACAGGCACGGTCGTCGCCGTGTCGCCCACGTACTTGTTCAGGGTTGCGCCCACATCGATCGAAATAATATCGCCGTCGCGCAGCACGTAATCCGAGGGGAAGCCATGCACGACCTGTTCGTTGACCGACGAGCAGATGGAGAAAGGATAGCCGTGATAGCCCTTGAACGTGGGTTTCGCGCCTGCTTCGAGAATCATCTGCTCGGCGGCGCGGTCGAGTTCGAGCGTGGACACGCCCGGCTGCGCGATGCGCCGCAACTCCTCACGAACCAGCCCCGCCAGCCGCCCCGCCGCGCGCATCAACTCCAACTCTTTTTTCGACTTCCCGATGATCATTTGCCAATGAATGGTAAATGGTGAATGGTGAATGGATAAATCCTGCTTTGTCCATTCACCATTTACTATTCACCATTTACTATCTTTTCAATGTCCGCGTAGATGGCTTCCGGGTCGCGCGTGCCGTCAACGCGCGAGAGCCCGCGCGCCGCTTCGTAGTAGTCGAGCAGGGGGCGCGTCTGTTCTTCGTAAGTCGCAAGGCGGACGCGAATCTTCTCCGCAGTGTCGTCGGCGCGGTGCACGAGCGGCGTGTCTGGGTGCAGGTCGCAGAAGCCTTCACGCTGCGGCGGCTTGAAATAGACATTGTAAATTTCGCCGCACACCGGACAACTGCGCCGCCCCGTCGCGCGCTGCTCAAGGAGCGTGAAAGGCACATCGACGAGGACGGCCTGAATCTTGTTGCCCTGTTCGACGGCCAGTTTTTCGAGCATCGCGGCTTGCGCCGTCGTGCGCGGGAAGCCGTCGAGGATGTAACCGCGTTTGCAGTCTTCGCGCCCCGTGCGTTCGTGCACGATGCGTATGACGAGATCGTCCGAGACGAGTTTGCCCGAAGCCTGCACGGCGCGCACTTCGGCGGCGAGCGGCGTCTCGGCCTTGGCAAGTTCACGAAACATATCGCCGGTCGAAATCTGCGGAAGGCCGAGCCGCTCTTGCAGCAGACGCGCCTGCGTCCCCTTGCCCGCGCCCGGCGCACCCATTAAGACGACGATTTTTGCCATAAACTTAGAGGTCAGAGGTTAGAGGTTAGAGGTCAGTTAAAAACTGTCTTCTCTAACCTCTGACCTCTGCTTTTTCAGCTTCTGCGTCCGCGCAGGCGGCTGCCCGAGCCGAGGAAGCCTTCGTAGTTGCGCATGACGAGTTGCGCTTCGATCTGTGCAACGGTGTCCATCGCGACGCCGACCAGAATCAACAGGCTCGTGCCGCCGAAGTAAAATTTATAGCCCATGCCGCTCGGAATCCAGCCCAGCCCCGGCGTGCTGCTGAAGAACTCTTCCATGCGGCCGCCGACGAATGGCAGGCGTCCCACGTTAAAACCGCTCAACATGATCTGCGGCACTAGCGCGACGAGCGCAAGGTAGATCGCGCCCACGGTCGTCAGACGCGTCAGGATCGTGTTCAAAAACTCGGCCGTGTTGCGTCCCGGTCGAATGCCGGGGATGAAGCCGCCGTGTTTGCGCAGATTGTCGGCCACCTCTTCCACGTTGAAGATGATCGTGATGTAGAAGAAGGTGAAGATGACGATGAGCGACAGGAAGAACAGTTCGTAATAAGGGTCGCCGCCGTGGAACGACTGGAAGAACAGGTGTACGCGGCTGCGCCACGATTCGGGCTGCGCCGGGTCATACTGGATGAACTGCAAGATCGTCTGCGGGAAGGCCAGCATCGAAGAAGCGAAGATGACCGGGATAACGCCCGCCATGTTGATCTTCAGAGGCATCACCGTCTGCTGCCCGCTGACGAGTTGACGCCCGACGTGGCGTTTGGCGTAGCTGATGGGAACTTTGCGCCGCGCCTGTTCGACGAAGACGATAAAGGCGATGAGCAAAACAAGCGCGATGCAGAGCGCGATGACGCCGACCACTTCCAGCGCCACGCCGCCGCGCAGGCGCGTCGCCACCTGCCCCAACCCGCTCGGCAGACCGATGACGATGCCTGCGAAGATCAGCAGCGAGATACCGTTGCCGATGCCGCGCTCGGTGATCTGTTCGCCGAGCCACATGACGAAGATCGTGCCCGTCGTGAGCGTGATGATGGTCGTGATGATGAAGCCCCAGCCGGGGTCGCCGACGCCGTTGGCTTGCAGCCAGCGCGCGACGATGGAAGTCTGGAAGCCCGCGAGCACCACCGTCAGATAGCGCGTGTACTGGTTGATCTTCTGGCGTCCGGCCTCGCCCTCTTCCTGCAATTTCTTCAACTGCGAGAAAACGGTCGTCATCAGTTGCAGGATGATCGAGGCGGTGATGTAAGGCGTGACGCCGAGCGCGAAGACCGAGATGGTCTGAAAGTTTCCGCCGGAAAAGAGGTCGAGCACGCCGAGCAAGGTGTTGCCCACGTCCGCCCAGACGCGCGCCAGTTGGTCTTTATTGATGCCGGGCGCGGTGATGTGCGCGCCGAGGCGATAGACCGCCAGGAGGCCGAGCGTAAACCCGATGCGCTTGCGCAGGTCGGGCACTTGAAACATATTGCGTATGGCGGCGAAAAACTTTTCCATAAATATCGCTTCTTTCCAGAGACTTGAACTGACGACCCTGTGTAGGCCGTTAGCTTAAAACAGAACCGTCCCGGCGACCAACCTGCGCGCGGCCTGACCAACAGCGATGACAACCGGCCGAATGCTTTCTCAGGAACGCTAAAGACGCAGGGCAGACGCTAAATTCTCTCAGCGCACACGCTCTCTGCGTCTTCAGGCTTTTGTCATTTGCACGTGCGGGCAGCAAACCGTCGCCCTGACGGCGTCGCCATCAGTCGCTGCTACTACTGCGCCGGAGTGGCGTCGCCGCCGCCGGCATTGTCGCCATTGGCAGCGGGGCGTTTTTCGATAACCGTCACCGCGCCGCCTGCCGACTCGATCTTCGCGCGCGCGCTTTTCGTGAAACGGTGCGCCGACACACGCAGGGCTTTCGAGATGTCGCCCGTGCCGAGCACCACCACGTCGCGCTTGCCCTTGGCGATCACGCCGCGCTCGTGCATCAGTTCCGGCGTCACTTCTTCGTTCGCCTCGAAGCTCTTTTCCAGAGACGCGAGGCTCACCTCGATCCACTGCTTCTTGAAGATGTTGGTGAAGCCGCGTTTCGGCAGACGACGCTGCAAGGGCATCTGGCCGCCCTCGAAACCGATCTTGGCCGAATAGCCCGAACGCGATTTCTGTCCCTTGTTGCCGCGCCCGGCCGTCTTGCCGAGACCCGAACCGGGGCCGCGCCCGACGCGCTTCTTCTTGTGCGTCGAACCGGCCGGGGCATGTAGATTATTAAGACCGATAGCCATTATGAATACCTCTCTGGTGAATAGTGAATGGTAAATAGTAAATGGTGTAAATCCGTTTTCACTATTCACCATTTACCATTCACTATTCACCAGTTTCTCCTACTCAATAATTCGCAACAGGTGCGGAACTTTCTGGACGACGCCGCGCGTCGAAGCATTATCAGGCCGTTCGACGATCTGGTTGAGCTTCGTCAGGCCGAGGCTTCTGACGATCTCTTTCTGCGTCTTCGGAAAGGCGATAAAACTACGATAATACTGGATGCGAATCTTGCCGCCACCACCCGCCTGCTCTTGTTTCTGCTCTGCCATTTCAAACCTCTGGTGAATGGTAAATGGCGAATGGTAAATAGTGGGAACGGCTTTTCTCCATTCACCATTTACTATTCACCATTCACCTTCTTATAGTTCTTCGACCTGCTTGCCGCGCAGGCGCGCGACTTCGAGCGGGTCTTTCATGTTGAGCAGCCCGTCGAAGGTGGCGCGCACGACGTTGTGCGGGTTGGTCGAGCCGAGCACTTTGGTGCGCACGTCGTGAACGCCGACGGCCTGCATGATGGCGCGCACCGCGCCGCCCGCAATCACACCCGTGCCTTCCGACGCAGGCTTCATCATCACGCGCCCCGCGCCGTATCTGCCGATCAACTGGTGCGGCAGAGTGTTGTTGATGAGCGGCACGCGGATCAGATTCTTCTTGGCCGATTCGATGGCCTTCTTGATGGCGAGCGGCACTTCGCGCGCCTTGCCGCTGCCGAAGCCGACGTGTCCCGCTTCGTCGCCGATGACGACGAGCGCGGCGAAACTCAAGTTCTTGCCGCCCTTGACCACCTTGGTCACGCGGTTGATGCTGATCACCTGATCTTTGAGGTCAAGCCCCTGCGCTGAAATTCTCTGTCTCGGTTGTCGCATTACTGCTCCTGTCCTGCTGCTGCTTCTGCGGCTTGGTCTTGCTGCGCTGCCGCTTCACTCTTATTCAAACCGGCCTCGCGCGCGGCATCGGCCAGAGCCTTCACGCGCCCGTGATAACGATAACCGCCGCGGTCGAACACGACGCTCTGAATGCCGTTCGACAGAGCGCGCTCGGCGATGGCGCGGCCGACACGCACGGCGGCTTCGATGTTGCCGCCCGTCTGGCCGCGCAAATCCTTCTCGGTCGTCGAGGCGGAGGCGAGCGTACGCCCCTGCTCGTCGTCGATGATCTGCGCGTAGATGTGGTTCAGGCTGCGGTAAATCGTCAGGCGCGGGCGCTCGGCGCTGCCCGACACCTTGCGGCGGATGCGCTTGTGCACCGCCCTGCGAACTTCTGCTCTATCTTTCTGTGCCATTGCTCACTCCGTGAGAGCTATTAGCCGTTAGCTTTTAGCTCTTAGCTTTTCTTTTGCTGACAGCTAATAGCTAACTGCTTACAGCTTATTTGCCCGTCTTGCCGGGGCGCAGTTTGAGCGCCACGTCGGCGTAGCGCACGCCTTTGCCCTTGTAAGGGTCGGGCTTGCGCAAATTGTGCATCTCGGCGGCAACCTGTCCGAGTTTCTGCTTGTCGATGCCGGAGAGCGTCAAAGTCAACTGGTACTGTTGAATCGAAGACTTCGCCGGGACGCGCTCGCCTTTGACCTCTATGCCTTCGGGCAGCGGAAACTCGATGGGGTGCGAATAGCCGAGCGAGAAGACGATCTTCTTCGCCTGCACGTCGGCCTTGTACCCGACGCCCACCACGTCCATCTGCTTCGTAAAGCCCTCAGTCACGCCGACGATGGCGTTGTTCGCCAGAGCGCGCGCCAGCCCGTGCTGCGCCGCCAGTTCGTCCGACGCGCGCACGGCCTGCAACTGGTTGCCCTCTAGCTGGAAGGTGATGCCCTCCGGAATCGGCGTCGTCAAAGTCCCTTTAGGCCCCTTGACCGTCAACTCGCGCTCGCCGACCGTCACGGTCACACCCGCCGGCACGGTGATAACTTTCTTTCCAATACGCGACATAACTTTAACCTTCGGTTAAAGAGAGGTTAGAGGTTAGAGGTTAGAGGTTAGAAAAAACTGTCTTCTCTGACCTCTGGCCTCTGACCTCTGACCTCTCAGTAAATTTGTGCCAAGACCTCGCCGCCGACGTTTTCGCGGCGGGCGCGCTTGCCCGACATCAGGCCGCGCGAGGTCGAAATGATGTTGACGCCGTAGCCGCCCAAGACCTTCGGAATTTCGTCCGAACCCATGTAGACGCGGCGCCCCGGGCGCGACACGCGCGAAAGATGCGAGATGGACGAAGTGCCGCGCGCGTCGTAGCGCAGGAAGATGCGGATCGAACGCTTGACGCCCTCGCCCTTGACGACGAAGTTGTTGATGTAGCCCTCTTCCTTGAGGATGCGGGCGATCTCCAGTTTCAATTTCGACGCCGGGATGTCCACACGCGAGTGCTTCGCTGCGATAGCGTTGCGCATCCGCGCCAGCATGTCGGCAATAGGATCTGTCATTTACTCAACTCCAAATAAAAGCTATTAGCCATTAGCTATTAGCTGTTAGCCAGACCAAGCCCGTTGCGGCTTGAACCACTCAACCCGGAAACTTCTGTTGAAGCTAAAGGCTAAGGGCTAACAGCTAAAAGCTTTTTCACCAACTCGACTTGACGACGCCGGGAATCTGTCCTTGCAGCGCCAGTTCGCGGAAGCAGATGCGGCACAGTTGGAACTTGCGCAGGTAGCCGCGCGGTCGTCCGCAACGCTTGCAACGCGTGTAAGCGCGCGAGGAAAATTTCGGTGTCCGGTTAGCCTTCGCGATTAACGATTTCTTTGCCATGAATCTTTCCTGATTAGCTGTTAGCGATTAGCTGTTAGCTTTCAGCAAAGACAACCTGTTTGGCTGACCGCTACTAGCTAACGGCTAATGGCTCTATTGTCTGAACGGCATGCCGAGCGCCCGAAGGAGCGCGCGCGCCTGCTCGTCGTTTTTCGCCGTGGTGACGATGGAGATGTTCATCCCGCGCGTCTTGTCCACTTTGTTGAAATCAATTTCTGGGAAGATCAACTGGTCGCGAATGCCGAGCGTGTAGTTGCCGCGCCCGTCGAACGCTTTGGGCGAGACGCCGCGAAAGTCGCGCACGCGCGGCAGCGCGACTGAGACGAAGCGGTCGAGAAACTCGTACATGCGGTCGCCGCGCAGTGTGACCATCGAACCGATTGCCATCCCTTCGCGCAGCTTGAAGGACGCGATCGATTTTTTGGCGCGTGTCGTCACGGGTTTCTGCCCGGCGATGGACGACAGTTCTTCGGCCGCCGTGTCGATGATCTTGGAGTTGCCGATGGCCTCTCCGAGTCCCATGTTGATGACGATCTTTTCGAGTCGCGGCGTCGCCATCGGGTTCGTGATGCTGAACTCCTTGGCGAGCGCGGGCGCGATCTCTTTCTGGTAACGCTCTTTCAATCTTGCAGCCATTGTCTTTCTACCTCTTAGCGTTCGGGTATCGCCCGCGTGACCGGCGTTTCCGAACTTCCTCTCGCTATTTCCTGCTTAACTGCCTGAAACTATCTCTGGCCGAAACCGTCTCCGGCTGAAACTATTTCTCGATGACGCGGCCGCTCTTGGTGGCGATGCGCTGGCGTGCGCCCTCGCTCGACTCGCCCGCGCGCACGCGCGTCGGCTTGCCCGATTCCGGGTCGATGAGTTGCACGTTCGAGATGTCGATCCAGGACTCTCGCTCGATGATGCCGCCGCCGCGATTGTTCTGCGGATTGGCGCGCTCGTGCTTCTTGACCATCGCCGCGCCTTCAACTTTCACTTTGCCCTTCACGGGCGAGACTTCGAGCACGCGGCCACGTATGGGCGTGCGCTCACCGCCTTTAAAAGTTGCCCAGCCGCGACCGGCGATCACCTGCACGATGTCGCCCTTCTTGATTTTGGTGCGCTTCCTTGTTCCTGCCATGGTCTTAAATCACCTCCGGCGCGAGCGAAACGATCTTCATAAAATTGAGGTCGCGCAGTTCACGTGCGACGGGGCCGAAGACGCGCGTGCCGATGGGCGTGTTGTCGTCTTTGATGAGCACCGCCGCGTTCTGATCGAAGCGGATGTAGGTTCCGTCCTTGCGGCGAACCTCTTTGCGCGTCCGCACGATGACGGCGTTGTGCACCGTGCCTTTTTTGACCGCACCATCCGGCGCGGCCTCTTTGACGGTCACTTTAATCTTGTCGCCGAGGTTCGCCGTTCTTCCGGTCGAACCGCCGATGCTCATAATCATCTCGACACGCCGCGCGCCGGAATTGTCCGCCACCTCAAGCGATGTCTGCATTTGAATAGCCATTTGCTTACTCCGTTCGCGCTATTAGCTATTAGCTGTTAGCTTTTAGCTCTTAGCTTTTCTGATTGGCTAACAGCTAATAGCTAAACGCTAATAGCTTCTCTATTTCTCTGCTTTCTGCACGATCTCGACGACGCGCCAGCGTTTTCTGGCCGAGAGCGGTCGCGTCTCGACGATGCGCACCTTGTCGCCGACGGTCGCACCCGTCTCATCGTGCGCCATGAACTTCGACGTGCGGCGCACGTAGCGGCGATACTTCGGATGCTTGATGAGACGGTCGACGCGCACCACGATGGTCTTCTCCATCTTGTCCGAAGCGACGATGCCGACCTTCTCTGCGCGACGGCCGCGCTTGCCCGCTTCCGTCCCCGCAGCGTTTCCGGCCTGCGCGTCAACGCCCGCCGCAACTTCTTGCGACAAAGTCTGACCCGATTCGGTCGTCTCCGCGGCGCGCGCGTCATCGGTTGCGCTCGCTCGCTCTTCTTTCGGCGCGTCCTGCTCTGCCGCCGTCGTCTGTTCCTGATTCTCTTCTGCCATCACAAATCCTCGTAAACGGTAAAGTGAAACTGCTGTCCACTATTTACCATTGACCATTTACTATTTACCTGCCTGTCGCTTCCTCGTTCTGCCGCTCGGTGAGGAGCGTTTGCAGACGAGCCAGCGTCCGCTTCTCCTGCCGCAGACGCTTGACGGCGTCCGTCTCGCCGAGCGCGAGTTTGAAATTCAAACGGAACAGGGACTCTTTGATGCGCGCGGCCTCTTCATGCAAATCCTCTTCCGACATGCCGCGCAATTTTTCCAACTCCTCGCGTTTCTTCATAACTAAACTGCGCCCCCTTCCTGCTCCGCGCGCGTCACGAACTTCGTCTTGATCGGAAGTTTCTGTGCCGCCAGACGCATCGCTTCGCGCGCCGTCGTCTCGTCCACGCCCTCGATCTCGTAGAGGATGCGGCCGGGCTTAACGACGGCCACCCAGTATTCCGGCGCTCCCTTGCCCTTGCCCATGCGCGTTTCGGCGGGCTTCTTCGTGACGGGCTTATCGGGGAACATGCGAATCCAGATTTTACCGCCGCGCTTGATGTGGCGCGTCATGGCGATACGAGCCGCCTCGATCTGTCGGTCTGTGATCCAGGCCGGTTCCAGACATTTCAAACCATACTCGCCGAAGCTGATCTCCGCGCCGCGCGTGGCCGTGCCCGTCATGCGCCCGCGCATCTGCTTCCGGTGCTTAACTTTTTTCGGCATCAACATAGTGTTTCGCTCCGCTCAACTAGAGAGGTCAGAGGTTAGACGTTAGAGGTTAGTAAACTTGTATTCACTGACCTCTGACCTCTGACCTCTAATCTCTGTCCTTATGCTCTGTCGCCGCGCGGGCGACCACGGTCGCCGCGTTCGCCTCTGTCGCCGCGTTCGCCACGCCCGCCTTCGCCGCCTTCACGTTCGCGTCGTGTGCGCGGACGGCGTTCGCGTTCGCCGCGTTCGCCGCGCGGTTCGTTGATCGGGTCGGTCGCAGTGCCGCGCGCCATCGCCGCTTTCGGGTCGAGAATCTCGCCACGATAAATCCAGACCTTGACGCCGATGACGCCGAAAGTCGTGTGCGCTTCGGCAAAACCGTAGTCGATGTCGGCGCGCAAGGTGTGGAGCGGCAGGCGACCCTGCAAGTACCACTCGCTGCGCGCGATCTCCGCGCCGTTGAGTCGGCCGCCGACCTTGACCTTGATCCCCTGACCGCCGAAACGCAGAGTCTCTTCCACGGTCTTGCGCATGGCGCGGCGGAAGGCGATGCGCTTCTCAAGCTGCACGGCGATCTTCTCGGCCTGCAACTGCGCGTTCAACTCCGGCTTGTGAATCTCCTGAATCGAGACGAGCACTTCACGCCCCGTGCGCGAGGCGATGTCGGCCTTGAGCTTGTCGATCTCAGCGCCTTTGCGCCCGATGATGATGCCGGGGCGCGAGGTGTAGATGATGATCTTCAAACGGTTGGCCGCGCGCTCCACGTCTACGTGCGAGACACCCGCGCCGTTGAAACGCGCTTTCAGCGTGCGCTTGAGCTTCAGGTCTTCCAAGAGATACTCGCCGTACTGCTTCTTGGCGAACCAGTGCGAGTGCCAGTCTTTGTTGTAGCCGAGGCGGAAGCCGTATGGATGAACTTTCTGACCCACTTTATTCTCCGTTCAAACAAACTGTGAAACTATTCTTCGGTTGCCGTTTCAGTCGCGGGCGTCGTCGCCGTGGCGGCAGGCGTCTCGCTCGTCGCCGCCGTCTCCGGCCGCTTCGACGCGGCGCGTTTCGTCGTGCCCTTCGCCGCGCCGTTAGACTTGCCCGTCTTCGTCGTCTGCGGTTTGCCCGCTTTGGACGACGCGCGTTTGCCCTTCGTTGCAGCCGCCGCTTGCTCGTCGCTCGACAACAGGACGGTCACGTGATGGAAGTGACGACGCTCGCGATAAGCGCGTCCCTGTGGCGCGGGGCGCATGCGGCGACGATTCTTCGTCGGCCCCATGTCCACGAAACACGCCTTCACCCACAAATCGTCCGGGTCGATGGCGATGTTCGCCTTCTCGGCCGCTTCCGTGGCGTTCGCCACGGCCGAACGCACGCACTTCTCGATGCCGTCGGCCGCGCGCTTATTGGTGTACTGCAACACGGCCAATGCCTCGTTGACGTTCTTGCCGCGAATCATGTCAACCACAAGTCGCGCCTTTTGCGCCGACCCGCGCAGATACTTTGCACTCGCTCTCGCTTCCATCTCAAACCTCGTGAATGGTGAACGGTGAATAGTGAATGGTGAAAATCAGTCTATTTACCATTCACCATTTACCATTCACTATTTTGCTACTTTCCCGCCCTTCTCGGCCTTCGTGCCCGAGTGGCCTTTGAAGGTGCGCGTCGGCGCGAACTCGCCGAGTTTGTGGCCGACCATGTTCTCCGTGACGTACACGGGCAGGTGGCGTTTGCCGTTGTGCACGGCGAAGGTCAGGCCGACGAAGTCCGGCGTGATGGTCGAACGACGCGACCAGGTTTTGATCGCGGGCGGCCGACTGCCGCTCTCGCGTATCCGCTCCACTGCCTTCAACAAATAGTCGTCAACAAACGGCCCTTTTTTAACTGAACGTGACATAACGTTTCGCTTCGCTCCACTTTCAAGGGATGAGGGCGGAGGGATGAGGGATGAATCAGAAAAGCTCTCGCTTCATCATCCTCTCTTGTTCATCCCTCATCCCTCATCCTTCATCCCTTATTTCACTCTTCTATCACGCACGATCATCTTCTGCGTGCGCTTGTTGGAACGCGTCTTGTAGCCGCGCGTCGGTTGTCCCCAGGGGGTGACGGGATGGCGTCCGCCTGAGGTTTTGCCCTCGCCGCCGCCGTGCGGGTGATCCACGGGGTTCATCGCCACGCCGCGCACGTGCGGGCGGATGCCCTTCCAGCGCGAACGCCCGGCCTTACCGTAGGAGACGTTTTCGTGCTCGACGTTGCCGACCTGCCCGACGGTCGCCATGCAGACGACGGGCACGCGCCTGACTTCGCCCGAAGGCATACGCAGTTGCGCGTAGTCGCCCTCTTTGGCGACGAGTTGTGCGAACGCTCCGGCCGAGCGCGCCATCTGTCCACCTTTGCCGGGACGCAGTTCGATGTTGTGAATCTGCGTGCCGAGCGGAATGTTCTTCAACGGCAAGGCATTGCCAGCGAGAATGTCTGCCTCGGGGCCGCTCATGATCGTCTTCCCGACTTCGAGACCGGCGGGCGCGAGGATGTAGCGCTTCTCGCCGTCGAGGTAGGTGATGAGCGCGATGTGCGCCGAGCGGTTCGGGTCGTATTCAAGCTGCGTGACGCGTCCGGGCACGCCCGTCTTGTCGCGCTTGAAGTCGATGATGCGATAGAAACGCTTCGCGCCGCCGCCGCGACGACGCACGGTGATGTGCCCGTCGTTGTTACGACCGGAAATGCGCTTCTTCGGTTCGAGCAGAGACTTCTCAGGCTCCGCGCCCTTCGTCAACTCATCGCGCGTCAAATAAGTCTGATACCGCCGCGCCGGTGATGTCGGTGTAAGTTTCTTGATTCCCATAGAACCTCAGAGGTTAGAGGTCAGAGGTTAGAGGTTAGTAGAAGACAGTTTTTAACTGACCTCTGACCTCTAACCTCTAGCCTCTGCCTTTCAGATTGCTTCGCCGTAATCGAGCGGCTTTTCGCCTTCTTTGAGCGTGACGTAGGCTTTCTTCCAGGAAGGCTTGCGCCCTTCGTAACGACCGCGCCGCGCCTTCTTGCCCATGTAATTGATCGTGCGCACGGAGGCGACTTTGACGTCGAAAATCCTCTCGATGGCCGATTTGATTTCGGGCTTCGTGGCGTTCTTATCCACGCGGAAGGTCAAGAGTTGCTTGCCGTCCTGCGTCTCTTCCTTCGCCACCAGAGCCTTCTCCGTGATCACGGGCGACTTGATGATGTCCCACACAGTTCGCATCTTTTACGCCGCCTCCTCTGTCGTATTCTCTTCCGTCCCGGTCGCCGCGTCACGCTCGTCTTCTTCGTCGTGCGCGCCCGTGCGTCGCTTCGGGTCGAGCATGTCGTTCAACTCTTCGGCCGCCGTGCGCGACAGCACGAGCTTTTCGTGGTAGAGCAGATCGTAGATGTTCAAACCGCGGCTCGTCGTGATCTTCGCGCGCTTGACGTTGCGCGAGGCGAGCAGCAGGTTGTCGTTATCGTGCGAATCGACGATCAAGGTCTTGCCTTCGAGGCCGAGCGCACCTAGCGCGCCGACGAAATCTTTGGTCTTCGGCTGTCCGAGCGCGAATTCGTCGAGGACGACGATGTTCCCCTCGCGCAGACGCTCCGACAGGGCCGAGCGCAAAGCGCCGCGCCGCATCTTCTTCGGCAGGTTATGCGACCAGTCGCGCGCCTGCGGCCCGTGGACGTTGCCGCCGCCTTTCCACAGGGGCGAGCGGATGCTGGCGATACGCGCGCGCCCGGTGCCCTTCTGCTTCCAGAGTTTCTTGCCGGAACCCGACACGTCGCCGCGCGTCTTCGTGCCGACCGTCCCGGCGCGCGCCTTCGCCAGGTAGCCCTTGACGGCCGCGTGCACCAGCCCCTCGTTGAACTCCGCGCCGAACACGGCGTCGGACAGTTCGAGGTCGGCGACCTCTTCATTCTTCAAATTGCGCACCTTCACGGTAGGCATAAACTCACTCCGTTCGTGCTCTTAGCTCTCAGCTTTTAGCTCTTAGCTTTTTCATTAAAGCTAACAGCTAACGGCTAACGGCTAACAGCTATCTACTTCTTCTTCTGTCTGACAGACTTTTTGACGATCACGACCGTGCCGTTTGCCCCGGGCACTGCGCCGCGAATCATCAGCAAATTGTTTTCCGCATCGACGCGCGCAACCGTCAAGCCCTTCACGGTGACGCGCACGTCGCCCATGTGACCCGACGAGCGCGTGCCCTTGATGACGCGCGAAGGATAGGCCGACTGGCCGATCGAACCCGGCGCGCGCACGTTCATCGAGCCGTGCGATTCCGGGCCGCGATTGAAGTTGTGGCGCTTGACCGTGCCCGCGAAGCCGCGTCCTTTGCTGCGGCCGATCACTTCAATCGTGTCGCCGTCGGCAAACTGATCTGCGACGAGTACCTTGTCGCCCACGCTCACGCCCGCGTCGCCTTCGAGTCGAAACTCTTTCAACACGCGCGTCGGCGGCGTGCCCCCGCCCGTCTTCTCGAAGTGGCCGCGCATCGGCTTGTTGACGTTCTTCAACTTCACGGGGCGGTCTTCGACCAGCCCGATCTGCACGGCGTCGTAGCCGTCCTTGCCCGCCGACGATTTCGTCTGCACCACGACGCAAGGCCCCGCCTTGATGACCGTCACCGGAGTGACCGTGCCATCCTCTGCGAACAACTGCGTCATGCCAACTTTCTTACCGATGATTCCGTTAATCATCACAAACCTCAAAAGCTGTTAGCGATTAGCGTTTAGCTTTCAGCCAAATCAATTTCCATTAATTGACCGTGTCGCTTGCGCGGCGGCCGTTTGCCCACAGGCAAAGAGCTAAAAGCTAATCGCTAACAGCTAATAGCTTCTCTACCTGTCTCGGCCGAACGCTTTGATCTCGACATCGACGCCCGCGGGCAAGTCGAGTTTCATCAGCGCATCCACGGTTTGCGGGGTCGGGTCGAGAATGTCCATCAGGCGCTTGTGCGTCCTGATCTCGAACTGCTCGCGCGACTTTTTGTCCACGTGCGGCGAACGCAAGACCGTCCACTTGTTCTTGGAAGTGGGAAGCGGGATCGGCCCGGCCACACGTGCGCCCGTGCGCTTAGCGGTCTCTACGATTTCGGACGTGGACTGATCCAGCACCCGGTGATCGTAAGCCTTGAGTCTGATTCTGATCTTTTCGTTCAGCATAATTCCCTTAAGCCTTCAGCTACTCGATGATGTCGGTGATGGTGCCGGCACCGACAGTTCTGCCACCTTCACGAATAGCGAACCTCAGCCCCTTCTCCATCGCAATCGGCGTAATCAACGTCACTTCCATCGCCACATTGTCGCCCGGCATCACCATCTCC
>DASZCS010000114.1:0-61654 GCA_035942855.1 Pyrinomonadaceae bacterium | reverse complement strand
GCTCGCAAACGTTTGCGAGCCGACCGCGTTTTTGTTTCCCGGTTGTGATACATTATTAGCTATTAGCTATTAGCCATTAGCTGTTAGCCAAACACGGCCGACAGTCTTCCAGCCTACGCTTATCGGCTTCAACCAAGCCGGGGTGATGGCGACCCCGCGCGCCGCCGCGCGGTCTTTAAAGCTAATAGCTAAAAGCTAACAGCTAATAGCTAACCCAAAGGAGCACTCATGCAGCACGGCGAATTTCGGAACGAGGCGTTTACAGATTTCAGCAAGGAAGAGAATGCGCAATTGATGCGCGCGGCGATTGAGAAGGTGCGTGGCGAGTTGGGGCGCGACTATCCGCTCGTCATCGGCGGCGAGCGCATCGAGACGGGCAACACCTTCGACAGCCTGAACCCCGCGCGGAAGACAGAGGTGGTCGGCCGCTTTCAGAAGGCGACGGCAGACCTCGCGCGCCGCGCCGTCGAAACCGCCGACGAGACATTCAAGACGTGGTCGCGCACCTCTGCCGAGGAACGCGCCGAACTGCTGTTTCGCGTCGCCGGGATTTTGCGCGAGCGGCGACACGAGTTGTCCGCGTGGATGATCTTCGAGGTCGGAAAGACCTGGGCAGAGGCCGACGGCGACACGGCCGAGGCCATCGACTTCTGCGAGTTCTACGCGCGCGAGATGCTGCGCTACAGCGCGCCGCAGCCCATCGTCTCCATCGAAGGCGAAGAGAACCGCTTGCAATACATCCCGCTCGGCGTCGGCGTCGTCATCCCGCCGTGGAATTTTCCGCTCGCCATCATGGCGGGCATGACCGTCGCCTCGTGGGTAACGGGCAACACGGTCGTCCTCAAGCCTTCTTCCGATGCGCCCACCATTGCCTACAAGTTTTTCGAGATACTCGAAGAGGCGGGACTGCCGCCCGGAGTGGTCAACTTCATGACGGGTTCGGGCGCGGAAGTGGGCGACGTGGTGGTCGATCACGCGCGCACGCGTTACGTGGCTTTCACCGGCTCGAAAGAGATCGGCCTGCGCATCAACGAGCGCGCGGCCAAACATCAAGAGGGGCAGATCTGGATCAAGCGAGTCGTGGCCGAGATGGGCGGGAAAGACGCCATCATCGTCGATGCGGACACGGATTTGGACGACGCGGCGACGGGCGTGGTGCAGTCTGCCTTCGGCTTTCAAGGCCAGAAGTGCTCGGCCTGTTCGCGCGCCATCATCCACGCGGACGTGTACGAACCGATGCTCGACAAGATCGCCGAGCGCACGGAGCGACTCAAACTCGGCGACCCGACAGACAACGCGACGAACCTGAGCGCCGTCATCAACCAGAAGGCTTTCAAGACCATCGGCCAGTACATCGAATGGGGACAGCAGGAGGGCGGACGCCTCATCGCGGGCGGCGGCACTGACGGCGAGCAGGGTTTCTACATCGAGCCGACCGTCATCGCCGACGTGCGACCCGGCGCGCGTATCGAGCAGGAGGAAATCTTCGGCCCCGTCCTCGCGGTCATCCGCGCGGAGAACTTCGACGACGCGCTCCGGATCGCCAACGACACGGAGTACGGTCTGACCGGCGCGGTCTACACGAACGACCCGGAGAAGTTGGAGCGTGCGAAGCGCGAGTTCCACGTCGGCAATCTTTATCTCAACCGCAAGTGCACGGGCGCGCTCGTCGGCGTGCATCCTTTCGGCGGCTTCAACATGTCGGGCACGGACTCGAAAGCGGGCGGGCGCGATTACCTCGGCCTCTTCATGCAGGCGAAGGTCTGGGCTGAAAAAGTGCGCGCGGGCGAGAACGCGAAAGAAAAACGCACGGCCATCTAAGAACTCGTCCCGAAACTCGCCTTGCGTCTTCTTTGCGCCTTTGCGTGAGATTTATCGCTGCCAAAGAAACAACTCACGCAAAGGCGCAAAGTAAGATAAGTTGTAATTCGGAAAAGTAGTCAAGCTCTCGGAAACCCAGTTGAGCGGAGAAGAAAAGAGACTATGCGACTTCGTCAGTTCCCCCTCTGCGCGATGTTTGCGGCGTTCGTTGTTTCGTTTCCCAGCGTAAGTAATTTCATAACTGCGAGAGCGCAGACACGCGCGGCGGGCGCGCAGGAGACAGTCGTTTTCGCCGTCACGCGGCGGGGCGATGCCGCCTTCGAGTTCGAGCCGATCACCATCTACCGGCGCGGCACGTTCAACGCCTCCATCGCGGGCGATTCAGACGCGGCCGAACTGACGCGCTTCGCCAACAACTATTACCGCGCCGGTCAACGCTACCGACTCATCTGGGGCGGCGCGGAGGCAGGGACGCTGACGGCCAAGCAATCGCAGAAGGCGACCGATTGCTCGAAGGCCGCGGCGACCGCAGACGTGCAGACTGCCGTCCAACTCGGCGGCAACCGCATGGCGCTGGCGACCAACTCCGCCGCGCTCGGCCTCCCTAAGTCTTCGCGCCGCGCGCCGACCGACGCCGAGCGCGCGCAGGTCAAAACCGAGGTCGAGCGCATCTTCCGCGAGAAGGGCGTGCCCGCCTCTGCGCTCGACAAGTTGCAGACGATCAATCTGACTGCCACCGACCTGAACAATGACGGCGCGTTCGAACTTGTCGGCACTTACTTGATCCGTCGCGGCGTGGAGCAGATTTACATAGACCACCTGTTCGTCCTGGCCGAACCCACGGCGGCGGGCGGAATCAAGATGGCCGTCGCGCGTCACGGACAACTAAAGGGCGAAGATTTCAGCGACCCGGAGTCGCTTGAGAGCGTCGGCCAGAGCGCCTTTTTGACGGAGGTGCTCATCGATCAACTCGACGTTGACAGAGACGGCACGGGCGAAGTCTTCACCGTCAGCTACAGCTTCGAGGGCACGAACTACACGATCTACAAGCGCGGCGCGAAAGGCTGGAGCGCCGTTCAGGAATTTAACAACTACCGTTGCGCGTATTGAAAGGGCAGCACCTTGCGGCGGCCGTCCGTGAGTTGGATTTTTTCAGATGCGTTTAGTTTTCATGGGAACGCCGGAGACGGCCGTGCCGACGCTCAGGCGATGCCTGGAAGACGGGCACGAGGTCGTCGCCGTGTGGACGCAGCCGGACAGGCCCGCCGGGCGCGGCTATGGTGTTAAGGAGCCGCCAGTCAAAGAATTTGCGCTGAGACATGGCCTTGAGGTTGAGCAGCCTCAGAAAATAAAGATTGAGCAGGCACGCGATCTGTTTGCGTCTTACGAGGCTGACGTGGCAGTCGTCGTCGCCTACGGACGCATCCTGCCCGCGGAGTTTTTGCGTGCGCCGCATCGCGGCTGCATCAACGTACACTTCTCTCTGCTGCCGAAATACAGGGGCGCGGCTCCGGTTAACTGGGCTATCGCGCGCGGCGAGACGGAGACGGGCGTGACGACGATGCAGATGGACGAAGGACTCGACACGGGCGCAGTCTACCTGCAACGCTCGACGCCCATCGGCGTTGCGGAGACTGCGCCGCAAGTGCTGACGCGCCTGGCCGGGCTCGGCGCGCAGTTGCTCAGCGAAACTCTGGCGCGGCTCGACGAACTCGAACCACACACGCAACTCGAAGAGGAAGCGACTCATGCACCCATCCTCAGACGCGAAGACGGTCTGATCGATTGGGACGCGAGCGCATTTGAGATCGAGCGGCGCGTGCGCGGCTTCCAGCCCTGGCCGAACGCGCACACGCAGTTTCGCGGCCAACGGCTGGTCATACATCAAGCCGCCCCACACATCGAAGTTGCGGCCGGGGTGCAACTCCCCGTCGCCGGAGAGATCGCAACGGCGCGCGGCGACCAACTCGAAGTCGTGTGCGGCGTGGGCACGCACTTGCGCCTGTCGGAGGTGCAACTCGAAGGCAAACGACGCATGAGCGCACGCGACTTCATCAACGGCATGCGCGTGCGCGCGGGCGAACGACTCGGAGAAGAAGGGGAAACGGTGAAGGGGGAAAGGTAAAAGCTAAGCGGCGCGTTCGTCGTGCGTCTGCTTAGCTTTTCCCTTTCCCCTTTTCCCTTTCACCCTTCCCCAAAGTTTTATATGGCGATTCGCGTGGTCAAAAAAAAGGGCGGCGCGGCGAAGCGCGAGAGCGGCAGTGGCGGGCGGCGCGTGTCGGCGGCGCGGCGTGCGGCGGCAGAGTGTTTGCGGCGCGTGGAGGAGGAAGGGGCGTTCGCATCCGTGCTGTTGGCGAGCGTGGGCGAAGGGTTGCGTGCGGACGACCGCGCGCTCTGTTACGAACTCGTGCTCGGCGTCCTGCGTCGCGGGCTTTGGCTCGACAAGTTGATCGAACACTACGCCGGGCGCGAGGCGGGAAGTCTCGACGCGCCCGTGCGCCGCGCGCTCAGACTCGGCCTGTACCAGTTGCGCTTTCTGACGCGCATCCCGCCGTCGGCCGCCGTCAACGAGTCTGTGAACCTCGCGCACGAGGCGCGCTTGCGCTCGGCGGCTAACTTCATCAACGCCGTGCTGCGCCGCGCCACGCGCGAGCCGGATTACGACCCGGCGACGCGTGCCTCGACGGAACTCGAACGCATCTCGATCGCCACTTCGCATCCCGCCTGGCTCGTCGCGCGCTGGACAGCTTCGTTCGGCGCGTCTCTTGCTGAAAGTTTCGCGCACGCCAACAACCGCACGCCGCCCGTCGCCTTTCGCGTCAATCCCGCGCGCGCTCGTGAGGATGAAGTGATCGCACGTCTTAATGAAGCGGGCGTCGAGATTGTGCGCTCGCAGGTTGCGCCGGGGGCTTGGCGCGTCATGGGTGCGGGCGATGCGGCAGCGTTGCGTGCTCTCGCCGCTGAAGGCGCAATTTACACGCAGGACGAAGCGTCGCAGTTGGTGGCGCACGTCGTCGTCGCGCGCGCGGGAGAAGAGGTGTTCGATGTGTGCGCCGCGCCGGGCAGCAAGACGACGCAGATCGCCGCGCGGCCGGGCGTGCCGGTCGTCGTCGCGGGCGACCTCTACGCGCATCGCCTGCGCGTGGTGCGCGAGTCGGCCGCACGACAGGGTTTGGAGAACGTTCAGACCATCGCTTATGACGCGGAAGCATGGCCGCTGCCGTTCGCCTCGAACGCGTTCGCGCGGGTGCTCGTCGATGCGCCGTGCACAGGGACGGGGACGCTCAGGCACAACCCGGAAATTCGTTGGCGCATCACGCCCGCGGACATAGACGAACTGGCCGCACGTCAACGTCGGATTCTCGCTCACGCAGCGCGCACGGTCGCCCCCGGCGGCCGTCTCGTCTATTCGACCTGTTCGGTCGAACCCGAAGAGAACGAAGCGGTGGTCGCTGCGTTTCTGGAGATGCATCCGGAGTTCGAGTTAATTCGCCCCGAAGTGCCGGAGCAATTCCTGACGCGAGACGGCGCGGCGCGCACCTGGCCGCAACGCGACGACACGGACGGCTTCTTCATCGCCGTGTTCGAGAAGAGCGGGGAAGGAAAATAAGGGGAAGGGGAAAAGGTGGAGAGTGAAAAAGACGATCTGAATGAATCGAATGTTTTGTCTTTTTTCCTTCCCCCTTGCCCTTTTACCTTTCCTCTTTCCGGTTTGTTTTCGCGTGCGGCGATGGTAGACTCTCGCGTCCGCAAAACGTCCCGCCGGGGGCGCGTCTGAGAGGTAATCGAAAAGTTTGGCCGGAACAAAGAGTGCCATCGGATCGGCGTTAAGCAAGGTCGCCATCCTGATCGCCATCGCGGGACTGTTTCTCGTCGGGATGGCGGGCACGGTCTATCTCTCCCTGCGCAGCCCCGAAGTCGAAGTGCCCGAAGTGACGGGCAAAAACGTTCTTGACGCGGAGAAGATTCTGGCCGACGCTGGCCTGAACGTCCGCCGCCGCGCCACGCGCTACAGCGCCGAAGTCGCAGCCGACACGGTGCTCGACCAGACGCCGCGCGCGGGCGACCACGTCAAGGCCGGGCAGACCATCGCCGTCGTCATCAGTCGTGCAGAGGCCAAAGAGGGCGAGAGTTCCGTCGGCGTCCGTCGCGCCGACGACGAAGCGAAGAACGGCAATGCGAACACGAACGGCAATCAAAACGACTCTTCCGCCACCACCAACGAAGCCTCGAACGACAACCGCAACGCGAACGCCAACGAGAACGCGAACCGTCCGAAGCGCAACACGAACAAGAACAAGAACCAGAACGCCAACAACGCGAACGCGAACGGCAACACGAGCGCGAACGGCAACGTCAACTCGAACCTGAACGCCAACTTGACGACCAACAGCCGCAACACTAACAATCGCAACGCGACGCCGCGCCCCGACGCCGAGCGCAACACGAATGCGCGCCCGAACACGAACAATCCCGACTCCGGCAACCGCAACTCGACGGCCGCGCCGCCCGCCGCCGCGAATCGCAACACGGCGAGCACGAACGCGAATCGCCCTCGAACCACGAATAACCGCAACACGAACACGCAGGGTAATCGTAACGCGCGCTCGAACACGAACAACCCGCGTCCTTGAACCGGAAAGCACGATTTTGTGGTTCAATTCAAGGGTTTTATGAGCCGCTTTTAGTTTCCGTTTCGCGCGGTCCGGTCCGTTTTTCAGCCGGATTTCGCAGTTTCACAGGGCGTGGCCTCGCCTTCGCCCGAGAGTTCGACCAAATCTTGTCCGAGAGGGTAAGGCAACGATGATAGAGATCGCCCCATCTATTTTATCTGCCGACTTTGCGCGACTTGGCGAGGACATCGCGGCCATCGAGCGCGGCGGCGCAGGCGTGGTTCATTGCGACGTGATGGACGGCCATTTCGTCCCGAATATCACGATTGGCCTGCCCGTCGTGAAGTCTCTGCGGAAGACGACGCGTCTGCCGCTCGACACGCATCTAATGATTTCCGAGCCGGGGATTTACGCCGAGCAGTTCGTCGAAGCGGGCGCGGACATGGTCTCAGTCCACGTCGAGATCGACCCGCACCTGAACCGGACGCTCACCGCCATCCGCAAGAAGGGCGCGAAGGCCGGCATCGCCATCAACCCTGCGACGCCGCTCGTCGCGCTCGAAGAATCGCTGGCCTACGCCGACTATGTTCTCTTGATGACCGTCAACCCCGGCTTCGGCGGTCAGAAATTTATCCCGACCATGCTCGATAAGGTGCGCCGCCTGCGGCGCATGATCGAGGAGCGCAAACTAGAGACGCGCATCGAAGTTGACGGCGGCATCGACCGCACCAACATCGCAGACATCACGGCCGCCGGAGCCGAGATCATCGTCGCGGGCACGGCCGTTTTCGGCGGCGGCGATGCGGCGCAAGGCGTCCGCGACCTGCTGGCCTCGGCCGCGCAATGGGTTTGAAAATAGTGAACGGTGAATGGTCAATGGTGAATGGATGAAGACAGGTTTTATCTATTCACGATTTGAGATACACGATTAACGGCTTTTCACCATTCACCATTTACTATTCACCGTTCACCTGTCTTTTTGGAGGTTTTATTAAATGCGTTTACGCAAATTTTTATTGGTCGCCGGGTTGTGCGCGATGCTGGCGGGCGGTTTGCCTGTGGCGGATGTGCGCGCTCAGCAACAGCCGCAGCAGCGCGCGGGCGCGCAGAGCGAGGGCACTGCGCCGCAGCGGCTCGAAGTGATGCGGCAACGTCTGGAGACGGCGCGACGCACTTTGAACGGCGCGATTGCCGGTCTGAACGCAAGCGGCGGCGACAAGCAGAAGGATAAAGATAAGAAGGCGAGCGACGATCCGGCATCGCGCCTACGCGGGCTGGAGAAAGACGCCAGCTCGCTCCTGAGCGAAGTGGCCGAGGCACGCGCGAAGATTGAGCGCGGCGAGAAATATGAGAACTCCGATTTGGAGAGGCTGGAGAGCGCGGTTGCCGATCTCAACACGCGCATCGACGCGGGACTGGCGGCGACCGTCGAGGCTCGCCGCGCTGCGCCTGTCGCATCCGGCGGCTCGACGAATAAGAAGAACAAGAAGAAGGCCGGATTCTTCGGTCGTATTCTGGGGCGCGGCGACGATGAAGGCGAGTACGACGAACTCGTCGGCGGAGTTGCGCCGGGACGCGACCGTCAGTTGTTCGAAGAGGCCGCGAAACTCGCGCGCAAAGGGCGTCATGAAACCGCGCGCTATCTCTTCAACGTGATCATCACGACCTATCCCGAATCGCCATATCTTCCGCACGCCAAACTCGCCATCGCCGACACCTTCTACCTCGAAGGCACGACGAGCGCGCTCATTCAGGCGGCCAACTCTTACCGCGAATGGCAGACGTTCTTTCCGACCGACCCGCTGGCCGACGAGGTGATGTTGAAAGTGGCCGAGGTCGAGATGCGGCAGATGGGCTTGCCCGACCGTGACGTGGCGCACGCGCGCAAGGCCGAGCAACTTTTGAAAGCGCTCTTGCAGCAGTATCCGAACACGGCGCTCAGGCCGGACGCGCAGATTCGCCTGAACGAAGTGCAGGAAAATCTCGGCATGCACACGTTTCAGGTCGGCAACTTCTACATGGATCGATACGAACGCGGCGTCGCCCCGAACCCGAAAGGCGCGCAGTCGCGTTATCGTGAAGTGGTCGAGAAGTATCCGAACTTCTCGCGCCGCGACCGCGCGCTCTATCTCTTAGCCAACACCTACGTGCTGGAAGAAGAACCGGACGAAGCGGCCAAGTATTTTCAGGAGATCGTGCGCAACTATCCGAACAGCGAATACGTCGAGAAGGCGCAGGAACAACTCGATGCCATCGGCGCGGCCAAGCCGGAGGCCGACCCGAAAGCCAAGAACCGTCTGCCGCCGGAGAAGCGTTCGATGACCTCGCGTTTCTTCCAGCAGGTTTTCGGCACAACGCCCGTCACCGTGGACAAAAACGGCGTGCTCATCAGCAAAGACAGCAACGAGAGCAGCCTCATCGACGTGGTGATCGAAAACAAGGGCACGCTGCCCGTGACGACGCCGAACGCGCCGACCATACGGCGCGTCTCGTCGCCCGCGCCCACGGCGCAGCCGACGACGCGACCGGCAGAGAAACCCGCGAACGGCATCCAGTTGACGCCCACCAACTCAGGCGCTCCCGCCACCGGGGACACGCCGAACACGCCGCCCGCGCAGCGTCCGCCGTCAAACTAAGCGAGACGAGAACGAACGCGAGCCGGAAAACCGGAGGCGAAAGTGAAACGGAACACGCGAAATTCCGTCCTTCACTTTCGCCTCTTTTCTTTTCGCCTCGCCGACGTTTCGCCTTTCTACTTGTGTTCGTCCGATGTTAGAATTTTTCATCTCCCAAGAGTTTTAATGAAATGCTTCAAGCACGCGCGCGTGCGGCGCGCGGCGGGGAAGTTAAGACGAACTCGTATGGCCGAAAATATCTCTGACGAATTGACGCGTCGGCATCGCGCGGCCTCTCTGTTGGTGTCGGCGTTCATCACTTTGACGCTCCTCTTCGTCGCGCTGGCTTACGCGGACGTGCGCCCGCGTCTGCCCGCGAGTCTGCTCAATCCTACGCTCTACGGCGCGCTCTGGATCGCTGTCGCCGGACTCGGACTCGGCGCAATCGCCCTGCGGCGCATGCGCTTCGGCGCGCTCCGGCTGCAAACCATCGCGGAGGCGAAGGGCGCGTCCGCACTGCTCGCCACGCTGCATAAGACCACCGTGCTCGTCGCCCTGTTCGGCGCAGCAGTCGCCGTCGTCGGCTACCTGCTGTTCATGCGTTCGGGCTATCCGAGCGACATGTTGAAGGCGGGCGTGATCGCCATCGCCATTTTGCTCTACACCTACCCGCGCCATGCGGCGTGGCGTAAAGTCTTGCAGGCGGCCGAATCGACTGAAGGGCTGACCACCGACGGCGTGCCCGCGAAAGGAATAACCTCGTGAAGTTTTCCAACGTCCGCCTCACCTCGCTGGCCTTCGCGTTCGCGGCCTGTTCAGTCTTCTTTCCCGTCGCGCCCGTTGCCGCCGCGCAGGCGGAACAACAGCAGCAGCAGCCCGCGCCCACGGCTACGCCCGCGCCGCGCCGCACGCAAACTCCCGCGCCGATGCCTGCGACAACCGCCGCCGCGACACAACCGGCTTCGTCGCTTTCGCCCCGCGAACGTCGCGTCAAGGCTTACGCGAAGTTGATGGAAGGCCAGCGCTTCTTCACCAACGCGCGCGGCGCGGGCGGCATCACGCGCGACGACTTGCGCGCCGCTCAGGCCGCCTTCGAGCAGGCCGCCGCGCTCGACCCGACGCTCTCCGAAGCACACACGGCGCTCGCCGAGATCGCCTTTTTCTTCCTCGACGATCAGGCGCTCGCCGAACGCGAAGCCACGGCCGCCGTCCGCATCGACAAAAACAACTTCGGCGCACAGCGCATCCTCTCCCGTATCTATTCGCTCAAGGCCGGACTCGATTCCGACCAGACCGACCGCGCCGCCGCAGACCGCGCCATCGCCGCGCTCAAAGAGGTCTTACGTCTCGACCCGAACGACCCGGAAGCACTGGCTCTGCTCGGCGAGTTCTACTCGAGAACCGGGCGCGACAACGAAGCCATAGACGCGTTTCGCCTGTGGATGGGTGCGCCCGCTACGGTCGATACGAACTTCTACAAAGTCGTCACGCAGGGGCGGGAACTTTCGCCCGACGCGGCCGCCGCGCGTCTCGCCGAAGCTTTACTCAAGGCCGGTCGCACGGCCGAGTCGGTCGATGCCATCCGCCGCGCGCTCGCCATCAATCCGGAGAACAACCAGTATCTCGCACTGCTCGGCGAAGCGATTGACGCGGGCGGCGACAGCGATGTCGCCATCAGCGAGTTGCAGCGCATGATCGTGGCGAACCCGGCCAACCTCGCCGCCATCAGTCTGCTCGCACACGCGCAGGCGCGCTCCGGCAAAGTCGATGCGGCCGTCGCCACTCTGCGCGCCGCCACGGAAGCGCGTCCCGGCGACACGCGCGAGTTGCGCCAACAGAGGCGTCGCCTCGTGGACGACCTCGCCGGTATCCTTGCAGACGCCTTGCGCTACGATGAAGCCATCGCCGCCTACGAAGATCAACTCAAAGCGCGCGGCTTCAACCCGGACACTCCGCTCACCGCCGACAGCGACAAAGAGACTGCGCGCCCCTTGCTCGAACGCATCGTCAATTTGCAACGACAGGCCGGACGCCTCGACGACGCTCTCAACACCACCGCGCGCATGCGTCGTATGCTCGGCGCAAACGATCCGCGCGCCGACTTTTATTCCATCGCCGTCCTGCGCGAGCAGGGCAAACGGCGCGAGGCTTTGGAAGCCGTCCGCGCGGCGCGTCTGAAACATGCGGGCGTGAGCGAGTTTTTGAATCTGGAAGCCGAGACGCTGGCCGAACTCGGACAGATCGAAGAGGGCGCGACCCTTCTGCGCGCGCGCCTGACGGGTAAGATCGAAGACGACTACCCGACCCATCTCTCCATCGCCAACCTCTACCTGCAAGCCGGTCGTGGCAAAGAGGCCGTCGCCGCCGCGCGCAAACTGCTCGAACTAACTCCGCCCGATCAGCCGCAACTCGTCACGCAGGCGCTCATCATGCTCGCCTCTTCGCAGGAGCGCGCGGGCGACACCAAAGGCTCTGAAGAATCCCTGCGCCGCATCCTCTCGAAAACCCCGAACGACGCCACGGCGCTCAACAACCTCGGCTACTTTCTCGCAGACCGCGGCGAACGCCTCCCCGAAGCTCTCGACATGATCAAGCGCGCCGTCAAGGCCGAGCCGACCAATCCCAACTACCTCGACTCGCTCGGCTGGGTCTACTTCAAACTCGGCCAACTAGACGAGGCCGAACGCTACCTGAACGATGCAGCGCGCCGAAACACGCGCTCCTCCACCGTCCAGGAACATCTCGGCGACGTCGCTAACAAACGCGGCCGCCTCGACGAAGCCCGCGCCTACTGGCGCAAAGCCATCGGCCTCACCACCGACGCCACCGACATCACCCGCCTCAAGGCCAAAATCAACGGCGAGCCGGGCAAGTAGACTGCACGATTCGGAATGTAAATTTGACATATTGACGGTCTATAGGCCGCAGGCTACACTGCCTTTAGTCAGAGCGATTGCCCCTTTTCGCTCTGGCCGTTAGCGAAACCCTCCTCTCGGTTCATAAGTTTAAAAAGAGAGAGTCTGAACCCCCGATGACGCGCTACAATTTGTTCCCCTGCCTCGGCCTACGTGCGCGCCGAGACGCACGTTTCGCACTTTCGGCCGTGGCCTGTCTGTTCATCTCCGGTCTGTTCGCCGCGAGCGCAGAGGCGCAGACGGGCGGCATGCGCCCCGTCGCACGCCTCATCGGCGTCTCGAAAGAGCGCACCGGCGTTCCTGTCTCCGACTCGTGCGAGACGCAGGCGCGCGTGTTGAACGCCTCGCTCTCGAACGCGCGCCCGCGCATGGCTCACGTCAGCGCCAGCGGCGACGAGCGACGCGCCTTCGATCTGATTAACGCGGCGCGGCGTTCGCGCGGCGAGTCGCCCCTCGTCTGGGACGCCGAACTGACGCGCATGGCACGCCAGCATTCGGAGAACATGGCGCTGCAGAATTTCTTCGACCACGTAGACCGGCAAGGCCAGAACGTGGCGACGCGCGCACGCACCGGCGGCGTCTGCGGTTGGAGCGCGATTGGCGAGAACATCGCGTATAATTCCGGCTACGACGATCCGGCCGGTTTCGCCGTCGAGCGTTGGCTGACTTCGGCCAAGCACCGCGAGAACCTGATGCGCAGAGGTTTCACGCATTCCGGCATCGGCGTGGCGCGCTCGGCCGACGGCCGCGTCTTTTTCACGCAGGTATTCATCACGCGCTAGGGCCGCGCTGGAAGGTTCTAAAATTCGAGGCGGCCGGCGCTCCCGTTTAAGAGAGGCCGGCCGCCTCCGGTTTTGCCCGTTGAAATTTTGCCCACTGTGTCTGAAGCACGATTCACACTTCCGTCCTACGCCAAGATCAATCTCGTCCTGCGCGTGCACGGCCGCCGCGCGGATGGCTATCACGAAATCGAAACCGTCTTTCAAACCGTCACACTACACGACCGACTCACCTTCGAAACTGACGACGAACAACTCGAACTCACTTGCGACGCGCCCGAAGTGCCCTGCGACGAGTCGAATCTCGTGCATCGTGCGGCCGTCGCGCTCGGCGCGCGTTACGGCACGAGACGCGGCGCACGCATCCGTCTGGAGAAAAAGATTCCGGCGGGCGGTGGTCTCGGCGGCGGTTCGTCGAACGCGGCCGTCGCCCTCGTCGGCCTCACGCGCCTGTGGGAGTTAGAGGCCGACAAGCAAACTCTGGCAGAACTCGGGGCGTCGCTCGGCGCGGACGTGCCTTTTTTTTTGACGGGCGGCACGGCGCTCGGCACGGGGCGGGGAACAGACATTTACACGCTCGCAGATGCGCCCTCTCAGCCGCTTTTAATCGTCACGCCGCGCGTTCATGTCTCGACCGCGGAGGCCTACAAATCGTTGAACTCGCACGCCTTGACAAAGGCAGTTGCGCCCGTTAATCTCACTGTTTCGCGCGTGCAGGCCGGAATTTCCGGTTCGCTTCATGCGGTGCTACGAAACGATTTCGAGCCGGTGGTTTATCGACTGTACCCTGAAATCGAGCGTGCGCGCGATGCGCTCGCGGCGGCGGGTGCGACGGGCACGCTTCTTTCGGGCAGCGGGGCGAGCGTCTTCGGCCTCTTTGAAAACATACTGGAGCGCGACCGCGCTGAGAGCACTTTGAGCGTCGAACCGGGCTGGCAAGTTTTCGCCTGCACTACTCTGTCGCAAAGCGCTTACGCGCAGGCGCTCGGCGCGTTTAAGTTTTAAGTAAGCGTGTCCAATGGACGGGCGCGCGAAAACGACATTGGGGCGTCGCCAAGTGGTAAGGCACCGGTCTTTGGATCCGGCATTCGTAGGTTCGAATCCTTCCGCCCCAGCCATCAACACAGAGGCTAGAGGTCAGAGGTCAGAGGTTAGTGAAAACGATATTACTGACCTCTGACCTCTAGCCTCTGACCTCTAATTTTATGAGTACGACCGGCGGCATCAAAGTTTTTTCCGGCAACGCGAACCGCGCGCTGACGCTGGAGATTTGCAACTATCTGAGTTGCGACCCCGGCAGCGCGACGATAGGGCGTTTCTCCGACGGCGAGTTCAACTTTCAGATCACGGAGAACGTGCGCGGCGGCGACATCTTCATCGTGCAGCCGACCTGTCCGCCGACGGACGCGAACCTGATGGAACTGCTCGTCATGCTCGACGCTTTCCGTCGTTCGTCGGCCGAGCGCGTCACGGCCGTCATTCCGTATTACGGCTACGCGCGTTCGGACAAAAAAGATCGGCCGCGCGTCCCGATTGCCGCCAAGCTCGTCTCGAATTTGATCGCGACGGCCGGAGCGCACCGGGTGCTCACGATGGATTTGCACGCCGCGCAGATTCAAGGCTTCTTTGACATCCCGGTCGATCACTTGTACGCCGCGCCCGTCTTCATCGGCCACTATCAGGCGAACCCGATGCCGAATCTGACGGTCGTTGCGCCGGACACGGGCGGCGCGGAACGCGCGCGTGCCTACGCCAAACGCCTGAACGCTGAACTGGCGCTCTGCGACAAGCGGCGCGAAAAGGCCAACGTGGCCGAAGTGATGAACGTCGTCGGCGACGTGCGCGGTCGCAACTGTCTCGTCGTCGATGATATGTGCGACACGGGCGGCTCGCTGACGAAAGTGGCGAAGGCTTTGAAGAACGCGGGCGCAGAAAGCATTCATGCTTGCTTCACGCACGCAGTTCTGTCGGGACACGCCTGCGAGCAACTGGCGCAGTCGGACATCGAGCAGGTCGTCACGACCAACACCATCCCGTTCAACGGCAAGAAGAGCGAGATGGACAATCTAAAAGTTTTGAGCATCGCGCCGCTACTGGCGAAAGCGATCAAGTCGATCCACGAAGAAACCAGCGTCTCTTCGCTCTTCGTGTGAAGTAAGCTAAAAGCTGTTAGCTATTAGCTGTTAGCTTTCAGCAAACAAGTTGTTCGTGAAAAAGTTTATTCCGCTTTTGGCTAATAGCTGACAGCTTTTAGCTAACAGCTTTTAGAGAGTTGAAATTATGGCAGAGAAGAAAGAATTTACGATTAAGGCCGAACGCCGCGAGGGGCGCGGCAAGAATGACGCGCGCCGCGTGCGCGCCGCAGGCCGCGTGCCGCTCACGATCTACGGCGGCGAGGGCGAGGCCGTGTCGGCTTCCGCTTCACTCGCGGAACTGGCGGCCATCCTGCGCACGGAGTCCGGGCACAACACCATCTTTACGCTCGACATCGACGGCGAGGGCGGGCATGACGTGATGTTCCTCGACCGCCAGATCGATCCTGTTCGCGGTCGTCTCGTGCACGCTGATCTGCGTCGCCTCGTGCGCGGCCAAAAAATTGAAGTCGCCGTGCCGCTCCACTTGACGGGCGAGCCGATAGGCGTCACCGAAGGCGGCGGTGTGCTCGAACAGATGGTGCGCGAGATCGAAATCCGCGTGCGCCCGCGCGACATCCCCGACTCGATTGATCTCGATGTCTCCAACCTCGGCGTCCACGACGTGCTGCACGTCTCGGACCTGAAGGTGGCTGACAATATCGAAATTCTGAACGAGCCTGAGACGGTGCTCGCCACCGTCGGTATTGTCCAGGACGAGCCGGTCGAGTCGCCTGCGACGAGCGACGAGATCGAAGAACCCGAAGTCATCGGCAAGGGCAAGAAGGACGACGAAGAGGAAGCCTAAGCGGCTTTGGGAAAAGGGAAACGGGGAAGGGAAAAGGACGGCCGCGAGAGAGCGCTTTCCCCGCATCCACGATTTTCCTCCTTTCCCTTTACCCTTCAACTTTCCTCTGTTTTCTGATGCTTATCGTCGGGTTGGGCAATCCGGGCGCGCAGTATGAATTGACGCGCCACAACCTCGGCTTCATGGTCGTGGATTTGCTCGCGCGCGAGGCCGGGCGCGACGTGCGGCGCGCGGAGTGTCGCGCGCTCGTCGGACTGGCCGAGTTGGAAGGCCGCCGGGTCGAACTCGTCAAGCCGCAGACCTACATGAATCTGAGCGGCGAGTCGGTTCAATGCCTCCTGCGCAAACGCGAGATGCGCGCGGAGACCGACCTCGTCGTCATCACGGATGATCTGGCCTTGCCCTTCGGCACGCTGCGTCTCCGGCCGCGCGGTTCGAGCGGAGGCCACAACGGTCTGAAAAGCATCATCGCGCAAACGGGCACGGACGAATTCATACGCCTGCGCATCGGGATTCAACCCGAACACCCGCTCGCGGATACGAAGCGATACGTCCTCGAACGTTTCCCCGCGTCCGCGCGCGTCGAACTGGAAAAAGTTTTGGAGCGGAGCGCCGAAGCACTCCGCGCCGTCCTCCGCGACGGCATTGACAAAGCAATGGCAACTTACAACGGGTAAATGGTCAATGGTCAATGGTCAATGGAAGAAGACGGTTCTTTCCATTCACCATTTACCATTCACTATTCACCAGTTCTTTCCTTCTTGCTTCGGCCGCCGAAGGTCGAGGCTAGACATCCATAAGGAGGATGAATTTTGGCTGAGAAGAGAATTTACGAAGTGGTCTTCATCATCGACCCGGCGACGGGCGAAGAAGACACGACCCGCCTCGTCGAAAACCTGCAAAAAATCGTCACCGATCAGGGCGGCGCAATCACCAAGTCAGAGAGCATGGGGCGAAGAGCCCTGGCCTACAAGATCGGTCGCAACACCGAAGGTCAGTTCATGCTGTTCGAGATCGAAGGCACGGGCGGCGAGATCGCCGAACTCGAACGCCGCATGCGTGTCAGCGATCAAGTGCTGCGCTATCTGACCGTGCGCGTGGACGAAGACCGTCGCCGCGCAGAGAAGTTCAAGGAACGCCGCGCGCGCAAGGCGAGCAAACGCCCGGCCAGCACGGGACGCGGTGGTGGTGGTGGCGGCGGTGGCGGCACGGCCACTGCGCCGGCGCTCGCGGCGGATACGGACGAAGGCGAAGAGTAGCGGCGCGCGTCCGAACAAGCGCCTTGCCGCTGCCGTCAGCGCGGGCTTGAGATTTAAACGCGAACACCGTTGCGCGCGCCGGGGACGAGTTAGAAGAACTTGTCATTTGAGAGTTGCGCATCATGCGAGTTCGCCCCGCCGGACTGGGAAGTTAAGACCGGCCGGAAGAGTTTTGAGAGAGGAAAATTATGTCGAGAAATTTTGATCGTGATCGGGAACGTGATTTCGGTGGCGACGACGACCGCGGTGGCGGTCGCTTCGGCGGCGGTGGCGGAGGCCGCGCCGGTGGTGGCGCGGGCGGCGGGCGCGGCGGTCGGTTCCGCCGACGCAAAGTGTGCCGCTTCTGTCTGGACAAAGTTGACATCATCGACTTCAAAGACGTGAAGCTCCTGACGAACTACATCCCGGAACGCAGCAAGGTTCTGCCGCGCCGCATCTCCGGGTCGTGCGCGCCGCACCAGCGCATGCTGGCCGAGGCCATCAAACGCGCGCGCAACATCGCGCTCTTACCCTACGCCGCCGATTCGTAAAAAGGAGGGACTCTAAAAGATCATGGCACACACACAAGTCCTCTTGCGTGAAGATATTGATAATTTGGGAGCGCGCGGCGAGATCGTCAAAGTGCGCGCCGGCTATGCGCGCAACTATCTGTTGCCGCGCAAACTCGCCGTGCAGGCGACCGCTTCGAACGTCAAGCAGATCGAGCAGGAGCGCGCCGCGCTCTTGCGCAAGGAAGCCACGGAGCGCGCCGGGGCTGAAGCTCAGGCCACGCAGATGAACTCTCTGCGCCTGACCTTCGAGCGCCGCGTCGGCGAACACGGTATGCTCTACGGCTCCGTCACTTCGATGGACATACAGGAAGCCTTGAGAGAGCGCGGCTACGAATTCGACCGTCGCCGCATTCATCTGGCCGAAGCGATCAAAGAGACGGGCGAGTTCTCCGTGCGCGTGCGTCTGCACCGCGAAGTGAACGTCGATATTCCCGTCACCGTCACGCCCGAAGGCGGCGCGCAAGCGGGAGCGACGGACGCGACTGCCGCGACCGGCGCAGACGCGTCGGCCGGTGCTTCGACGGAAGCGTCGGGCGCAGAGACGACCGAAGGCGGCGAGTAAAAATCAGACAAAAAGCGGGTGCGCCGACGAAATGTTGGCGCACCCGCTTTGGCTATAGTATGCTGTCGGCGCGTTCGCGCCCGGCGGGTATCCAGCGGGTACTCGGCAGCCGGGAGCGGGCGTCGCTAACAGCATTTTTTTTCGACTCTTTCCTTCAATTTCTAACAGCTTCTAACTCCCGATGGTCAAAAATTTCGCTCCCGATCCGACGCGCGATCAAATGCTCGAACGCCCCCTTCCGCACGGTGCGGAAGCCGAGCGCGCCATCCTCGGGGCGATCATCCTCGACAACAATCTCGTCAATCAGGCCATCGAACTTTTAAAGCCCGACGACTTTTACGTCCGCGCGCATCAACACATCTTTCGCGCCATGACGCGTATGAGCGAGGTCGGCGCGGAGATCAACCCGATCCTCTTAGGCGAAGAACTGCGACGTGACGGCGCGCTCGAAGGCGTCGGCGGCATCGCCTTCATCTCCGAACTCACCTACGGTCTGCCGCACTTCTCGAACATCGCGCACTACGCCAAGGTCGTCAAAGATAAATCCGTCCTGCGTCAACTCGTGCGCGTCGCCAACAAGGTCATCAGCGAGGCTCTGGAAGAAGAGGACGAAGCTTCGATCATCCTCGACCACGCCGAGCAGATGATCTTCGCGCTCGCAGACGAGCGCACGCGGCAGGGCTTCGCGCACGTCAAGCCCGTGGCCGATCAGATTCTCGAAAAGGTGCAGGAACTCGGCGGTCGCGGCGCAGTTCTAACCGGGCTGACGACCGGCTTCACCGAACTCGACACGATGACTTCGGGCTTGCAGCCGTCCGACCTGATCATCGTCGCCGCGCGTCCCTCGATGGGCAAGACTTCGCTCTGCCTGACGCTGGCGCAGAACGCTGCGATTCAGGCGGGCGCGGTCGTCGGCGTCTTCTCTCTGGAAATGTCGAAAGAGTCTCTGGTGATGCGCATGCTCTGTTCCGAGGGACACGTGGACGCGCATCGCTTCCGCGCCGGTTTTCTCTCGCGCGACGAGTGGGCGCGACTGGCGGGCGCGCTCGGCACACTCTCGGAGACGAAGATTTTCATAGACGACACGCCCGGCATCTCCGTCCTTGAGATGCGCGCCAAAGCGCGTCGGCTCGCGGCCGAACAAAAACGACTCGACCTGATCATTGTAGACTACCTGCAACTGATGTCCGGCTCGTCCAAACGTTCCGAGTCGCGCCAGCAGGAAGTCTCGCAAATCTCGCGCGAGTTGAAGGGGCTGGCGAAAGAGTTGAACGTCCCGCTCGTCGCCCTCTCCCAACTCTCACGCGCCCCTGAAGCCCGCACAGACCACCGCCCGCAACTCGCAGACCTGCGCGAATCGGGAGCTATCGAGCAGGACGCCGACGTGGTGGCGTTCATCTATCGTGAGGAGCAGTACAACCGGACGGAAGAGAACGCGGGCGTCGCGGAGGTGATCATCGCCAAACAGCGTAACGGCCCGACGGGCACGGTGCAGTTGGCTTTCCTCAAAGAGTTCACGCGTTTCGAGAATATGTGGAAAGAGTAGGGGCGTGCGCGAAGGCGCGGCGGCGAGAGGTTTTGTCCCACGAGCGATGTTTGGAGGTTCGGTTCAAACGTCGCTCGCGGGACTTCGCTTTGTGAACCCGACGCGCGCCTTCGCTTGACGAATCATGCCGGACGAAGATCAGACGCAAAAGACAGCGACGGACGACACGACGTTGAAGTCGGCGACGGAAGGCAACGACGCCAAGCCGCTGGACGCCGGGCGTCCGACGTGGGCTGAGATCGATCTGGATGCGCTCGCGTGGAATTTCGGCGTGGTGCGTCGTCTGGTCGGGACGGAAGTTCGCGTGATGGTGGTGGTGAAGGCCGACGCATACGGGCACGGGGCGGTTGTGTGTGCGCGGCGGCTCGCGTCGGAGGGCGCGGTTTGGTTCGGCGTCGCGCTGCCGGAAGAGGGGGTCGAGTTGCGCGAGGCCGGAATCACTCAACCCGTTCTTTGTCTCGAAGGTTTCTGGGAGGGGCAAGCCGACGTGCTCGTCAGGCACGGGCTTGTGCCGGTCATCTATCGTCAGGACATGGCGGAAGAGTTTGAGCGCGCGGCGCGTCGGGCGGGAGTGTGCGCAGACGTGCACGTCAAGATCGACACGGGCATGGGGCGGCTCGGCGTGCGCCAGGAAGATGCGGAGGAGTTTGCGCGCGCGTTGAAGAAGCACACGCACTTGCGCGTGGGCGGTTTGATGACCCACTTCGCGGCGGCCGACGAAGCGACGCAAGACGCGTTCACGCAGGAACAACTGGCGCGCTTCCGTGCCGCGCTCGAGGCGTTTCATGCGGCCGGACACGCGCCGACCTTCTTCGACATGGCGAACTCTGCGGCCACCTTCGCACACGCCCCCGCGCGCGGCAACATGGTGCGCCCTGGCGGCGTGCTCTACGGCCTGTGGCGCGACGTGCTGCAACAGGGCGGGAGGACGGAAGACGCGGCGGATGGCAACTTGCCGGAGTTTCGTCCGGTGATGAACGTGCGTTCGCGGATCATTTTGTTGAAGTGGATCGAGGCGGGCGAGACGCTCGGTTACGGTCGCACGTTCGAGGCGAGGCGACGGACGCTCGTTGCCACCGTGCCCATCGGTTATCACGACGGCTACGCGCGCGCTCTCTCGAATCGCGGGCGCGTCATCGTGCGGGGGAGTTTCGCGCCGGTCGTCGGTCGCATCTCGATGGACTTGACGCTGCTCGACGTGACGGACGTGTCCGGCGTCGAACGCGGTGACGAAGTGACGCTTATCGGCAGAGACGGCGCACTCTCCGTGACGGCCGAAGAGATCGCCAAAATCGCGGGCACGATCTCTTACGAGATCACCTGCGGCATCAGCGCACGCGTGCCGAGGCGGAGCCGGGAAGCAGGAGAAGGGGAAAAGGGGCAGGGGGAAAGGTAAAAGCGGGAAAGCAACTCGCGGCACAACGTACCGCATTGTCTTTACCCGCTCCCTTTACCCCGTCCCCTTTTCCCGTTTATTGAAGGATGAAGTTGTAGGTGATCACGCCGGACACTTTGACGGGAGAGCCGGAGATGGTGGTCGGCGTAAAGCGCGCTTGATAGGCGGACTGTTGCGCGGCCAGTCGCAGCAGCGGATGGCCGGTCGTCGCTCGCGCCGATATGACGCGCCCGCCCTCGTCAACCAGTATCTCGACCGACACAGTTCCCTGCACGCCAGTCTGTTTTGCGATGGCCGGATAGACGGGCGCGGGCTTGCTGATCACCTTACTGCTGATGACGCTGCTCGCAACTCTGATCTGCGCGGGCGGTTTGACGGGCGCAGGTGTCGGCGTCGGCGGCGGTGGATCGTCCGCGCGCTCTGCGGGCACGACCACGGCGTTGCGGTTCGTGTGGCTCGAATAGTTGATGTTTGAAGGCGTGCCCAGTGCGCCGCCTTCGGGCGGATCGACATCCCTGCCCGTGATCGTGTAAGCGCGATTGCGCGGCAACTCTGCGGAGTTGTTGCGTACGGTCGAGATGTTTTCGGGTGGACGTATGTTGTCGAGCAGGGGCGCAATTGCCTCGCGGCGCTGGGGCAGTTCGCTGCGCCGCGCGCCGCCGCTGGCGGGTTGTCTTTGTTCGGGTACGGGTGCTTCTGCGGGCGGCAGCGGCACGGCCACGAGCGTGTAGAGTTCCAGATTTTGTTTGCCGAGGTGCGAGTCGTAAGCGTAGACGCTCGCCACGCCCGCGATTGATAGAAGCAGTGCGTAGAAACCGAGCGTGCCGAGAAAGAAACGCCCGCGCCGCGCGGCGTCTTTTTTGTGCGAACCGGATTCGATCAGGTGTGTGAACATAGCTATCAGTCCTCTCTGTTGCCGGTGCCGACGGGTCTCAAACGAGCGGACTCGAACTGTTTAGACTCCGCACGCCTGCCTCTTGTTCCCGGCAAAGTTTCGGGCTTTAGACTTTGGCGCGGCGTCTAAGGTAGGATGTGGCGACGTTTTGCAGCCCCGCACTTTCAGGAGGAAACCTAAGTGGCAACCAGCGCCGAGTGGCATGAGAGTTACGAGCAGATGAGCGAGCGCACGTTGAATTTCTCGCGCGCCATCAAATCCGTGCAGGAAGAGTTGGAGGCGGTTGACTGGTACAACCAGCGCGCCGAAGTGACGAAGGATGATCAACTCCGCCGCATCCTCGAACACAACCGCGACGAAGAGATCGAACACGCCATGATGGCGCTCGAATACCTGCGCCGCATCAGTCCCGTCTTCGACAGACACATGCGCACTTATCTCTTCACCGAAGGCGACATCCTCGAAATCGAAGAGAAGGCCGAACACTGATACACGCGCCGCCAAAGGGGCGCGCACACAGACCGCGCGCCGCACCGCTCGCGCGAGGGACGAAGATGAACGACGACCGTATCACTTTCTACGAAAAGCCGACTTGAAGCACCTGCCGCGAAGCCGGCCGCCTGCTCCGTGAGAGCGGCGTCGCATTCGAGCGGGTCAACTACACGACCGCGCCGCTCGGCGAAGAGAAGCTACGCGAACTCGTCGCCAAACTCGGCATCCCTGCGCGCGAACTGCTGCGCACGAAAGAACCCGCCTACCGTGAACTGAACGCGACGGGGCGCACGCTTTCAGACGACGAAGCCATCGCGCTCATGGTCGCCCATCCCGAACTGATGCAGCGCCCCATCGTCGAACGCGGCCGACGCGCCGTCATCGCGCGCCCCGTGGAGAAGCTCAAGACGCTGCTCGAAGATTAATCAAAACCGCAGCCCGCTCATCTTGAAATGAAAACGATGCTCGACCTCGCGCACATCGCCGGGAAGTACGACACGGACAAGGCCGTGCACGTGCATTACCTGCGCAACTACGAGCACTACTTCGGCGCTCTGCGCGATGAGCCGGTGCGGCTTCTCGAACTCGGCATCAAACACGGCGGCTCGCTCCTGCTCTGGCGCGATTATTTCGAGCGCGGCCTCATCGTCGGACTCGACGTTGAAGCAATCGACATCGAAGACCCGACCGGGCGAATCCGCACCTATCAAGGCATGCAGCAGGACGCCGAATTGCTCGACCGCATCGCGCGCGAATGTGCCCCAGAAGGTTTCGACATCGTCATCGACGACTGCGCGCATATCGGCACGCTCGCGCGCGCGAGTTTCTGGCATCTGTTCGAACATCATCTCAAGCCGGGCGGCGTCTACGTCGTCGAAGACTGGGGCACGGGCTACTGGAACAAATGGCTCGACGGAGTGGCTTACGGACGTGGCCGGAAAAGTTTGAACCCCGCGCTCTATCGCCTGAACCGCATCCTTTCGCGCTTGCAGGGACACGCAATCGGCCGCGTGCCCGTCGCCGGTTGGACGCTCTCGAAGTTGAAGGCTTGGGTCGTCGGCGCGCAGTATCATAGTCACGACTACGGCATGGTCGGCTTCGTCAAGGAACTCATAGACGAACTTGGCATGGCCGACATCACGAACGCCGAATGGGGCACGGGCACGCCCCGCCCGTCGAAGTTCCGCGAGATGCGCATCTCGACCAGCCACCTCTTCATCGTCAAATCTTAGACGCCGCGAATGCGTCGCGTTTGTGTTTGACCTCTCTTCCACGTCGGCGCGAAAATAACAGCATCGAGATAATTTTGAGGCGAGTGCGACGCGAGCCGCTAAAGTTCGACGCGGGCGGCGCAAGAAGAAGGGAAGAGGAAGTGGCGAAAGCGGCGGCAACAGTTTACGTCTGTCAGAATTGCGGGAAACAGTCTGCGAAGTCTCTGGGCAAGTGCCCTGCGTGCGGCGAGTGGAACTCGTTCGTGGAGGAACGTGCGCGCGTCGCTCCGAAAGGCGCGGCGGCGCGGGGCGTCGGGTTCAACGCGCGCGAGGCGAAGCCGGTCGCCTTCGCAGACATCGAATCGCAGGACGACGTGCGCGTCACGTCTGGAATCACGGAGTTTGACCGTGTGCTCGGCGGCGGCATCGTGCCGGGCAGTCTCGTCCTGATCGGCGGCGATCCGGGCATCGGCAAATCGACGCTTCTACTCGAAGTGGCCGACAAGTTGAGCGCGGGCGGGGCGCGTGTGCTCTACATTTCGGGCGAGGAATCGGAGCGGCAGATCAAGATGCGCGGCGAGCGCCTGGGCGTGGCGGCCGAGCGCGTCTACCTGTTGCCTGAGACGAACCTCGAAAACATCTTCGCCGAGATCGAGCGCGACGAGCCGGGCGCAATCATCGTCGATTCGATCCAGACCGTCTTCTCTTCGCAGATCGAAAGCGCGCCCGGTTCAGTCTCGCAGGTGCGTGAGGTGGCAGGGCGGTTTTTGATGTTCGCCAAAAACAGGGGCGTGCCCGTCTTCCTGATCGGCCACGTCACGAAAGAAGGCTCGATTGCGGGGCCGAAGGCTCTGGAACACATCGTCGATACGGTGCTCTACTTCGAGGGCGACCGTCATCACAATCATCGCATCGTGCGCGCGACGAAGAACCGCTTCGGCGCGGCCAACGAACTCGGCGTCTTCGAGATGACGGGCACGGGGCTTGTTCCGGTAGCCAATCCTTCGGAGATTTTTCTGCAAGAGCGACCGGAAAACGCCGCCGGTTCGGTCGTCACGGCCTGCATGGAGGGCACGCGCCCGGTGCTCGTGGAGGTGCAGGCGCTCGTGGCCGACTCGAAATACAATTACCCTGTGCGCACGGCGCAGGGCTTCAACACCAACCGCATCAATTTACTGTTGGCCGTACTGGAAAAACGTCTGGAACTGCCGCTGTTGAAATCGGACGTGTTCGTTAACGTCGCGGGCGGTCTGGACATAGACGAGCCTGCGGCCGACTTGGGCGTCGTGGCCGCGCTCGTGTCGAGTTTCAAGAACCGCCCGCTCGACGGCAAGACGGCCGTGTTCGGCGAGGTCGGTTTGACGGGCGAGGTGCGCGGCGCGATGCAGGCGCAGGCGCGCGCACGCGAAGCGCAGACGCTCGGCTTCAAGAAACTGGTCATGCCCGCCTCGAACGCCGAAGGCTTGCAACGCCTCCTCGGCCTGCGCGTCGTCGGCGTCCGCACTCTGGACGAAGCCCTCAGAGAACTCTTTTGAGTGCGGGCGGGTTTCGGATTGCGGATCAGAAGACAAGAAACTGTCGTTTTAGATGTCTCTGTTTCTCAATCCGCATTCGGCAATCGGAAATCCGAAATCGCAGAACGTTTTCGTAGCGCGGTTGTTAAGGGCGTGTTAATATTCTGGCCGTTATGAAAACGGATTTGATCCTCATTCGTCTGGTCTTCACGGCGCTGCTGGTGGCGGCCGGATACGTGCTGCATCCGATCCAAAACAAGCCCCTGTTGTCGGCCGGTGTGGCCGCTCTGATCGCGCTCGCGATCATCATGTTCGAGCGGCGCATCCAGCGTGCTTCCCTGAAAACATTGATCGGCGCGGCCGTCGGCTCAATTCTCGGCATCGTCGGCGCTTATCTCATCGGTTCGCTCATCAGCAGCCAGCACTCGGACGCCGTCGCGCCGGGAACGAAGACTTTCCTGACGCTCGCGCTCACCTTCCTGATGGCCTACATCGGACTCGTCGTCGGCGCGGCCAAGGGCGACTACCTAGACCTCTCTGCGCTCGGCGGAATTTTCAGCGACAAGTCGGCGCGGCGCGATTTCAAAATTCTAGACACGTCGGTCATCATCGACGGCCGCATCGCGGACATCGCGGAGGCCGGATTCCTCTCCGGCACGATCGTCATCCCGCAGTTCATCCTGCGCGAGTTGCAACAGGTGGCCGATTCGCCCGATTCGAACAAGCGGCAGCGCGGTCGTCGCGGCCTCGACATGCTCAATCGTCTCCAGACCAACAATACGCTCGACATACAGGTCGTCGATACCGACTTCCCGGCCGTGCGCGAAGTCGATCTGAAACTGCTCGAACTCAGTAAGCAACTCGACGCCGTGGTCGTTACCAACGACTTCAACCTGAACAAGGTGGCTCAACTGCACGGCGTCTCCATCCTCAATATCAACGAACTCGCCAACGCGCTCAAGCCCGTCGTTCTGCCGGGCGAACTGATGCGCGTCTTCATCCTCAAAGAAGGCAAGGAATACAATCAGGGCGTCGCTTACCTGGACGACGGCACGATGGTTGTTGTGGACAACGCGCGCAAGATGATCGGCAAGAACGCGGACATCTCCGTCACGAGCGTCTTGCAGACGACTGCCGGAAAGATGATCTTCGGCCGGCTCTCCGAAGAGACGCACGAGAACGGCGGGAGCATCCACAGCACCGACACGCGCGCCATCAACGGCGCGAACGCCTCGCGCCGTCCCTACCGCAGCGAACAACAGCAGCAGCGCGCCCACACGACGGTCGCCGCCCGCAGCATCGAGCCGGAAGAACACTAAATCAAAGGATGAGGGATGAGGGATGAAGGATGAATGAAAGCGTTCAAGCTGGTGAAGTCTTCCTTTCATCCCTCATCCTTCATCCTTCATCGTTATGAACGTCGCCATCATTGTCGCGGCCGGGAGGGGCGTGCGCGCAGGCGGCGAAGTGCCGAAGCAGTTTCGCATGGTGGGGGGCGCTCCGCTCCTCCTGCACACGCTCAGGCGTTTCGAGGCGTGCGCGGCCGTGGACGAGATCGTGTTGGTTGCGCCCGTCGAAGAGACGAACGCGCTGCTTCGTTCGGCGGGCAGTGAATTGAAGAAAGTGGCGCGCGTGGTCGAGGGCGGGGCGACGCGAACAGAATCAGTGTGGCGCGGCTTGGAGTCTCTGGACGCGTCCGCGGTCGAGTTGGTGGCCGTGCACGACGGCGTGCGCCCCTTCGTCACGCCGGAAGAGATCGAGCGCACGATGCGCGCGGCTGCGGATGCGGGCGCGGCCGTCCTGTGCGCGCCGGTGGTAGACACGATCAAAGTGTGCGAAGAGGGGCGCGTCGCACGCACGCTCGCGCGCGAGAAGTTGAGGCGCGCTTTGACGCCGCAGTGCTTTCGTTACGAACTGCTGCGCCGCGCTTACGAACGCGCGCACGCCGAAGGGCTGGAAGCGACGGACTGTAGCGCGCTCGTCGAACTGCTCGGCGCGCGTGACGTGTTGGTGGCAATCGTCGAAGGCGACGCGCGCAACATCAAGATCACGCGCCCCGAAGACTTCGCCCTCGCCGAGTTGTTGCTGCGGGGCTGACCACGAGAGATTGACCGCGAGCTTTCCGGCAGAGGACGGCCGAACGATGTCACGCCACCAATTTCGCTTGCTCGTCGTGCTTCATCAGGTGTTTGTTTTCGTGTCCCTGATCGTCTACGAAATGACGGTCGGTTCGCTTCCGCCCGAACTCGTCGGTTACATAGGCGTCGGCGGCAGCGTGGTCGAAGAACCGGGCGGGGGCGGCCTTGCGCGCGGATTCACCGATTGGCTTTACTACGCGGAGTTGTGCGTCTCGGTCGTCGCGTCGCTCGGTCTGTTTCTGTTTAAGAGTTGGGGACGACCGCTCTTCCTGCTCGTCACGATCTTCTTCGTGTTGACCACACCGGCTTACGAAAGTTTTGTGAGCACGGGTTGGTCTGCCGCTTTGACTTACGTGGCAACGCTGTTCGAGGGCATGATCATCGCGCTGATCTTCTTCTCGCATCTCAGGCGATTGTTCACGGGGGCGAAAGGCGACGAAGAGACGCGGTACGCAGAGCGCGAACGTGATGAACTGACGGCCGCCGATGCCTGATCAATGTCTGACGACTGGTAATCAACTCAAGGACGTTTGACTACGGACAAACACGGACGCCTTTATGTTTCGCATCGGCATCGGACACGACACGCACCGTCTCGCGGATGGGCGGCCGCTTATCCTCGGCGGCGTGCTGATTGACGAGGAACGCGGCGCGGAAGGGCACTCGGATGCAGATGCGCTCGCGCACGCCATCACCGATGCCATTCTCGGCGCGCTCTGCGAAGGCGACATCGGCGTGCATTTCCCGGATCGCGACCCGCGCTGGAAAGACGCGGACAGTTTGCAACTGCTGGCGCGCGTCGTCTGGCTGGCGAGCCAGAGCGGTTATAAGATCGTCAACGTCGATGCCAACATCTCGCTCGAACGGCCGCGCCTGCGCCCGCACATACAGGAGATGCGCGAACGCCTCGCGGGAGTGCTCTCGGTCGAAGCGAGTTGCGTGAGCGTCAAGGCGAAGACGGGCGAAGGTCTGGACGCGGTGGGCGAAGGGCGCGCCGTCGTCGCACAGGCAGTCGTCCTGCTCGGCCGCGCCTGAGGCGCTTCCGCCGAGGTGTCGGATATTAGATGCCGGATGTTAGTATCCGACTCGCACAGTACATCTCGACACTTGAACCGGACGAACTTTCAATCCAATCCCGACATCTAGCATTCGGCATCCGACGACTATCTATGCGACCGCAGGACGTGATACGGCGAAAACGCGAGGGGAGCGCGCTCTCGACCGAAGAGATCGAGTTTTTCGTGCAGGGTGTGACGAGCGGCGAGTTCACGGATTACCAGGCGGCGGCGCTCCTGATGGCGATCTACTGTCGCGGCATGGACGAGACGGAGCAACGCACTTTAACCGAGTCGATGCTGCGTTCGGGCGAAGTGCTCGACTTCTCGGACATCTCCCGGCCGAAAGCCGACAAGCATTCCACGGGCGGCGTCGGCGATAAGACTTCGCTCCTGATCGCGCCGCTCGCCGCCGCGTGCGGCCTCGCCGTCCCGATGATCTCCGGGCGCGGACTCGGCCATACGGGCGGCACGCTCGACAAGCTCGAATCCATCCCCGGCTATCGCGTGAAACTGACGCTCGCGGAGTTTCGCCGCGTGCTCGACGCTTGCGGCTTTGCGATGATGGGACAGACGGCCGAGATCGCGCCCGCCGACCGCAAGCTCTACGCCCTGCGCGATGCGACGGCGACCATCGAAACCATCCCGCTCATCGTCGCCTCGATCATGTCGAAGAAACTCGCGGCGGGCTTGAACGCGCTCGCGCTCGACGTGAAGACAGGCACGGGCGCGTTCATGCGCGAAGAGGCGCAGGCGCGCTCGCTCGCGCGTGCGCTCGTGGCTACGGGTAATGCTTGCGGCGTGCGCACAGAGGCTTTGCTCACGGACATGAACCAGCCTTTGGGTCGCGCCGTCGGACACGCCTTGGAAGTCCGCGAGTGCATCGAGATTCTGCGCGGCGAGGCGCACGCGGGCGCCCGTCCAGTCCTCGATCTCTCCGTCGAACTGACGGCGCGCATGTTAACGCTCGCAGGAGTAGAGCCGACGATTGAAGCGGCGCGCTTACGGTCGTTGCGTGCGCTCGAAGGGGGCGCGGCGCTCGAATTTTTCCGGCGCAACGTCAAGACACAGGGCGGCGATGCGCGCGTGTGCGACGATCCGGCGCGGCTCGTTCAGGCTTCGACGTTGCGCGCGGTTAAGGTAGAATCCACGCGCGCCGGATTCATCACAGCAGTTGACACCGCCGAGATCGGTTTCGCCGTCTCAAGCATAGGCGGCGGACGCACGCGCGTCGAAGACGAGATCGATTTTCAAGTCGGCTTCGTCGCAGATGCGAAGCACGGCGAAGAGGTGCGCGCGGGCGAAGCGTTCGGCACGCTCTACTGCCGCGACGAAGCGCAAGGCCGTCTGGCCGGTGCGCGCATCCGCGCGGCCTACACGATCGGCGACGAACGGCCTGTGGACGCGCCCTTGCAACTCATCAAGGAAGTAATCACCGCATGAAGTTAATTCGTCTGAAATTGACTGCGCTCCTTTTGTGTCTCGTCGCGCTCGCTGCTTCTTCGTCCTGCACGGGTGCGAAGAATGAAGCGGACGATCCTACGCGCGTGCGCGTCGGCATCGTCTTCGACATCGGCGGCAAAGACGACCGCTCGTTCAACGCCGCGGCCTTCGAGGGCGTCAAACGCGCCGAACGCGAACTCGGCATCGTCCTGCGCGACGTAGAACCGGGCAATCCCACTTCCATCGAACCGGCCATGCGCGCCTTCGCCGAGCGCGGCTACGATCTGGTCGTCGGCGTGGGCTTCGCGCAAGCCCCGATCATGGAGATCGTGGCGAAAGATTACCCGCACATCAACTTCGCCATCGTGGACGGCGTGAGCCAACTGCCGAACGTCGCCTCGCTCGTCTTCAAAGAGCATCAAGGTTCTTACCTCGTCGGCATGATCGCTGCGCGCACCACGAAGACCGGCAAGCTCGGCTTCGTCGGCGGCATGGACATCCCGCTCATACATCGCTTTGCCACCGGCTACGAAGAGGGCGCGAAGGCGGTCAATCCGAACATCGAGGTCTATCGAAATTTCGTCGGCGTCACGGACAGCGCATGGAACAATCCGGGCAAGGGCAAGGAACTCGCTCTTGCGCAGATCGGGAAAGGCGCGGACGTGATCTTCACGGCGGCGGGCAACTCCGGTCTCGGCGCGTTCGACGCCGTGGAGCAGGCGGGCAAGGGCGCGGACGGACGCGCCACGCATTTCGTCATCGGCGTGGACTCGAACCAGAACATGGTCAAGCCCGGCTACGTCCTGACCAGTATGGTCAAGCGCGTGGACAACGCCGTCTACGACATCGTCAACGACGTGAAGAACAAACGCTTTCAGGGCGGCGTCCACGTCTTCGGACTCGACAAAGACGGCGTCGCTTACTCGCTCGACCAGTACAACCAGTCGCTCATCGATCCTACGATCTTGCAGGAGGTCGAAGCCGCGCGGCAGAAGATCATACGCGGCGAGATACAGGTGACGGACGCGATGGCGAAGTAGATTTCGCGGGCGGTCAACAATTCAAACAAGCTGTTGTAGCAGTAATCATCAAATCAAAGGACGGGAACCGAAACGAATGAAACGTAACGCACAGGCAGAATGGCGCGGCGGACTGAAAGACGGGCGGGGCACGATCTCCACAGACAGCACGGTGCTCGACAACGCGCAATATTCTTTCTCGACGCGCTTTGAAGACGGCAAGGGCACGAACCCCGAAGAACTGATCGCGGCGGCGCACGCCGGTTGTTTTTCGATGGCGCTCTCCGGCCAACTCGGCAACGCAGGGCTGACCGCCGAAAGTATTCGCACCACGGCCAGCGTCAAATTGGAGAAGACCGACGCGGGCTTCACCATCACCGAAGTTCACCTGACGGTCGCCGCGCGCGTGCCCGGCGCGACGCAGGAACAGTTCGAGACAGCAACGAATAACGCCAAGGCCGGTTGTCCTGTCTCGCGCGTCCTGAACGCGAAGATCACGATGGATGCTACGCTCGAATCATAAGCGATAGGATTCGCCGGTTCATCGGTTCGTCGATTCAATGAAGAAATAAACGTTGAGTCGATGAACCGTTGAACCGTTGAACCGGTAAACTGACGAATCGACGGATCAATTCTTTCCATGTTGGAACTGCGAGATATCACGAAACGCTTCGGCAATGTGCTGGCGAACGACGGCGTGAGCATCAAGGTGCAGCCGGGGACGATTCACGCCATCGTCGGCGAAAACGGCGCGGGCAAATCCACGGCCATGCGTATCGCCTACGGCTTCTACGCGGCCGACAGCGGCGACATCCTGATTGACGGCAAGGTGCAACCCATCACGTCGCCGCACGACGCGATTGCGCTCGGCGTCGGCATGGTGCATCAACATTTCATGCTGGTCGAGCCGATGACGGTGGCCGAAAACATCGTGCTCGGCGCGGAGACAGGCGGCGTCGCATCGCTCGATCTCAGGAAGGCCGCCGAAGAGATTCGCGCGCTCTCGGACGAGTTCAAGTTGTCGGTCGATCCGCGCGCCGTCGTGGAGACGCTGTCGGTCGGCCAGCAGCAGCGCGTGGAGTTGTTGAAGGCGCTCTACAGGCGCGCGCGCTTGTTGATTCTGGACGAGCCGACAGCGGTGCTCACGCCGCCCGAAGTCGAAGAGTTCTTCACCATCCTCAGGCGCATGCGCGAGCAGGGAAAGACGGTCGTGATCATCACGCACAAGCTGTCGGAAGTGCTCGCCATCTCGGACGACGTGACGGTGATGCGCGACGGGCGCGTGGTCGGTCGAGTCAGGACGAGCGAGACGAACGCGGCCGAGTTGGCGCGTCTGATGGTCGGGCGCGATGTGCTGCTCAGAGTTGAAAAGACGGATGCGACGGGCGGCGCGCGTGTGCTCGGCGTGCGCGGCCTGACCTTAACCGGTGGCGATGGCGGGCGGCGTCTGGACGATCTTTCGTTCGAGGTGCGCGCGGGCGAGATCGTCGGCATCGCGGGCGTCGAGGGCAACGGTCAGACGGAGTTGATCGAGATGCTGGCAGGACTCTCTGCGCACGCGGGGCACACTGCGACCGGCACGGTCGAGTTCGACGGGCGCGACATCACGCAACTCGACGCGCGTGCGCGCCGCGAACTCGGCATCGCGCACATTCCCGAAGACAGACACCGGCGCGGCCTCCTGCTCGATTTCGATCTGGCCGAGAATTCCATCCTCGGCGACCATTATCGCAAGCCTGCGGTCGCGGGGCTTGGCGACGTGTTTCTGAACGAACGCGGCATACGCGAACGCGCCCTGCAAGTGATCAAAGATTTCGACGTGCGCCCGGCCAACCCAGACCTTCCGGCGCGCGCCCTGTCCGGCGGCAACCAGCAGAAACTCATCATCGGGCGCGAGTTTGAACTCAAACCGAAACTGCTGCTCGTCTCGCAGCCGACGCGCGGCGTGGACATCGGCGCAATCGAGTTCATTCACCGCAAGCTGATCGCCCTGCGCGATGCGGGCTGCGCCGTTCTGCTCGTCTCGGCCGAACTGGAAGAGGTGACGGCGCTGGCCGACCGACTGCTCATCATTCACGAAGGGCGCATCGTTGGCGAAGTCGATCCGAAGCAGGCGACGGTCGAAGAGATCGGATTGTTGATGACGGGCGGGCGGCATTGAGTCGTTAAATGCTTTGATGTCCCCAAGATTGATTAAGAGCGACTAACAAAAACATGAAACCACGCGCACGACACGAAGCCACACTAAACTCTTCTTCGTGTGGTTTCGTGGTTTCATGATTTCAGGCCGTCGAAAAGGTGAAGATCATCAAACGAGACAAACGAAATCGGCGCTTGATGAGGGCGGGGCTGTTGTCGCTCTGCTTTGCGTGCTGGATGGCAGCCGCCGCGGTGGGCGTCTCGGCGCAGCCATCGGAGTTGGCCGAAGCGAAGGAGCTTAACGCGCGCGTGACGCAGTTGTACGGCGCAGGTCGTTACGACGAAGCGCTGCCGCTGGCCGAACGCGCGCTGGCGCTCAGAGAGAAAGTGTTCGGAGCAGAGCACGCGGCGGTCGCACAGTCGCTCAACAATCTGGCGATACTGTACGAGGCCAAAGGCGACTACGCGCGCGCCGAGTCTTTGTATCAGCGCACGCTGGCGCTGAGAGAGAAATTGTTAGGGGCGGAACATGCCGAGGTCGCCACGTCGCTCAACAATCTGGCGGGACTAAATTACCTCAAAGGCGATTACGCGCGTGCCGAGCCGCTCTATCAACGCGCGTTAGCGATTAGAGAGAAAACGCTCGGCGCGGAACATCCGGGGATCGCCGCGCCGCTCAATAATCTGGCCTTGCTGTATCACGTCAAAGGCGATTACGCACGCGCCGAGCCTTTGTACCGGCGCGCTCTCGGAATCCGTGAGAAGGCGCTGGGCGCGGAGCATCCTGATCTCGCCACGTCGCTCGCCAATCTGGGGGGACTCTACGACAGCACGGGCGACTACGCGCGTGCCGAACCACTCTACAAACGCGCGCTGGCGATATATGAAAAGGCGCTGGGCGCGGAGCATCCACAGGTCGCCACGACGCTCGACAATATAGCCGGGATATACCGCACCAGAGGCGACTATGCGAGCGCCGAACCGTTGTATCAACGCGCGCGGGCAATCTATGAGAAGAGATTGGGAGCGGAACACCCGGCGGTTGCTACTTCGCTCAACAATTTGGCGGCGCTGTACTACGACAGAGGCGACTACGGACGCTCCGAGTTGTTGCACCAGCGCGCTCTGGCGATCAGAGAGAAAACGCTCGGCGCGGAGCACCCGGAGGTCGCCGCGTCGCTCGGCAATCTGGCGTTGATCTACGAGACTAAAGGCGATTACGCACGCGCCGAAACGCTCTACCAGCGCGCTCTGGCGGGCAAGGAGAAAACGCTCGGCGCAGAGCATCCGGAGGTCGCGCTGACGCTCAACAATCTGGCCTTGCTCTATCAGGTCAAAGGTGATGACGCGCGCGCCGAGCCTTTGTACCGGCGTGCACTGGCAATCCGTGAGAAGGTACTGGGCGCAGAGCATCAGGATGTCGCTTTGTCACTCCAAAGTCTGGCGGTGATGTACCACACCAAAGGCGACTACGCGCGCGCCGAGCCGCTCTACAAACGCGCGCTGGCGATCAACGAGAAGGCGCTCGGAGCGGAACACCCTGAGTTCGCGCAAGTGCTCTACAATTTCGCAGGGATGTACCACGACAAAGGCGACTACACGAGCGCCGAGCTGCTACAGCAACGCGCGCTCGCCATCAGGGAGAAGGCGCTCGGCACAGCACACCCGGCGGTCGCCTCGTCGCTCCACACTGCCGCAGCCCTCTACGAAGCCAGAGGTGATTATGAACGCGCGATGGCCGGGCTGACCCGCGCCGCAGACATACGCGAACAGAACATCGCGCTCATTCTCAGCACCGGCTCGGAAAAGCAGAAGCAACTTTATCTTGACACCATCTCCGGCGAGACGGACGGCATCGTCTCCTTCAACGTCAAAGCCGCGCGCAAGAATACACAGGCGACGCGTCTGGCCTTGAACACCATCCTCAGGCGCAAAGGGCGTGCGCTCGATGCGATGACCGATCAGATAGCGGCGCTTCGTCGCCGCGCCGCGCCGGAAGACCAAAAGCTGCTCGACGAACTGACGCGTTCGCGCGCCGCTCTCGCCAATTTGCAACTCGGCAGCACGAGCAGCAAACTCACGCCCGCCGAGCGCCAGGCGCAGCTCGCCGCCCTCACCGAAGAGATCGAACAAAGGGAGGCGGTCATCAGTCGCCGCAGCGCGGAATTTCGCGCCGCCGCGCAGCCCATCACTTTGTCGAACGTGCAGGCGGCTTTGCCTGCGGATGCCGCGCTCGTCGAAGTTGTCTCATACCGGCCTGTCGATCCGAAGGCGCAGCAGGGCGCAAAGTTCGGTGCGGCACGTTATCTCGCTTACGTCGCGCGGCGCGAGGGCGAGCCGCAGTTCGTCGAGTTGGGCGACGCGGCGACGATTGATCGAAGCGTCGAGCGATTGCGCGTGGCGCTCAGAGACGCGAAGGCCGCGGCGCGCGGCGACGCGGGGGCGTCGAAAGAAGCGGCACGCGCCCTCGATGAACAGGTGATGCGTCCCGTGCGCGCTCTGCTCGGCGCAACGCGGCGCATCTTTCTCTCGCCCGACGGCGCTCTGAACTTGATCCCTTACGCGTCGCTCGTGGACGAGCGCGGCAAGTATCTCGTCGAAGATTACACGCTCACTTACCTGACGAGCGGGCGCGACCTGCTGCGCCTCGGCACGACGGGCGAAAGTCGTCAACCGCCGCTCGTGCTGGCGAACCCTCTGTTTGACGACACGGGCGCGAGCGACGGCAAGACGGAGACGCTCGACGCGACGGCGCGGCGCGATGTCGCGTTCGACGACGTAGACTTCAGCAAAATCCGTTATGTGCCTCTGCCCGGCACGGCTGAAGAGGCGAAGGCGCTCGGCTCGCTCTTGCCCGGCGCGCGTCTCCTGTCCACGCGCGATGCAACCGAGGCAGCTTTGAAACAACTGCAAGCGCCGCGCGTCCTCCACGTCGCCACGCACGGCTTCTTTCTCAAAGACGAAGCGAGCGCAAACGGCACGCGCGGCCTCGGACTCGGCGCACCCGGCGATGTGCGCGGCAAGAATCTGCTGCTGCGCTCAGGTTTGATTCTGGCGGGCGTGAATCAGCGCCAGAGCGGCGCGAACGAGGACGGCGTGTTGACGGCCGCAGAAGCCGCAGGGCTGGATTTGTGGGGCACGAAGCTCGTCGTCCTGTCGGCTTGCGAGACGGGACTCGGCGACGTGAAAAACGGTGCGGGCGTCTACGGTCTGCGCCGTGCGCTCGTGCTGGCGGGCAGCGAAAGTCAGGTGATGAGCCTCTGGCAAGTGTCCGATGCGGCCACGCGCGATCTGATGAAGGCTTACTACGCGCGCCTGCAAGCGGGCGAAGGACGCACCGACGCGCTCAGGCAAGTGCAGCTTGAGATGCTACGCAAGGGAACGGTGGCGCAAGGCGGCGGCAGCAACGAGCGCGGCCTGCTCGATTCTTCCGCGCCGAAAGGGCAGGCGGCGGCAAACTACAGCCACCCGTATTTCTGGGCGAGCTTCATCCAGTCCGGCGCTTGGTCGAGCATCGAAAACAAAACGGCGGATACGGTCAAGCGTCAGTAAAAGCACGTCGCATCCGATTCGATTTAAACTCCGTGTTCCTCCATGTCCTCTGTGGTTAATTAACTAAGATTAACCACAGAGGACACGGAGGAACACGGAGGAAAGCAGAAACGGGGACGCTACTTGAAACTAAAAGCAGAATGAAACTCTTACGCGAACTCTTCTTCCCGCTCGTGGCGGTGCTGGCGGCCTTCGTGCTCGGCGGCATCTTCGTCTGGATCATCGGCGACAATCCGTTCGAGACTTACCGCCTCCTCGTCGGCAGCGCATTCTCCTGGCCTGACGGCATCGGCTACACGCTCTTTTACGCGACGCCCCTCATCTTCACGGGCTTGGCCGTGGCCGTTGCCTTTCGTTGCGGACTCCTGAACATCGGCGCGGAAGGCCAACTCTACGTCGCCGCGTTTGCGACCGCATGGGTCGGCATCAAATTCGGCGGCACGGTGGTTGATGTCTTCGGCACGCCGGTCAACTACGCGTGGATAACGCTGCCGGGCTTCATACTCGTCCCGCTCGCCATCCTGACGGCGATCCTCGTGGGCGCGGCGTGGGGCGCGATCCCCGGTGTCCTCAAGGCACGCTTCGGCTCGCACGAAGTCATCAACACGATCATGTTGAACTTCATCGCCATCGCCCTTGTCAGCTACTTCACGCAATACCACTTCAAGCAGGCCGGCGATCCCATTCTGCAAAGCGTCCCCGTCGGCGCGGGCGTACATTTGCCGCGTCTGGGAAGCTTTATCCCCGGCTTGCCGACGCGTATCCCCCTGAACCTCGCCTTTCTGTTCGCGCTCGTCGCCTGCGTCCTCGTCTACCTGTTTTTGTGGCGGACGAAATGGGGCTACGCCATCCGCGCGACGGGCGCAAACCCGACGGCCGCAGAATACGGCGGCATCTCGACGGGCAAGCAGATCGTGCTGGCGATGGCCGTCTCAGGGGGCTTGGCCGGAATGGTCGCCATCAACGAAGTGCTCGGCTATCGCTATCGTTATTACGACGGATTTTCGGCCAACTACGGATTCACGGGGATCGCCGTCGCGCTTCTGGGGCGCAATCATCCGGTGGGTGTGTTGCTCTCGGCGCTTCTGTTCGGCATGTTGATTCGCGGCGGCATCTTCGTCGATGCCTTCTCCGGCAAAGTCTCGAAAGATTTGGTCGAACTGCTGCAAGCCATCGTCATCCTCTTCGTGGCCTGCGAAGCGCTCTTCCGCGGCTCGTTCGGCCGCTTCGGTTTGTTGAAAAGATCGAAAGTGTGAAAGCTATTAGCTGTTAGCTATGAGAGAGCTATTAGCTGTTAGCTATTAGCTTTTAGCCAAACCAGTTGAATTTGGCGAGAGTTGACAGCTAACAGTTAACAGCTAACAACTAAAACAAAAAGCTAACAGCTAACAGCTAACAGCTATCTTATGCCTGAACTCTTCATCGTTGCGCTGCTCTTTTCGACGATTCGGACGGCGACTCCGCTACTGTTGGCCGCGCTCGGCGGGCTGTACTCGGAGCGTGCGGGCGTCATTAACATCGCGCTCGAAGGATTGATGCTGGCGGGAGCTTTCACGGCCGCCGCCGTGACGCATTACACGGGCAGCCCCTGGGCGGGTTTGCTCGCAGGCATCGCGGCGGGCGTCGCCGTCGCCGCCATCCACGCCGTCGCGTGCATACGCTTCAACGCGGATCAGGTGGTGAGCGGCACGGCCATCAACATCCTGATGACGGGCGTGCCCGCCCTGCTCAGCGGTGCGCTGTTTCTCTCTTCGGGTTCGACGCCGCAGATTCCGAAAGACGATCTGATTCCGTGGACGCCAGTTGGGCTCAGCCTCCTGCTTGTAGGCGTGACGTGGTATGTGCTCTATCGCACGCCGTTCGGTCTGCGCCTGCGCGCGGTGGGTGAAAACCCTGAGGCGGCGGACGCGGCGGGGGTCGGCGTCAATCGCGTGCGTTATTCGGCGGTGCTGATTTCGGGCGCGCTCGCGGCCATCGGCGGCGCGTACCTGTCCATCGGGCAGTCGTCGCTCTTTACGCGCAACATGACATCGGGGCGCGGCTTCATCGCTCTGGCCGCACTCATCTTCGGCAAGTGGCGACCCGTCCAGACGATGCTCGCGTGTCTTTTGTTCGGACTGACGGAAGCCATCGCCATACAGATGCAGGGCGTTAAACTGCCTTCGGGCGACGAAATCCCAGTCCAGTTCATCAACATCGTCCCCTATGTCCTGACGATCATCGTGCTCGCGGGATTCATCGGCCGCTCGCGCGCCCCGCGTGCCCTCGGCATTCCGTACCAGAAGGAGAAGTGAGCAGTGAACAGTGAGTTGTGAGTAGTAAGGAAACGGTTTTGACTGCTCACAGCTCACAGCTTACTGTTCACTAAAAAGTTATGGAGAGCACAGACACATTGTACGAGCGCGCGGCGCACGCGGCGCGGACGATTCGCGCGCGTGTGGGCACGGGCGAAGAGGTGCGCACGGGGCTGGTGCTTGGCAGCGGCCTCGGCGCGTTCGCCGACGACCTCGAAGACGCCGTCGCGATTCCTTACGAAGAGATTCCGGGGTTCGCGCGCTCCACGGTCGAAGGGCACGCCGGGCGTCTCGTTGTAGGCCGCGTCGCGGGCGTCACAGTCGTGGTGCAGCAGGGGCGCTTTCACTTTTACGAAGGCTACGCGCTCGAAGAGGTGACGTTTCCCGTCCGCGTGCTCGGCTTGCTCGGCATCAAGTCGCTCGTCCTGACGAACGCGGCCGGGGGCTTGAACAACTCTTTCAAACAGGGCGCGCTGATGTTGATTAGCGACCACCTGAATCTGATGGGCGTGAACCCCTTGCGCGGCGCAAACGACGAGCGCTTCGGCGCGCGCTTCCCGGATATGTCCGAAGTCTACGACCGCGAATTTCAAGAGGCCGCCGTCTCCGAAGCGCAGGCTATGGAGATCGAACTCAAGCGCGGCGTCTATGCCGCGCTAACAGGCCCCAGCTACGAGACACCCGCCGAGATACGCATGCTGCGCGCGCTCGGCGCGGACGCCGTCGGCATGAGCACCGTGCCCGAAGCCATCGTCGCTCGCCACATGGGCGTCAAAGTGCTCGGCATCTCGTGCATCACGAACATGGCCGCCGGAGTCCTCGACCGACCCATCGACCACGCCGAAGTCATGGAAACAGGCGAACAGGTGCGCGTCGTCTTTACGGAACTGCTGCGACGAACGATTCCAAGACTGTCGTGAATGGTGAATGGTAAATGGTAAATGGTGAAAGACAGTTTTATCTCTTCACCATTTACCATTTACCATTCACCATTCACCGGGAGAGAAGCGACGGAAATGATTATCGGGATTTGCGGGGGCACGGGGTCGGGGAAGACGACCGTGGCGAACAAGATTCTGCAATCGGTGAGCGCCAACGAAGTGGCGTTCATCCAACAGGACTCTTACTATCGCAACCTCGACCAGATGCCGCTCGACTACAGGCAGAAGGTGAACTTCGACCATCCGGACGCGCTCGACAACGACCTTTTGGTCGAACACGTCCGCGCGCTCAAGGGCGGGCAAACGGTCGAACTCCCGATCTACGATTTCAAGAACCACGTGCGGCGCAAAGAGACGCTCAGGATGGAGCCGAAGCTCATCACGATCATCGAAGGCATCCTGATCTTCAACGAGAAGCGTCTGCTTGAAGAGATGGACATCAAAGTTTTCGTCGATACGCCCGACGACATACGCTTCATACGTCGCCTGAGGCGCGACATCGCCGAACGCGGTCGCACTTTGGATTCAGTCATCGAACAATATCTCGCCACCGTCCGCCCGATGCACATGCAGTTCGTCGAGCCGTCGAAGCGTTGCGCCGACGTGATCATTCCCGAAGGCGGGCACAACATGGTGAGCATCGGACTGCTCAGCGGAAAGATACGCGAGCGTCTGGCCGACGAGCAGCAGCGGCGTCGCAGCACGACGAGCGGCAACGCGTCGGCCGGTAAGTGAGTTTATGAAAGAGGAGCAAAAAGGGTTTTGACTACTACAGGAGTTGAGGAAGCGATCATCGAGGCGGCGACGGGCGCGCGTAATTGTGCGCTGGCGCAGTTCTCGAAATTTTGCGTCGGCGCGGCGCTCGAAGCAGAGGACGGGACGATCTACACGGGCTGCAACATCGAGAGCGCGGCCTACGAGTTGACGATGTGCGCCGAGCGCGTGACGATCTGGAAAGCGCTCTCGGAAGGCGCGCGCAAATTCAAGCGCATCGCGGTGGTGGCCGACACGGAGCGTCTGACGCCGCCGTGCGGCGCGTGCCGTCAGATCATCTGGGAGTTTTGCGGCGACGTGCCGGTCGTGCTCGCCAACCTGCGCGGCGACACGGAGACGCTGCAAATGGCGGAACTGCTGCCGCGCCCCTTCGACGCGAAATTTTTAGACGAAACCGGCGGCGAAAAGTAGTTCGACCGTGCGCTTTTGCTTTTGAACATGAAGTTGAACGTGACTGAAATAAACGGCGTGATGAAACTATCTCGAACTTTTTGGCGGCGTGTGTTGGTGTGCTTTGGGTTGTGCGCTTCGGGCGTCGTCTCTCCAATCGCAAACGTCGAAGCGTTAGCGCCGCGCGCGGTCGATCTGGTGGTGCGCGGCGGAACGGTCGTGACGATGGACGGGCGCGGAAGCGTTATCGAAGACGGCGCGGTGGCCGTCCATCGCGGGCGCATCGTGGCCGTCGGACGCCGCGCGGACGTGGACAGGGATTTCAAGGGGCGCGAGACGATCGAGGCGCGCGGGCGCGTCGTGATGCCCGGCCTCATCAACGGCCACACGCACGTGCCGATGACTCTGTTTCGCGGTCTGGCCGACGACTTAGACCTCAACGAATGGCTCACCAAGTACATCTTTCCGGCCGAAGCCAAGAACGTGACGGAGGACTTCGTGCGCGTCGGCACGCGACTCGGCCTCGTCGAGATGATTCGCGGCGGCACGACCACCTACTGCGACATGTACTACTTCGAGGATGCCATCGCGGACGAGACGGCGAAGGCGGGCATGCGCGGCGTGCTCGGCGAGACGGTCATAGATTTTCCGGTGGCCGACAACAAGACCTTCGCCGATGCTATGGCCTATTCGGAGAAGTTCATCGAGAAGTGGCGCGGGCACGCGCTCATTACGCCCGCGATTGCGCCGCACGCGCCTTACACCGTCTCGGAAGAACATCTCAAGATGGTGCGCGACCTGTCGAACCGTCTGCGCGCGACCGTCTTGATCCACGTGGCGGAGACGCGTAAAGAGGTGGACGACGTGACGCGTGATCACGGCGCATCGCCCGTCGCTTACCTGGCGCGCATCGGATTTTTGTACGACCGCGTGGTGGCCGCGCACACGGTTCACCTGACGACCGAGGAGATCGAGTTGTTGAAGCGTCTCGGCGTCGGCGCGGTGCACAACCCGCAGTCGAACATGAAGCTGGCATCGGGCGTGGCGCGCGTGCCGGAAATGCTCAGGGCGGATCTGAGTCTCGGTCTGGGAACGGACGGCGCGGCTTCGAACAACGACCTGAGCATGTGGGAAGAGATGGACGCGGCGGCGAAGTTGCACAAGTTGACGACGAACGACCCGCGCGTGTTGACGGCGCGCGAGGCTCTGGAGATGGCGACGATTCGCGGCGCGCGTGCGCTGCATCTCGAACGTGAGATCGGATCATTGGAGCGCGGGAAACGCGCCGACCTGATCGTCGTCGATATGGACGCGGCGCACCAGACACCGATGTATAACGTCTACTCGCATCTGGTTTACGCGACCAAGGCCAACGATGTCAGAACCGTCATCATCGAAGGACGTGTGGTGATGCGCGACCGGCTGCTGCTCACGCTCGACGAAGAGGCGATCAAACGCGACGCGCGTGTCTACCGCGCGAGGATTTCGCAGAGCCTCGCCCCGGCGGCCGTCAGTCCGTCCGCGCCGTCGAATAATTCAAGCGGCGGGAGGCAGAGGCCGGGTCGCAAGTCCTCCCCGCCCGTGCGAAAAAAACCGGCGCGGCGCGGTTGATCGATTCGCGTTGAAGGGCGATAATACGTGCGCTGATCACAGATCATCCTTCAAGCGAGCGGGGGCGCTCGCTTTCACATTTATGGAGTTGTCATAGTGAAGGAAAGTCTTTTCATACGTTTGACACCAGCCCTCTCTAAAATCAGTCTCAGCCTACTTATCATCTACGCCTTCGTGTCCGCTTCGGCGCGCGCGCAGACGCCTGCCGGCGACCTGAACGCAGACGGCATCCAGCGGCGCATCACGCGCGCACGCGCTCTGGCTGCGGCGGGCAATTTGCCCGCGGCGCGCAGCGAACTCGAAGCACTGCAACGCACGGCGGGCGTCGATCCGTCGGTGCGCGAGATCACGCTCGTGCTGCTCGTCGGCATCTACATCGATCAGGCCGATTACACTTACGCGGAGAATCTGTTGAACAGCGCGTTTGCCGCGCGCACGACGGGCGGCGAGAGCGCGGCGCGCTCCTACTTCGTGCTGGCCGGTCAACTGCTGGGCGGCGTGCGCTCGCGCCTCGAACGCTATCGGGTGTTCGGCATCAACGTGGCCGACGAAGAGTTGCCAGGCGAGGCGGCGGGCGACGTTGACAGGCTCCGCACTCTCATCGAGCGCGTGTTCGCGCAAGGCCGTCAGTTGCGCGAAGAGAACGCGCGGAACATGGATGCGACGGCTCTCTTGGAAGAGGCGGCGGGCGTGCGCGTGCGCCTCGCGCGCAAGGACGATGAGCGTGCGCGCTGGCAGGCCGAGGTGACGGACGCGCGCCAGCGTCTCATGGGCGCGGATCGGCGCGTGGCGGCGAGCAGCGCACCTGTGACCGCTCCGCTCGCGCCGCGCACACAAAGCTCTGCGACGCCGAACGGCACATCTCAGACAGTCGCCGCGGCGCAACCCTCTCCGACCCCTGCCACAACCGCGCGCACCACCCCGTCCAATTCTTCCGCCGCAGGGAACGCAACGACGCCGAACGGCACAACACCGGGCGGTACGGCGACCGGCGCAAACAACTCTCAAGCCAACTCTCAAACAAACGCGCCGCAACTGCCGGCCGACGGCAGACCGCTCGAAGTCGGCTCGCTCTTGCCGAGGGCGACCGACCGGCCTGCTCCCAGTTACCCGGCGACGGCGCGCGCGGCGCGTGTGACGGGGAAGGTGACGGTCTTTCTGATGGTGGACGAAAAGGGCGGCGTGGCTAAGGTCGAGCGCACGGACGGGCCGGAACTGTTACGTGGCGCGGCAGCCGACGCGGCGCGGCGTTGGAAGTTTCGTCCCACGGTCGTCAACGGCCAACCCGTCCGCGTCTCCGGCTTCATCAATTTCAACTTCACACTTTAAAGTTTTCGGTCTAAGAAAAATTCAGGACCACGAAGCCACACGAAGCCACACGAAACTTCTTCTTCGTGTTGTTTTGTGTGTCTTCGTGTTTTCTTGATTTTGTTAGTCACTCTCAGGCATTACAACTCGTCGGAATTCCGCGTTGACGACCCGTGGGACTCGTGCTAGCTTTTTTCTCGCCTTACGATTCGCTGTCAATCGCTTTACATATTTCAAACGCTCGTTGCAACGCAGGCAACTGTCTTGACGACACACGCCCCGCTCGATCAACCTTACCGTGGAGACGGCAGCGACCGCCCGCGCGGCGTGCCCCTGCCGCCCGAGCGCCTGCCCGTCGTGCGCGCGTGGCAGATACGCAAACGCTGGCACTACGTCTCCTTCTGGAGCGCGGAGTTATCCTTCTGCGCGGCGCGCGCCGCCGTCGGGCCTTTGCAACAGGAATACTGGGGCATCTGGGATCGCGGCGCAGGGCAGTTTCGCCAGAACACGCACCTCTTCACACGACGCATCGAACTTGCGTCGAACCGCCTACGCGTGCGCGACGGCGACGCAGAAATTGATGCGACCTTCGAGCCATGCACGAGTTTCGAGGTCTATCGTCCCGCCGCGCGTGCTTACATCTGGTCGCGCAAGGACTACTGCCGCACGGCGCGTGCCACTGTGCGCTACGGCAACACGACGCGCGAAGCGAACGGCGTTATCTTCGTAGACTTCAACGTGGGTTATCACGAGCGGCGCACGCGTTGGCGCTGGGCGGCCGGGGCAGGACTTGACAGCCAAGGCCGCCTTGTCGCCTTCAACGCCATCAACGGCCTCTTCGACACGCCCACACAGAGCGAGCGCACCATCTGGGTCGGCGACGAGACGCGCGAGACGGGGGCGAACACTTTTTCGGCAGACCTCTCGACAGTCTCTTTCGCCGAAGGCGGCACTCTCACTTTCCAACCCGAAGCTCTGATCGAACATCACGACAACTTTCTCGTCATTCGTTCGGACTATTACCACTGGTTCGGCACGTACACGGGCACGCTCCCCGGCGGCATCGAACTGCGCGAAGCCTACGGCGTCCGCGAACGACAGGACGCGCTCTGGTGACGTTCGCGAACGCGCGCACGTCTCCATAGCGATCACTTCATCAACCCGCGCATGCAACCTCCGCCCGGTCGCCAAAACTCATAACGAGAAAGCGGGCGCAAGGCTTCTCTGGCCTTGCGCCCGCTCTCTCATCTGTGCCTCAAACTCTACAATCTATCTCTTGTCGGCACGCCGCGTCGCACGCCCCGCATTCGTAATCTGCACGAGGACGTTCTGCCGCTTCATGTCAGTCGTCACAGGACGTTCCGCCTCGCCGCAACTCCCGCATCCGGTCGCGCACGTGGAAGACAACGCCTGCCCCTTCCCACCCGCGCCGAACGAGCGCACACGAGCCAGGCCGCGCCGCCCCACGTAAACAAGCGCGCCGAAGATGAGCAGCCACACTGCAACTGTCTGCCAGTCCTGAAACATATCCTCAACTGAATCCCAACAGACGACCGCCCTGATACGTGATGAAAGAGGCGACGTAAGCGAGCACGAGCATGTAAGCGACCATAAAGAGCGGCCAGCGCCACGAGTTCGTTTCACGACGCACGATGGCGATGGTTGACATGCACTGGCAGGCCAGCACGAAAAAGACCATCATCGACACGGCCACGAGCGGCGTCCACGCCGGAGCGCCGTCCGGCCGGCGCGCGCCGCGCACCGCTTCGATGAGCGAACTCGATTCTTCCGTCGCCTCTTCGCCGACGTTGTAGACGATGCTCAGAGTCGAAACGAGCGTCTCGCGCGCGGCGAACGAAGCGATGAGGCCGATGCCCATCTTCCAGTCGAAGCCGAGCGGAGCAATCGCGGGTTCGATCAAACGGCCGAGCCGCCCCGCATAACTCTGCCGAATCTGCTCGCCCGCATCGCCGTCCACCGCCTCGGCTACGTTCGACGCACCGGCCGCAGGCTGCACGCTCTCTTCACGCTCGGCCGTCGTCGTGCGCTCGTCCGGCGCACTAGTCGTCGCACCGCCTGTCGTTGCCGGGCGGCCGGTCTTTGTCGTCGCATCAGTGTCCGCTGTTGTTGTCGTTGAGCCGCTGGTTGTCGTTGCCGTCGCCGCCGCATCGTCGCTTCGAGCGTCGCCCGCCACGGCGTTCATGCGCGGGAAGGTGACGAGCGCCCAGAGCAGTATGGAAATGGCGAGGATGACCGTGCCCGCGCGGCGCACGAACATCCATGCGCGCGTGCGGATCGTTTGCAGCACATTCACAGGGTTCGGCATGCGGTACGGCGGAAGCTCAAGGACGAGCGGCGGCGGCGGCGACTTCAAGATCGTGTGCTTCAAAATCCACGCCACCGCGACCGCCACCGCCACGCCGAGCAGGTACATCGCCATGATGATCAAGACGCCCACGCTCAACACGCCGAACACTTTTTCGCCCCTTGAGAAGAAGGCCGCGATCATCAAGGTGTAGACCGGCAGACGCGCCGAGCAACTCATAAACGGCGCGATCAAAATCGTCGCCAGACGGTCTTTCGGATTCTCAATCGTCCGCGTCGCCATGATGCCCGGGATGGCGCACGCGAAACTGCTCAGGAGCGGCATGAACGCTTTGCCGTGCAGCCCCACGCCGCGCATCAGCCTGTCCATCAGAAACGCCGCGCGCGCCATGTAGCCGCTGTCTTCGAGGAGCGAGATGAAGAAAAAGAGCAGTAGAATCTGCGGCAGAAAGACGAGCACGCCGCCGACGCCCGCGATCACGCCGTCAACCAGCAAGTCCGTCAAAAGCCCCGGCGGTATCGTGTTGCGCACCAGTTCGCCGAGACGACCGAACCCGCCGTCGATCAAATCCATCGGCAGTTGCGCCCAAGAGAAGATCGTCTGAAGGATAACGAGCATCACGACGACGAGGATCAAGGGGCCGAAAAATTTGTGCGTCACGAAACGGTCGATGCGATCCGTGCGACGCGTGCGCCCCGGCTTATGATCGCGCACCGTGCGCCGTGCGACCCCTTCGATCCAGTTGTAGCGCGCAAGCAGTGGCTCTTGCCACCAGCGCGGATTCTTCTCCGCCAGACGCGCACGCGCCGCCGCCACGGCCGCTTGCCGCTCGGCCGCTTCCGGCAACTCTTCCGCGTAAAGTTCGACGAGCGCATCGTAGCGACGGACGTTCGCGTCCGTCTCCGCTTCGGCCGCGATATTTGCGGCGTCGCCGTGGTTGTTGCCGTTCCCGCCGGTCTTCAAATTCTGCGCCGCGAGCGCCCGCAGTTCGCGTTCGGCATCCGCAGAGAGACGCCACGTGGTCGCGTGAGGTGCAACGGAATGCGCGGCATCAAGGACGGCTTCGGCCAGAGCGTCGAGACCTTGCCGCTGCTTGGCGACGACGGGCACCACGGCCACGCCGAACTCGATAGACAGACGCGCCGCGTCGATCTCCAACTTGTGCCGCTCGGCCAGATCGATCATGGTCAGGGCGACGACGAGCGGGCGGCCGGTTTCGAGCAGTTGCGTGGCGAGATAGAGATTGCGTTCGAGGTTGGTGGCATCGACGACGGCGATGATGCAGTCGGGGCGTGGAACGCTTGCGAGTCGCCCCGTGATCACGTCGCGCGCAATCTGTTCGTCAATCGAGTTGGCGTCGAGACTGTAGAGGCCGGGCAGGTCTATGAGCAGCGCGGGGGGCAACTCGGGCGCGAGTTGCCAGTGTCCCTCTTTGCGCTCGACCGTCACGCCCGGATAGTTGGCGACCTTTTGCCGCAAGCCCGTCAGCGCGTTGAAGAGGCTCGTCTTGCCCGCGTTCGGATTGCCAGCCAGCACAATCGTCAAAGGCCGCGCCGACACCGTGGTGTCACCCGTGTTCGCCTCTCGCGGCGCGGCGCTTCCCGTGGCGGGGGCGGGGGATTTCAAACTCGTACTCATAAAAAAAGTAAATCGTAAATCGTCAATGGTGAATAGAAGAAGACCTGTCTTTCTCTATTCACCATTGACGATTTACGATTCACGGCTTTCCATTGTCACTACCTGAATCGTTTGTGCTTCGGCGCGGCGAAGGGCGAGGTGGTAGCCGCGCACGCGCACTTCGATCGGGTCGCCGAGCGGCGCGGCCTTGATGACGCAGACGGGCGCACCGGGCACGACGCCCATCTCCATCAGACGACGCGCAATCGCGCCCTCGCCGTCAACCGCGACGACGCGCGCTTCCGTGCCGTGCGGCAGAGCGTTGAGCGTCAATGCGTCGCCGTGCGTGCGCCGCGTGGCACGCGCGCGCGCCGTGTCCAGGTCTGTAAAATCGTTGCTCAGGGAAACCATCTTCAATCAAGTTTCAAACGCTTTCGACCGCCGGGAGTATAGCCTAATTGAAATCAGCTTTCAATTTCACTTAGGGCGAAGTGACGGGCGGAAGATGTTTGCGAGAGGGGGATTTTCTCACTGGGAGTTGAGCGGGATGATGGAGAGGTCTGCGCGGACGGGGCCGAGGGGCGTCACAGCCATGACGCGCAAGGGGAGGCGACGGCGATCAGCACCGACCCAGAGACGCAGTTGAAGGCGGTCGCCCTGCGCGTCGTCCGTGGCGAGCGAGAGTTGGAAGGCGGGGATGCGTTTGCCGCCGAGTTCGATTGTCTCGCGTCTGAGCGAGGTGATGAAAAGCGTGCGCGGCCGTTTGTTGAGAAGCAAAGAGAGCGAGTTGCGTTTGGGCGGCGTCAGGTCGAAGGAGCGCATGGCGTAGATGACCGAGACGAGGTCGTAAGTGCCGACGGGAATCTCGATGGTGCTGCCGTCGGTGACGGTGGCCGCGCCGCGTTCCTGATCGAGCGTGACGACGCCTTGCAGGCGATGGCTGCCTTCGCGTATCTGCAACTGGCTGCGGAAGGGTAGAAGCGTCTTCGCATCGACATAGGTTTCGATCTTGTCCGAGACGGGGAAGACATCCTGCAGGGCGTTTGTCGTGGCCATCGTGGCCGAGAGCCAGAAGCCGTCGCGCCCGGCGTAACGATTGCGCGCGCGTACGTGATAGGTGGCCGTGCCGATGGGCTGCTGCGACGTGCCGAGGTAGAAATTGAAGTTCAACTGCTCGCCGACTTTGAAGGGCAAGTCGGAATTCGCGTCCGCGCCGTTGCCCGCCGCGACCGCACCATTGCCGCCGGGCACAGGCACTGCGACGCGCGCAGGAGGTGTCGGCCGCGTGTCGGGCGGTTGTGCGTTTTCGGCGACATTGCCCCCAGAGGCTTCGGGCGTGATGTTGATCAACTCGGAACTGGCGAGTTCGGCGCGTAACTCGCCGGTCTTGAGTTTGGCCGTGATGAGCACGGGGACGTGTCGCTCGTCGTCTGTGAAATAGATGCGCGGGCGGTAGTCGTTGGCGGCCGAATTGTTGCGCACGCGCAGTTGCGCGACGATGGCGTTGAAAGTTCCGGCCGGAGTCTTCACCGCCTCGCGTCCGGTGACGCGCAGATCGGCTTCGTAGCGCACGCCGTCGCCGCCATCGGCGCTCACGCGATAAGTCGCGCCCTGCGCGAGCGGCAGCGCACGCATGCGATAGAGCGCGGAGAGAAAATCGTAAGTCGTCGGCGTCGCTTCGGTGGCGGGTGCTGGTTGTGCGACGCCGTTCGGCGTTGTCAACAGTGCGCCGCCTTCGAGTCTCTGAAAGCGCGTGCGAAAGGGAAGCCCGGTTTGCGTATCGACGTAGGCCGTATACTCGTTGTCGATGGCGTAGAGCGCTGCACGGACGACGCCGACCGTCTGGACTCGCGCGCGCAGTTCGAAGCCGTCGCGTTCGTAGAAACGGCCGCGACCGGCGTTGAACAATTCGACGTGCCCGGCGGTGGTGAAGTTTGAGAAAGCGACGTTGTAGGTCAGTTTTTCCCCCGCCACGTAAGGCGCGAGCGAGAACTCAAAGGGCGCGGCGGCGCTCGAAGTTTGCTGCGCGAAGGCGGACGCGGAAAGCGACAGTGACGCGAACAGAAATATGAATGCCGCAAGCGGTCTGTGTCTTCGATGCAAAAGTAACTTCCTCATTTCCGCAGGCTCGCTCAAGCTCCCCCTTGCGCCCACGCGCCGCGCACAGCGTGACGCGTGCATTACACGCCGCGCAGATGCATGCCGTTCCTAAATCTTCGACGGGAGAATTAATGCACACTAGCTTACAACACCAGACCGCACACGCGCACCTGTCGATCTCACATCTCGACTTTGAACTCTGAATTGAAAGAGCCTAACAAAATCATGAAACCACGAAACAACACGAAATCACACGAACAACCTTTTCGTGTCGCTTCGCGTCGCTTCGTGGTTCTATTCTTAAGTTTTGTGTTCGACTCAACCCGTCGCGGCGGCGGCGCGCTCCATCTCCGCGACGATCTCCTGCGCGGCGCGCAACGGATCGGGCGCGCTGAGGATCGCGCGCCCGACGACGATGTAATCCGCCCCGGCGCGCACGGCTTCAGCAGGTGTCAACACGCGTCTCTGATCGTCGTGCGCCGCCGTAGAGGGGCGCACGCCGGGCGTGACGATCAGGAAATTTTCGCGCGCGACCGACCGACGCACGACCGCGATCTCGTGCGGCGAGGCGACCACGCCGTCCATGCCGCTCGCAGCGGCCAACTGCGCGAGGCGTTTCACCTGTTCCTCCAGCCCTGCGGCAGCGGCGACGCCCGTTTCGGCCAGCACGCTCTCGTCCGCGCTCGTCAGCACGGTGACGGCGATGAGCGCCGGTCGCGGCAAATTTTCGCGCGCGGCCGTCTCGGCGACTGTGTCGGCCGCGCGGCGCATCATCTCGCCGCCGCCCGCCGCGTGGACGTTAAAGAGCGAGACGCCGAGCCTGACGGCTTCGCGGCATGCGCCCGCCACAGTGTTCGGGATGTCGTGGAATTTGAGATCGAGGAAGACGCGCGCGCCCCCGTTCACCAACTCGCGCACAAACTCCGGCCCTGCGGCCGTGAACAGTTGCGAGCCGATCTTGAACATACCCGCCTGCGCACCGAGCAACGAGAACAGCCTGCGCGCTTCGCCCGCCGTCTCCACGTCGAGCGCGATGATTAGTTTGTTCATAGGTAGCTATTAGCTGTTAGCTGTTAGCCTTTAGCTTTCAGCCGGAAGCAATCCTCCGAGACATAATTTACTTATTAGCATAACGACGCCCGTTCGTTACTGATCACTCATCACTCATACTGCTTGAAGCTAACAGCTAACAGCTAACAGCTATTAGCTACTGTTGCTCCCGACGGCTTCATCGAGGGTGCGGAAGCCTTCGCGTCGGAGCAGTTCGGCCAGGCCTTCGTTGATGTCGCGTGCGGCGGTCGGGCCTTCGTAAATGAAACCCGTGTAGAGTTGGACGAGGCTCGCCCCGGCGCAAATCTTCTCCCACGCATCGGCAGCGTTGAAGATGCCGCCGACGCCGACGATCTTTAAATGAGTGCCGCGCGAGAGACGATACAACGCGCGGATCACTTGCGTCGAACGCGCGCGCAAGGGTGCGCCGCTTAAACCCCCCGCGCCGATTGCAGAGACGACGCTCGCGGGCGTCTGCGATAAATTTTCGCGGGTGGTCGTCGTGTTGGTGGCGATGATGCCGTCAACTGCCGTGCGGCGTGCTACGTCCACGATCATTTCGAGATCGCCTTCTCCCAAATCAGGGGCGATCTTGACGAGCAAGGGCACGCGTCGCGCAGTCGCATCGTTAAACTCGGTGTGTTGCGATAGTTCCAGATTGCGCTGTTGCAGGGCGGAGAGCAGACCGGCGAGCGCGTCTGCGCGTTGCAGTTCGCGCAGGTTGGGGGTGTTCGGCGAACTGACGTTGATCGTGATGTAGTCGGCGTGCGGGTGCACGATGTCGAAACTGGCGAGATAATCGGCCGTCGCACCGGCAAGTTCGACCACGCGGCTCTTGCCGATGTTGATGCCGAGGATGCAGTGTGGGCGTCCCGCGCGCGCGAGGCGTGCGGCGAGCGCCGCCGCGCCGTCGTTGTTGAAGCCCTGTCTGTTGATGAGCGCGCGATCCGTGGGGAGCCGGAACAGGCGCGGCTGCGGGTTGCCGGGTTGCGCCAGATGCGTCACCGTGCCAACTTCCAGAAAGCCGAACCCGAGGGCGGCCAATTCATTCACGGCCGCTCCGTTCTTATCGAAGCCCGCCGCCAGCCCGACCGGGTTGCTGAAACTCAACCCGAAGCGTTCGAGCGCGCCAAACGGCTCGCGCTGCAAACGATGCGCAACCAGACGACGCGCGCCCTCCGGCTTCAAGGCCATGCCCAACGCATGCAAGGCAAACTCGTGCGCTGTCTCCGGCGCGAGACGAAACAGGGCGGGGCGCACAAGCGAGCGATAGAGCATTCAGAGAGTGACGAATGACAAGTGTTGAGTGACGAGATAAGACAAAGGGAGTTTATCTTGTCACTCAACACTTGTCACTCGTCACTTACCACTCATTACCTGTCACTCAACACTTGCGACTCGTCGTTCGTCATCTGTCACTTGTTACTCGTCGCTTGTCATTCATCACTCGCCATTCATCGCTTGTCATCCGTCACTTGTCACTTGTCACTGTTTAAAATTATTGACATTTTGCGTAAAAGGAGAATAATTGCGGCGCTGTAAACATGTCTCAAGTTCCTGCTAACGAGCGTCTCACTTCGTTAGCCTCACACTCTTCCTGACCGCGCGGAGAGCGTCATGAGATTCAACCGCCTCGTCGTTAGTCATCCGAAAATCAAGTTGCGCTCAAGCGCGACCGCCTGATAACTCAAGCGCACGCGCTCCCGCGCGAAACTTGAGTCGGCCGAGCATAGCCGCGTCTCGGCATTCGAGGCCGCGCGCCGGGACGACCTTGTCGCCTGCGCATCGATGTTCCCACATGAAGAATGAAACCCACCGGATGGGGCAACCCTTCCCTGCGTCCCTCAACCCTCACAGAAAGGAAACGACATGCCTACCAAAGCTTCAACCAAGAGCAAGAAAGCGAAAGGGGAGTCGCAACCGCAACTGCAACAGGCCATCACTGCTTCCCACCTAAATCTGGGGCCGCCGTTTGCCGGGCCGGGGCCGTTCCCGCACCCCGCGATGTGGTCGCAGTTTCCCTACCCGGACGGACGCCGCGTTCCCTGCCCGGGCTTTTGGGGATTCGTCAGACACTACCCGACAGTCGGCGGCTTCGTCGCGCAATTGGGCGCGGAGCCTGCTACGGGTCTGGCATCGTGCGCGCTCTACACAGGTTACCGATACACTTTCACGGCGACCCTCACGGGTTATCACATCATCGTCCTGACACTGGTGTTGGGACAGATGACGCGCCGTCCCCGTTACGGCGAAGCACAGATCACTGCCGTGCTCTACCTGACGGGGGCGGGAGGCTATTGGCCTGACTATTACCCCGGCGAAGTGCCTTCGAATACCGGGATTACTCTCTCCCTCTCGCCGCTCCTGATCAGGGGAGCGGTTTATACACTGAACTTCTGGGTCACGCCGATTGTCTACAACGTCGGGTATCAGTCCTACGGCGAAGCCATCGTGGAGCGCGCCGATTTGAAGATGTTCCTGCCCCTCGGCGCGCAGGCCGGAGAACTGGCTCGACCCGAACCTACCATCGGCAACGCGCTTCTCGGTTCAGTGATCAACGCCGCGGATGAACTGGAAGCTCAACCCATCTCTCTCGAAGAGGCCGCCACGCTGGGCGTGGGCTATAGCTCGTAAGCCCTTCGGCCGAGTCCGTGCGGCGGACGCCCTTACAGTCGTGATACTTCAACGTCTCACATGAAGAATTAAACCCACCGGAAGGGGCGACGCCTCGCTTCGAAAGCCCCGACCCTCACCAGAAAGGAAACGACATGCCTACTAAAGCTTCAACCAAGAGCAAGAAAGGGAAGTCGCAACAGCAGCAGCAACAATCATTCACCTCCTCTTACGTGCACCTCGGGCCGCCGTTCGCCGGGCAGGGGCCGTACCCCGGCGGACAGTGGGGATTGTTGCCGCCTCCGGATGGCCGCAGCACGCCCTGTCCCGGTTACTGGGCTTTCGTCAGACGCTACCCGACCGTCGGCGGCATCGTCGCACAGTTGGGGGCGAACGCGGGCACGGGCGCGGGGTCATGCGTGCTTTACTCCGGTTACCAGTACGTCTTCAAGCCGACTGTCTCCGGCTATCACTTCATTGTCCTGACGTTGAACCTGGGGCCGATCTCGCGCTCCCACCGTTACGGCAAAGTTCAGGTGGCGGGTGTCCTACAGATTATGGGACCGGGCGGCCACTGGGCAGACTTCTACGAGGAACTTCCCTCGAACACCTCTGCGACACTGGTGATCCAGCCGCTGATACAGGCGGGCGGGACATATACCTTGAGGTTCGGAGCCGCGCCAATCGTGAACAACGCAGGGTATCAATCTTACGGCGAAGCCATCGTGAATTCCGCCTCGCTGATACAGTATCTCCCCTACGGCGCGCAGGCGGGGAAACTCGCTCCCCCGAAGGACGCGAAGAGAGACGCCCTGCTCAGTTCGTTCATCAAAGCGGGCGGCGAACAGGAAGCACAGCCCATCTCCCTGGAAGAAGCCGCCACCTTAGGCGTGGGCTATAGCTCGTAAGCCTTTCGGGCTGACAATGCGCAAACGCCGTTAAGACGTGCGGCGTCGAAACGGGGCGGCGCGGTGGAGTTCAACTTCCGCGCCGCCCCGTCGCACATTGAACGGCTCGCTATCGCTCGTCGCGATTCCGCACGCCGTTCTTCGCAGCTTTGCGCGTCTGTGTCGAATCGTCTGCGGCGTATCTTCCTGGGATTTGGCATACACGGGGGCGCGGTTTTCTTGTCATCCGCGACACGCTTTGTTAGTATCCGCGCCGATGGAATTTACTGAGAAAGTGCGAATCATGGACGGCGCGCGAATCAATCGCGCGTTGGCGCGTCTGGCGTCGGAGATCGTGGAGGAGAATCAGGGTTCAAGCGATCTCTATCTGGTGGGCATCCAGCGGCGCGGCGTGCCTTTGGCGCACAGGCTCGCCGACAAGATTGCAGACCTCGAAGGCGACCGCCCGCCGGTCGGCGTCGTCGACATTACGCTCTACCGCGACGACCTCTCCACCGTCGGCGCGAATCCCATCGTCAACCGCACGGACTTGCCCGGCGGCGTGGACAACCGCAACATCGTTCTCATCGACGACGTGCTCTACACAGGGCGCACCATTCGTGCCGCGCTCGACCAGTTGATCGACTTCGGACGACCGCGCCGCGTGCAACTCGCAGTCCTCGTGGATCGCGGCAAGGAGCACAGGGAGCTTCCGATTCAGGCGGACTTCGTCGGAAAATTTGCGCCGACGAAAAGGAGCGAGATCATCAAGGTCATGCTCAACGAGTTTGACGGCGAAGAAGGCGTCGCCATCGTGGAGCGACCGGCGGGAGAGAAAGGATAAGCGACGGGCGGCCTGAAACGGCCGCCTTTTTCGTATCCGGCGCGCGTGCTATATGAAGGTCTGTTGGCCGGGTGACAAAATCTGAGGGCGCTTAAGGAAACAAGAGGATGGGTCTAGCCAGCAAACATCTGCTCGGAATCGGCGAACTCTCGCCCGCAGAGATCGTGCACGTCCTCGACACGGCCGAGACTTTCCGCGACATCTCGCAGCGCGAGATCAAGAAAGTGCCGACCTTGCGCGGGCGCACCGTCATCAACCTCTTCTTCGAGCCTTCCACGCGCACGCGCACCTCTTTCGAACTCGCGGGCAAGCGACTGTCCGCAGACACCATCAACATCAGCGCCTCGACTTCGAGCGTCACCAAGGGCGAGACTCTGCTCGACACGGCGCGCAACCTCGAAGCGATGTCGCCCGACTTCATCGTCATACGCCATCCCTCGGCCGGTGCGCCGCACGCCCTCGCCCGTTTCTGCCGCGCCGCCGTCATCAACGCGGGCGACGGCTCGCACGAACACCCGACGCAAGCCCTGCTCGATGCTTTAACCATTCGCCAGCACAAAGGGCGCATCGAGAATCTGCGCGTCGCCATTATCGGCGACATACTACATTCGCGCGTGGCGCGCTCGAACATGCACCTGTTGACGAAGCTCGGTGCTGAGGTCAGTCTCGCAGGGCCGGGCACGCTCGTCCCCGCAGAGTTTGAAGAACTGGCTGCGGCAAAGAGTCTGCGCGTGGCGAGCCGCATCGAAGAGGCCATCGAGGGCGCTGACGTGGTGATGGTCTTGCGCATCCAGCGCGAGCGGCAGGACGCGGCCTTCTTCCCCTCCTTGCGCGAGTACGCCGTGCATTACGGTCTTAATCTGAAACGGCTTGCGGGCGCGCGCGCGGACGCCATCGTCATGCACCCCGGCCCGATGAATCGCGGCATCGAGATCGCTTCGGACGTGGCCGACGGCACGCGTTCGCTCATACTCGATCAAGTCGCCAACGGCCTCGCCGTACGCATGGCCGTGCTCTACCTGCTCGCGGGCGGCTCTGTGCTCAACCAGAACATGATCTCGCAGACGAAGCCCGACACGGCAGCGACAACCGACGCGCCTGCGCCCGCGACGATTAACGCACTGCCCGGTTCGTCTCAGCCGCTCGAACCCGTCGCCGCCGTTCAAACCGCACCCGAAGAAAAGCCACGCGTCAAATCAGCCGATCACAATTGACCATGAACAACCGACAGCTTTTGACAACGGACAACTGACCACCGACAAATTCTCAAACATCTTCCATGAAACTGCTCATCGCAAACGGCTACCTGATCGACCCCACGCAAGGCTTGAACGGCGGCAGGAATTTACTGATCGAGGACGGACGCGTCGCCGCCCTGCTCTCGCACGGAGACGGCGTGCCCGAAGGCGCAGAAGTGTTCGACGCGACCGGACTCGTCGTCGCCCCCGGTTTCATAGATCTCCACACGCATCTGAGAGAACCGGGGCAAGAGTATAAGGAGACGATTGAGACGGGCGCGCGTGCGGCCGTCGCGGGCGGTTGGACGAGCATCTGCGCGATGCCGAACACAGACCCGGTCAACGACAATCCGGCCGTCACGCGTTTCATCATCGAGCAGGCCGAGCGCGCCGCGCTGGCGAACGTCTTTCCCGTCGGCGCGATCACGAAAAACTCTGCGGGCGCTGAACTCGCGGAGATGGGCGAGATGCGGCGCGCTGGAATAGTCGCCGTTTCGGACGACGGCCGCCCCGTGCCTTCGGCCGGAGTCATGCGCCGCGCAATGGAGTACGCGCGCGGCTTCGACCTGCCCGTCGTCGACCACTGCGAAGACCGCAGCCTGACGATGGGAGGCGCGATGCACGAAGGCCGCTGGTCACTGCGTCTCGGCCTGCGCGGCCACCCCGCGCTCGCGGAAGAGCTGGACGCCCTGCGCGACATCGCCCTCGCGGAGTTGACCGGCGCGCGCGTACACCTCGCGCACGTCTCCACGCGCGGCGCACTCGAAGCCGTCCGGCGAGCCAAAGAGCGCAACTTGCGCGTCACCTGCGAAGTGACGCCGCACCACTTCACGCTCGAAGACGAGGCCGTGCGCGACTACGACACCAACACGAAGATGTGCCCCCCCTTGCGCAGCCGCGAACACCTCGAAGCGATCATCGAAGCACTACGCGACGGCACAATCGACGCCATCGCCACAGACCACGCCCCGCACCACGCAGACGAAAAAGCGCTCGAATACGACCAGGCTCCCTTCGGCATCACCGGCCTCGAAACGGCCGTCGGCCTCGCCTTCGAACGACTCGTCCATCGCGGCGTCATCGGCCTCGAACGCCTCGTCGAACTCTGCTCCGTCAACCCCGCGAAAATCTTCTCTCTCTCAGACCGCGGCACGCTCCGCCCCGGCGCACACGCCGACATCACCATCCTCGACCCCGAACACACCTGGACATTCCGCGCCGCCGACTCCAAATCCAAAAGCCGCAACACCCCCTTCGACAGCTGGACACTACGCGGCGCACCCGTCGCCACCATCGTCTCCGGCCGCATCCTCCACCGCCGCCACCCCGAAATCGCCGCCTCAATCACCACACAACGCTAGCGCAGGCGTTAAGCCAGCCGATCAATCTTTTACCTTGCGAGCACGAAGTTATGCCGAATGGCTTGGTCTAATATTTGTTGGACAACTTTGCCTAAGTAGCTTGTAAAATAAGTAAATGGCCTACCGTTATGATGTTAGAATCTATGAATTACTTATGCTCATTTACCTTGATGCCAATATAGTTCAATACATCGCTGATCATGAGAATTTTGTCTTTGGAGAAGCTATAGTCCCGCAGACTAAAAGTGGCCTACTGTACAAAGAGCTTGAAGCATTACGCTCTCTAATTGAATTTGAGCTTGAAATTGAACAGCTGGAAGACGCAAACATGTGGCATGTTGCTGCATCAGCTCATTTGATGAAGGAGCTACATGCCGGCAAGCCAACGATTACTCAACAACAAGTCTATTCCACTTTACTCCGGACTTGGGCTGACTCAGATTGGCAAGAGCATATAAAATCGTCAGAAGAACAAGTCAGGATAATCGACGAGTCTCTCCGTGTACTAAATCTAAAGCAGGATGCTGACCGAAGACATCTTGCAGAGGCTATTACTTTAGAAGCATCATGGTTCCTTACAAATGATAAGGATATAATCAAAAAAACTCGCTTGGAAAATAATAAGGTTGGCGTCATACAGGGAGTGCGTGTTGCCCGCCCTTCAGAGTGTCTTAGAATTATGATTGTTAACGCTAGCTTGGGATGGTCAGAAAATAACTGTTGATTGCTTGGAATATACTGCTAGTAAGGGAGTGAGAATGGAATGTCTTATCAGCGCAAAACATTGCTGACGTCGGATGAATATCTCGCTATTGAGCGGAAGTCTGAGATTAAACATGAGTATTTTGCGGGCGAGATGTTTGCGATGGTTGGCGCAAGTAAGCGGCATAATTTGATTACAGCGAATATCATTCGTGTACTGGGTAATCAGTTGTTGGATCGGCCGTGCAACGTTTATCCGAGTGATATGCGGGTGAAGGTTAGTCAGACAGGGAAATATACATATCCTGACGTGGTGGTGGCGTGCGCTGAAGAGGCGTTCGATGATACGGAGAATGATACACTGCTGAATCCGGTGGTCATCGTAGAGGTCTTGTCGGAATCGACGGAGGCTTATGACCGAGGCAAGAAATTTGAACAGTATCAAAATATCGAATCTCTCACGGAATATCTGCTCGTAGCGCAGGACTCACAAAGGATTGAGCGGTATATCAGGCAAAGTAACAGGGAGTGGAGGTATTCCGAGTACCGTGACATCGAAGACGTAGTTGAAATCAACATCATCGGTTGCGTGCTTGCGCTCGAGGATGTATATGCCAAGGTCGAGTTATCTTCTCCACGCACGGCATAGCAACAAAAGAAGCAAGGCAACGTGTCAGGAAATAAAAAGAGACCCGTCAGCGCTCTCCCCTTCGCTGGCGGGTCTCTTGTGCGGTCGCTCGCTTACGTCCTGACAGGGGCGACCGAACTCGTCAATGTCTTTCAAACTCGTGGGGGCAGCGCGTAAAACTCACCTTTAAGATTTTCATCGGAAGCCCGCTCGCGCTCTCCCCTTCGCAAGCGGGCCTCCTCCGCACCGACAACCCTTTCGAGGGGGTGTCAGTCCCGTGTGAACCCTAGCGCGTCGTTGTTGCGCGGTAATCCGGCAGACGCACGCTGGTGTTCAAACTCACTCCAAACTCTGTCCCTGACTTGACCACGGCTTGCTGCTCTTTCTCGAACACACGGCCGCCCGTGCCCAGCGCGCCGCCGATGATCGCGCCGATCCCAGCGCCTTTGCCGCCGCCCGCAATCGCGCCGATGATCGCGCCCGTCGCCGCACCGCCGCCGATAAAGACGATGTCGCGCTTCTCGTTCGAACGACCCTCGACGGTGCTCTCGTTGTCGGCGTTCACATCGTCACCGCCCTGCAAACTTGCGAGCGAACCGTTGATCGTGTGTCTTGCTCCGTTCGGCATCTCCACCGCGTTGAAACTGACGGAGATCGTACCGGGCGAACGACGCTGCGCGCGTCTCACGGTCGTCACGCGTCCCCAGACTTTGCTGCCCGCCGGAATCACTTCCACGCCGTCTGCGTAGACCGGATCGACCGTCGTGGTCGAGAAGCGGTCGCCCACGCGCGCCGTCTTCGAGTTGAGTTCGTTGTCCATGCGGACACGAATCGTCTGGTCTGAGCGGAGCGTGTAATACCTGACCGCGGGCGTCGTGTTGCGTGTGACCGCAGGGCGGCGTGCGCGCGGGCGACGACGCGTCTGCGCCGAAGCGGGTATCAACATGCCTGCGACGATGGCTAGAAGTGCGATTAAACTCAGGGCGCGCTGCGCCAAAATTTTGTTCGTGTTCATCTTGAGTTTCTCCGAGCAAAGGCCGCGTGCGCGTGCGTTCAGGAATTCCTTTCGCAACCAGCGCGGCGACCGTCGTTGATAACTTTAGCAATGAGCGTGCCACTGCCACCCCAAATTGTTTCGCGCGAAAACACGGTCGTTTTGGCCGTGTTTTCGTCTTCCGCGCAGATGCCTGCGGCGGCCTTGCGCAAGCTGCTTCGACGAAGTGCGCGAGGGCGCGTGCATTTTGCACCATATCGTATGAGGCGGATTTTAGCACGAGCAGGCGCACGCTTTTTATGATATACAAGGCTGTACTTAAATTATGTTTTTCGCCTCGCCGTAATCACATATCGCAACTTTAGTGAGGAGAATTTTTATGAGCACAACAGAGACGGCCGCCGCTGCGGCAACGGCCGCGTCGCTTCCGCGCATCAACGAACCTGCGCCCGATTTTGAAGCCAAGTCCACGCAAGGGCCTCTGAAACTCTCGGACTTCAAAGGCAGTTGGGTCGTGCTGTTTTCGCACCCGGCAGACTTCACGCCCGTCTGTTCCACCGAGTTCATAGAGTTCGCGCGCCGTTCCGAGGAGTTCAAAAAACGCGGCGTCAAACTCGTCGGCCTCTCGGTCGATTCCGTCCCCGCGCACATCGCCTGGATCAGGAGCATCGAGTCGCACTTCCCGGACGTGAAGATAGACTTTCCCGTCATCGCAGACCTCGACACGAAGGTGGCGCAGAAGTACGGACTGATTCACCCGGCGGCGTCCGAGACGGCCACCGTGCGCGCCGTCTTCGTCATCGACGACAAGGGCACCATCCGCGCGCTCATCTATTACCCGATGACTCTGGGGCGCAACATAGACGAAATCCTGCGCGCCATCGACGGCCTGCAAACGGCCGACACGAACGCCTGCGCCACACCCGCCAACTGGAAGCCCGGCGATCAGGTGATCGTGCCGCCGCCGCAAACCATCGCAGACGCCGAGAAGCGTCTGCAATCGGAATATGACGTGACGGACTGGTACTTCGCCAAGCGCACTCTGGACAAGTCGTAGTTCGGACGAAATTCGAGAGAGAGTTTGTGGAGAGGGGAAGATTGAATGGAAGAGATCACTGCGACGGAACTCAAACAACGTCTGGACAGGGGCGACAGGCTACAGATCATAGACGTGCGCGAGCCGAACGAGTATGAAGCGGCGCGTATAGAAGGGGCGCGCTTGATTCCGCTCGGACAGGTTGTCGGCCGCATGGACGAGATCGACCAGAGCCGCGAGACGGTCGTGCATTGCAAACTCGGCGGACGCAGCGCCAAAGCCATCGAGGCTTTGCAGCGCGCGGGCTACGGCGGCCGTCTCATCAATCTCAAAGGCGGCATCACCGCCTGGTCGAACGAGGTTGACCCGTCCGTGCCGAAGTATTGAGAAGATGCGCGCGTGAAGAGTTACGCGTGTGTGTGAATGGACGAAGGCCGCACTCGTGCGGCGCGAGACCTGAGGGAACGCTTCCTCGAGTCTCGCGC
>DASZCS010000113.1:0-12869 GCA_035942855.1 Pyrinomonadaceae bacterium | reverse complement strand
GCGCGAGCTGCACACAATTTACACCGGTAAGGAAAGATGATGAAAACCATGCTATCGCGGGTCGGGTGCATTGGCTTGTTAGACCGACTCAGGGCGGCTGGCTGAAACCCCTATGTTACCAGCATGCCGCCTTCCGTCGGTTCTAACGCCCGAGCTAAGCTGCCGCGCACACGACGCCGAAACCATCCAAGTTCTCGATGACATCCGAGCTGGCTCGCGGTCAGCTTCAGCGAGATGTTAGACCGCCTCTCGTCGCGGGGTGAAGCGCGCCTCAGCTTTCAGCCCGTGACTTCAGGCGCTCTAACGCCCGGCATCACCCGCCGCGACGAACCATGATTAGCGACAAGTCTCGCGGATGAGAGCCGCGCTGTTCGCGGTCGGGTGCATGCCGTTGTTAGGCGCGGGCAACGGCTCAGGGCACTCAAGGTGCTTATCTTTTGCCCTTGCCCCGTATTCGATGCTGGTTACTCTGCCTTGCCGCTCCCCGCCTGCCGGCACAGCTTTCCAGCGCACCTCATAACTCACCCCTTCCTCTTCGTCCGTGAAGTAGGAGAGGTCGAGCACATGCCCGCCGGAATGTTCTTTATACTTATCTTTATCGAGTTCCAAGTCGGAGAAAGGGAATGGGACAGGCCTAACAATGATCCTAACCACAGTATCCTTAGGTACTCGATAGCCACGCAGCAGGTAGCCGTTACACAGCGGGCCATCGGAGTAGAGGATCGTCACGGTCTCTTCCTCCGCTCGGTACGTTTCGACATAGTTATTCTTATTGCCCGGATCATCAATGGTCGGGCCGAGCAGCCGCTCTACGTCGGCGCGCGTGGAGCGCAGTGGCACGATGCCGCGCCACTCTTTGGCCTGAGCCATCAGGTTTAGAACCAGCATGAAGGAAATGATGCTGAGAACTTCAAGCAAATGTTTCATGACTTGTTTACCTTAGAGAATAGCGCCTAACGCATATTAGGCCGAATGAATCGGCCTAACTACGTGATAGAGAGTGAAAAGCCGAACGGTTCGGCCTAACACGTCTTGATGCGTGTCAAAAACCGCTCGTAGCTTTCATGGCACACTGTTAGTAGCCCGCCATTTAACTGGACATCGCTTAAGAGACTTGGCTGAAACTGAGCGGCCATCGCTCAACAGCCAAGTCTCGCCTGTCATATCAGCGCCGGGTGAGTCCAACTATATGATTGCCCATGTCAACGTCAGCGCGCGGGGCGCGTTTTACTTGCGCCCCGGTTGTCGCTTGCCGATGCAGTAGAGGTGTGCGGCGGTGCGTATGAAGATCTGCCCGTCGGAGACGGCGGGCGAACTGAGACAGTATTCGTTCAGACTGTTCTCCGAGAGCACTTCAAACTTCTCGCCCGCGCGGACGACCGATGTGATGCCCTCTTCACTCGTCGCGTAGATCTTCCCATCGGCCAGGATGGGCGAGGCCGAATAGTCGCCCGGCTTGATGCGTACGGGGCCGTAGATTTCCTTGCCCGTCTTCGCGTCCAGACACCACATGATCCCTTTGTCGCCGACGATGTAGAAATACTTCCCGTCGGTCACGGGCGTCGGCACGTCGGAGCCGACCTGCGAAGACCATAGAAGGTGCGACTTGGAGATGTCGCCGCGCCCGCCCGCGCGAAACGCGAGCAGGGGTTTAATGCGCGTCGGCGCGTAGATGATGCCGTCATAGACGATGGGCGAGGCGACGATGCGATAGTTACCCTGATTCTCCGGGTTGAGTCCGCCCGCGCGCCAGAGTTCCTTGCCGTCGCGCGGGTCGTGGCCGGTGACAACGTCGGCGCCCGTGATGACGATCTCTGTGCGCCCGGCGTGGCGCAGGAGGGCGGGCGTCGTGTAGGCGTCGGGCGATTCCTGTATCGCACTGGTCGGGCGGTCGACTTTCCAGACCGTTTTGCCCGTCGCGCGGTTGATGCGCAGCACGTAGGAAGGCTCGTCCGTCTTCATGCCGTGGAGCACCTGGACGTAGAGCGCGTCTTCGTGCAGCAACGGCGAAGAGGCGTAGCCCCACATCAAGCCGAACTGCCCGTAATCCTTCTGTATGTCGCGCGTCCACAACTCGCGCCCCTCGAAGTCGAAACCTTTCAGGATGCCCGTGCCCGTCATCACGTAGACGCTCTTGCCGTCCGTGACGGGCGAGGGCGAAGACATGTTGTGTTTGCGCTGGCGCAAATTTCCGCCGCCGAGCGGTTTCTTCCAGACGAGCGTTCCCTTGTTGCGTTCGACGCACCAGAGGAAGAGTTGATCGCTCTCGGCGACGCTCAGGAAGATGCGATCATTCCAGACGATGGGCGTCGCACCGCTGCGGTCGGGCAAGGGCAGTTTCCAACTGATGTTCTCTTCTGTGCTCCACTTGTGCGGCAGATTTCGCTCGTCGCTCGTCCCATTCAACTGCGGCCCGCGCCACTGCGGCCAGTTGCCCGCACGCGCAATACCGGAGAACAGAACCAACACGGTGAGCACGGCGCTCAGAAAGTTTTGACGACGCATAATTTCCTCCCACTCGAAACAGGTTATGACGTGTGAACCGGCCGATGCTCTCTATCTCAACTTTGCATCGAGAGCGCGGCTGAAGTTCCATACGGTTGCCTGACGCTATAATATAGCGCCACATGAAAAACTTTTATCTGCCCCTTGTGATGGCCGTCGGCGGCAATTTGATGTACCACCTCGCGCAGAAGTCCATGCCGAAGTCGGCCAATCCTTTGTACGCCATCATTCTCGCCTACTTCGTCGGCATCGCGGCCTGCGTGCTCTACTCTTTCGTCTACCCGCACGAGCGTTCGTTCATCGAGACGGCGCGCGAGTCGAACTGGGCTGTCTACGCGATGGGCCTGGGCGCGGCCATCATCGAAGTTGGCTTCCTGCTCGCCTATCGTGCCGGGTGGAACATCAGCACGGCGGCCGTCGTGTGCAGCACGGCCGTGACGCTCATGCTCATCCCCATCGGCGTCCTCGCCTTCAAGGAACAACTGTCGGTGCGCAACGTCGTCGGCCTGCTGCTCTGCATGCTCGGCCTCGTGCTCGTGGCGAAAAAGTAGGAGCGACGAAGACCGCTGCCGTGCGTCGCCGGCAAGGACGGTTCGCGCGCCGCACGCCGTCTCTCGCGCCTCTTATTCGGCGCGCAAGGCCGGAAGCAGAGGGGCGCGCAGGACTGTGATCGTCGCCAAGAGCGACGCCATCAGCCCCGTGACGACCACCGCGCCGAGCACGACGACGAGCGAGGCGGCGGGCAGACGACCGCCGCGCGCATAGAAGGCCGGAGCGATGGCGAGCAGAGCGCACACCACTCCCGTCAGCAATCCGCAAACCAGAAGCAGCGCGTTTTCCGCGACGACCATCAGCGCCAGATGGCGTGCGTCGTAGCCGACGGCGCGCAAGAGCGCGAGTTCCCTTCTCCGTTCCAACACGTTGCGCAAAAGGACGGCCGCCAGTCCGAGCGTGCCGAGGATCGTGCCGAGGCCGCCGAGCGTCTGGAAGGTCGAGAGATAAGTGTTCTCCACGCGATGAAACTCGGCGAGCCGCTCGCCGGTCGCCGATACGTCGAAACCGAAATCCGACAGGCGCGATTCGAGGAGCGCCGTCGCCTGCGCGGCACGCTCCGGCTGAGCGTCCAGTAGAAAGAAGCGATAGCCCTCCTGTTCGGGAAATGCGCGCAGGAAATTTCGCTCCGACATCAACAACTCCGACTGGAACAGACTGTCTGAGAGCGCGGCGACGAAACGCAGACGGAGCGCACGGTCAGTTCCTTCGTTCAAGACGATCTCTTCGCCGAGTTTGCGATGCAGAACGTAAGTGAGAGAGTTCGCGTCGGCGATGACGGGAATCGCACCATTCGGCAACTCCTGTTCGAGCAAGAGCCAGGGGTTGGCTCGCTCTGCATCCGTCGCGGCGAGCGAATCGGCGAAGGTGAAGCGATTCTCGGAGGCAAAGCCTCCGGCGGCGGGCGCGAGTATGCGCGGGTTGCGCGGCTGGTAGAGATTCAGGCAGCTCGCGTCGTCGCCGGGGCGCAGGCGAAAGCGCTGGAAGCGCGTCGCATCGAGCGTCGCCGTCTCCTCTTGCGCGGAGAGGTTGAGGGCTTCGCGCCCGGCCGCGTCGTTCGGGTCGTGCGCGATGGGCAGGAGCGATTCGGCGAGCAAGGTGTAACCGCCCGTGCCGTCTTTTTTGTCGAGCGTTGCCGCGTGCGACGCGTCGCGCCGGAAGGCATCGACGGCGACGATGATGAAAGCGGCCGAGGCGATGAGCGCGATGCACAGGACGCTTCTGCCCGGCCGGTGCGCGGCGCTGCGAAAGCCGAGACGCGCGACCGGCCACAGGCCGCGCCCGCGGATCGCCCTGCGCACGTCGGCACGCCTGAGCCACGCCGATTGATAGCAGAGCAGCGCGACGAGAAACAGCGTGCCCGCGCCGAAAAATCCCGCCACGCTTCCGACAAGCTTCAAAGCAGCCAGAGCGACCAGCGCCAGGCCGAGCAGCGTACAGACGACGGCGACACGTAGATAAGTTGATGCGCCGCCGCGCGTGGACGTGAGATCGTTCGAAGCGGCGCGTCGAGTGAAAAGCGCGAAAGGCAACTTGAATCTCCCGCTCGCATCGAGCGCGCGCGTCGTTCGCACAGCCGTCTCGTCAATCGTCCCCGTCAACAGTTCGCGTGTGGAGTGTTGCGCGAGCGCACGCAGCGTCCACCAGATACAGACGAGCGCGGCGAGGATGCCGCCCGCGCCGCCAAGCGCGAGCGATACGGTCGAGACGTGCAGCGCGAGCGAGCGCGTGCCGACTGCCGCGACCCACCACGTACGCAGGCCGTGCATCACGAAAGCCGCGTAGAGAAGCGCGCCGAGCATCCCGAGCACGCTCCCCACGGCGGCGAGCAGCAAGCCTTCAGCGAGAAAGAGTTTTCGCAGGCGCGCGGCCGGGAAGCCGACGGCTTGCAGGATACCGATCTCACGCAGGCGTTGCTCGATGCCGAGTTTGAAAAAGAGCGCGGCGAGCATCAGCGCAGAGACGACGAGGAAGAAACTGAAGTAGAGAAAATACTCTCCGAAGTCGGTCGCGCCGCGCGAGGCGCTTAAGCCCTCGGCGCGCGCCGCGTAGAGTTGGAAGTTCGACGCGAGCGGATCGAGGTTCGCGCGCATCGCCTGTTCAAAACGGGCGCGCGCCTCTTCGAGCGAAACGCCTTGTGCCGTATGCAGCCGCAAGCTGGTCAGTTTGCCGTAGCGCGTCCCCCAAAGCTCTTGCCCGCGCGCGAGCATGATGAAGGCTTTCGGCGTCGTGCGAAACTGCTTCCAGTAGTCTTCGTCCTGCGGGCGCACGCGCGCGAGGTCGAGCGGGAAGGGCGGATCCCAATCCGACAAACTCTCCGTGCCGCTGATGCCGGGATACTCCGGCGTCAACTCGCGGTCGGCCGCCAGGCCCTGCATCGCGACGACGCCCGCCAGACGGAATTCGGCCGTCCGCGTTTCCAGACGCCCCTCTTCGCGCCACACGTAATAATCGAGCGTGACCTTGTCGCCCACGCGCGCGCCCAGATCGCGCGCCGCCCAGTCGTTCAAAAGAATCGGCGGGCTTTCGACGCCGGGCGACGCGGAAGATGCCTGCGACTGCGCGTTTGCATCTTGAGTTGATCCTTGCTCTGATTCACGTCCCGCCTCTTGTCGCAACTGAGCGAAGTTGCCTTCGTCAACCGCCGTGACGAGCGAATAAGGAATCTCACGTTCGCCCGCGCGGATCGAGTTGGCGAGATATGAATAGATGCTCGACACGCCGAGTTCGATCTTGTCGGCCACAAAGTATGTGAAATGCCCGAGCGTGTCGCCGATCACTGCGCTTTCAGTTTCGACCGAGAGCGCGTGCTGCGCTTCGAGCGCGCGAACTTTGATCCCCAGATCGGCGAGCGTAAACGTCTCGCGCAGGATTCGCGCGAGCGCCGCTTGCTGCGTCGCCGCGTCCTCAGGCGCGCTGCCCGCGTCGCCCGTCTTCGTCGAGAGCAGAATGGTGTTGACGCGTCCCTCCTGCTCTGCGTCCTTTTGCACGCGCCGGAGCGGCACGAACACTGCGCGCACAGCGCCCTGCTGCGGCCGCAGACTGAACTCGCCCAAGCCGCCCGACGCCGACAACACCTCGCGCACGCTCAGACGCATCGTGCGCCCCACGTCCTCCTTGCGCCCGTGCAGCGATTCGACGGGGATGGCCGAAGGCTTTTCGACGCGCAGCAAAACTTCGCCGCCCGCCTGCGCGCCCAACTCCGACGCCAAAGCCGCGCTCAACAACACCTCGCGCTCGCCTAAATTTCCACGCGCCGCGTCCGCGCCCTGAAAACGCCAGAACCGCTCGTCGACGCCGTAGACCTGCACGCCGCCGCTGCGCCGCCCGCTCGTCTCTTCAATCACGACGCCTTCAAACACGATGAGCGGACAGCCTTCCGCAAACGACGCGCTCGCAAACTGCGGGTGCGCCCGCAACTCTTCGACCAACTCTTCGCGGAAGAAGTTCGAAGCCGAGACGACATACTCCGTTTGCCCCAGACGCCCGAGCACGAGCGCACGCAAGCTCGCGCGCACCGAATCGCCCACGAGCAACGCCCCCGCCAGCACGGCCACGGCAATCGCCACGCCGCACACCACCGCCGCGTTCGTGCGCCAGTAATAAACGAAGTTGCGTTTGAGCAGTGTCGCGGTAGTCATGGGAAGCTGTTAGCTGTTAGCTGTTAGCTGTTAGTTGTTAGCTGTCAGCCGTTAGTTGTCAACGGTCGTTTCACTTCATCGTTCATCGTTTCTGACGAGTTGTTGTTCCAGCAATTCGTAGCGCACGGGAAATCTGGCGGCCAGTTCGGCGCTGTGTGTGACGACGACGAGGATTGTCTCTTGTCGGCGGTGTAGTTCGAGCAGGAGTTCTGCGACCGTGGCGGCCGAAGCGTGATCTAGATTGCCGGTCGGCTCGTCGCAGAGCAACAGGAGCGGGCGGCGTATGAGCGCGCGTGCGAGGGCGACGCGTTGCTTTTCGCCGCCCGACAACTGCGCCGGGAGATGTTCGCTCCGCGCCGTCAAGCCAACCTGTTCGAGCAACGCGCGCGCGCGTTCCACGTCGTCGCCTTCGCCGCCGTTCCGCCCGTTTGCCACGAGCGTCGGCGTCAAGACGTTTTCCAGTACGGTCAACTGCGGCAGCAAACAGTGGTCTTGAAAGATGAAGCCGATGCGCCGGTTTCTGAACGCGGCCAGTTCGCGTTCGGGCATCTCGAAAGGGTTCTGGCCGTCGAGCGTGACCGTGCCCGCACTGGGCGGTTCGAGCGCTCCGACGATATAGAGAAAACTGCTCTTGCCGCTGCCCGAAGGCCCCATGATCGAGGCGGCATCGCCGCGCTTGAGACTGAGCGACACGTCCGACAAAATCGGCAACCCGCCGCGCGGCGTCGGATATTCTTTCGAGAGATTGTTGACTTCAAGCATAAGAAGAAGGTGAATGGTGAATGGTGAATGGAAAAAGCCTGTCTTTATCTATCCACGATCTACGGTTTTCAACCATTTACCATTCACTATTTACCATTCACCGATTCATAGACTTCGATGGCGCGTGCGGCCATGCGTGCGACGCTGTAGTGCGTGCGGACGCCCTGTGCGCCATCGCGGCCGAGCGCGGCGGCGCGCGCCGGGTTATTCCATAGTTCGTAAATAGCATCGGCGAGACTCTGCGGCGCGTCGGGCGCGACGAGGAGGCCGCCGCCCGTGCGCTCGACGATCTCCGTGCACGCGCCGCGTCGCGGCTGGACGACGGGCACGCCGCAGGCCATCGCCTCCAGCAGCGAGATGCCTTTCGGTTCGTCGTAGGTGGCGGGCATGGAGAAGACGTCGAGGCCGCGCAGGAAGGCGAGCTTGTCGGCGCGTTCGAGCGTGCCGCGATAATTGAACTCCGCGCCGAGTCCCCATTCCTTCATGCGTCTCTCGATGTCTCGGAGGTACGGTTCGTGTTCGGGCGCGAGATAACCCGCCACTTCGAGCCGCGCACGCCGCACGTCCGCGCGCTCGCGCAAAAGTTTGTAAGCCTCGCACAGAACATGCAAACCCTTCTCCGGCGCGACGCGTGCGAAGTAGCCGACGGTGAACACGTCTTCGCTCGTTCGTCTTACAGCGTCGGCGGCTGTCGTACCGTCCGGCTCGCCGTAGTCTTCCAGGTTGATGCCGAGCGGGACGACGCGCATTTTGCCATCGGGGATGTGCAGCAGGTCTGACATTGACCCGGCGTAAAACTCGCTGACGGCGACGAAACAATCGACGTGTCGGACGCCCTCGCGGATCAGTTCGAGCGCGCGGCGGCGGTAATTTTCTTCGAGTCCGTCGAGAAACAGATCTTCGCCTTGCAGCGTGCAGACGACGGGGCGACCTAGAGTCTCTTTGATCGTGCGTGCAAGACCGATGAGCAGCGAGTTGGGCAGCGTCACCACGTCGGGCGTCTCCTGTTCGCGCAGCCAGTAGGCCATCTTGTCGAACTCTTTGCGCTGTTGCCCATCTTCGCCTTTCAACATCGAGATGGTTAGTTCGCCGAGCAGTTTCGGATTGACGGCGATGGAGCGGCGCGCGGCCAGTTTCAAGGCGGCGGTCGAGTCCCACAACTTGTCCACGAGCCAGGGGGTTTTGCGAAACAGGGAGGCGTGTTGCTGCAAGTAGACGCTGATGCCGCCGAAGAGAACTTTGCCGGGGCGGCTGACGTTCGGCTCATCCGTGAGGGTCGGCGTGTAGACGGGCAGGAGCATCACGTCGTGCCCCTCTGCGATCAGTTCGGTGGCGAGCGCGTTGTCGCGCAGGCAACTGCCGCAGTACATGTTGGCCGCGCCGGCCGTCAGGTAGAGAATCTTCATGTGCTGGTCGCAGCCCCGGCCGCGCGCTGAAAAGCCCTGCGCGCGTAGAGGTGCTCGAACAAGTTTCCCTCGTGCGGTTGATCCCAACTGATCCGTGTGGTCGGAATCGCGCCGATGTTCAGACGATCAACGTGTGGCGAGGCTAAAAGTTTCGCGATCAACCGTTCGTCGCGCGTAATGGCCGTGACGACGAGGCTCTGGCCGAGCGCGGCGGGCAACTCTTCCGGCGCGACCTCGACCACGCTCGCGAACGGAAACAGAAACTCCCGGTTCGCCAGCGCGTGCTCTGGCGAAGGCACGCGCACAACCGTGGGCAACAAGTAAGCGCAATCCTCCCACACGCGCAGGCGTTCGCCGCCGCGTTTCTCCGCCGTCACGTCGCGCGCGCCCGGCTCTTGCAATCCCTGTTCGATCATCTGCGAGATGCGTTCGGCTACGCGCGCGTCTGCGAACGGCGCGAGTTGCGCCTGTTCGTCGTCGGCCGCGCGCGGGACGATCTCCGCGAGGCGCGCGGCCAATCCTTCCGCGATCTCGTCCGCGTGTCGCGTCACCCACACGCCCGACGCGTTGACGCAAGAGCGCCCGCCGTTGTCCGCAATCGACGAGACGATCACATCCAGATATTTTTCCCACTCGTCAACGCAGTCTTCGCCGATGACCACTTTGCTGTAGCCCGGCCCGTGAATCTCGACGCGCCCTTCCGCTTCCCACTGTGAGACGAACCCTGCGTCGCCGAAGATCATGCCGCGCCCCGTGTGACGCAGGATTTCGGCCGCGCCCCCGTGCCCGGTCGGGTAATAGCCGAACGCCTCGCGAGGCACGCCCGCACGCACGAACGCCTGCACAATGCGATACGGCGTCCAGGGCTCCGCGCCGCCCGGCTTCAGAGCGAGCGGTATCTTCAAGGCCACGGCCGGAACCCACAGCGAATGGACGCCCGGCGAATTGCTCGGCAGCACCACGCCGAGACTATCCGTGCGCGGGAAGAAACTGACGGCCTGCCCTTCTATTTCGCCGTAACCGCGATCCAGAATTTCGGGGTCGAGATGGCGCGTCAAACCGCTGAGCACGCTCTCCATCTGCGCGAGCGCGCCGCGAATCTTCTCCATGTTGCGTCGCACCAGTACCAGCGGCAACCCGGTCGTCGCAGACACCTGTTCGACGTACACGTCCGGCGTCTGCCCCTCTTCACCCAAAGGCAACTCTTCGCCCGCGAAAATCTCCGCAGCCCGCACCGACATCTCCACCAGCTCGCGCACGCTGAACCGCGCCAGAGCCGAGCGCGCCTCCGCCTGCCCCGCCAGATCGCGCCGGATCAATCCTGCGTTCGCCTGACTGATCTCCACGAACGGCTCGCGCGTCCGGTGATGCACGACGCGCACCACGTCCAAACTTTTATATGGTTCGCCTTTGCGTAAGAGTGGAATGTGCAACATACAAACTTTTTAACTTTCGCCGAATATTAAATGCCGCCGAGCAAATGACAAGTGAGCCGCGCGAGCGGCGGCAGTTAATAGCCCCGTCCCGTAAGGGCGGGGGTCGCTTCAACCATTAACTCTCATAGAGCGCCGAAGGCGCGGCACGCCCTCTTACTCCCACAAGTAAGTTTCGTTGTATTCCACACCGTAACGCTTTAAGAAATTTACATATTCTTCCTTAAAGCCCCGATGCCGATGATGCTCTTCCTGTCTGCGGATGTATTCGAGCAACTGTTCTTCTCCAGACTTACTCACGCTGAACGCGCCGTATCCTTTCTGCCAAGCAAACGCCCTTTGCTGAGGGAATGTTTCGTGTATCCAACGCGAGGAATTGGCTTTCATCGCGCCCGCTAATTCCGCCAAAGTGACTGTGGAAGGAAGAGAGACATAGAGATGTATGTGATCGGGCATCCCGCCTGCGCTGATTAGCTTGGCATGTTTTTCTCGCAGCACACCTCCGAGATAACCGTATAGGCGTTCGCGCCATTCGGGAGCAATCCACGGTTCACGTCCTGCCGTGCTCCAAATGAAATGGACGAGAACGCTGATATGTTTTCCCGCCATATCGTACTCTGGGTGTCGGCTCTTCGAGCCTCAATCAATGACGTCAATCTATTCCCCGCCCTGACCGGCGGGGCTATTAACTGTCGGCTCTTCGAGCCTTTAGTACACTCCTTCGACGACGTTGGTTTCGAGTTTGGCGAAGGGGCGGACGTTGCGGACGCCGTCCCACGCGTAGGGGAGATAGGGCGGTTCGCGTTCGGCCTGATCGCGTTCGAGGAAGCGCGGCATGAAGAACTCGCGCGTCAGCGTCGTCAGGCGCACGCGTCCCGTCTCGCCGTACTCGACGATGCGTTCGGGATTGTCCGGGTCAACCACTTCGAGCATGGCGCGCGGGGCGGGCGGGTAATAGATGATGGCGTAGTTGTCTGCGGGCAGGCGCGGCTTGCCGACGGCGAGTCCCATCAGGGTGTTACCGTAGGTGGGAGCGAAGTGTACGCCGTCGAGTAGTTCTTCGACGGCGAAGCGATGAAACTGTGGCGTCATCTCCGTGCCGCCGCAGAAGACTCCGGTGATGCCGAGTTTTTTCAGAGAGACTTTTTCGCAGATGGCTTCGAGCAGTTTCGGCGTGGTGAAGAGACAGCGAATGCTGTCGTGCGCGCGCAGGAGCGTGAGCGCCTGTTCGACGACGTGCTGCTTGTAGGCTTCGGCCTGTTTCGGTTGATTGCTTTTCAGCAGTTTGATCACCCAGCGCGGGTCTAGATCGACCATGAAGCAGATGCCGCCGCGATATTGCGCGAGATGTTCGACGGCGAGACGCAGGCGGCGCGGCCCCGAAGGGCCGACGGCGAGCCAGTCCGCCCCCTTCGGAAACGCTTCGTCGGGCAGCGTGTGGCTGAAGGCTTCGTAGTCGAGGCGGAAGTCTTCGATGTTGATGCGCGACTTGGGGACGCCCGTCGAACCGCCGGTTTCGAAGACGTAGATGGGGCGGTCTCGGTAGGCGCGCGGAACCCACCGACGCACTGGGCCGCCGCGCAACGCTTCGTCCTGAAAGAAGCCGAAGCGCGAGAGGTCTGCATAAGTCTTAATCTCTTCGCGCGGATTCCAATCGAGACGGCTGGCGTAGTCGAGCCAGTAGGGGCAGCCGGTTTCGGGGTTGAAGTGCCATTCGATGATCTCGCGCACGTGCGCGTCCAGAGCCTCGCGCGCTTGTCTCACCTGCGTCTCAAGCGTGTTCGTTTCGACTTCGAGCATGCGCCCGATTCTACAGACGGCGCGAACGCGAGCGCAAACGCGCGAGGCTATTTTGCGGTTACGAATTTTCGGATGCAGCGCGGAGCGAAAACATCAACTCATGTTTAAGTGGTGACAGCGGGCGCGGGTTGGTTTATCTTCGCGCCTCGGTCATGGCCGGAACGCCCGGCCGTGAAAGCAAACGATACTTAATCTAAGGAGAACCCCCATGCTCAAACGAATCGTCTTTGTCGCCTTGCTCGTCGCCTCGATTGCCGCCGCCGGTGCGTTGCCCCGCGTGCGCGCCGGTCAACCGCCCGCCGCCAAATGTAAACAGGTGCGCGGGCACGCCACCTCGCACACCGTTCCCGCCGCCGAATGCGCCTCCCCCATCGGCTTGTGCGCCGCAGGACAACTCTACGGCGGCATCAACGGCGAACTCACGCTCGTCGCCACCAGCCTCACACCGACGCAGGACACGCCCGCAACGGGCGTCTTCGTCTACACCGCCGACGACATCATCAGGACGAAGCGCGGCGACATCTACACCAAAGACGCGGGCGTCCTGAACCTCACGCCGGGCGGCACCGGAGACGACATGAGCATCTCTACCATCACCGGGGGCACGGGCGATTACGCAGGGGCGACCGGCACTCTCCGCATCTACGGAACTTTCTCCGATGCGGGCGGCGAGTTTAACTACGAGGGGCAGGTCTGCACGCCGTAGCGAAAGCAACGCACCATAGCGAAAGCAACGCGCACGTGCGAAGGCCGGTGGCGAAGCATCAACT
>DASZCS010000112.1:0-41169 GCA_035942855.1 Pyrinomonadaceae bacterium | reverse complement strand
GGTAGTAGCCGCGCCGCGCGCGGACGCGCAGGTTGGGGCGCGTCTTCACACGCAGGTTGATGACGCGGAAACGATTGTCGTTGCGCTCGTCGGTCGGGTAATAGCTGAGCACGTATTGCTGCGCGAGGTCGGCCGAGATTTGCGCGAAGGCCACGTCGAGTTCGCTGTTCGTCTTCGGAATGTAGACCGCGCCGCCCGTGCGATCGGCGAAAGTTTCCAGACGACGCAGCGCGATCAGATCGACGAGGTTCGCGTGCTCGAACGCGCCCGTTTGCACTGCGTAGACCTGACAGTCGGCGGCGAGAACGCGGCGCAGCGTCTCGTCGAAGGTAATGTCGCTGACGGTGTCTGCGCCGTCCGAGACGATGACGAGCACTTTGCGCCCCGGCGCGAGGCGCAGGTATTCGGCTGCGTGCGCGATTGCTTCGAGGAGACTGGTTGCGCCCTGCGGCTTGTCGAAGTGTTCGATGGTGCGGACGAGTTTGTTCACGTCGTTCGTCAAGGGCTGCACGAGGTCGAAGACCGTGCCGACCGAATAGATCGCCGCCTGATCGACGGGGCGCAGCACGCTCTTGAAGAAACGGATCGCGGCCTCTTTCTCAAATTCGCGCGAGGCGCGAATGCTGTCGCTGTTGTCGAACAGCATCACCATGCGCACGGGCGTCTCTGCGTGGCTGAGTCCGCCGATGGGCTTCGGCTGTCCATCCACGCGCAACTCGAAATCGTCAACAGTCAGATCGGTGACGGCCTTGCCGCGCGTGTCCGTCACGGTGGCGGAGACGGGCACGAGGTTCGACGTGACGCGCACGATCTCGCCATCGTCAATCTCGACCGGCGCATCATCAGTCGCACTGGAAGCAGCGGGCGCGTTCGTCTCGTTCGGCTGCGTGCGCGGCGCGTTAGTCACGGGCGTGGGCGCGGGTGTTGCCGCGTTGGTACCGGGCGCGTCGGGCGTCGCGGGCTGGCCGGGAATATTGTCAGCCGTGCGCGGCGTGGCGCGACGCGGACGCTGCGTGTTGGGCGCGGGCGAGGCGGAAGGTGTGGCCGTGCGGCGACCCGATTGCGCACCTGTCGGCGGCGCAAGCGAGCAGAGGAAAATTCCGGCGACGATAAAACACGCGACGAGAAGACACGTCCGGCGCTTTAGCCTGCGGCCGTGCGTGGTACTCCTCGCGTCGAGGCGGTCGCGGAGTCGGCGGTGTGAAGATGTTGCAGCCAGTTGTTCCACTCTGTTAATGCTCGTTCGACTTGTAGTTGATGCCGCTCGCGCTTGCGCCGGACGCGTTTGCGATCCGCTTCGGGCAGCGGTTCGAGCAGCGCGAAGGTGATGTTGACGGGTTGATAATTGTCCGTCTCTGCCGAAGAGACGTAGCGTGCCAAAGCGCCCACGGCCGACTTGGTCGGAGCTTCGACGGGCGACATGCCTTTCAGTTGCCGCGCCGCGTTCACTCCCGCCAACCAGCCCGTCGCCACCGATTCGACGTAGCCCTCGACGCCGCTGATCTGTCCGGCGAAGTAGACGCCGGGGCGCTCGCGCATCCGCATCGTCGCATCGAGAACGCGCGGTGCGCGAATATAAGTATTACGATGAATCTGCCCGTACTGCAAGAACTCCGCACGTTCCAGCCCCGGAATCAAACGAATCACACGCGCCTGTTCGCCGTAACGTAGATGATTCTGAAAGCCCACGAGGTTGTAGGCGTCGGCCATCAAGTTTTCCTGCCGGAGTTGGACTGCGGCGAACGGCTCGCGCCCCGTTCGCGGGTCGCGCAGGCCGCGCGGCTTCATCGGCCCGTAGCGCAGTGTGTCGTAGCCGCGCCGCGCCAGTTCTTCAACGGGCAGACACGCCTCGAACCAACGCGTCTCCTCGAAGCGTTGCAACGGCACGCTCTTGGCCTCACGAAGCGCCTCGTAAAAGACTCGATACTGTTCTTCGTCCATCGGACAGTTGACGTAATCGTCGCCGCCCTTGTCATAACGCGCGGCGCGAAACGCGACTGTGTAATCAATCGAATCGGCGGCGACGATGGGCGCGATGGCATCGTAAAAGTAGAGTTGCCCGTCGCCCGTTAGCCTGATGATCTCTTCCGCGAGCGCGTCCGAGCAGAGCGGCCCGGCGGCGATGATCGTCAAAGCGTCTTCGGGCAGGCGCGTCACCTCTTCGCGGATCAGAGTGATGTTCGGATGCGCTTCGATCCGCTGCGTGATGAGTTCGGCGAAGCGCACACGGTCAACGGCGAGCGCCGCCCCGGCGGGCACGCGCGTCTCGGCGGCGACTTCGAGGACGAGCGATCCGCCCCGCCGCAACTCTTCCTTCAACAGATACGGCGCAGTGCCCGGCTCATCCGATTTCAGCGAATTGGAACAGACGATCTCGGCCAACTGCTCCGTCCGATGCGCGGGCGTCTGCCTGACGGGGCGCATCTCGTAGAGACGCACGCGCGCACCATTCTGCGCCGCCTGCCAAGCCGCCTCGACCCCTGCGAACCCACCGCCGATAACTACAACTTCATTCATTTGCTTTATCACTCAACTCAATACACGCGTCGCAACTCCTTGACGAGCGCGGGCGGCAATTCGACAGGGAAGAAACGTGCCGCTTCAAACAGATAATCCTCACCGCTCTCGTCAATCACGCGCAGCATCCCGTCGGCTTCCGCCGCCTCGTCAGCGATCAGTTGATACAACTTTCCCACCTCAAGCGAAGCCCGATAGCCGTCGTTATTGATGCACACCGCGTAGACGGATGCGGGAGTTCTCTTCTTTTTCATAATCAGTCAAGATAGCGTTTGATCTTATGGTCAACACGTCCAATGCCGTGCGCTTCATACCAATGAACTTCTGCGAGCCTAATTGTGCCACTAACAAGTTGCACGGTGGCAATGCCTTTCAGTTTACGCCAGCGACCTTTGCCGTATTCCCGTTGTAAACGTGCAAGGTCGCGTATGCTTCGACCTACGGCGATTGTTTCAACCTCTTCAATTTTGCCGATGATCTTGAATTTGATCATTGCCCATCAACATCGCAATTCACAACTCATCCGGCGGAGTTGGCGCGGGCGGCGAGTCAACTTTGGCCTCTCCGGCATCGGCCGTGAAGCGTTTGAAGTCGAAAGCTGCTTTCTCCGTGTCTACTTCGACGCCGTTGAAGATGGCCTTGTCCGCAGTGGTCTTGATCCGCACGAGACTTTCGAGCCAGAGACCATCGGGCAGTCGCGTCTCTTCGTAGACGATAGCAGGTGCGTCCGGGCGCGTGATCGGGGCGAGTTGGGATGCGCCGTGTGTGGCAGAGGGCGCGAGCGGCCATGCTTCAAGACGCGCAAGCGCGCGGTCGGCCACGTCGATCCAGACGCGCCCGCAGAGTTTGGCGTAGGGCTTCTGCAAATCGTTGACGGCGACGAAATCCGCGCGCGGGCGGAAATCCAAAACGATCACTTCGCGTCCGCCGAGACGTTCGCGGCGCGCGGCGAAAAATTCTCCGGCGCGCAAAAATCGCCACGGCGCGAAGGAGAATTCGCCCGTGCTGAAGTTGTCTCTGAACTTGAAGCCGCTGGAGAAACCGAACGAGGGAATGGCATTTGCGCCCGCAGCCGTGGGCTGAGCGGGCGCGCGTGGTGCGCCGCGCTTCTCCTCTTCGCGCGCGGCCTTCTCCAAATTAGCCACCGCTTTTTTGAACTGCTTCTCGGCCTCCTGCGCCGACAAAGGCACGCCGTTCTCGCTCACCAACTTTCTGACAAACTCGCCCCTGACAGGGTAGACCTCGTAGACCTTCACAGTCTCCTTTTTGAACTCGCCGCGTTTGCCCGTCTCGCGTTCCGTCACCTTCGCCGTCCAGGTGTATTCGAGGCGGCGCGGCTGCATCGCGCGTTCGCTCTCGGCCACTTCGCGGATCAACGCAGCGGCGTCGAGTTGATTCAGATCAGGCGGAATCTCCGCACGCACCGTGCGCGCTGCGGACTCTTGCATCGCCTGTTGCGCGGCGCGCGCGTGCGCAATCTGCGTGGGTGCGCCGAGCAGGAGGGCGAGACTCGGCAGCAAGAGCGCGCATCGCGCCGCAAGTCGAACGACTTGGGACGACTGCGCGGCGAGGCAGGAAGTCAAAGTTATTAACTTCATCACGGAACCTTTCTTCAATGCTCGTCGGGCGGAGTCGTAGCGGGCGGCGCTTCGACTTTAGCGTCGCCGACGCTGGTGCTGAAGCGACGGTAGTTGCTGTATTCGCGCGTGGCGTTGAGCCGGAATCCGGCAAAGAGGAAGACTTTGGCCGAGGCGTTGATCTGCGAGAAGCGCGGCAGCCACACGCCGTCTTCGAGCCGCGTCTGTTCCATCACGACGGCCGAACCGGGACGCACGGACGCGACCAACCCGCCCCCGATCTTGAAACCTTCCGCGAGTCGCGCTTCGAGGCGCATCACCTGACGGTCTACCGGATCGATCCAGGCGACGCCCGCGAGTTTGCCGATGATGGATTCGCCGCGATTGGTAGGTTTGAAATTCGGCCGCGGGCGAAAGTCGAAGACGATGGCTTCGCGGCCGCGAAAATTCTCGCGGCGCGGGCTGATGAATTCGCAGGCGCGCAGGAAAACGCCGATACCGACCTCTTCGTCGCCGTCTGCGCCCGCGCCTGTCTCGCCGCGCTTACGCGCACGCTCGGCTTTCGCGGCACGGTCGCGCTCCTTTTTCTCCATGCGTTTCGCGTTCTCGCGCTCGATCCGTTTGATTGTTTCGACGACTTCTCGCTCCTCCTCCGCAAGCCGTTCGGGCGAGAGCGGCACGCCGTCCTCGCTGATCAACTTGAGCGCACGCCCGCCGCCCGCCACAGGGTAAATCTCGTGCACGCGCGTCTTCTCTTTTTTGACCACGCCCTTGTCGTCAATTTCCCGCTCGGTCTCTGTGCGCGTGAAGGTGTAATCGCTGACGCGTCGATCCAGTTCGTCCTGATTGCGTGCGACGGTGCGCAGCAGTTCGGAGATATTGAGCGAACTATCGCTCGGCGGCTCGAAGAGCGCATCGCTCAACCCCGTGTTGTAACGCACGCCCTTTAAGGTCAAGACCGTCCCCACGCCGCCGTTGCGCTCACTGATGAGAAGCTGGTGCGGTTCGACGAGGCCACCCTCCGTGGCGCGGTAATTTCTGTAATCGATCGAGATTTCGCGCGTGTAATCAACGACCCGTGTGAGAAGGTTATTGTCAGAGTTGAACCAGTAGTGCAGCCGCGCGCCGTTACGCCGTGAAAACTCGACCTCGTAGGTCGAGTCAATTCCCTCGCGCGGGGCACCAGCGAAGAAAGCGACGGTGCGCGCGAGCACGTCCTGTCTCTTGTAATCAACGAGGCGGCTCGCATTGAGCGCCGAGAGCAGTTTGGCAACGTTCGCATCCTTGTCGGTCAGCGTGCGCAATTCGGCGTCCGTACTTCTGAGCCAAGCGGAACGCGCGTTGGCCGCCGCGTTCGTCTCGCTGCCGCCGAGCGCGATGTCCGTGCGCGTCGAGGCGGGAAACTTCGTGTAGGTGCGCGCCGTGCCCACGTCCTGCGCGCGGCCCGTGCCCTGGTGCACGATCCATTCATAAGTCGCATCGCGCACGGCGGCCTGTCGTTTCTTCCCGCCGACGGCTTTCAAATAGTCGCCCACGAGCTTGTCTGGCGAGGGCAACTTCCGTGGCCTGGCGTTCTGCGCGTATGCGCCGGACGCACCGGCGAACACGAACAGGACGAGAAGCGACAGGGCGTAGAGCCGCGGCAGAGGCGTCGTCACGCAAAAATTTGTCGAAACAAGGCGGTCTTCTTTGGAATAGCTTTTCATCATGTTATGTGAGACGAGAAATTCGAGCGGGCACGGACGCATACGTTGACCCGCTCATCTTAACTTACTTTACCGTCACGGACACAGCGCAAGACGCTTGAAGGGCGAGCGCGTTCTGGATGCGTCGCTCGCCCTTCGTCGCTTTCGAGTTTTAGTTGCCCACGGCATTCAGGAGGGTTGTCCCTCCGTCGTCTCCGCCGCGCCGGGTGGCTGCGGCACTTCTGCGTCCATCGCCGCCGCAGACTCCTGCTCGGCCTCTGGCTCGCCCTCGTGCCCCGCGCCCGCGCTGCCCCCACGGTTCTCGCCCGCCTGACCGCCGCCCGCCGCCGCTTCCCGTTCCTCGCCTTGTCCTGCCATTGCTTTCGCTCCTTCCCGTTTCGCTATCGCCCGCCTAAAAAATTATTCAGCCTCTACGAGCCGAAAGTTTCGCCATCGCGTTTCGCGCCGACCTTTCACTGGAAACTCAGCGACCGCCGCCCTTGCGTCCCGCCGCTTTACCGGCCGACTTCTTACCAGCCCCACCGCCGCCTGCCTTCTTGCCCGCGGACTTCTGCGCGCCGCCTTTCCCCCCGGCCTTTGACGCCGCACCCTTCTTCGCGCCTGCCTTCGAGGACACACCTTTCTTCGCGCCCGACTGCGCTGCGCCCTTCGACGCTTTCTTGGCCGCGCCCTTCTTTGCGCCGCCCGCCGCCGAAGCCTTCACACCAGCCTTCGCCGCAGACTTGCCCGCGCCCTTGCCCGCACCTTTGCGCGAAGCCCCGGCCGCGCCGCTCGCTCCCTTCGCAGCGCCGCCCGTCTTCTTCGCACTGCTCACCTTCTTCGCCGCGCGCTCTTTGCTGCGCCTGGCTGCCTCGCGCCGCGCCTCTTTCTCCTTCTCGCGCTGCACGCGCTCGCGCACGTCTTCCATCAATTGCTGGATGCGCTCGGCCTCGTTCTGCGGCGCGTCAAACTGCTCTCCGCTCTGCCGCTGCTGGTCGCCAAAGCGATTCTGTTCCTCCTCCGTGATTGCGCCGTGGCTCTGCGTGAATTCATACTCGTTCAACTTCTGGCCGTCTATCTGATAGTTCTGTTTGTGCTTCGTAGGGTCTTTTGCCATCCTGTTTTCCGCTCCTCCCTTTCACGTCCAAGCGCCTGCTTGACAGCGCGCGCCTCGCTTCGTATTCTTGCCTCACAAACTTGTGAGCCACCTTAGCTCAGTTGGTAGAGCAACGGTTTCGTAAACCGTAGGTCTCCGGTTCAAGTCCGGAAGGTGGCTCCATTTTTTATCTTCCCTTACACCAAACCTTCATTGCTCGTTCTTCCGAGCAATTTGTGATTCAGTTATCCACTTCTTATAACCGAACTGCTGGATAGTGTGCTTCTGATGGTGATTGGCGCATAGCACTCTACACTTGCGCACCTCTGCTTCAATCGTCTCTCTCGAATATGTCTGTTGTGCCATCTGACTGACCTCTCGCCGCTTGGTCTGTGGGTCGAGATGGTCGAAGACCAGCATATCCGGGTCACTCACCGTACAACCTTCCCACTCACACTGTTTCGTTTTCAGCAATTCGTATAACCAACGCCGATTGCTATGAGCCTTTGCTTTGTTGCGCTCGTAGTTGCGGCGCGTATGGGTTTTGTAATGCTCGTTGTCAATTGCTCGCTTGCAAGAGCGGCAATATGGTTGTAGCCCGTCGCGATTACGCGCGTACTTATGAAATTCGCTCGTGTCTTTAGTAAGTTTGCAGCGAAAGCATTGCTTCAGCATGATGCTCTCCGCGTCTTAACCTTAAACGAGGCGCGTCCGTCATACGGAGTCGCGCCCCGCTCGAGGTCTGAACATTGCACACGCCCGCAGAACATTCGCCGCGAGCGCCGCGCGTCTATCTCCTGCCGCCGGACTTGCTGCCGGACTTCGAGCCGCCGGACTTCTTCGAGCCGCCCGATTTTGCACCGCCCGACTTCGAGCCGCCTGATTTGCTGCCGCCCGACTTGCCCGCGCCGCCGCCTCCGCGCCCGCTGGCCGACTTGCCCGCGCCGCCTTTGCCCGTGCCGCCTCTACCGCTGCTACTGCCCCCGCCTGTGCCGGTGGCCGCTTTGGCCGTGCGGTCGACCCCTTTGCTCACCGACTTCGCCGAGCGCGACGCGGCGCGTCCTTCGCGCTCGGCCGCTTTGCCCGCGCGTTCCGTGGCCTTGCCCGCCTGCCGCGCGATGCTTCTCACGGCGCTCGAAGTGGAGGTCGAACCGGTGCGCCCCGTGGACGAACGCCCGCCTGAACTGCCGCGCCCGCCGCCGCTCTCGCTACCCGGTCGCACCATCTCGCCGAGCGTCGGGCTGACGCTGCTTACCGTGTCGGCGATGGTTTCCAGCATGGAGCTTCCGAGACTCGCACTGCGCTCGGCCAATTCGCCAGCCACTTCCGTCGTTTGATTGATCACGCCCGTCCCGGCTTCGGTCGCCGAGTTTGCCATGTCGCCCGTCGCTGCGCCCCCTTGGCTGTTAGATTGTTTACGTCTGCTTGGCATGCTTTCTCTCCTCCCGTGTGTCGAGTTGAATGGACTTCCCCACGCGTTCAAGGCGAAATAAACAACCTTGCGCCCTTCGCTTAAACATCTCACTTGCGCGTTTTTCAGTGCTTTGAGATTTACATGAAGTATGGCGCACACGTCAATGAGAAAGTTCCGCAAACACGCATGATTGACGAGCTATGCCTCCGCAAATTCCCGGCTCGCGCGCCGCAAGTAGCGTAAACGAACGCTCGCGCACGTCTCCTGTACGGCTTTCCGGCGAGCGTGTGTGCCGCGCACACAGACTTTCCCACGCGTTCGAGCCTCGCGCACGCTGGCACAATCTTTGCCCTTTTTTCCGGGGATGAACACAGGCGGGCACGCTCCACGGCGAACAACCGAGTCGCGCGGCGTCCTTTTTGAATCAGCATTATCCCTCGAAGGAGTTGAAACCAGATGACGAAGCAAGAAAGTGCCACGAAGAAGGTCGCTATTTTGATCGAGAGCCACGTCGAGGACAGCGAATTCTCAGTCCCTTACAACGCCTTACAGGAGGCGGGCGCGGAAGTGACCGTGCTCGGCTCGCGCGTCAACGAAAAGTATCAGGGCAAACAGTTGAAACTCTCCATGGCAGCCGACCGGACGACCACCGACGCGCTCGCCGAAGAGTTCGACGCAGTCGTCATCCCCGGCGGCATGGCTCCGGACAAGATGCGCACCAACATGAAGACCGTGCGCTTCGTGCAGGACGCAGTCGAACAGGGCAAGCTCGTCGCTGCCATCTGCCACGGGCCGCAAGTTCTGATCGAGGGCGACCTGTTGCAGGGCAAACGCGCTACGGGCTTCCGCGCCATACGCAAGGACATGCAGAACGCGGGCGCAAACTTCGAAGACGCTCCGCTCGTACGCGACGGCCAAATCTACACCTCGCGCCGACCCGGCGACGTGCCCATCTTCACGGCCGCCATCCTGCGCCACCTCGGACTTGAAGCCGCCTTGAAAGAGACGCTGCCCGGCGAAGAAAATCTCGCGGCCGACTGGTGGCGTCTGGCCGAAGGATGGGGTGGCTCGACGAAGGCAGAGATCGTTGACGGCATCAACACAGCGATTCGCGGCGAGCGTTACGGCCTGACGGCCTTCGAGCACTACACGGAGAAGGCGACCGCGCCCGAACTGCGCGCGGCCTTCAACGAAATCTGCGCGAACAAACGGCGGCACATCAGCGCGCTCGAAGCGCGTCTGGCGGCGCTCGGCGGAGAAGAATCTTTGCAGGCGGCGGGCAGCGGCGCGTGGGCGACGCTCAAGAGCTGGTTGCAGTCGAGCAGCGACGAGGCGCTGATGCGCCGCGCCATGGGCGACCTGCAAACCGGCGTCGTCGATGCGTTCAACCTCGCCAACAGTTTCACAGACCCACAGACGGCGCAAATCTTCGAAGACATCAGCGTTGACATCGCCAAAGACGAACAGCGCATCGCAGACCTCTACCACGCGCATCTCGCCGGACAGAAACCCGACGCCGCCACGCCCACAACCGGCGCGGCCGTCAGCGCCTAAGAAACAGCCTGATCGGGCTGTCAGCGGATACGCTAAAAGCTAGGAAGAAGAAAGGGAGGCGTTCAAGCCTCCCTTTCTTCTTCCTAGCTTTTAGTTCTACTCGCCCCGTCTTAGTCGCCATTCTTTCTTTTCACTCAGAGCGTCAAACAAAACCTTGAAACCACACGAAAACACCCGAACAAATTTTTGTGTGGTTTCGTGGTTCCACTCTTTGTTTTGTCAGCAACTCTTAGAGCGCCGGACGGAGCAGGCCGCGGAAGATACCCTGCACCTGCACCTGTGTCGCGGGCAGGCGGATCGGTTCGAGATTGGAGTTGGCCGGGCGTAGTTCGACTTCGCGGCCGAAGCGATGCAGGCGTTTGAGCGTCGCGCGCGAGCCTTCGACCAGGGCGACGACGATTTCGCCGTCGCGCGCATCGACGCGATTTTCGATAAGGGCGATGTCGCCGTCGCAGATGTGCTCGTCGATCATCGAGTCGCCGGAGACGCGTAGCGCGTAGACGCGTTCGGGACGCACACGACCCAGCAGGAAACGCGGCACGCCGATAGTCTCGCCGCCGTCGTCAAGCGTCTCAAGCGGCGCACCCGCCGCCACGCGTCCGAGCAGGCGCACCTCGCACAGGCGGTCGCCCGCAGCCTCTTCGACGTTGACGTTCAGGCCGAACGATCCGTTCGTGTGGCTGCGCGCGAGCAGGCCGCGCTTTTCCAGAGCCTCGATGTGCTTGGCGATGGTTGCCTTCGAAGAGATACCGAAGTGGCGCGCGATCTGCGCGTAGGAAGGCTCATACCCGTGCCGCTCGATGAAACGTTGAATGTAATCGAAGATTTCCTTCTGGCGTTGGGTGCGGGGTTGCATGGATTCGGTCTTTCCTTTCAAACGCGAGCGGGTGGGATTCCCGCGTCCTCGTACCTACGGGCGCTTCCAGTGGGGCGTGGCGAGGATTCTAAAGTCGCCCCACCGGAAGCGTCAAGGTTTCAACCGTCAGTGTGCCCGTCGTCCGTCAAACGCCGGGCATGGCCTTCTTGAGCGGGCGCAGCAGGAGAAGCAGCACGCCGGCCATGATGATGGCGCAGACGCTCAGGAAAATCCAGAAGGTCGAGTGCGCCCAGTCGTCCCACAGTTCGCCGATCTGCGTCAACTTGTTGCCAATAGCGGTGGCGACGAACCAGCCGCCCATCATCAACCCGCGCATCCGTACGGGCGCAACTTTCGAGACCAGCGATAAACCCATCGGCGACAGCATCAACTCACCGAGCGTCAACACGCCGTAAGCGCCCAGAAGCCATAGCGGCGACATCTTATAAGCGTACGGATCCGCGCCCGGCGCAAGCGACCCTTCGCCGATCTTGGCGGCGATGAAGAGGATGAAAAAAGCGAGCGACGTCATCACCATGCCGATGACCATCTTCGTCGGCGTGGAAGGCTCCAAACCCTTCTTGTCGAGCCAAGACCAGAAGCCGACGAGCGGAAATGTCAAGAGCAGCACCCAGCCCGGATTGATCGAGTTGGAGATAATGCCCGAGACATTCCAGTCCGTGTTGTCGTCAGCCCAGTAAGTGATGGTCGTCGAGTTTTGGTGGAAGACCATCCAGAAGACGATCACGATCAGGAAGATGACGATGAGCGCGCCGACACGCTTCCAGTCAGGCACGGCTTCAATGGCGTTCTGCTGGCTGACGGCGGCGGGCGGTGCGTCCTCGGTGACGGCCGCAACGTTGGCGACGTTCTTCGCGCCACGGCTCATTGGGCGATCCGCCTGTTCGACGTACTTCTTCATCCGCCAGAGCGTCAGGACGGAGATGAGCATCCCGCCCGCCGCGACGGCGAAGGCCGGATGATACCCGAAACGACTCTGCACCACCTCCATCACGATGGGCGCGAGAAAAGCGCCCACGTTGATGCCCATGTAGAAGATGCTATAAGCGCGGTCTTTGAGGTGGCTGCCTTCCTGATAGAGATTGCCGACCATCGCCGAGACGTTCGGCTTGAAAAAGCCGTTGCCGATGACGAGGCAGGCGAGTGCCGCGTAGACGATGCCGATGGAGCGGAAGGAGAGCAAGAGGTGGCCGGCCATAAAGAAGAAGCCGCCGATCATGACGGCCTTCCGGTAGCCGATCTTCTTGTCTGCGATCCAACCGCCGACGAGCGGCGAGGCATAGACGAACATCAGATAGTTGGAGACCAGCGCCTGCGTGTCGTCAACCGACCATGCGAAGCCCTGTCCTGTCGTGTCGCGCATGTAAAGCGCGAACATGGCGAGCATCGAGTAGAAGCTGAAACGCTCCCACATCTCGGTCGCAAAGAGCACGTACAGCCCCTTTGGGTGTTTCTCATCGTGCGTCGCTGCTGTGTTAGCCATATTGAAAACTCTCTCCTCTCTCTTCTCTGTCTCAATCTGTGGCTCAACTAAACTCTAAATCTCTCACTTGCGCCTCTGTCTCTCTTCCGCTTAGCTTAACGGCGCGAATAACGCGCGAGCGTGACGGGAAAGATGCGCACGCCCCGGGGCGCTTGTTCCGCTTTGAGTTGGGTGGCGTCGTTCAGTAGTTCTTTGGCCTTCAAGCCGTAGACGGCCTCGTTCAGTTTGTTGTCCGGATTAACGACCGCCCCTTTCAGTTCCAGACCGGCGAACAGTCCCTTGCTCCGCGAATAGGAGAGAATCCCCGCGTCGAGCGTGAGGTTGGTCGTGGCGCTCGCCGTGCGGCCGACGGGGCCTGCCGCCGCGCTCGCCTCGCCGCCCATCTCGAACTTATCGTCGAGCAAACCCTGCACGGCCGCTTCGTTCATAAAGAGCAGGACGAAATCGGTCTTGGCCGCGCCGATCTGCGCGCCGAAACTTCCGCCGCGCATCGTGAAGAAGGCGGGCGCGCTCCAACCGCCGCGCACGCGCCGACTGATGAGGCCGCTGCCGCCCCTGCCGCCCACGACGAAGCCGGCCTTGAGCACGCCGGGGAAGACCGCCACGGCCTCCGCCTTATCGATCAACTCTTTCGGGATGGCATTGTCGCGCGCACCCATCGCCTGCTCGAACACCTTGGCCGCGTTCGCGGCCTTGCGCTCCGCTTCCTCTTCCTTCTTCGTCGGCGGCGCGCTGACACGCCTCTGCCGCTGTTGCGGTTGTTCCTGCTCCTGTCCACGCACTACGGTGACAATGTTGACGGAGGGCGCAAAACTCGCGACTGTCAACAACAGGCCGAGCGCGCAAGGCAGGGAGCACGCCCGCGCTTTTCTCAAAGACAAATAACTCATGCTGCTTGGGAACCTTTCTCTCGTTTACTTGCGCGAATAACGCGACAGTTGCAGGGGGAACGCGCGCACGCTCGGCGGAATCCAGGGCTTGCCGCCGCGCTTCAAGCCTTCGCCCGTTAAGAGTTCTCTGGCCTTCATGCCGTAGACGGCCTCGTTGTCTTTGTTGTCCGGATTGATGACGACGCCTTTCAGTTCCAGACCCGCGAACAGACCTTTGCTGCGCGAATAGGAGAGGATGCCCGCGCGCAGTTGGATGTCGGTCGAGGCGCTGGCCGCGCGCCCCACAGGCCCCGCGGCGATGCTGCCCTCGCCGCCGATCTCGAACTTGTCTTCGAGCAAACCGTTCACCGCGTCCTTGTTCATAAAGAGCAGCACGAAGTCTGTCGAAGACGCGCCGAGTTGCGGGCCGATGCTGCCGCCGCCGAGGTTGAAGAAGGCGGGCGCAGTCCAGCCGCCGGGGATGCGTCGGCTGATCACGCCGCGACCGCCGCGACCGCCGACCAAAAGGAAGCCCGCCTTGATCACGTCCGGGAAGACTGCAACCGCTTCGGCCTTGTCGATCAACTCTCTGGGAATCGCACGCTCCGGCGTAGACATGATCTGTCGAAAAACTTTGGCGGCCTTGTTGGCCTGTTCGCGCGCCTCTTCCTGTGCCTTGAGTTCTTTTTTACTGGTCTGCGCCGGGACATTGAAAGCGGCGGCGGGCACGAAGACGCCGCAGAGTAGCAACGCGCAAATCAGTCGTCTCCCAAGTGATTTCATCTGCCTACTCCTTAACGACTAAAAAATGATGTGCGGCGGCGACACCGGAGGGGGAGACGAGCGTGCTCGCCGAAATCCAGCGGGGAGAAATCATTCGACTGTGTCGCGCCTAGATTATTACGCGCACATCTTAGCAAGCAGAGGCGAAAAGGGAAAAGGGAAAAGGTGAAAGGGTAAGGACAAAGCTCGAAGAGAGGGACAAAGGCGAAAGGGTAAAACTCAAACTGCACAGCGTTTCACTTGTCTTTACCCTTTCACCTTTTCCCTTCCCCCTTTCCCGACTTTTAGAACGCTACGCTGTAGCTGACGCCCGGATACTTGCTCTTCACCATGATGAGGGAGAAGGCGTGGCGGTTGTACGTGTAATTGAGTATGGGATGTAGATTGATGCCGTTGTGCGTGATGGTCGTCGAGAGATTTTTGCCGAGTTGGATGCTCATGCCGCCGAGCGGCAGAAACCTGTCCTGAAACGTGCCGTAGACCACGCCCACGTAAGGCGCGATGGGCAGACCCGTCTCGCGTCGCAGGCTCTTGCTCAGAGTCATGTAATAAGACTGACCCGAAGGCGTGCCGATGCGATCCGAACTCGTGCCGAGCATCAGCGCGGGACGCCGCTTCGTCTCCGTCAGGACGAGCAGATTGGCGATGGGCGCAACTTCGTCCGCGCCCGGATTGTATTCCACTCCGGCCGTCAGGCGCGGGTGGAACTTGTAAGTCAAAGTCATGCGCACGGTGGCACGCGGAATCTGCTTCGAGAGCACACGCGCCCCGTAAACCCAACGCTCTTTATTGTCGTTTCCTGCCCCGCTCACGGCGCGGCCTTCGCCCGGTCAAGAGGGTCAAGAGGGAACGCTCGAAGCGTGTTCATCTCCCTTCTCGTCCGCCGCTTCGCTCGACGCCTTCGAACGCTCCGCACCTGACACATCAGGCGCATCGGCGCGCGGCTCGCCCGGCGCGTTCGCGCGCCCGTCTGCCGCTCGCACGTTGCGCTTCCCTTCCTCCGTCGCTTGCTGTAGCAGCGCGTCCAGTTGCCGCTTCACATCCGACTCTTTGATGACGCCGCTCTTGTGCCAGACGATGCGGCCGTCGCGGCCGATGATGACCGTGCCGGGCAGGACGGGCGCGAGTCCGAAACGCTGCATGTCGCCCGTCGTCGCGCCGAGCCACACGGGAAAGTTCAGTTTCGTCTCCTTGATGAACTGCAACACCTTCGCGCGTGCTGTCGCTTCGTCGGCCGACGCGCCGACGACCTGCACGCCGAGCGCCGCGTAATCGTTCTGGATGCGCGCGAGGTCTGGCATCTCCTTGCGACACGGCTCGCAATAGGTCGCCCAGAAATTGAGCACCACGATGCGCCCCTTGAGCGCGCTCAGACGTTGCTGCGCGCCGAAGAGATCGCTGAGAGCGAGTTCCGCTTCCGTGCCGATCACCTTCGCGTCCTGCAAGACAGTGCTGCCCGCGCCGCCCCCTTCGTCGGCGACGACGCGCAGAGCGTCAACTTTCAGATACCTCTTGCCCTCCGCACCGGGGCGCGTCGTGCCCGACACTTCGACGCGCTTGCCCATGTAGGCCAGCCAATTCTTCGCGCCCTTGTCGAAGCGTCCGTCTTCGAGCAGGTAGAGCGCGAAACTATTCCCCGCGCCTTCGCGCACGGCGAGCGCGGCATCGACGCCCTTCGCCGCGCAGTCAACCGCGCACTTCAAATCCGCCGCCGTGCCGTAAGGCGTCTTCACGCGGTCGTCCGATTCAAACCAACAGACCGAGCAGACGATCTGTCCCTCTAACTTCAACGCGTTGTCCGTCGCCACTCGCTCCGACTTCGACACGGACGCACCCGTCGCCACCGCTTCCTGCGCGCGCGTCGCCGCCGCCGCGCTCAGGACGACGGCGAGCGTTAAAGCGAAGTTGAACCAAAATCTTCTCGTCAATCTTCTCGTCATAAAATTCACTCCGCGCCTCAAGCGCGTCTCAACAACAAGCTCCCTGTTCGCAGCATCTCTCGCCGCGCAGCGCCTTGTAACCTTCCACACCGATGATCGGAACCATGCACAAGGCCGCGACCGGATCAGCCCACCACCAACCGAGCAGCGCGTTCAAGGCCAGCCCGCCGAGGAGGATCGCGGAGAGATAGGTGCAGAGTTCCGTCTGTTTGGCGTCGGCTTTCATGGCCGCGCTCTCGATGCGTTGCGCGACGCCTCTCTTGGCGCGCGCCAGAAGAGGCATGACGACGAGCGAGACGACGGCCAATACGATTCCGGGCACGCTTCGCTCCGGCGCTTCGCTTCGGGCGAGTGTGGCGACGGCTTCGTAGCCGACGTAAATCGCGAGCACCAGAAAACAGATGCCGACGACGCGCAGGCTTCTCGCCTCGGCGCGTTCGCGCCGCCCTTCGTCCATCTCCGCGCGCAGACGCCAGAGCAGAACCGCGCCCGACGTGACTTCAATCGCGCTGTCGAAGCCGAAGCCGACCAGCGCGATGCTGCCCGCCAGCGCGCCGAAGACAAGCGCGATCAAACCTTCGAGACTGTTGTAAGCAATCGTGAAGTATTCGAGTCGCTGCCCGTGCACGGCGACGCGCTCACGCTGCATCAACTGTCCGGCAACTTCGTTCATCGACAAACTTCCCCATCCGATCCGCTTCATGCGCGATGCGGCCGTCGCTTCACTGTCCGTACTCGGCGATGATGCGCTCGCGTATCTGCGTCGGAGTGAGTTTCTGCTCCTTCTGCAACCTGTAGGCGAGCAAAGCCTCTTCGATACAGGTGGCGCAATGCGCCGCGTGATCGTCAACGAAACAGGTATGCAAACTCTTGTGGCCGAAGCCTTCGTCGCAGTGGCAATAGCAAGGCAGTTGCGCGATGGTTTCAGGTATCTCTTTGACGACCGCATAGGCCATTCGCGTCATCCCCGTAAACTGCGAAGCCGGAAGCACGGGCGGCAGATTCTTTAAGTCGGCGGCCGTCGCTGCGAAGCGCGGCACGCGCCCCGGCGCACCGTGCGAATGACCTTCGTGCCCGTCTGCTGCTCCGGCGGGCGCGTGTGTCTCGTTCGCGCCGTGTGCGACTTGCGGAGCGAGCGGCGCGGTTTGCGTCGAAGGCTGCCGGGCGGCGGGCGTCGCCTTCGCCTGTCGCTCCTTCGTCGAAGCGGACTGTTCGGACGAAGCACCGCCGCACGCCTGTAACCCGAACATGGCCGCGAACAGCATTGCGGCGGCGAACGTGAATTTGATTTTTTTAGATACCTTCATGGCGTCTCCTTATAAATTATCGAAGCGGAACTGTAGACGCGAAAAGCTGCACATGCGTCCGCGCATCAGTTTAGTGAACGTCAATTGTAGTGTGTAGGGGCGCGCGTGGTCTCAAAGCGGCCGGAAGATGCTAGATGAGAAAGAGGCTATGCAGGACGTGTAGACGTGCGGGAACATGCGGCGGCGCGTGCGGCCGTGCGGCGAGTTGCGAAACGCGCGCCGGCACGTGCGCGAATAGATCGCGCGACGCGTCGGACGAGACGTAACGAGCGTCGCGCTTCGTCTTGTTTCCTTCGGACGCGGCGACCAGAACAGTTGCGGGAGTGCGACCCGACCCGCCCGCGCAACATTCGCCGCACGACAGGTCGTCGCGGCCGAGTGCCGCGCCATGGCGTTCGGCGGAAGCGTCCGCGCCGGAACAGTTCGTCTCTGTGTGGGAGTCGCGAGTTTGAAGCGGCGTCGCGTTCAAGTTTTCGTGTGCGCCGTCTGGGGAAGCCGTGTGCGATTCGGGACGGCGTGCGCTGTTCTTGTCGTAGCCGATGTTGGCGCGGCAGCAGTCGTGCTCATCGCTCGCGGCGAGCGCGCCCGCCTCTTCCGCGCAGCAAGCGTAGGCCGCGAGGGACACGCCGCCGCACACGCCCGCCGTGAGCGTGAGAAGCATGCCGAAGATGAGAATTGAGCGGCGCATCAACTTCCGAAATTCCGTCGCCTGAGTCAAGACCTTTCGTTGGCCGTCAATGTAGCACGAACGCTCCGCGCCGCGTCAACCGGCCGCAGGCCGAACCCGCAGGGGCGCGTCGGCGCGAGCGCGTCCTCAGTCTTCCACGACCAACTTGCCGCGCACCATGTTCATGCCGCAGTTGAAGACGAAAGTGCCCGCGCGTTCGGGCGTGAAGTTGATGCGCGTCGTCTTGAAGGCGGGCAACGAGCGGCTGATTTGGAAGTCGCCGAAGACGACTTGCTCGGTGCATGAATTCGTCTCGTCTCGATAAAAGTCGAGTTCGACAGGCGCGCCGCGTTTGACGACGATCACGTCTGGCGTGTATCCGCCCTTCACCAGCACCTTCAAACGCTGCACGCCCGACGCCGTCACGCTCGCCGCCGCGCGCTCGCCCTCGCCCCCGAAGAAGTACCACAACACGAACGCGATCAAAGCCACACCCGCCGCCAGCACGAAAATTTCCGACGTATCCATCGCTACCCCCTCAAACTTCTTCCGTCAAAGGTAAATCACAAAAACACTCGAACCCATCTTCTTTATCACAACCGAAAACGTCTCAGCCGCAGGCTGTTCGTCACGACGGAGACGGACGAGAGCGCCATCGCCGCGCTCGCCACGACGGGCGAGAGCAGCCATCCCGTGAACGGGTAGAGCGCGCCCGCAGCCAAAGGGATGCCGAGCGTGTTGTAGACGAAAGCCCAGAACAAATTCTGCCGGATCACGCGCATCGTCCGCCGCGAGAGCGCGATGGCCGTCACCACGCCCCGCAGGCTTCCGCGAATCAATGTGATGTCCGAGGCTTCGATAGCCACGTCTGTGCCCGTGCCGATGGCGACGCCTACGTCGGCCTGCGCCAGCGCGGGCGCATCGTTGATCCCGTCGCCCACCATCGCCACGCGCTTCCCTTCCAGTTGCAACTTCTTCACTTCCGCCGTCTTGCCTTCCGGCAACACTTCGGCCAGCACGCGCTCGATGCCCACCGCGCGCGCCACAGCCTCGGCCGTCCGCCGCGCGTCGCCCGTCAACATGACGACTTCCAGTCCCAATTTGTGCAGCGCCGCGATTGCTTCCTTCGAGTCGGCCTTGATCTCGTCCGCGACGCCGACGAGGCCCGCCGCCGCGCCGTCGATGGCAACGTAGACGACCGTGCGCCCCGCCTCCGTCAAAGCCTCCGCGCGGCTCCCTAAATGGCGCAAATCATCCGTCGCCCCGTCGTCGCGCCGCGCCGCCAACACGCCGCGCTCCCACATCAACTTGAGATTGCCGAGCACGACGCGTCGCCCTTCGACTTCCGCTTCGACGCCGTGACCCGTGCGCGCCGCAAAGGACGTGGCGTCCGCGAGCGCAAGCCCCTGCTCACGTGCACGCCGCACGATGGCCTCGCCGAGCGGGTGCTCGCTGCCGCGTTCGGCCGAAGCGGCCAAGCGCAGTAGTTCGTCCTCGGAGAAGTCGCCGACCGTTAACACGTCCGTCACGGCCGGTCGTCCCAGTGTGATCGTGCCCGTCTTGTCGAGCACGATGGTCGTCAAACGATGCGCCGTCTCCAAAGCCTCGCCGCCTTTGACGAGTATGCCGTGTTCCGCGCCGCGCCCCGTCGCCACCATCACGGCCGTCGGCGTCGCGAGGCCGAGCGCGCAGGGGCACGCGATGATCAAGACCGAGACGAAACTGACGAGCGCGTAACTCAAGCGCGACTCGACGGGCGCGGCGATGAACCACACGACGAACGCCGCAATTGCGATGCAGATCACGATGGGCGTGAAATAACCGCTCACCACGTCGGCCAGACGCGCGATGGGCGCGCGCTGCCCCTGCGCCTGTTCCACCAAACGCACGATCTGTTGCAGCACAGTGTCGCGTCCCACCTTCGTCGCGCGAAATTTGAAACTCCCCGTGCCGTTGATCGTCGCGCCGATCACCTGCGCGCCCGCAGATTTTTCGACCGGCATGCTCTCGCCCGTCAGCATCGACTCGTTCACGGCCGACGCGCCTTCCACAACCAGGCCGTCCACCGGAATCCGCTCGCCCGGCCGCACCACAACCACGTCGCCAACCATTACCTCTTCAACCGGCACGTCCCTCTCTCGCCCGTCTCCAAGGACGACGCGCGCCGTGCGTGGTTGCAAGCCGAGCAGACGCTTGATCGCGTCCGAAGTCTTGCCGCGCGCATGCACTTCCAGCAGGCGGCCGAGCAGTATGAGCGCGATGATGACGCTTGCCGCCTCGAAGTAGACGGGCGCTGGCGTCACTGCGCCGCTCGTTTCGTGGCCGCTCATGCCCGGCATCGCTGCCGACTGGTCTACGAGGACGAGTTCGGGGGCGACCGTCACGACGAGCGAATAGAGGAAGGCCGCGCCCGTGCCCGTGGCGATGAGCGTGTTCATGTCGGCCGCGCGATGCCGGAGCGCCGTCCACGCGCCCCTGTAGAAAGGCAGGCCGCTGTAGAAGACGACCGGCACGGTCAATGCCAGTTGCGCCCAGTTGATCCAGGAGACGTTGAAGAGAGCGATGCTACCGTGCGACATAGCGACGACGAGCACGGGCGCGGAGAGCACTGCGGCCACGATGAAGCGACGGCGCAAGCTCGTCTGCTCGGCGCGCATGGCCTCCTGCTCTCTCTCGGCCGCGCCTTCTTCGTCCACGTCCGCCGCTCCGTATCCGATCTCTTCCACTGCCCCGACGAGTCGCGCGGGCGCAGTCGCACGCGGGTCGTATTCCACGGTCGCACGCGCGGTGGCGAAGTTGACGTTTGCGCTCCGCACGCCCGCCGCGTTCTTCAGCCTGCGTTCGATGCGACGCGCGCAGGCGTTACAGGTCATGCCCTTGAGCGACAGATCGACGCGCTCGGTATGTTCCGCCTGCGCGTCCGAGCGTGTAACTGCATCCGCGCCTGTGGCCGCGTTCGTGTCCGTGACTGCGACGTGCGATGCGTCGCCGGTCGTCTCTTCAGTCGTTATGATCGAACTCATTTTGTTCCCCCCTTGTTCTTACGTCTGCGCGCGGGCGCTGTAGGTGCTGCGGACGCGTTGGCGGGCGCGTGGATGCGGCTGTGTTCGATGAGGCCGCAGAAGTGGCCTTCGTCGATGCCGCGTTCGTCCCACTCGGCCAGCGTGCGCGCCAGTTCGCTGCGATAGCGACGCAGTTCGCGCAATCGCTCGTCCAGTTCCGCCAGTTTGCGCCGCGCCACTTCGCGCACTTCGAGGCAGGGCGCTTGCCCGTGCGCGCGCATCTCCAGAATCTCCGTGATCTCGTCGAGCGAGAAGCCGATTGCTTGCGCGCGTTTGATAAACGCGAGGCGTTCGAGCACTGTCTCGTCGTAAGCGCGATAGCCGGAGGCCGTGCGCGCCGGGCGACCGAGAAGGCCGCGCCGCTCGTAGAAACGCAGCGCCTCGACGCCCACGCCCGAAGCCTCCGCCACCTCGCCGATCCGAAGCCTTCGCCCCCCTGTGTGTTCCTCCGCCCGCCGCTCTGTGTGTCTCGTCTTATTCAACATGGAGACATTGTAAACCCTGTAGCTGGCTACAGAGTCAAGCCCCCGTGCGAAAATATTTTTCGACGGCAAAACAGGAGCGGCCATTTGACCGCGCCGCGCCGGGAATGAGACGATTGCCCGAACTATTTTTAACTCTAGCCATACTGACCGTTGAGGAGGACGTGCGGAGATGTCAATTGACCCGGAGAAGGTGACGACACAGGAAGAGACTGGCGAACCGGCCGCGATAGACGAAGTGGAGGGACGCGTGCAGGCCGAGATGAAGATCGCCGAAGGACGCGCCAAAGAGAGCGTCGCGCAAGGCTTACAGGACAAGGAACTCGAACGCGAAGGACAGCAGCTTCAAGCCGAAGGCGAGCGCGAGTTGGAAGAGGCACGCCAGCAGAGCAACGACGCGGGCGGCGACGGCGAGCAATAAGAACCGTGCGCGCTGAAAGCCGCCAAGGGGCGTTTGTTAGAAAGTGTAGGAAAACTCAGAAACCACGAAGCCACACGAAACAACACGAAAATCTTCTTCGTGCTGTTTCGTGTGGCTTCGTGTGGCTGGTGTAACGCGCGTGGTTTCTTGATTTCCGGGTTTCTGTTAATCGCTCGTTTGTCCCGCGCTATTTTCCCGCCTCGTCTTTGCTCCCGCCGCTTGCCGTGCTGTACAGAGCTTGATCTGTGAGGCTGCGCACCATCGTCGCCACCTGCGGGCTGTAGCCGGTGAACTTTCGCAGCATGTTTCCGTCCGGCCCGATCACATAGGTCTGCGGGATGGCGTAGCGCGGCGCGAGAAATTCCTCCCACCCTTCTGCGTCCACCATCGCCACCTTGTAATTAATCTTAAACTGCTTGGCGAACTCTACAATCGACTCCTTCGTGTTCCGCTCGTCCTCCGACGTGACGCCGAGCACTTCCACGCCGCGCCCTTGATAGTCGTTGTGTATCTCGATGAAGTCGGGAATCTCTTTGCGACAAGGCCCGCACCACGTCGCCCACATATTCACGACGACGACCTTACCTTTCAGGTCGGCCAACTTCAGAGACTTTCCGTCGAGCGTGGTCAACGTCGCGTTCATCAACGTGTCGGGCAGGGGCGTCGGCGCAGTTTGCGCGGGCGGTTGTTGCTGCGCTGACTGTCCAGGCGGTGCGGCGTTGGTCGCTCCTCCGGCGGGCGCCTGAGCAGCGGGCGGTGCGGGCTTGCTGCCGTCGCGCGAACTATCGGTCGGGTTGCAACTCGTAGATAGAGCCACGGCCAACAACGAAAAGACCAGCGCGGCTGACAGTAGACGCGCACCCGTCCAGATTCTCTTTTTCGGCGCGCGCGCCGTTTCCTCAGAGGTCATGCGAAAAATTCACTTTCTTCGGATCGAGTTAAGTCGATGTGAGACGTTCATAGACTAAAGCATGAAGCGGAATTTGTCAGTTGTCAGTGGTCAGTTGTTCTCTCACAACTGACCACTGACAGCCTTCAACGCACGACGATGTTGACCAGACGTTGCGGGACGACGATCACTTTGACGATCTGTCGCCCGGCGATGTGTGCGCGCACACGTTCGTCGGCCAGCGCCGCTTCGCGCAGTTCGTCTTCCGTCGTATCGGGCGTGGCCTGTATGCGCCCGCGCAGCTTACCGTTGATCTGCACGGGGATTTCCAGAGCCTCTTTGCGCGCCAGTTCAGCGTCGGCCACAGGCCAGCGCGCGCCGCTACGCAGCAACCCGCCCGCGTGCCCCAGCGACTCCCACATCTCTTCCGCGACGTGCGGCGTAAACGGCGACAGCATCAAGACCAGAGCCTCCAACGCCTCGCGCACGGCGAATTTGTCGCCCGCGTCGGCCGCTTCCGGCGTGCGTTCGAAATCGCCCAGCGCGTTCAGCAACTCCATCAAAGCGGCGATGCTCGTGTTGAAGTGCAACTCAGCAAAGTCCTGCGTGATGCGCGCGATAGTCTGGTGCGTCTTGCGTCGCAGGGCGCGCGCGGCGTCGGAAAACTCTCCCGCGTCAGTCGCCGTGTTCGGCGCGTTCGTCAAAGTCTCGTGCCAGCGCCAGACGAAGTTGTAGACGCGGCGCAGGAAGCGCACCGCGCCTTCGATGCCTGTCTCCAGCCAGCGCAGCTCGTTTTCGGGCGGCGCGGCGAACATGACGAACAGGCGCACGGCATCCGCGCCGTAAGCCTCGATCATCTCGTCCGGATCGACGCCGTTGCCCAGAGACTTCGACATCGCCTTCCACTCGCCCGTGCCCTCGACGATGTTCGTCACCATGCCCTGCGTCAACAGATTTCGCACCGGCTCGTTGAACTCGACCAAGCCGATGTCGCGCATCATCTTCGTCCAGAAGCGCGTGTACAGCAGGTGCATGACGGCGTGCTCGATGCCGCCGATGTACTGGTCAACCGGAGTCCAGTAAGCGGCGACCTTCTTGTCGAACGGCGCGGACGTATTGTGCGGGTCGCAGTAGCGGAAGAAGTACCAAGAGGAATCGACGAACGTGTCCATCGTGTCCGTCTCGCGCCGCGCCGCGCCGCCACACTTCGGACAGGAAGTGTTGACGAACTCCGCCACGGTCGCCAGAGGCGACTTGCCTGCCCCCGTAAACTCCGCGCGCTCCGGCAGGACGACGGGCAGGTCGCTCTCAGGCACGGGCACGATGCCGCACTTGTCGCAATAGACGACCGGGATCGGTGCGCCCCAGAAACGCTGACGCGAGATGCCCCAGTCGCGCAGGCGATACGTGACCGCGCCGCCGCCAAAACCTTTCTCTTCGGCGTAGGCCGTCATCTCGCGCTGTGCGTCGGCGGACAGTTTGCCGCCCCACTCGGCCGAGTTCACCAGAATGCCGTAGTCCGTGAAGGCGTGCGGCATCGCCGTTGACTGATCCAGCCCGCCCGTCTCGCGATGCGGGATCGACTCCTGCGCGTGCGAGACGCGTTCGATGACGCGACGGACGGGCAGAGAATACTTCTGCGCAAAGTCGAAATCGCGCTCGTCGTGCGCCGGGACGGCCATCACCGCGCCCGCGCCGTATTCGATCAACACGTAGTTTGCCACCCACACGGGCATCTGCTCGCCGCTGAAAGGATTGACGGCGAACAGACCCGTGTTGATGCCCTCTTTCTCTTCCTCTTCGCCCGGCGCTCCGGCGCGGCTCGCGCGCGCCGCCTTCACGCGTTCGACAAACGCCACGACGCGCTCTTTCAAAGGCGACTCTTCCAACTCGTTCAACAGCGGATGCTCCGGCGCGACGACGATGGCCGTCGCTCCGTAGATCGTGTCGATGCGCGTGGTGAAGACGCGCACCTTCGTGTCGCTATCCTTGATCGGAAAATCTATGTACGCGCCTTCGCTTCGCCCGATCCAGTTGCGCTGCATCGTCAGCACGCGCTCAGGCCACCCCGCCTCGATCTCGCGCATGTCCGCCAGCAGCGCCTCCGTATACTCGGTCGTGCGGATGAACCACTGTTCCAGATCGCGCTTCTCCACCACAGTGCCGCAACGCCAGCACACGCCGCCCGACGACTGCTCGTTCGACAGGACGGTCTCTTCCTTCGGACACCAGTTGATCGGCGAGGTGCGACGGTAGATCAGACCGCGCTCCAACATCTTCAGGAAGAACCACTGATCCCACTTGTAATAATCAGGCCGGTGCGCGGCCATCTCGCGCCGCCAGTCGAAACTGATGCCCAGACGTTTGAACTGCCCGCGCATGTGCGCGATGTTGTCTTCAGTCCAATCGCGCGGTTGCACGCCGCGTTTGATGGCGGCCTGTTCGGCCGGCTGCCCGAAGCTGTCCCACCCAATCGGGTGCAGCACGTTGAAGCCTTGCAGCCGCTTGTGCCATGCCAGCGCGTCGCCGATGGAATAGTTGCGCACGTGCCCCATGTGCAGAAACCCGGACGGGTAGGGCAGCATCTCCAAACAGAAAAACTTCGGCCGCGCATCGTCCACGTCGGCCTCGAACGCGCCCGTCTCAGCCCACACGCGCTGCCACTTCTCTTCAATCTTCTCCGGAAAATATTTTTCGTCCATAAGTCACACTCTTCTCCCTTACGTTAACCTACACGCCCGCCGCGCGAGAAGTCGTCAGGAGACAACTCTCCGCCCGGCGATTCACAGACTGTTGATTGGTCGCTTTGGTGAAGTCTCGCCGCGTCGAACCGAAACGCGCGCATGTTTAGGCGCGTTCGCCGAGCGGCAACGTAAGGAGGAGTTTGTTTGGCTGGTCAAATGAAATTCGCATCGAATTTACCTGCTCTTGTCCGAACAGGCGCTATCTTAACTCAGTCGCCGCGCCCCTTGTCAATTCGTTCGGCGCAAAGTCGAAGCGGCGTGCGCAAGAAGAGTTCACGCGTGCGCAGGAAGAGTTCGCGCGCGCTTGGGCGGTTGCGGGTTAAGGGTTTTGCAGGTCGGCGATGATCGCTTCGGCCAGAGCTTTGGCGACATCGGCACGGACGGCCGCGGCGTTAGGGTTGACGTTGAGCAATTGATCGACGGCCTCCACGTCGATGAAGTCGAGTTCCAGCAGGCAGGCGCGGCACTTCTTGTCGCCGTCCGTGTTGCCGAGCGAGACATCGCTGAGCACGCCTAACTTCCCTTCTCTGACCTTGCGATCCCTGGATGTCCGGTCATGCTTCTTGAGCGCGCCAAAGGCCGCCCTTTGAATGCGCCGCGCAAATTTCTTATCGGCCGCGAGGTTCACGTTATCAGCCCTGCTCCTGATATACGTCTCGGTTCCGCGCATCACTTTATTGCAGCCGTTGAAGTGGAGACTGAGAAACCGATCCGCGCGGTTGTCTTTTGCCACTCCGGCGCGATCCGCGAGCGAGAGGTTCACGTCGGTCTCTCTGGTCAACACGATCTTGATCTGATGGCCGCCCTCGGTCGCGGCCGTCTCCAGCGCATCACGAAGCAGGAGTCCGAGTTGCAGCGTCATGTTCTTCTCCAGAACGCCGCTGCAACTGACGGCATGGTTCGCGCCCGAACCACCTGTGTCGGCGTCGCCGCCATGTCCCGGATCGATCACGATTGTCGCGTTAACGGGTTCTGCGTTCTCCTTTTTTCGCAGCAGTCTCGTCAATATTCCGGGCAGTGCTGCCGCTTCGATCTTCCTGAGAAACGCGCCGCCTCCAGAGGTGGCGGGGTCTCGCTGAGTCTGCTTCTTCATAACGCGTGAGTGGCGAAGACAAGAGAGCGTGTTACTCGAAACAATCTTCAGCTCCGGTCTTGCCGCAGGTGAAATGCTGTGGCGCATAGCGTTCGGTGTAAGCGTAGACGCTACGCCAGAGTTGCGTGTGCCCGTGAGTTTTTTTCGTCCAGCCGAGTTTAGCCTTTTCGCGCCACACTTCCGCGAAGGCAGTCTCTTCGCCCGCGCCGAGCAGGTGATACGACTCGTGCAACAAAATGACGGCGCGTTCCGTGTCGTCAACCGGGATGTTGAAAAAATCCGGGTAGAGCGTCATCACCTCGAACGGGAAATTGGTCGCAGCGTATGCGTCCGTGTGGCCGACATAGCGATTCCACCAGTTGTCGGTCGTGCGATAGCTGACAAGATTTCGCAGCACGAAAGCGCGGCGGCCGAAATTTTTCTGCTCCAACACCTCAATCGCACGCCCCACCGTCTTACGTTGCTCGAACGTCGCGGCCTCCGAAGTCGCGCGCAGCGACACGTAAGCGGCGAGGACGAACGCGCCCACCATCCCCAGGACGAACAACACACGCTTTGACAGACTTCGCCCGCCGCCGTCACTGTCACCACCGCGCACCACGCCCGCCTCGCGCACGTAGCCGAACGCCGTGCCGCAACGCTTACACGCGGCGGCCTCCGCCCAGTTGACTATCCCGCAACGCGGACACTTCTTACTGCTCATCTTGCTCACCGGTTTTACCGTCCGTCTCGGCGGTCGCCCCGTGTTCGCCGTCAGCGCTTGCACCGATGAAAGAGCGGAGCGCGGCGAGGTTGCGTTCGTCGTCGCCTTGTTCGTCGAGCGGCGTTTCGAGGATGAAGGCGGCGTGCGCGAGGCTCGGATGGGAGGCAACGCGCGAGAGGGCTTCGCGGCCGATGTGGCCGAGGCCGATGTGCCAGTGGCGATCGACGCGCGAGTTGTAGACAGCCTTCGAGTCGTTGAAGTGGACGGCGCGTATGTTCTCCGTGCCGACGTTTCGTTCGAGCGCGTCGAAGGTGGCGGCGAGTCCGTCTTCGTCGCGTATGTCGTAACCGGCGGTGAAGGCGTGTGCGGTGTCGAAGCAGACGCCGAGGTTGAGCGCAGGGCAAGCGGCGATGATGTCTCTCAGGTGCTCGAAGCGATGACCGATGCACGCGCCCTGCCCGGCAGTGTTTTCGAGCAGCACGCGAAACGTGGAGAGATCGAGGCCGTCGCACGCGGCGCGCAAACTCTCGGCGCATGTGCGTATGCCGTCCAATTCGCACGCGCCGCGCGCGCTGCCCGGATGCACGACCAGATAGTCTGCGCCGAGAAGGAGGCCGCGCTCGACCTCTTCCCGAAACGAGGCGATAGACTTCTCACGAATCGCTTCATCGGCGGCCGCGAGGTTGATCAAGTAGTTCGCGTGAATGACGACGGGCGAAATCTCAGTCTCCTGCCGGACGCGCTTGAAAGTCTCCACTTCCTCGCCGCTCAACTCCTTGGCTTTCCACCCGCGCGGGTTGCGCGAAAAAATCTGCACCGCGTCGCAGCGCAGAGCGCGCGCTTTCAAGAGCGCGTTCTGCAACCCGCCCGCAATCGGCGCGTGGAAACCTACCGGCGGTCGCTTCGGCAAGCGCTCCGGCGTCGCCCCTTCGTCCGGCGCGCCTGTTTCCTGTCGGGAAAGTTCTTCTTTCAACTGCGCGCTCATACTATTTCCCCGTGCTTCCCCTCTGCCCGTTCGTCGTGCGCTCGACTTCTTCCATCACGCGCAGCATGTTGCCACCGAGAATTTTGTGGATGTCTGTTTCCGTGTAACCGCGCCGGAGCAGTTCGGCCGTGAGGTTCGGGAAGTCCGCCACGGTCGCAAGGTCGTGCGGGACGGCCTGGATGCCGTCGAAGTCTGAGCCGATGCCGACGTGATCTATGCCGACGAGTTTGACGATGTAGTCGATGTGATCGACGACGCGTGCTACCGAGACGCGCGGCATGCGGCGCGCGTACTCGCGTTCGCGCACACGGTCGCGCGCCAGTTTCTTCTGCGCCGCAGTGCCCTCTGCCTTGCGCGAGGCTTCGGCCACGAGCGGCGCGATCTCCGCATCCACGCGCCTCTGCGCATCCTGCCAGCCCGGCTCGATGAAACGCGGGTAGAAGACGACGGCGCACAGGCCGCCCGTGCGTGCGAGCGCGCGCAGTTGATCGTCCGTGAGATTGCGCGGGACGTTAACGATTGAGCGGACGCCGGAGTGTGTGGCGATGACGGGTTTCGTGGAAGTCTCGACGATGTCCCAGAAAGTTTTGTCCGAGACGTGCGACACATCAACCATGATGCCGAGGCGGTTCATCTCCGCGATGACCTTGCGGCCGAACTCGTTCAGGCCACGCGTCTCTCCTGCTTCATCACCCGAACTGCCAGCCCAACTCAGAGAGACAGACCACGCGGGCGACATGTAACGCACGCCGAGGCGATAGTATTTCTCGACGTTCTCCAAACGCTCGTCGATGGCATAACCGCCTTCCAGACCCAACAGCGCGGCCAGTCGCCCCGAAGCGGCGATACGGCGAATGTCTGCGGCCGTTGTCGCCAGTTCCCACGTGTCCGGGTGCTGTTCGGCCAGCGCGCGCACGGCTGCGATCTGCTTGTCGGCGCGTTCAACTGCCGTGCGGCCGCCCGTGCCGAAATATTGCGGCTCGACCCAGATGGAGAAGAACTGCGCGTCGAGTCCGCCCGCTTTCATGCGCGGCGCGTCGAGGTGGCCGTCCGAGAGTTGCGCGTTGATGTCCGCGCCTTCGTCGATCATGCGCTGCACTGTGTCGGCGTGCATGTCTATGAGGATGGCGCGCTGGTGCAGTGTGCGCCCATCATTTGCGGCGTCGGCGGCGGGTTCGTTGTTGGCGACGTGCGGCGTCGCGTTGTTTGCGTTTTGCGGCATTGAGTTTTGCGTTGTTGAGTTTTGCGTTGAGCGGCAACCTGCGAGCGCGTAGAAGGCGCAGGCAAAGAGGACGAACGCAGGAGGCCACAGGACGCTTCTCGGTCGCTTTCGCATCGCTCGTTCGCGCTCGTCAGGCGGCGCGGAATTTCGTCTCGTATCGATGTTTATTAAGACAACAAAAGATGGTATGCCGCGCCCGTGCTCGGAAGCAAGGCGGCGGCTTGCAAGCCACGACCGTTTCTTGCTATTGTGCGATTTAATCTGCCGCGCAATTGCCACGACTTGGACACGGTTTCCACAAATCCGTTTTCGATAATGGACTTGTATCAAAGTTTAATGTCGCTCCCGCCCCTCAAAAGCAGCGGAGACGAATAAAGGAGCAAATCAATGTTCGCAGACGACGCACCAGCCAAAGGCAGCAAGACGCCGCGCATCAATCCCGAAATCTGGCACAACGGCGAGTTTATCCCCTGGAACGACGCGCGCGTCCACGTCATGTCGCACGTCCTGCACTACGGCTCAAGCGTCTTCGAAGGCATACGTTGTTACAACACGCAGCGCGGCCCGGCCATCTTCCGCCTGCGCGAACACATGCGCCGTCTGATGAACTCCGCGAAAATCTATCGCATGGATCACGAGTGGACGCTGGATCAACTCTGCGACGCGGCCGTCGGACTCGTCCAGCGCGGCGATCTCGAACAGTGTTATCTCCGCCCGATCATCTTCCGCAGTCTGGACGAAGCGCGCCCGGCCTTTGGCGTCAACCCGTTTCCGAACCCGCTCGCCTGCTACATCGGCGCGTGGGATTGGGGCAAGTATCTCGGCGACGAAGCGATTGAAGAGGGCGTTGACGTGTGCGTCTCTTCGTGGAATCGCCTGTCGCCAAACTCCATGCCCGCGATGGCGAAGTCGGGCGCGAACTACATGAACTCGCAACTGATCAAGATGGAGGCGATCAAGAACGGCTACTCGGAAGGCATCGCGCTCGACGACCGCGGGTTCGTCTCGGAAGGTTCGGGCGAAAACATCTTCCTCGTCCACGATGGGAAGGTAATCACGCCGCCGCTTTCGTCTTCCATCCTGCCCGGCATCACGCGCGACAGCGTGATCCAGATTTGCCGCGAACTCGACATCCCCGTCGCCGAGAGCGGACTCCAACGTGCCGCGCTCTACGTCGCCGACGAACTGTTCTTCACGGGCACGGCGGCCGAAGTGACGCCGATTCGCTCCGTCGATAAGATCAAGATCGGCACGGGCAAGCGCGGCGAAGTGACGGCGCGCATCCAGCAAGTCTTCTTCGAGATCACGAAGGGCGAGCGTGAAGCGCCGGGCGAATGGCTCACCTACGTCAGAGAGGCGAAGTCGGGCGCACCCGCCGGAAACAACGGCCACCGCAACGCGTCGCACACGAAGCCCGCGCCGTCCACAAACAACGCGACCGAGGCACACATCTCCGAAAGTTTCCTCACCGTCGGCACGGAGTAGCGACGCACCGACGCTCGCTGCGATGAAACCTGCGACCCCCGAACGGCGACAGCTTTTAGCTCCTTCGCCATTCGGGGGTTTCGTTTTGTTTGACGCAACTTAGCGGCGTTTTTTGCGTCCGAGAGATATTCATTGACGCCGATGCGCACGGCTCGCTAGAATGAATTCGGCGTCAACGGGTGTCTAATCTTTCCCTTGACGCAATCCTGCCTCGAACATCCCGTCGCGCCAGTCGCAAGTTTTCAAATTTTAAGCACTAACGTGTAACTCCAGGTCCGCGCCGCGTGTTCCGCCGTCAGTCTCTCGCCCGCTCGCGCTTCGCAGTTGTGCCCGACGATAGTTTTTTTCCGACTCATACGAAAGTTTTTCCGACTCATCTCTATGGTAGTTAAGATTGACGATCTCCTGCGAGGCGCGACCGCGTGCGGCGCGTCAGACCTGCATATCAAAGCCGGCTCGTTCCCCGTCATGCGTCTCGACGGCGAGTTGAAACCGATCACCAACTCCACGCGCCTGACGCAGGACGACACGCTCGACATGGCCTTCTCCATCATGTCGAACCGGCAGAAGCAACGCTTCAAAGAGACTTCCGAAGTTGACATCGCTTACGGGCTGTCGGGCGTCGGGCGTTTTCGCGCCAACGTCTTCCAGCAACGCGGCACTGTGAGCATGGTCCTGCGCGTCATCCCCGACCGCGTGCGCACGATGTCCGATCTGGGCTTGCCGCCCGCCGTCGAACAGATCGGCGCGGAACAACGCGGACTGATTCTCGTCACGGGCGCGACCGGCTCCGGTAAATCTTCGACGCTCGCCGCACTCATTGACCACATCAACTCGACGCGCGGCGGCCACATCGTCACCATCGAAGACCCGATAGAATTTCTCCACCGCGACAAAAAATCGTTCATCTCGCAGCGCGAGGTCGACGTTGACACACGCTCTTTCGCAGAGGCGCTGCGCGGCGCTCTGCGCCAAGACCCGGACGTGATCCTCGTCGGCGAAATGCGCGACCACGAAACCATCGAGACCGCTCTGACCGCAGCCGAGACGGGGCATCTAGTCCTCTCCACACTCCACACGCTCGACGCCACCGAGACCGTCACGCGCATCGTCTCTTCATTCCCGCCGCACCAGCAAAAGAGCGTCCGCCTGCAACTGGCCGGCATTCTTCGCGCCGTCATCTCGATGCGACTTGTGCGCGCGGCGAACGGCATCGGACGCGTGCCCGCCGCCGAGATCATGGTCTCGACGGGCACGATCCGCGACTACATCGCCAACGAAGAAAAGACGCCGCTCATCCGCGACGCCATCGCCGCGGGCACTTCGCAGTACGGCATGCAAACCTTCGACCAGTCGCTGTTCAATCTCTTTCAGTCTGGCCTCATCACTCTGGAAGAAGCCTTGCGCGGCGCGTCGAACCCGGACGAGTTCCGCATGCGCGTCTCAGGCATCTGCACCAGTAACGATCAGGCGAAAGAACAGATCGTCAGCATGAGCAATCAATAGCCGTCGCACCTTGCGCGCACGGGACTGAAAACCGAAGAGCGCGACTGAAACTTGAGCGCACAACGCTTGAGTTTCAGTCGCGCCTTTTCACGTCTCCCCTGTGTTATCCTGCACGCGCACACGCCGCTATCTTTTCGGACGCATCTGCGGTTTAACTCCGTCCCGTCGGTCTGTGACTTCAACCAAAGGTGAAAACTCAACTTGAGGCAACGAATCTCGTGCGCACTTTTGCGTCTCGTGTGTGGACTGCTGTTGCTGTCGGCATGGATGTCCGTCGCGTTCGTCTCCGCGGGCGCACAGGAGCGGCCGCAGCTTTCGATTCAGGCGGGACATCCGGACTGGGTCGTGGCCGTGGCTTTCAGCCCCGACGGGCAGACGCTCGCCAGCGGCGGCAGCGTCTCCGACGGCACGGTGCGCCTCTGGGACGTAGCGACCGGCATCCAACTGCGCGTCCTGCGCGGGCACGACGGTCTCATCTCACAACTCGCCTTTAGCGACGACGGCCGCATGCTCGCCAGCAGTTCCGGCGAACAGATCATCCTGTGGGACGTGGCGACCGGCGCTCCGCTTCGCACCATCAAGACCGCGCAAACAGACCTCAACCAGATCGCCTTTATCAAAGACGACAAGCATTTGATCAGCGGCAGCGGCATGGGCGGCGAGCAGGAGCAGACGGTCAAGATTTGGGACGTGGCGACCGGCGCGGAGTTGCACGAGGGGCGCGGCCAAAATCTCTTCAACCCCGTCGCCGAAAGTTTTAGCCCCGACCGCAAGACGCTTCTCATGCACGACGCAGACCCGGCGAACCCGGATGTTATCCGTCTGTTAGATGTTCAGACGCGCAAGGAACGACTCGTTCTGGCAGGACACGAAGGAGAAGTGTTGTGCGCGGCCTGGAGCCGCGACGGGCGCTTGATTGCGAGCGGCGGGCAGGACAACTCCGTCCGCGTGTGGGATGCCGCGACGGGCAGACAATCACGCACGCTGAGCGTGAACACAACGGTCGTCAACTCGGTCGCTTTGAGCCGCGACGGTAAGCGCCTGGCGAGCGGCAACGGCGACGGCACGGGTGCGATCAAGTTGTGGGAGTTGACGAGCGGTAAGGGCGTGACGACGATTGACCCCGCTTGGCCGCGCGTGTCAAAGGTCTTCTTCGCAGCGGACGGAAAAGTTCTCAACAGCATCGGCCGCGACAACACGCTGGCGAGTTGGAACACGTGGACGGGCAAGCCGGAAGGCACGCTCGAAGCGCGCGGCATCGAAGAGGTGCACGCTTGCATCGGCGGTGCGGACGACGTTGAAAACGGCAGGCTTCTCTTCGGCCTCAGCCGTAAAGGCGAGCAGATGTTCGTGCAGTTGCTCGACCCGAAGACGGGCAAAGCGTTGCGCCGGTTCGCCGGTGCAGCCTCCGGCCACTCGTCTCTGGCGTGCAGCCCCAACGGGCGGACTGTGGCCGTCGGCGGCATCAAGACCGCGCAACTCTGGGACGTGCCGACAGGTCGTCCGACCCACACGCTCGCCGGACATCTCTTCGGCGTCTACTCGATGACTTTTAGTCCAGACGGCAAACAACTCGTCACGGGCAGCGGCGTGTACGGCGGCGAAGGTCAACTGCGGCTCTGGGAAGTCGCCACCGGCCAACTCGTCAAAGACGTGCGGCTTCCCGAATCGAGCGGCTTCCAGTCAATCGTCTACAGCCCCGACGGCAAAACGATTGCGGCAGGAAGCGGACGGCAAGGCAAGGAAGGCTTCATCACGCTCTACGATGCGGCGACGCTCGCCGAACGGCAGACGCTCACAGGCCACACGGATTTTGTCTCTACTGTCGCCTACAGCACGGACGGGAAATTGATCGTCAGCGGCAGTTGGGACAGGACGCTCAAAGTTTGGGACGCACAGGGCGGCGCGGAACTGGCAACGCTCATCGCTTCGGGCGCGAACGACTGGCTCGTCGTAACGCCTGACGGATTGTTCGACGGTTCGCCCGCCGCCTGGGGACAGATACTCTGGCGCTTCTCGCCCGCCTTGCGCGACGTCGCGCCCGTCGAACTTTTCTTCAACGAGTTCTACTACCCGAACCTGCTCGCAGACATCTTCGCAGGGCAGCGCCCCAAAGCCGCCAAAGACTTCGCGCAGAAAGATCGACGCCAGCCGCAACTCAAACTCACACTCGCGCCGGAGACTCCCGCCGCGTCCTCTGCCGCGAAGACAACAACCACTACAGCGCCCATCACGACGCGGACGGTGCGCGTGAAGATCGAGTTGACAAGAGCACACGCGGGCGCGCAGGACGTGCGCCTGTTCCGCAACGGCTCGCTCGTGCGCGTCTGGCACGGCGACGTGTTGAAAGAACAGGAGAGCGCGACGCTCGAAACCACTTTGCCCATCGTCGCCGGAGAGAACCGCCTGACGGCCTACGCCTTCAACCGCGACAACATCAAGAGCACGGACGCCGTCCTCGACGTCACGGGCGACGAACGACTGCGACGCAAGGGCACGTCCTACATCGTCTCCATCGGCGTCAACGAATATGCACGCAATCCGTTCTTCCGAAATTTGAAATACGCCGTGGCCGATGCGGACAGTTTCGCGTCGGAGTTGAAGCGGCAGCAGGAGCGTCTGGGGCGTTACGAAAAAGTCGAGATCATTAAACTGACGGACGCGTGGGCGACAAAGGCGAACATCCTCGGCGCGCTCTCGGCGCTCTCGGCGAAGACGCAGCCCGAAGACGCCGTCATAGTCTATTACGCCGGGCACGGTCTCGCGCACAGAGGGCAGTTCTACCTGATCCCGCACGACCTCGGCGGCGCGTCGAATACGACGACTGGAGCGACGCAAGAGACGAACCGTGAGGCGCTTTTGGAAACCTCGCTCGCGGCGCGCGGCGTGTCGGACAGAGAGTTGGAGCGTGCGTTCGAGTTGGTTGACTCAGGCCAGACGATGATGATCATAGACGCCTGCAATTCCGGTCAGGCGCTCGGCGGCGAACGCGACGGGCGCGGCCCGATGAACTCGAAAGGTCTGGCGCAACTCGCCTACGACAAGGGAATGTATATCTTGACGGCGGCGCAGAGTTTTCAGGCGGCGCAGGAAGTCAACGTCGTCGGCCATGGGCTGTTGACGTTCGTGCTTTTGGATGAAGGCTTGAGACGGTCGGCCGCTGACGATGAACCGCAGGACGGGACTGTTCTGGTGCGCGAGTGGCTCGACTACGCGACGCGCCGCGTGCCGCTCATGCAGTTGGACAAGATGAAAGAGGCGGGCGCGCGCGGCGCAGACCTCTCGTTCGCGGAAGGCGAGCGCGGCCTCAACCTGGAGCGCCGCAACGGTCAACAACCACGCGTCTTCTACCGACGCGAACTGGAAGCGCAGCCGCTCGTCATCGCCCTGCCTCAAGCGCCGGCCGCGCCTTGAATTGTTGCCTTGAATTTTAACGCGAAGCTTTTCGCGCGTAGAAATCCACGACGCTCTGCGCAGTGGCCTCGACACGCTCGCGGAGCGTCGCAGGCTCTAACACTTCCAACTGCGTGCCGAACGAAAGCGCGTATTCGCAAGCCATCTCTTCCGCGTCGAACCCGAGCCAGACTTCGACCCGGCCATCCCCGTCCGATTCTCCTGTCCGCTCGATACGCGCGAACCTTCCCGCGTAAGGCATGCGCGCCACGATCTCCTGCCGCACGCGCACGCGCGCACGGTAGTTCGGCAGGCGCGCGCGATACTCCGCCGCAGACTGCTCCCAGAAAGTCGCCAGATCGAAATCCAACGGACGGCGGCACGCCTCCGTCAACACCTCCACTCCGCGCACGCGCGAGACGCGATAGCTGCGCACTTCCCCTTCCACGCCCGCGACCAGATACCACACGCTTCCCTTCGCCACCAGACCGAGCGGATCGACCACTCGCTCGACCGCTTCGCACTCGCCGCGCGCGTAAGTGATGCGCGCACGTCGCTCCTGCCAGATCGCTTCCTGCAATGCGTGCAGGTGCGGCACTGTTTCTTCGGCGCGCGTCCAGCCGGTCACGTCAACGTGTATGCGCTGGCGCGCGTATTCCGCCCCGCGCCGGTACATCGAAGGCAGCGCGGCGAGCAGTTTCAAAAACGCACCTTCAGCAGCTTTGTCCAGATTCAAGTCGGCCAGCAGGCGCGACGGCTTGATGGCAAACAGAGATTGAATCTCGGCCTCGTTCAACCCCGTCAGATTCGTGCGATACTCGCCGACGAGAGACCACCCGCCGCCCGTGCCGCGCTCGGCCACGACCGGGATTCCCGCGCCGCTCAAAGCCTCCATGTCACGGTGAATCGTCCGCGCGGAAACTTCCAGACGCCCGGCCAAATCTCTCGCCGTCAACTGTCGATGCGATTGCAGCAACAACACGATGGAAAACAGACGATCCGCGCGCATCTCTCCCTCCCCGAATTTCTCTCGCCACAAACTACAACCGCGCTTGCCTTGTCGAACACTCGCGCGCGATTTTATCTCACGAATATGACAGAGGGTGTCATCAATCTTCGTCTATCTTGAATTTATCGAGCGGGGCGGGTGAGCTTTGGAAGTGAGTTCGGGGCGCGGCGAGAGATGCTTGCGCTCGTGGCAGACGAAAGGAGTTGAAACGATGAAAGCTGAAGAGACGGCGAAGAAGACTTTGAAGGGGCGGATCGCGCTCGTCGCGGGGGCGACGCGCGGGGCGGGGCGCGGCATCGCGCAGATGTTGGGCGAAGCGGGCGCGACCGTCTATTGCACGGGGCGAAGCACGAGCGGCGAGCCGCCCGCGTCGGGCGTCCACAAGGGGCGCACGGAGACGATTGAAGAGACGGCCGAGTTGGTGACGAAGCGCGGCGGGCGTGGCATTCACGCGCGCGTCGATCACACGGACGAAGCACAGGTCGCAGCGCTCTTCGAGCGCATCAAAGCCGAAGAGGGCAGGCTTGACATACTCGTCAACGTGCTCGGCGGCGACACGCAGGCCGAGTGGAAACCTTTCTGGCAACAGTCGCTCGACAAGGGTTTGCGCTGGCTCAGGACGGAGCTTTTTTCGCACATCATCACGAGCCGCTACGCCGCCGCCTTGATGGTTGAACGCAAACCGAAGAACGGCCTCATCGTCGAAATTACGGACGGCGACGGCGTGGATTATCGCAGCAATTTCTTCTTCGACCTCGTCAAAGTCTCGACGATTCGTTTGGCCTACGCGCTCGGCGAGGAACTCGCGCCGAAGAAGATCGCCGCCCTCGCCATCTCGCCCGGCTTCATGCGCACCGAATGGATGCTCGACCACTTCGGCGCGACCGAGGAGAACTGGCGCGAGGTGGCCGAGACGAACCCGGAGGCGAAACGTTTCGGGTTCATCGCTTCGGAGACGCCCTGCTTCGTCGGCCGCGCCGTCGCCGCTCTGGCCGCAGACCCGCGCGTGTTGGAAAAGTCCGGCGGCGTCTACGGCTCATGGACGCTCTCGGATGAATACGGTTTCACCGACGTTGACGGCAACCGCCCGCACATGGGCAACTACTTCGACGAACATTTCAAAGAGATGTTCAGCGCGCCGACCAAGACCGGCTTCCGCTGGAAACTCGAACGCGAGACGCCGCACTCGACCGTCACGCGCCGCGCACGCGCCAAACGCGCCAGCCAGCAGTAGACCTGTCACACGCTGGTTGAAGGGAAATTTCCGATCTCAACTTTTGAGATTAAGAGCGATTAACAAAGCACGAAACCACGAATCAACACGAAACAGCACGAGCCTCCTCTTCGTGCTGTTTCGTGTTGATTCGTGGTTTCTACGTTTTAGTTTTGTGTGATGCTTTAAGACGCGACGCGTTGATCCATGTCGGGGCGTAGCGGGACGAGGACGTTCGGCGCGTGTGCGGCAGCGGTGCGCGCGTGCTTTAGCTTGAACCAGTCGAGCACGAAATTCGAGGCGCTGACGCCGAGCGCGGCGTCGAGCGAGAAAAGCTGCCGGGAAAGTTGGCGACGGAGTGCGCGCTCGAAGGAGCGTTCGATCTCGCTCGCCGCGCACTCTAAGCCTTCGACGAAGGCCATGTCCAAATCCTGTCCGCCGCGCGCGCGCCGCCACGCGAATTCGTAGAGGCGCATGCGTCCCTCGTCTTCGACCGCGCCGCTCGTCACGACGACCAGATGCGTCGCCTCAGTCTCCGCCACCGTCTCGACCACGCGGCGCGCGCAGGCGGGCGTCAAGTCGCCGTCCTTTGTCACAAAGAGATAAGAGTTGCCGCACACGTCCGCCGCCAGATACGACTCGCCGTGCGCGGAGGGCGGCCCCGTCGCGATCTCGCTTTCGGGCACGCCGAGCGAGCGTATGATCTTGTAGACGCGGTTGTTCAACCAGCCGCCGTCTTCAAGGAGCGAGACGGCCAGCGGCGTCGGATTGAGCGTCTCTTCGATCACTTCGTCGGCGACGGGCGCGGCACACAGGCTGCACTTCGCTTTGCTGATCGTGATGGCGGCGAGCGAATCGGCCGTCGGCAGGTCAAAGAGCGCGTGCCCCGATTTGCGACAACTGACGCGCACCTCGCGTTCGAGCAAGCCCGCCTCCAACATGCGCTCGACGGAGACGCTCGCGTTGTGCTGAAGCGTCGCCGCCTCTGCGAACAGGCGGCGCGGCGAATAGCCTTCGCGGCGCATCTCCTGAACGCGTCGCAAAAATCCGCGCACTGCTCCCTCTTCCATCAACTCCGAGGCACGCACGAACGCACGCGCGCCGCCTTTCAGTTTCGCAGCGACGGCGAAGTCCGTGGGCTGTATCTCCATGAAACGCGCCAACCCTTGCGGCGCACGCGCGGCGCGCGACTTCCAGCAAGGCAACTCGAACAACTCTTCGTCCGCGTCAGCGCGTCCCTTCACCGTCCGGATCAGAGCCTCGCGCACGTCGCGGCAGAAGCGGTCGAGTTTCGTCAAAGGCTCTTTCGTCTCCACGCTGTAGACGATGCCTGTCGTCAAAGCCTCTTCGCCGCCCGCGCCGAAGACGACGAAGAACAGACAATCGCCCGCGCTGAAAATCTCGCCCGGAGTATAGGCGGCCGCGACACGGCTCGCCCCCGTCGTATTCTCGTGCAAACTCTCGCGTAAGCCCGCCGCACACACGCGCTCAAACTCCGCGACCGCCGCCGTGTCTTCGACGCTGCCCTCCTGCGCGCCCGTTCCCTTCGCCAGCAACTCGAAACAGCGACGCCGCGCCGCGCGAACGAGCGGGGCGTGCCCTCTGGCTTCGAGCGCGTCGAGCAGGCGCAGGCGTTCCCCTTCGTCGAGCGAGAGCGCGAGACAGTTGCTTTGAATGAACAGCATTCCTTTTTCTTCGCACGCGCCCGCGGCGTCTTCAACCGCGCACCTCGTCGTGCTCTTGCCAGTCGTTCTTAGAACCAAACTCTGACCTTCACACTGTCGGTTCCATTGAAGGTCGTCGGATAGCGGCGCTGCTGCCGCGCCAGTTGAATCGCACGCGCATCGTGTTCGCCTGAGCCGGGGCGCGGGTTCAGCACGCGTGCGCCGACTACTTCGCCCTTTTTCACATCAAGCTGGACGTGTATGAGACGGCTGCCCTCCCCTTTTCTCGGAGCCACGCCCTCCGCACTCTTCCGCGCGTCTCTCTCGGCCGGGGCAGCTTTAAGCGTCTGCGTCGTCTGCTTCGCTTGGTTCGTCGCATCGGTAGTCTTCGTTTTTTCCGACGCACCCGATGCCTGCAAAGCTGCCGCCGCCGGGGATGACGCGGCGGTAGTCGTCGCCGTCGTGGGTGTTGCGGGAGGATTGGCGGCACGTGCCGGCGCGTCGTTCGCCGCGCTGAGTTTTTGAACGGGGACGGGCGCGGCCGCAGGGGCGACGGTCTGTTGTCGCAGATTCAGTAAGGCCTGCGCGGCCGTCACGACCGTCAGCCCGACGAGGAAACTGATGACGAGCGCGTAGATCAGACGCTCGCGTGAGAAGCGACGCGAGGTAGCGTTGATGGCTTCCTCTACGGCCGTCAGACGTTCTTCGAGCGGCGCGATCAACTCGGCCGCGACGGGCGCGAGTTGGAGCGGAGCGACCTGCTGCGGCAGCGACGCATCGCCAAATGCCTTCGCCGGATAGCTGCCGCCCGCGACTCTGATCTCCGCCAGATTTTCGCGTCGCGGAGATTCGACCAGATCGTTGATGAACTTCTGCTGTTGACGGTCGATGCTCCGCTCCGGCGGGCGCACGAGCGGGTTGAAGTTGAACGATGCGCCGTCGAGCGCGAGCGCGGCATAGACGGCTTCGAGTCCGCGCAAACTTCCGAGTTGCGCATCGACGAGCTGCCCCTCTTCGAAGAAGAACGAGCCGGGCGCGTTCGCGTATTCGACTTGCAGCCGCCCCGAACGTCTCTGCACGCGCAACGTCCTGAGAAGATCGGGCAACGGCTGGTCGTCCAGATGGCCGGTTAAAACCATGAACTGCGTGCGCTCTATGTTTTCCAATTCGCCAATTCCTGACTGAGAGTTTGTCGGCGGCGCGTGGACGTGCGGATGGCTCTCGCCGCGTAGGTCGCTCGTATCGCGATATATTGTGCCGGGCTACTTCACCTCTCGCACTATGCTGTGCCTTCCCGGCAAATTTCGTTCGCGCGGAATCTACCACTTTATCCACCGCCGCACAAGAAACTTTGCGTCTCGACGGCGTTCCTTCAACGCGAAGACACTTGAAGAGAAACTGTAGAAAAGTTGAAACTTGAGAACGACGCCGGTGCTCACATCTCCGCCGTCAGGCGCGAGCGTCCTACGCCGCTCGCGCGCCGGTCTTCAACAGAAAGCGGGGGCTTCGGTTCAATTATTGAACCGAAG
>DASZCS010000111.1:0-103252 GCA_035942855.1 Pyrinomonadaceae bacterium | reverse complement strand
TACGGCGACTGTGACAGAGCAGCACAAGGCAGCAGGAATCGGGTGCACGAGTTGCCATGCCGAACACCGTGGCGCTGAGTTTCGTCCCGGCGTCGCTCCCTTCAATGCCTCTTTCCAGAAAGGCGTCGAGCCGCAAGAGACCTGCGCGGGCTGTCATAACGACAACAACAAGCAACTGTATCAGGGGCGACGTGTGTTCACGCCGCACGGTGGGACATTTGGCTATCCGGTGGTTGCCGGGCGGTGGAAGTGGGAAGGTGTGGAGGCGGAAGCGTGGGAGCAGAAGCCGGCGGAACTAAAACAACTCGTGGCGAACTGGCCGGTGGCGTCTGCGAATGAAGACGGGCGACGCAGCGCACAGTTCCACGCTCTACATCTCTATCGCGTCCGCACGACGGGCACGCTCGCGGGCGTCGATGGAACGGTGTCTTGCTCGACGTGTCACAAAACTCACGGGGCAACGCTCGACCGGGAGACTCCGCGCACGACCTGCGCTGCCTGTCACGGCGGCAAACGGGACGCGCAGACGGGGCGCACGCTGCTCGCCCCCGACAAGCCCGACTGCATCTCCTGTCACGTGCAGCACGCGAAAGACACGCGCCGGAAGTCCACGCTGCTCGCCGCGTTCGCCGGTGCGGAGAAGGAAAGACCATGAACAGGGTTCAAGCGATCATCGCCTTCGTGTTGCTCGTGCTCTTTCTCGCCGTCAATCAACTGGCGGGCGCGAGCGACACTTGCGCGCGCTGCTACGGCGGACTGCCCTGGTACGGTTGGGGCATGGGCTTCGTCGTCCTCTTCATCGCCGGTTTAGTCTTCGCGCGCTGGCGGGGCCAACGCGCGCACAAGATGTTGGCCGCGCCCATCGCGACGGAAGCGCCCGCGCCGGAGAAGGAGCCGTCGGATGATGGAGTGGAGCAGAAGTGGAACGAAGAACTGCGGCGCAAGTACGACTCGGACGGCCCCGCTTTTCCGCATCCGGTCATCGTCGCCGAACGCTGCATCGGTTGCCACGCCTGCGTCGAGTCTTGCCCGCACGACGTGTTGACCATCAGCTACACGGAGGACAACCAGCCGGTCGCCTCCGTCGTAGATCCCGAACTCTGCGCGGAAGACACCTCTTGCGAGGCCGCTTGCCCGGTCAACCCGAAGGCTTGCATCGTCGTCAACACGGCGAAGCAGATCAAAAGTCTGCCGACGCCCGAGCGCAACCCCGTCACCTTTGAAACGAACGTGCCCGGCTGCTACGTCATCGGCGACGTGTCGGGCACACCGCTCATCAAGAACGCCGCCAACGAAGGCGCGACCGTCATGGTGCACCTGGCCGAAGAGTTGCACACCATCTGCGCGCGCGAGGGACAGCCACACGTCGATTATGAAGTGGCGATCATCGGCGCGGGGCCGGCCGGGTTGTCGGCCGCCATCATGGCTAAGCGGCTCGGTCTGGAATACGTCTGCATCGAGCAGGACACGGTGATGTCAACTATCGTCAAATACTCGAAGAACAAGTATGTCTTCTTCAAGCCGCAGACGACCGCCTGGACGGGCGCGATCCACCTGCCGGGTCTGGAAGAATACGTCGAAGAGGTGCTCGAAGAAGTCGCGGAAGAAGGGGAGCGGCCGAGCGTCGCGCGGATGCTCGCGGAGGAACGCGCCGTTGCGAAGCGTGTGGAAGAGAAGCGTGCGCGCGCGAGCCGCACAGGGGGAAAATTTGAACTCGCGCCCGAAGACCAACTCGCGCCCGAAACCAAAGGGACGCTCGAAGCGGCGCGCAAGCGTTATCAACAACTGCTCGCCGACGAACTGCACAACAAACTCGACAGGGAAGCGAGCGAACGATTGAGACGCGCCCGCGCGCGCTTTGAGACGCTGCTCGAAGGCGAGGACAAATACCTGCTCAATCAACTGCTGGCCGCGCGGCGCGCGGGTCAGCTCAAGGAAACGGATGTCCGCAGCAAATGCCGTCTCGGCGTGGCCGAACGCCGCTACGGCGCTGACCTGGAGCGCATCGTCGAGGCCGAAAAACTGAGCGACGAGCGTTTCCACGCGCTCGCCGATGCGCGCCGCAAGGTCGCAGGCGACCAGCGCGAGGTGCTGCTCAACACCTGGTTTCTGAACGCGCGCGAGAACTGCGTCCGTGTCAACGAGCGAGAGAGTTGCAAGTCGGTCACGGCAGCCGAAGACGGCGACTACTTCCAGATCCAGACCGAGCGCCGGAAAGGGAAGGACGAGAAAAGGGACGCGAGCGGAACGTCAAGGGATGCGTCCGAAGCGTCTGTCAAACAGAGCGCCGAAGGCGCGGCCGACAGGTCGAAGACCTATCGCGTGCGCCGCGTGGTGCTCGCCATCGGCAACAGCAGTTCGCCCACGCGGTTCAAGGTGGGAGGCAAAGAAGTGACGCAAAAGATCAAACACGGCGAAGAGGAGTTGGATCGTGTGCAATACCGCGTCGGCGATCCTTCGGCGTTCAAGCAATGCAGGTTGATCGTCGTCGGCGGCGGCAACTCGGCGGTCGAAGCCGCCGTCGATCTCGTCACGTGGCGCGCGGACGACCGCATCGAATTTCGCGCGCCCGAAGAACAGAACGAAGTGACTCTGCTCGTACGCGGCGCAGACTTCAAGACCGACGTGAAGTTCGGCAACAAGCAGCAACTCTATCGCTGCATCGACCGCGGCCTCGTCCGGCTGCGACGCCAGACCGAGATCAAACAGGTGCACGACGGCGAGGTGGTGACGAAGAATCTCGTTACAGGCAAGGACGACCCTCCCATCAAGAATGACTTTATCTTCGCGCTCATCGGCTCCGAACGACCGGCCGCACTGTTGACCAAGGCGAAGATCAAGATCGTCAAATAGCATCTCTGACCAAGCACGGGCGCACCGTTCGTCAATACGTCCGACAGCCTGATATTGAATCAATCGCACCTTTGTTCGATGGTTTTTCTTGTGCCCTGACGGCTCAAGTAAAACCTCTTTGAACTTGCTAGGGAAATCCCCTACTAATTTTGCGTACCTTCCCGATAGGCGCGCGCTCCGGCTTGTGCGATATATGTATGGGCAAGTTTTACAGGAGAGCAATTTATCTCAGGAGGCTTCTCACACTCCTGTCTTCTTGAACATTGCGCCGTCGCAGGCTTGAATCGTCGAAAGAACAGAGGGTGAGGGACGACCTCACCCTCTCGGCATCAAGAGCGAGTTTCTGCGACCTCTCGATCATAAGAAGACCGCCATCAAGCCATCCCCCGGCGCAAGAGCGTGTCGCGTATCGCAGCGCGCACGAAGTTATAGTAAGGAAGACAGTCTATGAACGCCTCGTACACACAAAAGCAGTTAAACGACGACTCTCTGAAAAGTCTCTTAACCAATCAACTGCTCAAGGGGCTGCCCGAAGAGGATTTCGCGCGCCTGTGGCCTGATCTCAGCCTCGTCTCTCTGTCGGCGGGCGAAAATCTCTACGGGTTGAGCGAGCAAATTCGCTTCGCCTATTTCCCGGAGAACGCCGTCGCCTCGCACCTCTACATCCTGGAAGACGGCAGCACGACCGAAGCGATCATGATCGGCCGCGAGGGCATCACCGGACTCTCGGCCGTCCTCGGCGCGCAGCCCGCGGGACATTGGACGCAAGTGATCGTCGGCGGGGCGGCTTTGAGGGTTGAGATCGAAGTGCTGCGCCGGGAGTTTGCGCGCGGCGGCGCACTGCAACAACTGCTGCTCGGCTACTCTGCCGAACGCCTGAGACAACTCTCCTGGCGTGCCGTCTGCAACGGCCGCCACTCGGTCGGGGAACGCGTGCACTGCTGGCTCCTGATGATCCACGACCGCGTGGGCGACAACGAGTTGCCGCTCACGCACGAGCAGATCGCGCGCCATCTCGGCACACGCCGCGCGGGCGTCAGCGAAGTCGCACAAGCCCTGCGCGAGCGCGGCATCATCGACTACGGACGCGGGCACTTGCAGATTCTCGACCGCGCGGCGCTGGAGGCTTCCGCCTGCGAGTGTTATCAATCCATCGGGAACGGCGTCGGTTTCCGCGGCCACCGCAGCTTCGTCTAAAGGTCGAGATCAAAAATTCTATGTTGAAAATAACGCAGACAATCTCGGCCGAAAACAGGATTCTGGCCGCGCTGTCGGCCGAAGAACGAGAACGCCTTGCTCCGCACCTTGAGCCGGTTACGCTCTACCTGTCCGAAATTCTCTTCCGTCCCGACGACAAACTCACGCACGTCTATTTCCCCGTAAACTCGATCGTCTCTCTGTTGACGGACTTGTCCGACGGGACGGGGATGGAAGTCGGCCTTGTGGGGCGCGAGGGGATTGCGGGTATCTCGGTCATCCTCGGCGGAAACGAGACGAAGGTTGGCACGGTACAGGCGGCGGGCGACGCTTTCAGGTTGGAGGCGGGGCGGCTGCGTGAAGAGTTCGCGCGCGGCCGGATGTTGCAAAGCGCGCTCCTGCGTTACACGCACGCGTTGATGACGCAGATCTCGCAGTCGGTCGTCTGCAACGCGCGCCATCCCATCGAGGGGCGACTCGCGCGCTGGCTGCTCATGTACCGCGACCGTCTGGACAGGGACGAGTTCGAGTTGACGCACGAGTTCATGTCGAACATGCTCGGCGTGCGACGCGCCAGCGTCAGCGGAGTGGCCTACGCGCTGCAAGAGAGGAATCTCGTCCGCTACCAGCGCGGCCACATCCGGATCATAGACAGGCCGGGGCTGGAACGTTTCGCCTGCGAGTGCTACCCGGCCGTCAAAGAAAAGTTCGAAACCTTCCTGCTCTAAACACATCGTGCGGACGCCGAAGCGAGCACAGCTTAGTCGAGCGTCCGTGGTTCCATAGTTTTCTGATCCACTCCTAATCTCAAACCGCGCGGCGCTCGAACACCGTTTCTTGACCTCGCCCCCGGCCGCGTTGCACAATCCGCTGCAAAAGCAACTATAGCGAATCGGACTTCCGCCGCGTCTACGGCGGCGGCTTGTCCGTCTTCGAAATGGAGAAGCGTCTGCCATGAAAAACGTTAAGCGCCCGCGGCCGTTAGAGTTCGTCAATCCGACTCCGGCGGGGCAGGAACAATTTAACTGAAGGGGTCGCACGGCGTCCCCGGCGGGGAGCGCAAGAAGAACGCACGACCTACATCTCGACAGGCCGCACGTGGCCGCGCCGCCGCACTTCGTCTGAACGTCAAGACTAAAGACGAGCCGCACCGCGCCGACACACGCGCCTGTGGAAAGCGAACGGCTCGTCAAATGAAAAGACTCACACTGATTCTCGCCGCACTTGTCTGCGGCATCGTCTTCAACCAACTGTCCCCTGCTGCGTCGGCGCAAACGTCGCGCCGGAAGGCCGCGCGACCAAAAGTTCGGACAGGTTCGACGCTCTCGCCGCGCGAGCGCCAGTTCCAGTTTGAATATCGCGCGACGGTCAGGGAGATTCCGGCGGGGACGCGCAAGTTCGACCTCTGGATTCCAGTCCCGCACGACACGCCTTTCCAGAAGATCACCGCGCTCGACATAGATTCGCCGCAACCCTACAAGTTGCACACGGCCGAGTACGGAAACAAAGTCCTGCATCTCAGTTTGAACAACCCTGCGCCCGGGGCGCTCACTCTCACCATGCGCTTCAACGCGGTGCGCCGCGAACACATACAGGCGCGTCTGCGCGCGGCTGCGCACACGCCTCTCCTGCGCGAAGAACGCGACCCGTACATGGCGCGTTGGCTTCAGCCCGACAGGCTCGTGCCGATTGACGGCAAGGTGCGCGAGTGGGCGCGAGAAGTGGTGGACGCGGCGGGCGCAAAGACGGATCTGGAGCGAGCGCGCGCCATCTATAATCACGTCGTCTCGACTGTGAAGTATGACAAGAGCGGGCAGGGCTGGGGGCGCGGCGACATCTATTACGCCTGCGACGCGCGACGCGGCAACTGCACGGACTTTCACGCCATCTTCATCGGCTACTGCCGCGCGCTCGGCATCCCCGCGCGCTTCCGCATAGGCTTCCCGCTGCCCGCTGATCGCGGCGCGGGAGAGGTGAGCGGCTATCATTGCTGGGCTGAGTTTTATGCCGAAGGGATCGGTTGGGTTCCCGTGGATGCTTCGGAAGCGGCCAAAGACCCTGCGCGGCGCGAATACTTCTTCGGCGCGCACGACGAAAACCGCGTGGAGTTTACGACGGGGCGCGATCTCGTTCTCAGTCCGAAGCAGCAGGGCGCTCCGCTCAACTACTTCATCTACCCTTACGCGGAGGCGGACGGGCAGCCGCTCGCTGCCATCGAACGAACCTTCGCCTATCGCGACGCCCCGCGCGCCGCCAACACGAACAGCGGACGCTGACAGTTAAGAGCGTGTCGGAAAATTAGAAACCACGAACACACACGCAACCACACGAAGCGGAGTTTAGTGTGGTTGCGTGTGTGTTCGTGGTTTCCTGTTTTGGTCTGACGGGTTAAATTGTTCGCACGCATCAATCGGAGGTCTCGCATGACAGATACACAGGCGTCGCCCCGTTTCCAATCGGACTCGCCGCGTTTTCTCGACGCGCTCAACTACGCCGCTACGCTGCATGCCGGGCAAGTGCGCAAGGCCACTTCGATCCCTTACGTCGCGCATGTCCTGTCGGTCGCTGGTATCGCCATCGAGCATGGCGCGGACGAAGACGAGGCCATCGCCGCCCTTCTGCACGACGCGCCCGAGGACTGCGGCGGGCTGCACGTGCTCGAAGAGATACGCGCGCGTTTCGGCGAGCGCGTCACAGGGATAGTCGCCGCCTGCTCCGATACGTTCGAGACGCCGAAGCCGCCCTGGGTCGAGCGCAAGGTGAGATACATCGCGCACGTGCGCACGGCCTCGCCCTCCGCGCGCCTCGTCTCGATGTCTGACAAACTGCACAACGCGCGTGCGATTCTGGCCGACTACAGGCAACTTGGCGAAGCTGTCTTCTCGCGCTTCAAACGCGGCGAGAGCCATTCGGTGCTCTGGTATTACCGCAGGCTCGCAGACGAATTCAACGCGGCGAATGCTTCATCGCCACTCGCGCAGGAACTCGCACGCGTCGTCGCGGAACTTGAGACGCTTACTCTCGCCGACGACGCATCGCGCGCCGAACGCCGACGCGTCTACGACGAACTAAACGAAGCCCTCGCCGCCGCAGCGCACGTCTGATCTTCGATTGACCTTGTGAATCTCTCCGACGCTGTGGCCTAGCGTCTTCTTCTGCGGCGGGGCGGATCCGCTTTCGGGTAAGAGCCGACGTGCGTGAACTTCACGAGGCGCAGGCGGTTGTTCGTCCACTCGTAATAATAGATTCCGCTCGGCCCGTAGCGTTCCTCTCCGGGACGGCCGATGTTCGGTCGCCCGAGGCCGCGCAGCAGCCTGCTGTGCGGGCGAAACGTCCACAGGTCTTCGCTCGGGTCTTGTTCATAATCGCCGACGATGCTCGTCCAGCCGTGCAACTCGCGCGGGAAGTAGGCGCGGCCTGTGCGCGTATCGACGACCGCGCCGATGGCGCAGCCCGTCCCGCAGCCCGCCGCGGCCAGCGTGTAACGCCCCGCGAAGTTGACACCTTCCTGCATGAGTTGATCGCGAATGGCCGTCCGGTACTTGCGCGCCAAAGGGTGACTGCGCAAGTCGAGCGGCGCAACCTCCCCGCGTCTGACCTCAACCGCGTAATCCTCCAAACGCGGCGCATCCTTCTCCCGCTCCTCCTGCGCCCACACCGGTCGCCCCGCGCCAACCGCCAAGACCAGCGCCACACAAGCCACCATCAAACAGAGTGTCTTCATCAACCACAACCTCAAGCAGTGAATGGTAAAGGGTAAATGGTGAATGGAAAGAAGCAGGTTCTTCATCAATTCACCATTTACCCTTTACCATTCACCAGCTTCCCCTTCGTCCCTCATCATCGGTTCCGTGCACGCTTCGAGTTTCGCGACGAGATAGTCGTAGAGGGAGCGTTCGAGGAATGCGCCGCGCTCGCCGAGTTGGGTGAGCAATTGGCGGCGGCAGAATTCACCGGCGCGCAAGAGGACGGGCGAGCCTAAGTCGCAGACCGAAGTTTCCGCCGTCACCTGATCGAGCGTGTAGCCTTCGGTTTCCGTGAAGGTGAGGGCGCGTTCGGCGTGCGTGTGTTTGTCGAAGCAGAGTTGAAAGCCGAGGATGCGCCCCGCCGCGTCGTACCAGACGAACAGGTCTAAATGCTCGTCGTTGAACCAACGGCGCACGCCCTGCCCGGGAATCTCTTTGACGTTTCGTATCTCTCTCAGCATCGGCTATCCGGTCTTTCCTCTCAAGCAGCAACTCTGACGGCATCTCGAACCACGCGCGAAGGCACGACGAACTATAAAGACAAACGCGCCTTTGTCGCCACTAAAAAAAGGCCGTGCGACTTGTGATGCGAGTCGGCGCTCGCGGCGCTGTCTTGCACCGGGGCGGGCGGTCGAAAAATATTCTACGCAGGAAATAGCCGCCGCGTTCTGTATAATGCACGCCCAAGTTTTATCGACCAAACATTTTTTGAGTTGAACGGGGCGGCCGTGCGTGTTGAACGAACCGGCAAAGCTCCGGCGCGAAACACAGGGAGGGAAACTATGGCGTCACAGCTTCCGCGTGCGAACGAAGCGGCGCGACTCGAAGTCCTGCACCAGTTTGAAGTGCTCGACACAGACCCCGAAGAAACTTTCGACGACATCACGCGTCTCGCCGCCTACATCTGCCACACGCCCATCGCCATCATCACGCTCGTGGATGCGCATCGCCAGTGGTTCAAGTCGCGCGTCGGGTTGTCGCTGAGCGAAACGGCGCGCGACATCTCCTTCTGCGCACACGCCATCAGACAACCCGGCCCGCTCGTCGTCCGCGACGCGCTCGACGACGAACGCTTCCGCGACAACCCGCTCGTGCGCGCAGACCCTTACATACGCTTCTATGCGGGCTCGCCCCTCGTCACCATCGAAGGCTTCAGCCTCGGCACGCTCTGCGTCATCGACCGCTACCCGCGCGAGATCACGCCCGAACAGATGGCCGCCCTGCGCGTCCTCAGTCAACAGGTGATGACGCAACTCGAACTCCGCCGCACGATCAAATCTCTCACCCGCTCGCTCAGCGAGGCCAAGCAGAAGGTGCACGAGTTGGATCAGCGTTTGCAAGAACAAGGTTAAGGCACGGCGCGCGCATCTTCTCCGGCAGATAAGCCGCCACGCGCCTCGCACCTTTTTATTGAACAATTCGGGGGGACGTGCTAACGTCCGCTCTGCGTCGCACTCACACGTTTTGCCGGTCTTTGCCGCTCCTTGCAATACCCGCCAAAGCATCAGCCGAATCTAATCCCGAGTAGCTCACACTACTTCTTCATCGAGGATTTATTTATGCGAAACATACCGAACGTGCCGTCTCGTGGCGTAGCCACGCGTGGCGTTAATCAGCCGAGACGCCCCGGCGCGCGCCTCTTTACGTTCCTCTTTCTTTGCCTGTGCGTCGGCGCGGCCTTGCGTCTCGACTCGACAGCCGCCGCCGCCACCGGCTGTACCACGCCCACCTTCGGCCCTCCGACATCTTACGGCGCAGGAATCTTGCGCTCTCTTGCGGTCGGCGAGTTCGATGACGACGGCAACACCGATCTCTACCTTCTAACCGACCTCGGCGCTAGCTACTTCATACTTGCGTTTTTGGGCGACGGCACGGGCGCGTTCCCGAACGGATTCGGGCTCGGCGAGTCGGTCGGAAACATCGATCAAGCGCTGGCATTCGCCGTGGCAGACTTCGACGGCAAAGGGGAAGACGACTTTGTGGTCGCCAACGGTAGACCGGGGCGAGGACATGCGACGGTCTACCTGAACAGCGACGGAGACCCTTTTTTCGACGGGGTGACTCCGCTGAGCTGGATGAGTCCGGGGGTGGGCAATGTTTCGTCCTCGGTGGCGGTCGCGGATTTTAACGCCGACGGTAAGCAGGACGTGGTGGTGACGAGCCGCGATTCAAACGCGGTGCTCGTCGCACTCGGCGTCGGCAACGGTACTTTCTCGAATTTCAAGACCTATAGCTCCGGAGGCCAGTTACCGGAGCATGTCGTCGTGCGCGACTTCAACGCCGACGGCAAACCCGATCTCGCAGTGGCGAACTCGATTGGCGTCGGCAATAACGTCGCCGTCCTCCTCGGCGACGGCACGGGAAATTTCGGCGCAGCCACCGCCTACGCGGCGGGCGCTTCGCCCACTTTCATCGCCACGGGCGACTTCAACGCCGACAATAAGATCGATCTGGCCGTGGTAGCTAACAGCGGCGCACAAAACGTCTCGATTCTATTCGGCAACGGCGCGGGAGGTTTCTCCGCGCCGTCCTTCGTCACCTCCGGGGGGCAGCCTGCGGTTGAGCTCGCGGCTACGGATTTCAACGGCGACGGCAAAACCGACCTTGCCGTGGTGAACGAGCACGAGGCCAACGTCGCGATCCTCCTTGGTGACGGCGCGGGAAACTTCAGCCTGTCCTCCAGCCCCGTCACCGGGTCAACCTCTCCGGGCGCTATCGTCACGCCCGACTTGAACGGCGACGGCATGCCCGATCTGGTCGTGGGGCATGAGGACGCGAGGATACTCTCGGTTCTGCTCAACGGCTGCGGAGCGACGACATCGAGTTTCAGTTTCAACCAGTCTTTCGCCTCGGCATCCGAAGCCGCGGGCGGCTTGACCTTCACGGTCATCCGCAACGGCTCGACGGCCGGGACGGCGACGGTCAACTACTCCACGGCTTACCTCGACGTAGCCCTCGTCCCGGCCGATACCGGGTCGGATTACAAGGCGACGAGCGGCACGCTCACTTTCGCCGACGGCGAGACGAGCAAGACTTTCACCGTCGAACTCGTCAACGACACGCTCGACGAATCTACGGAGTTGTTCCTCGTCAGGTTGAGCAACCCGACGGGCGCGGCCGTGCTCGGAGGGCTGAACGAGTTGGCGGCACGTATTACAGACGATGACCCGGCGCTGGCCTTGTCCGTCGATAACCCGACCGTGAACGAGGGCGCGCGCCACGCCACCGTCACCATCACGCGCACGAGCGACCCGTCGGGCGTCGCCTCCGTCGCCTACCGCACGGCGGATGCCGACAACTTCACCGTCGCCTGTTCCGACACCACCCGAAACAACGGCAACGCGTTCGCACGTTGCGACTTCGCCACCGTCGTCGGCACCGTCAACTTCGCCGCGGGCGAAACGCAGAAGACCATCACGATCCCCATCATCGACGACGGGCACGACGAAGGGGCGGAGACCTTCGGCGTCCTCCTGTTGAACGCGGGGAGACCGGACTTCACGCGCCCGCTCGCCGGGTCTAACGTGACCATTCAGGATAACGACGCGGCGGGAGCGCCAAACCCGGTCACGACCTCGCATCCGTTCTTCGTCCGGCAGCAGTATCTGGACTTCCTCTCGCGCGAACCGGATCAGGACGGATTTGAAGCCTGGCTCCGTGTGCTCAACGGCTGCGCCAACCCGAACACGGGGCCGGGCGTGCCTTCGAACTGCGACCGCATCTACGTTTCGGGCGAGGGCTTCTTCCGCTCGCTTGAGTTCCAGCTGAAGGGCGCTTACGTCTTCCGCTTCTACAAGCTGGCCTTCGACCGCCTGCCGGAGTACACGGAGATCGTTTCCGACATGAGCTTCGTCGCCGGGCAGACGGCCGAAGAGGTCTACGCGCGTAAGGCGCAACTGGCGCAACTCTTCACCGGGCGCGATGAGTTTCGCAACGCTTACGACTTCGTGCCGGACAGCCAGTTTGTCGCTACGCTGCTTGGCAGGTATCAACTGACACAGATCACCACGCCCGACCCTGCACAGCCCGACGGGGCGACCAAAGTGACGCTCACACAGGCCGCCTTAGTTGCGGCGTTCGAAGCCCGCACGCTGACGCGCGCGCAGGTCTTCCGCGCCATCGCCGACTCGGACGAGGTGCAGGCCGCAGAATTCAACAACACCTTCGTGGCGATGCAGTATTACGGCTACCTCCGACGCAAGCCCGACCCGGATGGCTACGCGGCATGGCTCGCCGTCTTGCAGCGCGGCGACGTGCGCACGATGGTTAACGGCTTCCTCAATTCGACGGAGTACAAACTCAGGTTCGGCAATTTGTAAGAACTTAAGTTCGACGCCGCGCAACATAAGAGAGGCCGCCCGTCTGTTCGCTGACGGGCGGCCTCTACTTATCTTTGCCTGACGTATTGACAAGCCCCGAGACCATTGACTTTCCGCGCCCGCGCGCATATCTTCCCACGCGCTTTAACATCTCTCAGACTCGCCGGCCTGAACCTTTAACGCCCCTCGCAACTCTTCAGGCCGCACACACTTTGCCGGACTCTCGCCCGGCTTCAAACGACGCCCGACGCGTCAATCAGCGTTCACAGATCAACCGGCGCGAACTTTCCGTCCGGCACACGCCGCGAGGCAGTCCACACCGGCAGTTGATGAAAAGTTCCACCAACAAATCCCCCACATCAGAGGAGATGAAAAAGAGTACATGAGAAAACTTTCGTCGATACTACTGGCCTCCTGCGCCGCATTGATCCTGGCCGCGGCAAGCGTCTCGGCGGCCGACGTGCAGACGGTCGCGCTCTTTAACCCGGCGGCCTTCGAGACGCCGGAGAGCATCCAGTTCGACCGCCACGGCAACGCCTACATCAGCATGGCCTTAACCGGCGAGATACGTAAGATCGCGCCCGACGGCACGCAGACCACGCTCGCCTTTCTCCCCGTTCGCCCCGACGTGCAACCGTGCCAGAACGGCTTCGGCCTGCCGATCATGGGCGCTATCGCGCTCGACCAACAGGGCAACGTCTACGCCTCCGTCACCTCTTGCAGTTTGGCCGACCTCGGCGTCTGGAAGGTCAGCCCTGACGGCGCTATCTCGCTGCTCGCGCAACTGCCCGCAGACGCCGCCCCCAACGGCATCGCTTATCACGCAGGCCAACTCTACGTGGCCGACACACTGGGCGGACGCGTCTTCCGCATCGCGGCCGACGGCCGCACGCCCCCGCAAATCTGGACTGACTCGCCCTTGCTCACGCCCGTCCCGTTGCCCCTGACTCCGGGGCCGAACGGCATCCAGATTTTCCGCAACGAGGTTTACGTCTCAGTCTCGGATCGCGCGCACGTCGTCGCTTTCCCCATTCGAGGCAAGGGCACAGCAGGCGAGGGACGCATCCACGTCTCCGGTATCGGCCTCGACGATTTCGCTTTCGACGTGCAGGGCAATCTGTACGGCACGACCGACCCTTTCAACACCGTCGTGCGCGTCACGCCTGACGGCCAGATCGAGGTGTTGCTGACGGCCGCCGACGGACTCGACGGGCCGACCGCCGCCGCCTTCGGCGTGAGGAACGACAGCAAGAACCTCTATATCACCAATGCGGCTTTCCCTTTCTTCCCCGGCCCCACGCCGCGCCGTCCCAGTCTCCTACGGTTCGACGTGGGCATTCCCGGCAAGCCGCGTCCCTAGATAAGCCTTAGACAAGTCTTGCGCCTGACGTTGGCTGCGTCAGAGCGAAGACCAAAGACAAGCCCCGGCGTGGACGAAAGAATCTCGACGTTAAATTTCTTTCGCTCGCGCCGGGGCTTCTCAGTCTTAATCTATCGCGTGCCTTCTTGGCTCGCGCCGTTCGTCGTTATTTCTCCGGCGTAGGTGTTAAAATTCCGACGGTCTTTGATGAGGAGCGGACGAGAGCCTTTCGCGCCCGCAGATATTTTTCAGTCATGCTCAATCTCCCGTAGCACGGGCACGCTGTTTTCAAGTTTGCCCGTCGCGCCCGAAACCTGCTTCGTCGTGTTGGCCTGATTTCTATTACATGCAGACCGCTACCCGCAGCCCCGGCGCGACTCTCAGAGCGAGTGCCGATAAATTCAAACTGACGCCTGTGGCCGACAACGCTTACAGGCTGCTCGGGCTGTCGTGCCACGCTTCGCAGAGGGAGATTTACGCGGCCGCCGCCTCGCTCCGCCGCGCGATCAAGTTGGGCGTGGCAGAGCGTCCGCACGCGCACGACATCAGTTGGCTCGGCGCGGCCGAACGCACGGAGAACGGCGTGCGCGATTGTCTGGGCCGTCTGACCGTCCCGGCGCAAAGAATTTACGAACGACTCTTCTGGTTCTTCGACGCGCAAACAGCGGCGGCGGCGATGCCCGGCGCGCCGAGCCTCGCGTCGCTGGAAGAGACGGCCGCGCGCATCCGTGCGAGTGAGAATGCTTCGGCGCGCCACGACTGCGCGCTCCTGCGGCTCGCCGGTCTGCTTCGGCTCGACCCTGCGTTCGAACTGGGCGAAGAGTGGCGGCAGACCTACGCGCTCTGGAAAGAAGTCGTCGAGACGAGAGAGTTCTGGTCTTCGTTGATGGCCGCCGATCTCAAAGGCGACTTCGAACAGGCGACGACCTTCGCCGAGATCTCAGACCTGCGCCAACGCACGTGGCGACTCGTGACCGCGCCCGTCGCGGAGACGGCGAAAGACGCAATCCTCGGCGAAGACCGTCAGCATGCCGCACGCGCGCTCGCAGTCCTCAACACGTCCCCTCTGCCGCAGACGCTCAGACACGAATACGAGCAGGAGATTCTGGGGCCGGTCGAAGACGAGTTCGACGTGTTGCTCGCCATGACTTTCATGACCTATCGCTACGAAGTGAAGACCAATCAGAGCATAGGCGAGCGCAGGGAGACTTGTTGGCGAGCGCACGCGAAGTTCAACGAACAGATCAGACCCGCGCTCAAAAAGATTCTTGAGTTGGCCGGGGCGGAGAGTCAGGTGGCGCGTCGTATCTACGCGGCGGCGGCGGAAATGCTCGACGAGTTGGCCGACGGTTTCGAGAGCGCTTTCGACAGGGAGACGAGAGTGAAGATGCTGCGCAAGGCGTGGCAACTCGCCCCGCCTGAAAGCGCCGCGCTTCTTACAATCGAAGAACATCTCGACGCCGCGAGAGATTCCGGCGAGCGTCCGCAGAAGACCGTTGAAGGCTACGCGCGCCAACTCGCCGCGGCTTTGCGCGAACCTCCGGCGCAGGCAGAGTTGTTCACGTCCTACATTCAGCAGGGGGAGACGGAGAAAAAGCTGGCGCGTTGGGGGCGCGGCGCGTGGAGGTTCGTCCTCTTCGTCGTCTTCGCGCTCGTCGTCGCCAAATGTTTTAATAGCCTGCCCGGTTCTCGCCGGACGGCGTTTCAACCTGTGAACTTCAACTTTCCCACGCCGACGCTCGCGCCGATGACAATGCCGCAATTCAAACGGACGGATTTCGTGGTTTCCGTGACGGCGAGCGAGTTGCAAAGTAAGTTGAAGGCAAAGAGTGCGACGGTGTTCCACGTCGGCGCGAAAGACGAATATGACGCGGGGCACATTCCGGGCGCGCTCTGGATGCCGGAGACGGAGATGGCATCGCGCGTCAGGCGCTTGTCGAAGTTCCGACAGATCGTCCTCTATTGCGATTGCGGCGCGGTCGAGGAGGCGAGCCGTCGCGCGGCCGTCGAACTGCAAACGCTCGGATTCATCGCCGTGTCGGTATTAGAAGGCGGCTATCAGTCCTGGGTCGATGCGGGGCTGCCGGTCGTGCCCGCCGCCCCGTCCATTGTGCCGCCCAAACAAATCGAGGCGACAAAAGCGCCGCCGCGTGCGCTACAGTGAAACAGGGAAGCGAAAACTGAAACTCGCTTCAAACGCGTATTATCCTCGTCGCTTTAAGAGAACTCTGACCGATGGCTCAAGAAGAACTCCCCGCCAAGCTCGACGTGCCGCTCGCCTCTCTCATCGAGTTGGCGATTGAGGGATGGCGTCTGGAGGGTTGGCTCGGGACGCTCGCGCCGGAGCGAGCCGCGTCGAAGCCCCGGCACGTCGCGCGGCGTTTGCAAAAGTTTTTGAGCGAGCGCGAACTGAGCGTGCTCGACTTGACGGGGCGACGTTACGAGCCGGGGCTATCCGTCGAAGTGATCGAAGCCTTCGAGGACGAACGACTCGGCGAGCACGAACGCTTGATCGACGAGATGGTCGAACCCGTCGTGTTGTGGCGCGGGCAGGTGGTGAAGTACGGGCGCGTCGTCGTCAGGCAAGGCGTCAAGGGCAGATGAGGCAAACCTTTTTTTGAGAGCAGGCTTGAGGGCATGAGCGCATTTATCAATTACGGCATCGATCTGGGGACGACCAATTCCTGCATCGTGCGGCTCGACGGCGACGAGTTCAAGATCATGCAGAACGCGGATCAGATGAACGTTACGCCTTCGGTGGTGCGCGTGCTGCGTTCGGGCAGCGTGATGGTCGGGCGGCGCGCTTACAACGCCATCGCCGAAGACCCGGAAAACGTGGCGGCCGAATTCAAGCGTTTGATGGGACAAAAATACCAGCACCGCTTTCCGGCCGCCGGGCGCGAGATGTCGCCCGAAGAACTCTCGGCCGAAGTCCTGAAAGCCCTGCTCGCAGATGCGCGTCGCCGACAGGGCGATCACAACCTCGATCTTTCGGCCGCGGTCATCACCGTCCCGGCCGCTTTCACCGCGCTGCAATGCGAAGCGACGGCGCGTGCGGCGCGTCTCGCCGGACTCGCGGAACACCCTCTGCTGCAAGAGCCGATTGCCGCCGCGCTCGCCTACGGCGCACGACCCGACGCACACGATCAACGCTGGCTCGTCTTCGACCTCGGCGGCGGCACGCTCGACATCGCCGTCGTCTCCACGCGCGAGGGGCATCTGAGCGTGCTTGAACACAGGGGCGACAATCATCTCGGCGGCAAAGACATCGACCGTCTCATCGCGCAGAAAATCTTTCTGCCACATCTGGCCGCGCAGTTCTCTCTGCCCGGCGCGCAGGACGGCGGCGGGCGTCTGTTACGCAAACTCACACTGATCGCCGAGTACGCCAAGATCGAACTCTCAAACGCTGATGAAACAATCGTCAGCCTCATAGACCTCGGCACGGATACGGAAGGCCGCTACATCGAAGCGGAACTCACGCTCACGCGCGCCGAACTGGAGACGGAGATCGAACCGCTCGTCTCGCGCTGCCTGCAACTGGCAACTGACGCGCTCGCGGCCGCGCGCGTCGGCGGGGCAGACCTTGATCGCGTGCTGCTCGTCGGCGGCCCCACGCAGATGCCTTACCTGCGTCGCAGCATCAGCGATGCGCTCGGCGCACGCGTCGATTATTCACTCGACCCGATGACCGTCGTGGCCTACGGCGCGGCCATCTACGGCGCGACAATCGAGCGCCGCGCGGATGCAACCGCTGTTGCCGTGCCCGCCGTCATGGCCGGAGCGGCGCGTGCCGAAAAACTTTCCGTGCGGCTCGCCTACGATCCCGTGAGCACTTCGCTCGAAGCGGCCGTGGCCGGAAAGATCGACGGCGCGCGCGCGTCGGAAGCGAGCGAAGTGAAGATCGACACGGACAACAATTTTTGGACGAGCGGCTGGCACGCCGTCACAGACAACTACTTCGAGATTCCGCTCGTCCTGCAGGAAGGGAAGAACAACAAGTTTCTGCTCTCCCTGCGCGACAGAGAAGGACGCACGCTCGCGTGCGAGCCTGCGGAGTTTTCCGTCCGCCACGGTCTGATGATCAGCGCGCCGCCTTTGCCGCACACGATCTCGGTCGAACTTGAACGCGCGGACGGCACGATAGAACTCAGCCCCGTCTTCCCGCGCCGCACGCTCCTGCCCGCCGAAAAGACCGTCTCGTATCGCGCGGCGAAGACCCTGCGACCGAGCGACGCCGAAACTTCTCTGGCGATCAAACTCTGGGAGGGCGAAGCGCTCGGCGAACCGCAGGCCAACAACTGGGTCGGCAACATGCACATCTGGAACGAACACATCCGCCGCCCCATCCCCGAGGGCGCGGAGATTCAACTGCACATACGCGTCGATGCCTCGCGTCTCATCAACGTGGAAGTGTTCATCCCGCACCTCAACGCAACGTTCAGCGAGCGCGTCTACATCCCGCAGGACGAAGAACCGGATTACCTGTTGCTTCTGGAGAGCGTGCCTTTGGAGCTTGAGTCGTACCTCGTGCGTCTCAATCTTCTGGAAGACCAACTGCTCCTCGGCGACTACGCGGAAGAGGCGGAGAGCTTCGACTTTCCGGAAGTCCTCTACGAAGAAGACGAACTACCAGCATCCATGTCAACAGGCGAGGCCGGAGCGTTTGCGTCCGCGCGAGACGACAGCCCGCAGGCCGAGATCGACCGTCTGCGCAGAGAGATCGAAGACCTCGACATCGAGATCAGCACGCAGCGCAACGGGATCGTCGCGCTCGACGCAGACGCGGCGAAAGGTATCGTCGAGCGCGCGCGAGAGATACGCGTGCGTGTGGCGAATCTGGAAAGGCGGCTCGGCGGCAGCGCGAAAACGGCGCGCGCCACCGAAGCCGAATCGCTCGCCTCGGAGACGCGCGAGTACGTGGAGAACTACGGAAACGAGACGCAGAAGACGCGTTTCGCGGCGCTCGCGCGCGAGCTTGAGCGCGCATCCGAGCGGCGCGACTGGCGCGGCATACAAAAACTCAACCACGCGCTCAAAAATCTGCGCGGCCAGATTCTCTACGCGCAGGATTGGTTCTGGCGCGAGTGGTTCGAATATTTCCAGCGTCCGGGGCGCACGTTCGTCAACACGGAAGAGGCCGCGAAGTGGTTGGCGCAAGGGACGGAGGCGATGCAAACCAACAATCAGGCGAAGCTCGAAGAGGCCGTCCGTCGTCTGTGGAAGCTCGAACCAGTGGAAGAGAGGACAGCCGACAAGGAACGCTCGATGCGCCCCGGCTTGAAGTTGTAGTTTGCAGCGGCGGGGAGGGAAGTTACAGCTTGAAGTTAATGCTCGGAAGCCACGACAGGCTTTGCGGGCATGGCGGCGGGAGAAGAAACATCCATGTTCAAATTCTCCGATTTATGGGATTGGCGCGGCACGGTCGGGCGGGGCAAATATCTCGCCATCGGGCTTGCTCTGTTCGCCGTCAAACACAACATCGACCGCATCATCGCGGCCAGCATGTTCAACCGCCGCTGGACTGTCTTCAACTACTGGCTCTTTCCCGAAGCGTCGAGCGTGGAAGACACGACGGTCAGTTATCAAAAGTTTTACGCGACGCTGCTTCTCGTCGCCCTGCCCTTCATCTGGACGGGCGTTGTTCTGACGCTGCGTCGCCTGCGTTCGGCGGGCTTGCCGCTCTGGCTCGTGCTCGTCTTCTTCGTCCCGTTCGTCAACTTGCTCTTCTTCATCCTGCTCGGCGTGTTGCCGCCGCGCGTGTCGGATGTGTCGGATGCGACGAGCGTGCGCGGCGTGCGGGGCGCAGGCGGCGGACTCAAACAATTTCTGAATCGAATCGTGCCGCGCGGGGCTGTGGGGAGCGCGTTCGTCGGCGTCGTCTCCGTGACGGCTTTGACCATCGGGATGACGCTCTTGAGCGTCGAAGGGATGAAAAACTACGGTTGGGGCTTGTTCGTCGGCCTGCCGTTCTGCGTCGGCCTCGCCTCAGTCCTCATCTACGGCTTTCACGAACCGCGCTCGCTCGGCAGTTGCCTGCTCGTCTCTCTGCTCGCCATCGCCCTGACGTGCGCGGCGATCATCGCGTTTGCCATCGAGGGCTTGATCTGCATCGTGATGGCCGCGCCGCTCGGCGCAGTCTTCTCCCTCTTCGGCGGCTTCATGGGCTACCTCATACAGAAGCGCTATGAAGGCGACTTCCACCAGACGCCGCACGCGTACAAGACGCACGCCTTCGCCGCCGTCGTGCTGGCCTTGCCCGCGCTCATGCTTCTGGAGACTTCCGTGCGCCAACCAGCGCCGCTCAGAGCCGTGCGCACCTCTGTCTTGATCGACGCGCCGCCCGAACGCGTCTGGCCGAAGCTCGTCGCGTTCTCCGAACTGCCGCCGCCGCGCGAGAGACTTTTCCAGACCGGCATCGCCTATCCTCTGCGCGCGGAGATACACGGCCACGGCGTCGGCGCGATCAGGCACTGCGTGTTTTCGACGGGCGCGTTCGTCGAGCCGATTGAGGTGTGGGACGAGCCGCGCCTGTTGAAGTTCGGCGTCACACAGCAGCCGCCGATCATGGACGAGTTGTCGCCCTACCCGCATCTGAATCCGCCGCATCTGAACAACTATCTACACTCGCGGCGCGGTCAGTTCTTATTGACGCCGCAGGCGGGCGGGCGACAGACTTTGCTCGAAGGGACGACGTGGTATGAGAACGATTTCTGGCCGGGCATCTACTGGAATCGCTGGTCGGATTACATCATCGGACGCATACACATGCGCGTGCTCGAACACATCAAACATCTCGCAGAGCAACAGTAGAGAAAGAGGCGCGCCCGCTTGAGTGGCAAAAGAAGCGTGCGACCGAGTTAAAATTTAAGCCTTGAGAATGTCGAACAGCGGAAAGGAACTTTGTCAATTGATGAGAGAGAATAGACCTCGCAAGTTGCGTTTGATTTTAACGGCGGCCGTCGCCTTTTGCGTGCTGCTTTCGTCCGCGTGCTCCCTGCCTTCGGAGAGCGCATCCTCCTCCGTGCCGCCTCCGTCGGGAAACAGTAAGCCCAATCCCGAACTGTTGAAGCAGGCCGACGATTGTTACGCCGGACGCGACGATCTGGCGCGCGTGCGCGAAGGTTTGGAAGTGCTGCGCCGCGCACGCGCCGTCGATCACAGCAACTTCGATGCGGCCTGGCGTGCCGCGCGTCTCAACTACACGCTCGGCGACAAGACAACGGACGCCGCGGAGCGCGAGAAGGCTTTTCGCGAGGGCATCGAGGCGGGCGAGACGGCCGTGCGCGTCGAGCCGCAGCGCGTGGAAGGCCATTTCTGGCTCGGCGCAAATCAGGGCGGCTACGCGCAGGCCAAGGGGCCGCTCTACGGTCTGTCGGCCGCAGAGACGTTGCGCAAAGAGATGGAAACCGTGGTCAAATTAGACGAGGGCTTTCAAGGCGGCAGCGCCTTCATGGTGCTCGGCCGCCTCGATCTGGAACTGCCCTCGATGCTTGGCGGCGACCCCAAACGCGCCGTCGAGACGTTGGAACGCGGTATGAAATACGGCGAGAACAATTCGCTCTATCGCCTGCGTCTCGCGGAGGCTTACCTTCGCAACAAGCGCATGGACGACGCGCGCAAACAGATCAACTTCATCCTCAATATGACGCCGCACCCGGAATTCCTCCCCGAACACAAAGAAGCCGTCACGAAGGCGAAAGAAATGTTGGAGAAGAAATTCTGAGTAAAAGCGGTGAATAGTAAATGGTAAATGGTGAATGGAAGATGAACCGTCTTCTACCATTCACCATTTACCATTCACCATTCACCTGTCTTCTCTTTCTATTCGTAGTCGCTCGAATTTGCCGGTTGCGCCGGGTGCGCCGCCCGTCGTGAGGGCGATGCGGACGTAGCCGAGGTGTGTGCCGTCAACTTCTTCGCCGAGAGGCGTCCAGTTTTTTCCGTCCGTGCTGTAGCTGAAACGATAACGCTCTGCGTCGCGCGCCGTCATCCGAAGCGACATCGCCTGCGCCGTCGTCTTCGCGGCGGCGACCGTCTGCCGCCCCTTCGCTTCCATTCGCCACACCTTGATCTCTCCGTTGCCGAGTGTGACGCCGACGGCGTTCTCCTGATCCGCGTAAGCGGCCAGACCTGCGAGCGCGCCGCGCGGCTGTCCCGCCAGATCGATTTCGGTCGTCGCAGTGTAGTTTGCGCCGGGCGCGCGTTGCGTGACGAGCGCGGCCAGCGCGTCCTTCGCTTTCCTGTCCGAAGGCGAAAGCGTCAGACGCCCGCCGCGCGCCGTCTCGATGCCGATGGTCGGCACGCTCCACTGCGGCCATTGCCAGCTCGCCCCGATTGCGTGCATGTCGAACTCGTCAAGAAAAGTGTCCTGACTGACGATGACGCCGGACGTGGGCGGGCGCGGCGCGGTCACGCTCGGCCCGCGTCCTTCGTTGATCGAAGGCCAGCCGTTTGCCTCCCACTTCACTTCGTCGAGCAGCGCCTCGCGCCCGATATGAAACGCCGTGTCCGACTTGCGGTAGGCGTGGTAGAGCAGGTAGTCCCTGCCCTGTTTGTTCGTCACGATGCTGCCGTGGCCGGGGCACTGCCAGACGTCGTTTTCGGCGAGGATCGGGTTGGCCGGATTCTTCTCCCACGGGCCGAGCAGTTTGCGCGCGCGCGCAACGCCTAATGCGTAGTTGCAGCGACGACCGCAGCAGGCGTTCCCCGAATAGAACATATAAAACCACTCGCCGCGACGCACGACGAACGAGCCTTCGACCACGCCGCCTTCCCAACTGGTCGGGTCGTTGCGAAACAACTCTTTGCGTGTGCCGACGAGGCGCGTGCCGTCGGGCGAAAGTTTCTGCGCCCAGAGCGGCGTGGGCTGGTTGCGGCTGTTGCCGTCCTCTTTCCAGAGCAGATAAACGTCGCCCGCTTCGTCAACGGTCGCCACGGCATCAATCGAACCGATCTCCTGACAGACGAGCGTACCGTGATCCGTGTACGGCCCTGCGGGCGCGTCGGCCGAAGCGACGGCGACGCAGAGCGGGCCGTTCTTCATGCGTGCGGTGTAGTAGACGTAAAAACGGTTGCCGAACTGCTGCAACTCGGGAGCCCAAAAATTACGCGCCGCCCACGCCGGACGCTCGCGGAAGACCGCGCCGCGCGCTTCCCAGTGGACGAGATCGCGCGAGTGCATGATGACGAAGATGGGCAACCATTCGGCCGAAGTGGCCGTCGTCCAGTAGTCGTCGCCGACGCGTATGACGGACGGGTCTGGAAAGTCGCCCGCGATCACGGGGTTGGTATAAGTCGCGCGCTTTTGCGCGAGAGAAGCGACGGACAGGAAGAGGCAGAGCAGAACGGCGACGAGTCCGGTGCGGCTCAAGTGTGCGAGGGGCTTTTGCTGCGACATGATCTCTTTACCAGCGATGATATGCGGGATGACCGGGACGCACGGCGACGAAGAGGCCGCGCCCCGTGGCGCAAACTTTCCCGCCCGCCACGAGTTCGACTTCGATTGTGGCGCGATCCTCTCTGGCTTCGACGGCGCGCGCCGTGAGCATGACGGGCGCATCGCTCGGCGTCGGGCGCAGGAGTTTCACCGTGTACTCGGCCGTGACGGTGCAGGGCGGTGTGTCCGCTCCTGAGCGGCGCATCAGATGCCACGCGGCCGTCCAGTTGGCGTGACAGTCTATGAGCGAGCCGATGATGCCGCCGTTCAACATGCCGGGATAAGCCTCGTGATGTTTCTGCGGCTGCCACTCGCAGATCGTCTCCGCGTCGCCGCGCACGAAACTGCGTATGCGCAAACCCTGTTCGTTGGCCGGGCCGCACCCGAAGCAAGCCAGCGCGGGTGCATAACGCTCCTGTAAACTCAGTTCGTCAGTCATCCAGGTCTCTTCCTCTAAGTCAATTTTGAACACTAAAAATTTTCGGCTCGTGCAACTGCGGCGCGCTTTGTGATAATGATATAGCAGCAATTCACGAATTCACGAATTCACACAAAGCGACTATGAAGAAACTTCTTAACCCAAGCCTCGTCCTCTGCGCCACGCTTTTTTTAGCCGCCGACGCGCCCGCGCAGGAGAAACGCCCCGCGCCCAATAAGGCGACGCCGCCCGCGCCGCAGAAGGCCGCACCGACTCCCGCGCCGACCCCGCGGCCGACTCCCGCGCCCGAACCTTTCGACGGGGCGACGGTCGAGCAGATGGCCGCGCAGTGCGTGCGGCTCGAAACCGAAGCGGGCACTATCGAGATGAAGATGCTACCGCAGGGCGCGCCCGAAAGCGTGCGCAACTTCCTGAACCTCGCGGCCACGGGCGCGTTCGACACGACCACCTTCAGCCGCGTCGTCCGGGGCTTCGTCATTCAGGGCGGCAACCTCTCGACGCGCGAAAAACTGACGCCCGCCCTCGCCGAGCGCGCGCGGCGCACCGTGCGCGACGAGCCGAACGCGATCCGGCATGTGCGCGGCGTCGTCTCGATGGCGCGCTCCGACCGGCCGAACAGCGCGACCACGAACTTCTTCATCCTCGTCGATAGGGCGTCGCATCTGGACGGGAAGTTCGCGGCCTTCGGGCGCGTCACGAAGGGCATGGACGTGGTTGACGGCATCAACAAGGCCGCGCTCGAAGGCGAAACGCCCCTCACGCCCGTCCGCATCGGCAGCACCGCCGTGTTCGCCTGCGCCGCCAATACGGCCGCGCCGCCGGAACCCGAGCCGTAAAATTTCGCGGCGCAGCCGCCGGTCAAGTCAGCCCGTAAATTCCGCAACCGTGACGAAGGAGAAAGTGAGTTCAGTTATGAGCAGCGTGTCCAATAAAGTTATTTACTCGATGATCGGCGTCAGCAAGTTTTACGACAAGAAGCCCGTCCTCAAAGACATCTATCTCTCTTATTTCTACGGCGCGAAGATCGGCGTCATCGGCCTGAACGGTTCGGGCAAAAGTTCGCTCCTGCGCATACTGGCGGGCACGGACAAAGAGTTCACGGGCGAGACGGTGCTCTCGCCCGGCCACACCGTCGGCTTCCTCGAGCAGGAGCCGCGACTCGACGAGACGAAGACCGTGCGCGAGATCGTCGAACAGGGCGTGCAGGCCACGGTCGATCTGCTCAAGGAGTATGAAGAGATCAACGAGAAGTTCGGCGACCCGATGTCGGACGACGAGATGGCGGCGCTCCTCGAACGACAGGGCGCGGTGCAGGAGAAACTCGACGCGGCCGACGCCTGGGATTTGGATTCGCGGCTTGAACTTGCGATGGACGCCTTGCGCTGCCCGCCGCCGGAAACGCCCGTCAAGATTCTTTCGGGCGGAGAGAAGCGACGCGTCGCCCTCTGCCGTCTCCTGCTGCAACAGCCCGACATCCTGCTCCTGGATGAACCGACCAACCACCTCGACGCGGAATCCGTCAGTTGGCTCGAACAACACTTGCAGAAGTATCCGGGCACGGTCATCGCCGTCACGCACGACCGCTATTTTCTCGACAACGTTGCCGGGTGGATTCTCGAACTCGACCGGGGGCAGGGCATTCCGTGGCAGGGCAACTATTCTTCGTGGCTCGAACAGAAAGGGCAGCGGCTCGCGCTCGAAGAGAAACAGGAATCGGAGCGGCAGAAGACTTTGCAGCGCGAGTTGGAATGGATCAGGATGTCGCCCAAAGGCAGGCAGGCGAAGTCGAAAGCGCGCATCAACTCTTACGAGGCTCTGGCGAGTCAGGAGACGCAGCGGCGCGCTTCGGAACTCGAAATCTACATTCCGCCGGGGCCGCGTCTCGGCAACGTCGTGATACAGGCCGAGCACGTCTCGAAAGCTTTCGGGGATCGTCTGCTCATGGACGACCTCACGTTCTCTTTGCCGCCGGGCGGCATCGTCGGCATCATCGGGCCGAACGGCGCGGGCAAGACCACACTGTTTCGCATGATCACGAAACAGGAAGAACCAGACGGCGGCACTTTCCGCACGGGCGAGACGGTCAAACTCGCCTACGTCGATCAAAGCCGCGACGCGCTTGCGCCCGACAAGACGATCTGGGAAGAGATTTCCGACGGTCTGGACATCGTTATGCTCGGTACGCGACAGGTGAACTCGCGCGCCTACGTTGCGCGGTTCAACTTTTCGGGTTCGGATCAGCAGAAGAAGGTCGGCGCGCTGTCGGGCGGCGAACGCAACCGCGTCCATCTGGCGAAGATGTTGAAGCAGGAGGCGAACGTGCTGTTGCTCGACGAGCCGACGAACGATCTGGACGTGAACACGATGCGCGCACTCGAAGAGGCTCTGGAAAATTTCGCCGGGTGCGCCGTCGTCATCAGCCACGACCGTTGGTTTCTCGACCGCATCGCCACGCACATCCTTGCCTTCGAGGGCGAGAGCAAAGTCTACTGGTTCGAGGGCAACTATTCGGAGTATGAAGCCGACCGGCGCGCGCGCCTCGGCGCAGCGGCAGACCAACCGCACCGCATCAAGTATCGCCAACTGACGCGCGGCTGAGATGGAGAGTTAATAGTTAACAAGGTGAAGCGAAATGACGAGCGCGTGATCAAGGTGGGCTGCTGTGGCTTTCGCATGGCGCAAAGCGAGTACACGGCGCGTTTCCCCGTGGTCGAGGTGCAACAGACGTTCTACCAGCCGCCGCAGATTGCTACGCTCGAACGCTGGCGCGTGGCTGCCCCGCCCACGTTCGAGTTTACGCTCAAGGCCTGGCAACTGATCACGCATGAATCGCGCAGCCCGACCTATCGCCGCCTGAAAAGAGAATTGAACGAGACGGAACTGGCGGAGGCCGGTTCGTTTCGCCCCACCGCAATCGTCGAAGAGGCCTGGCAGGTGACGCTCGCCTGCGCCGCGGCGCTCAAGGCCACGCGCATCCTGTTCCAATGCCCTTCGAGCTTCACGCCGACGCGCGAACACGTCGCAGACCTGCGCAGTTTTTTCGCGCGCATCGAACGGCCGCGCAAACTCGTCTGTCTCTGGGAGCCGAGAGGCGCATGGCCTGATGTTCTGGTCAGAGAGTTGTGCGATGAACTCAGGTTAACGCACGTCGTCGATCCTTTCAGCGCGCGCACCCAGACGCCGGAGCGGTGTTATTATCGGCTGCACGGCCGCACGGGTTGGCGCTATCGTTACGAAGATGACGAACTGGCGGAACTCGTCTCGATGTTGCCCGGGGCGGGCGCGTCTTACGTGTTGTTCAATAACGTGCGGATGCTCGACGACGCGGCGCGTTTTCTGGAGTTGGCGCGCGCGCAGGAAGCGGAAGAGATGTGAGGCAAGAGTCGCTGTAAGCGCATCAGTTCCGTGTCCGAAGGAAACTGCCGGGGGTTGCAGAAGAAAAGGCGGGCGCGTCGTGATGGGAAGCGGCATGTACGATTGTCTGAACTGCATCGGAATGTGTTGCTCCGTCTACGATCACGTGCCTGTCACGCGCCGCGATGTGCTGCGTCTGGCGCGTCATTTCCTCGTGAGCGAAGAAGAGGCCGTCAGGCGTTTCACGAAGATGTCGGCCGCGAGCGGGCGCATCTTGCGTCGCAAGCGCGATCCGCTGCTCGGTCAAACCTGTATCTTCCACGATCTGGAAAAACGCGTGTGCGGAATCTACGAGGCACGCCCCGCCGTCTGCCGCGAATGGCCTGTGCACGGCGACGGCGGGTGCGTCTATTACGACCTCCTGCAATTCGAGCGCAGGCAGCAGGGCGACGACACTGTCGTCACGCTCATACAGATCAAGCCGCTCGCAGACGTGCTCAAAAACAGACGCCGGACGAAGGACTGACTTAAAGACGATGGACGTTGAACTGAAAGACAAGACCGCGCTCGTGACGGGCGCGAGTTCGGGCATAGGGCGCGCGACCGCTCTGAAGTTCGCAGCGGCCGGTGCACGCTTGGCGCTCGTCGGGCGCGACGCGGAGGCTCTGGAAGCGGTAGCCAAAGAGATCGCGCGGGGCGGCAGCGGCGAGCCTCATACGATTGCCGCCGACGTGACGAACGAGAGGGAAGCAGAGCGCGCCGTCGCGTCGTGTGTGGAGCGTTTTGGCGCGTTGGACGTGCTGGTTAACGCGGCGGGCGGTCTGACGAACGGAACGATTGAGACGACCACGCTTGAGTCGTGGGACGCGATGCTCGACGTGAATTTGCGCGCCGTCTTCCACCTGATGCAACTGGCCGTGCCGCATCTCGAAACGCGAAAGGGAAACATCGTCAACGTGTCGAGCGTGACGGGCTTGCGCGCCTTTCCCGGCGTGCTCGCCTATTGTGTGTCGAAGGCGGGCGTGGATCAGTTGACGCGCTGCGCCGCTTTGGAACTGGCGACGAAAGGCATCAGGGTCAACGCCGTCAACCCCGGCGTGGTGCGCACGCAGGTGCACCGGCGCGGCGGTATGGCCGAAGACGCTTACGCCAACTTCCTCGAACACTCGCGCACGACCCATCCTCTGGGACGCACCGGCGAAGCCGAAGAGATCGCCGACCTGATCCTCTTTCTCGCCTCCGCACGTGCCGCCTGGATCACAGGCGCAACCTACTCCATCGACGGTGGCCGCGCTCAAACCTGCGCACGCTAATTTTCAAAGTCTCAAGGCTTAAGTCTCAAGTCCCAAGTTGGAGTGGCTTTCCGACTTGGGACTTGAGACTTGGGACTTTGTTATTGATTCGTGTTTGCGGGTGTTTGAGTTTTGTTGGCGTTGGTGTTGTTGGCGTTCGAATTGGCGTTCTTGTTGCCGCCCGTCTTAGCCATGCGTTCGAGTTTCTTTTTCTCTTCGGCGATGCGTGCCTTCTGGCGTGTGGCGTCGGCTTCGGCGCGTTCGAGCGCTTCCTGTGCGCGGAAGTCGTCCGGGTCTAGTTCGACCGACTTTTTGAACGCGCCGACGGCTTCGGTGTAACGCGCGAGCTTGTTGTAGGTGAGGCCGATGTCGTAGTAAGTGGCGCTGTCGGGTTCCGTGAGTTTGATGCCGCGCTTATAAGCCTCGATGGATTTTTGGTATTCGCCGAGTTTGCTGTAAGCCTCGCCGAGACTCAGTTGCGCCTCCGCGTTCTTCGGCTCTTTGTCCGTCAACTTCTCTAAGACTTTAACGGCCTGTTCGTAAGTCTTCTGCGCATCTTCTTTCCGGCCGAGCGCACGGTAAGCCAAAGCAAGTTTCATGTAGCCCACGCCGAATTGGGGGTCGAGCACGGTCGCCTGGCGGAAAGCTTCGGCCGCCTGCTCGTCTCGATTCTGCTTGTAGAGTTCGAGGCCGAGCGCGTAGAAGCCTTGCGCGTCCTGCGTCTCAGGCTGCTGAATATCGACGGGCGGAGGTGTGGCTTCGGGCGTGGCGGCCGGAGCCGGGCTGCCTGCGGCGGTGGCGGCTGCCGTACCCGAAGCCGCTTTGTTTTGTTTGGAACAAGCTGACTGGCCGACTACGAGCAAGAAAAGGAGAGTGACTGCGAGCGAGTGTCTCATGGCCGCGACCTTGCGAAGTTAGGAAATCGGGAGCAGTTATGATCTATGCCAAAACGCGTTGCGAGTCAATGGGGCGAGGGCGTGCGGAGAGAGCAGGATGGAATGTGCTTCGGTCTCTCGGCGTTCGCCGGGCAAAAGAGAGGGCGGCGCGCTCTCGTGTGTCGAATGCTGCACCGCCCTTGGTAAAAGTTTCTTACGCCGTTCGCTTTGCTTCAGAGGTAAATAGTAGCTGACTATTCCCCATGACAGATGTTCGACGTGCGAAGTGCGTGAATTTTAACGCGCGCACAGGTGCGGGTCTGTACGAGATCGTACTTGAATTGAGATGGAAAAAGGGGCGGAAGGCTCCCCCAAGCCCGCCGCCCCATTTTGTCCGTCCAGTTGCCGTAAAAGGATGAACCGAATATACGCCCCGTGCTCGCGGCTCAGGTTGCAAAGAGATTGCGGTTGAATTACATAACGAATAAGACCGCAAAAAATTTTCGCGCCGCCAATTTTGAAGTTTCGCGCCGCTATTTCTGCGCCTTCATCCGCTCGTCGAGCATGGCGGCCAGTTGCGGGTTCGAGCTTTTCAACTTGTTGTATTCGGCGTCGGCCGCTTCGCGTTTCCCGGTCTCCAGGTAGAGCACGGCCAACCGGACGCGCGCTTCGCCGTCGTCCGGACGAAGTTTGACGGCCTCTTGATAAGCCTTGATCGCGTCTTCAAACTGTTTGAGACGACTGTAGGAGTTGCCCAGATTGAAGAAGGCGTCGGAGTCTTTCGGATTGTGGCGCGCGGCCTGCTGGAAGGCTTTGACGGCCTCTTGCGGCTGCTCCAGTTTGGTGTAGAGATTGCCCAGATTGAAATAGGCTTCGGCGTGGTCGGGCTTGAGGCTCACGGCTTTCTGGTAAGCGTCGAGCGCATCCTTCGTGCGGTCCTGTTTGCCGTAAGCGTCGCCCATCTCTTTGTAAACGTCCGCGTTTTTCGGATTGAGTTTGAGTGATTCGTTGAAGGCGGCGAACGCCTCGTCGTAGCGCCCGAGGCGCGCGTAAGATTGGCCGAGTTCATAGCGCGCGGCCGGGTCTTTCGGGTCGAGGCGGATGGCGTGGTTGTATTGTTCGGCAGCCTCCTTAAATTTTCCGGCGCTGAAATAGGTGTTGGCGAGATTATAGTAGCCGGCCGCATCGTTCGGATTTTGGCGAATGGCTTCCTGGTCGACTTTCGCCATCTCCTGCAACGCGGCTTCAAAATTGGGCGTCGGCGATGCGGGAGGATTGGCCGCTTGATTCGTGGCCGGTGGCGGAGTCGATTTCTTGCAGGCCGCCGAAGATAAAAGCAGAAGTGAAAGTATGAAGGCCGAAAGGAGCAGAGGTCTTTTCATCGTATGCGCTCGCTTGAATGTGTTGATCTCGTGCCGGGGCACGGCCGACAAGATTAACAACGAAACTTTGACGGCGCAAACGGGCTACAGGAACTGGAAGAGAAATCGGAAGGCGGCGTGTTTGCCGGAGTTTGAAAAGAGAGTGGACGGGGCGCGGCGTGAAAAGGCTTGTGTGCAAATGGCGAGAGGCCGACATGCGCCCTCGCAACGCAGTCGGCCTCTCGACTCTCACACCATTCCTTTGGGGGAAGGATGCGATATGGCTGCGGACTCTAACACCAAAACTTCACTCTGACAAGTCGCCACGAGCGGAAGTTGAACGAAGTGCGAACACTTCCTTCGAGTCTTCGTTCAGGCCACGCGCACTTGGCCGTCGAGATGAAGTTTGACGCAATCGTCCAGGTCTTGAATCAGGTGCTTCTTGTCCACGTAGCCGTCTACGTATGGCGCGGGCGTCTCGGTGCAATCGCCGGGGAAATTCTCGGACGTGATGAGAATGACCGGCACTTGCTCGCAGCCGGGAATCTCGCGCAGTTGGCGAGAGGCATCCAGCCCGTCCATCTGATGCATACGGTAATCCATGATCACGAGGTCGGGCGGAGTCTCGCGCGCGATCTCAAGGGCACGCTCGCCGCAGTCGGCTTCGTACAGGCGATAAGGGTTTTTCCTGAGTACGTCTTTCGTGAGGCGACGCCAGATGTCAGAGTCGTCTACAATCAAAATGTTATGCATGTTGGGGGAAATCCTTTTGCATCCGGGGTCAGAGCAAAGTCGGGTACTCTCTTAAGGCATTATTTTTTTTAAGTCAACCATTTCGTTTCGGACGGGAGCAGCAAGTTTAATTTTGCAGATCACTTTTTTAGGGACGAGTTCGGGCGTGCCGACGCGCGCGCGCAACGTGTCGGGCGTGGCCTTGCGTCTGCCGCAGCGCGCGGAGGTGTGGCTGTTCGACTGCGGCGAGGGCACGCAGCACCAGTTGCAGCGCACGCCCGTTAAACTCAGCCAGATCGCGCGCATCTTCATCACACATTTGCACGGCGACCATCTCTTCGGCCTGATGGGGCTGCTCGCCACGTGCGGGCTGGCCGGGCAGGGACAACAGATACATCTCTACGGCCCCGAAGGACTCGCAGAATACGTGCGCACCTCCGCGCGCCTGTCGCGCACGACGCTCTCCGACACGCTCAGAATACACACGGTCGAACCCGGCCTCATTCACCGCGAAGACGAATTCAGCGTCAACTGTCGCCCGCTCAAACATCGTATCCCTTCTTTCGGCTATCGCGTGACGGAGACTGACCGCCCCGGCCGTTTCGACGTGGAGCGCGCGGCGGCCGAAGGTATCCCGCCCGGCCCTCTGTACGGCCGCTTGAAGAACGGCGAGCGCGTCGAACTGCCGGACGGGCGCGTCATAGACGGGCGCGACTTTGTCGGGGCTGCGGTCGCGGGGCGCTCCGTCGTCTACTGCACCGACACGATGTACTGCCGCGACTCCGTAGTGCTCTCAGAAGACGCCGACGTTCTGATTCACGAAGCGACTTTCGCCACGGAGGACGAACCTCTGGCCGCACAGAGCATGCACTCGACCGCCGCGCAGGCCGCGCGCGTGGCGAGCGAAGCGCGCGTACGCCAACTGCTCATCACACACATCAGCCCGCGTTACACTGCCGATGCTTCCGTCACGCCCGAACAACTGCTCGCCGAAGCGCGCGCCGTTTTCCCTCGCACGGAGATGGCACGCGACCTCCTGACCTTTGAAATCCCACGGCGCGAAGAGAGTGTCCTTTGAGACTCTGACTTTTAGTTGCCGGTCGCCCGTCGTGTTTGAAAAAAACAGTTGAGAGCGTTAGATTGTCTGCGCCCACGAAAGCCCGTTACAAAGTTGTCTGCCAACGAAACTCCGAGGAGTAGCCAAAGCCATGTCACGCCCTTCGCCGCCGCGTAACGACCGCTTCGAAGATTACGTCCCCGTCGCCGAACGCCTCGAAAAATTTTACGAGCGTTTCCCCGACGGACGCATCATCACACACATTCTCGAACATGACCGCGAGGCGGGGTTCATCCTCATACGCGCGGAAGTCTATCGCAACCCGGACGATGCGCAGCCCGCCGCGACGGGACATGCCTTTGAAGTGCGGGGCGAAAGTTACGTTAACAAAACTTCTTACGTGGAAAACTGTGAGACGGGGGCGTGCGGGCGTGCGCTGGCGCTGCTTGGCTTTGAAGTGAAACGCGGGATTGCGAGCCGCGAGGAGTTGGAGAAGACTTCGCGTATGACGGCCGGAGAGAGGGCGGGGCGCGCGTCGGGTAACGCTGCGGCGACAACTTCAGGCGCGACGGCTTCAAGTGCGACGACTTCGAGTGCGGCGACTTCAAGCGCTGCTGCTGCTCCTCCGGCGGAGAGGAATGTGAATATCGACGCAGAGATTCTGCAAAGCGCGGAGGCGCTCGGCTACGACGCGGCAAAGGTGCGCAAGTGGATCGACCAAAAATTCAAAGTGACGGGCGGCCTCGATGCCCTGAGCGCCGACGACAAGCGCGAAGTGCTTCGAGTCTTTCGCGAGAAGGCTTCCCCTGCGGCGAAAGGCACGAACAGATAGGATAGTTGAAGACGCAGGCTGGTTGACCTGTGATGCGTGAGACACGACTGCTGTTGCACTGAACGTTCAGGCGCTTCCTAGATAAAATATCACCGGGTCAATGTCTCTAGGTCAGCGTCTCGCCGGTGTCAGGCTCCCAACCTTCGGCGATGGCGGTGGCGAGCGCGATTTCGGCGATGGTCAGAGGGCGTTCGGGGTCCGGGTTGTCGCCGTGGCCTTCGCGCGTGGAGAGGGGCGGGATGGGCAGGTAGTCGAGTCCGAGCAGCCCTGCGGCTGCCAGTTCGGAACTGGCGAGCGGGCGCGGCTCGGGGATGCGCGCCGTCGTGTCGAGCGCGAAATATTCGTAGCCGCTCTCAGCCCAGTGGCGCAGGATGTGCCACGCGTTGTCAAAGCCTTCGACGATCATTCCACTGAGTTCTCCCGGCGCGCGCACGCGTCTCTATGCTGCACGTCGCGCGCACGTCTTTCAACTTAATCGAGCGACGGCAGCGCGTCGCTTTCCTGCCCGGCAAATTCCGCTTCGTCCGTTTCGCTCTCGGTCGGCTCCTGCAAGCGTGCCACCAGCCACTCACGAAAGATCGTGGCCTCGGCCGACTTGCCCGTCCAACGCGCCCTGTCATACATCGTCAAGGCCATCGTCAAAGCGTGGTGCTGCCCGGCGCGGTCGCCCGCGAATTCAAACTGGCGATAGAGACGTTCGATCAACTCAAGACTCGCGCGCGCCGTCTCTTCATCTTTGAAGCCGAGCTTGCCCGCGAAGAACTTGGAATAGACGTTCATCGGGTGCGAGGTCGAAGTGTAGAGATCGAAGTAGCCGGATTTGAGTCCGGCTTCTTGCAGGATCGAGCCGACGTAAGAGGGGCGCGAGCCTGTGATCATGGCGAGGTCTTCCACCTCATTGATGCCGGAAGTGAAAAGCGCGAGGATTTGATCCTTCTTGTTCACGCGCCGCACGCGTCGCTGCTGCTGTTGCTGTTCGTCACGCCCGCCGTCCGCCGCACGCCCTTCTTTGCCGGTCGCCATCGCCTTTAGCACTCCTTTGCTCGAATGAAGTTAACGCGTGCGCTCGTCGTTCGCGCCGCCTGAGCGGACTTCTGGAAGTCTCACGCCCTCGCATAACAACTTCTCCGCACACAAGTTTTTGACGTTTTAAGTTGCGGCCAAAGTTACTACAACCGCGCGCGGCTCTACAAGACTTTTTCGCGCGCCCCCTTCCCCGCGCACACCGATGATTGCTAAACTGGCGCGCGAGGGAAATCAATCAAAACAAAGCGTGCGAGGGGCGGACACTTTCAGCAGTGGGCGGCGGCGCACTTTTCAGGGGGCGGGACTTCATGGCGAACTCAACGACGACGGCGCTTGTCATTCACGGACACTTTTATCAACCACCGCGCGAAAATCCCTGGACTGATTACATCGAACACCAACCGAGCGCGCACCCTTTCGCCAACTGGAACGAACGCATCACGAGCGAGTGTTATCGCCCAAACGCCTACGCGCGCATCGTGGACAATTACGGCCGCGTCGAGCGCATCGTCAACAACTACTCGCAGATCAATTTCAACTTCGGCCCCACGCTGCTCGCATGGCTCGAACGCTTTCACCCTGCGACCTACGCGCGCATCCTTGCGGCCGACCGCGAGAGCGCACGCGCGCGCGGCGGGCACGGCAACGCCATCGCGCAAGGTTATCACCACGCGATCCTGCCGCTCTGCAATGAGCGTGACCGTCGCACCGAGATTCGCTGGGGGCTGGCCGATTTTCGCCGACGATTCGGGCGCGAACCCGAATCGCTCTGGCTGCCCGAAACCGCGGCCAATGATGCCACGCTCGGGGCGCTCATCGACGAAGGCTTGAAGTACGTTATCCTCTCGCCGTTTCAGGCCGAGCGCGTGCGCCCAAAGGGCAGCGAGACTTGGCTCTCGGTGGTTGACGGGCAGATGGACACGACCGTGCCTTATCGCTACCTGCACCGCGACGGCTCCGGGCGCTCGCTCGCAATCTTTTTCTACGACGGCGGGCTTGCCAAAGCCATCGCCTTCGACGGCGCGCTCGCCTCTTCGCACATGCTGCTCGAACGCTTCGAGCGGCGCGCGCGCGAGGCGGACGCCAACAACAGCGGCGGCGGGGCAGGAGGCAGGCTCGTCCACGTCGCCACGGACGGCGAATCCTACGGCCATCATTTCAAGTTCGGCGAACGCTGTCTCGCTTACGGGCTTGAGGTCGAAGCGGCGGCGCGTGGGCTTCGCGTGACGAACTACGGAGAGTTTCTGGCAGAGAACGATCCTGTGTGGGAAGTCGAGATCAAGGCCGGAGCGGAAGAGGAAGGCACGGCCTGGAGTTGCGCGCACGGCGTCGGGCGTTGGACGCGCGATTGCAGTTGTCACGCGAGCGCGCCCGAAGGCTGGAATCAGCGCTGGCGCGAGCCTCTGCGTCACGCCTTGAACTACGTCCGCGACGAGGCCGCGCGCGCTTACGAAGAACAGGGCGGCGAACTCTTCCGAGACCCGTGGGCTGCGCGCGACGATTACGTCGAGTTGCTACTGGATGCGCGCCCGAATGGCCGCTCCGAGTTTCTGGCGCGACAGGCGGGACGCCGCCTGAGCGAGAGGGAAGAAGAACGCGCGCTCACCTTGCTCGAACTTCAACGCAGCTCGCTTTTGATGTTCACGAGTTGCGGCTGGTTCTTCAACGACATTTCGGGAATCGAGACGGTGCAGGTTTTGAAGTATGCCGCGCGCGCACTGGATTTCATGGACGAGTTGCAACTGCCGAGTCCGCGCGAAGAGTTTTTAGAGAGACTCGCGTTGGCCGAAAGCAACCTGCGAAAGCACGGCAACGGCGCGGACATCTTTCGCACGTCGGTCGAGCGCACGCGCGTCGCTCAGTCGCGCATCGCGGCCTCGCTCGCCATCTCGACGCTCGTGGACAAGAGCGAGCAGGACGGCGAGATCGCCGGTCACGCCTTCAGGCTCGCGGACTTCCGGCAAGAGCAGCACGGACGGCTCGCGCTCGCCACGGGGCGCATCGTCCTGGAGACTCTTTCAACCGGCAGGCGACAGGATTTCGCCGTCGCCGCGATGCACGTCGGCGACGCGGACTTTTACTGCGTGCTCAGGGAATACGAAGGCGACGCGGCGTTTAGCGCGGCGACGGAAAATCTCTGGACGCAGTTTCGCACGGGGTCTTTGCCGACGCTTTTGCGCCTGATGCAGGAAGAGTTCGGCCCCGCAGACTTCGGCCTCGAACACCTCTTGCCCGAAGGCCGCCAGCGCATCTACGAGATCGTGTTCGGCCGCATGGTCGGTCGTTTCTCGGAGCAGTACGAATATCTCTACGAAGAGAACCGGCGCAACATAGAGATGCTGCAAGAAGCGGGCTTTCACCTGCCGGAAGAGTTGCGCGCGGCGGCCGAGTTCACCATCACACGCAGGTTGGAGCGCGAGATGCAGAAGTTCGAGCAGGAGAACGACCCGGCGGCGTTCCGCGAGGCGTTGAAGATCGCGGGCGAGGTGGCGCGGCTCGGCTACCGTCTCGACCGCACGAGCATGCGACGCAAGTTCGAGAAGTTGATCGCCAAGACGGTGCGCACCGCCGTCTGCGATGACTCTTCCCCGGAACATTACGAGACGGCGCTCGATTTGATCGACCTCGCGGGGGAACTGAACCTGCACGCGAACCTCGAACGCCCGCAGGAGATCGTCTACGAGGCTTTGCGCGACGGCAGCGCACGCCGCGATGCGAAAGAGTTGGCTTTGAAACTCGACCTCGCGCCGCGTCTCTTGCGCGAAGTGTTGCCGCGCGCTCCGCACGAAGCGCCCGTCGAAACGCTCGCCGAGTCCGTGTTGTCTTGAGAAAGCGGGAAGGGAAGACGGCTCAGGAGAATAATGGTCGAGATTAATCAACCCACAGTTCCGTTGGACGTGTTGGGGCGTCTGTTCTCTTACGTGCATCACGACCCGCACTCCGTTCTCGGCGCGCACCCGACCGCGCAGGGCATCATCGTCCGGGCCTATCGACCGGAAGCCGCGCGCGTCGAACTGCTCGTCGCGGATGAAGCGCCGCGAGAGATGACGCGCACGCACCCGGCCGGACTGTTCGAGATTTTAGTCGCGGACAAAACCCAGACCTTCCCCTACCGCTTGCGCGTCTCTTACCCGGACGGCAACATCTTCACGCAGCGCGACTCCTACCAGTTTCTCCCGACGCTCGGCAATTTCGACGAACACCTTTTCGCCGAAGGCCGCCACTGGAATCTCTACGAAAAATTGGGCGCACACGTCCGTCGCCTCGGCGACGTGGAAGGCGTCTCCTTCGCCGTCTGGGCTCCGAACGCGGACGGCGTGAGCGTCGTCGGCAACTTCAATCGTTGGGACGGCCGACTTCACCAGATGCGACGCCTCGGCGTATCCGGCATCTGGGAGTTGTTCATCCCAGACCTCGGCGCGGGCGCGCTCTACAAGTACGAGATGCATCACCGGGGACGCCCCGCCTTTCTCAAGGCAGACCCCTACGCCCTACAGGCCGAAGTGCCGCCCGCCACTTCCTCCATCGTCTTCGAGCCGGCTTACAGTTTCACAGACCAGGAATGGATCGAGCGACGTGCGACCGAAGATCACTTGCGACGACCGCTGTCGATCTACGAGATGCACCTCGGCTCGTGGCGGCGCGTGCGCGAGGAAGGAAATCGCTCGCTCACCTACCGCGAAACCGCGCCCGCGCTCGCAGACTATTTAGAGGAGATGGGTTTCACGCACGTCGAATTCCTGCCGCTCAAAGGTCATCCATACGGCGGTTCGTGGGGCTATCAGGTGGCGAACTACTACGCGACCACCGCGCGCTACGGCACGCCCGACGATTTCCGCTACCTCATCGATTACCTGCACGGGCGCGGCTTCGGCGTCATCATGGACTGGGTTCCCGCGCATTTCCCGAAAGACGCTTTCGCCCTCGGCCGTTTCGACGGCAGCGCCCTCTACGAACACCTCGACCCGCGCAAAGGCGAGCATCCGGACTGGGGCACTTACATCTTCAACTACGGGCGCAACGAGGTGCGCAACTTCCTCATCGCCAACGCGCTCTTCTGGATCAAGGAGTGCCACATCGACGGCCTGCGCGTCGATGCCGTCGCCTCGATGCTCTATCTCGACTACAGCCGCGACGACGGCCGCTGGCTGCCGAACAAGTACGGCGGACGCGAAAATCTGGAAGCCATCGATTTCATACGCGAGTTGAATGAGACCGTTCACCGGGAGCATCCGGGCGTGTTGATGATCGCCGAAGAGTCTACGTCGTGGCCGAAGGTGAGCCGTCCCGTGTCAGAGGGCGGCCTCGGTTTTGACTTCAAGTGGAACATGGGCTGGATGCACGACACCTTGCAATACTTCAGCAAGGACGCGCTCTATCGACGCTTTCATCACAACAACCTGACGTTCGGTTTCATGTACGCGTGGAGCGAACATTTCATCCTGCCCTTCTCGCACGACGAAGTCGTTCACTTGAAAGGCTCGATGTTGGGGAAGATGCAGGGCAGCCGCGAGCAGAAGTTTGCCAACCTCCGCGCCCTCTACGGCTACATGTGGGCGCACCCCGGCAAGAAACTGCTGTTCATGGGCGGCGAACTCGGACAGTGGCGCGAGTGGAACAACGATCAGAGCCTCGACTGGCACTTGCTCGACGAACCCGCGCACAGAGGCGTGCGACTTCTTCTTGTCGATCTCAATCGCCTGTATGCGGAAGAACCCGCGCTCTGGGAAGCGGACGTTGACCCCGCGGGCTTCGAATGGATCGACGCCAACAGCGCGGCCGAGAACGTCGTCGCCTTCATACGCAACTCACAAGCGGACGCACAGCGCAGCATCGTCTGCGTCTGCAACTTCTCCAACACGACGCGAACCTATCGTCTCGCGCTGCCCGCGCCCGGCAGCTACCGCGTGATCCTGAACACGGACGCCGCACACTACGACGGCAGCGCATCGGTCGCGCTCGATGCCATCGAAGCGGAGGCTGAACCTTTGCACCTGCGCCCCTACTCCGCGCACGTCCAACTGCCGCCACTCTCCACGATCTGGCTCGAAGTCCCGCGCGAGAAGACAGAAGGAAAAAACGATGAAGAAAGGCCGGTGAATGGTGAATAGTAAATGGTGAATGGACGAAAGCAGGTTTTATCCATTCACCATTTACTATTTACCATTCACCGCTTTTCTACCAACAAGGAGCAATTTTACATTTAATGAGCGCAGTGAAAACTATCGGCGTGTTGACGGGCGGGGGCGATGCGCCCGGTCTGAATCCCGCCATCAAGGGGCTTGTCTATCGTTCCTCGGAGCACGACATCAAGGTCGTCGGGCTTTACGACGGCTGGCGCAGTCTGCTCAATCCGGCGACGGACGTGCTGCCGCTCGACCGCAACGCCGTGCGGCGTTGGGACAGAGACGGAGGCACCAACCTCGGCTCGTCGCGCACGAATCCGTTCAAGACTTCTACGGACACGGGCGAGCCGTTTGATCGCTCGGCGGAAGTCGAAGAGAACATCGCGCGGCTCGGTCTCGATGCGGTCGTGGCGTGCGGCGGCGAAGACACGCTCGGCGTCGCCGCGCGCCTGCACGAGCGCGGCGTGCGCGTCGTCGGCATACCCAAAACGATTGACAAGGATTTGGCCGAGACTGACTACACGCTCGGCTTCGACACGGCGCTGCGCAACGTGACGGAAGTGATCGAGCGTTCGCGCACGCCCGCAGGCTCGCACGGTTGGGTACAGGTGATCGAAGTGATGGGACGCCACGCCGGGCATCTCGCCCTGTGGGCGGGCGTGGCGGGCGGCGCGGATTTGATCCTGATCCCCGAACACCCTTTCAGCTACGAAAAGATTTATCGTCACCTGGAGTCGCGGCTCGGAGACACGTCTGCGCCGAGGCGCGACCGCAAGCTTCCGCGTTACTCCGTTATCGTCGTCGCCGAAGGCGCGTATGCGAAGGACGGCGGACTCGTCACGGTTGACGACCGGCACGATTCGTTCGGGCACGCGCGCCTCGGCGGGATCGGCGAAGTGCTCGCCCGGCGCATCATGCGCGAGACGCCTTACGATGCGCGCGCGGCCATGCTCGGCCACCCGCAGCGCGGCGGTGCGCCCTCGCCCATCGACCGCGTGATGGGCATGATGTTCGGCGCGCGCGCCGCAGACGCGCTCGCAGCCGGCGACCTCGGCATGATGGTCTCGGCGCGCGGCATCGCCCCGGCCTGCGAACTCTCGCTCGTCCCCATCACGTCCGTGCTCGGCCGCATCAACACCGTAGACGTTGAGCGCCACTACGACACGGAACGTTACCACCTGAAAAACATCGCCATGTGAGGAAACGTGATGCGCACTAAAAACTGGCGGGCTGTTGTGGTTCTGTCGTTCGTCGCGCTTGCGATGTCGGTCTTGCTGTCCGTGAGTTTGAAGACTTCTTCGGCCGACGTGCAGATTCCCGCGCATCCGGCCTCGCAAGGGAGGCCGCTCGCGCCTGCGGGCGCGCCCGTGCGCGACTCGACGACGCGGCAGGCTGCCGTCGGTGCGCTCGCAGTGGACTTCGTGCGCAGCCCCGACCGCGAAGGGGCTGACGGCCGTGGACGTTTCCTCGTCGCCATCCACAGCGGCTACGGCATACAGTTCAACGCGGCGACGAACAAGGCGCAGCAGTCGCTTGCCGTCATCGATCTGAACGCGCGCCCCGCGCCCTCCGTCGTGCAGAACATCTATTTCCCGACGCCGCAGAGCGCCAACGTCGGCCTCGTCTTCTCGCCGCGCGCCGAGACAGACGGCTCTTACCTGATGTACGTGTCGGGCGGCTTTGAAAACAAAATCTGGAAGTTCAAGTTCAACCCGCGCACACTGCCGCGCGTCGCGCCCACTTCGCCGGGGCCGAACACCAAAGTCGAAGCTCCTTTCATCGATCTCAATCCGCTCGGCACGCGCGAGGCTTCGCCGCGCTACAACGCGAACCAGAAACCGATCTACCCGACCGGTCTCGCCATCAGCCCCGACGGCGAGACGCTCTTCGTCGCCAACAACCTGGACGACAGCCTCGCCATGATACGCAACCCTGCGAGCACGACACCTGCGCTCCTGCGCATCGACCTCAGACGGCGCGAACGACCGACTCACAACATCTATCCTTACGGCGTCGCAGCACTCTCCGCGCCGGGTCTCGGCAAGACCTCGAAAGTTTACGTCTCGTGCTGGAACGACGAGTCAATCGCCGTCTACAGCCCCGGCGGCGACGACGACAGCAAGACTCTCTCTTTCATCCCGGTCGGCCGTCATCCGACGATGATGACGTTCAACGCGGCGCGCACGCGACTCTACGTCGCCAACTCGAATGCAGATAGCGTCTCTGTCATCGACACTGAGACGGACAGAGAGATCGAACGCATCGACGTGCGGCTCGCGGAAGCAACGGAACTCGTCGGCAACAGTCCTGAAAGTCTCGCGCTCGACGCCGACGGCGCTACTCTGTACGTCGCCAACGCGCACAGCAACTCCATCGCCGTCGTCGCACTCTCGGCACGCGCGCGCGGCGCTGCCGACGCACACGCGCACGCAGTTATGAGCGAAGCGGACGAGGAAGACGAAGAGGAAGAAGCGCGGGAGACGGAGGAAGAAGAATCAGAGGAAGAAAGTGAAGAAGAGGAAGCGGAAGAGGCGCGCGAGCGGCAGGAGCGTGCGCGGCGGAGCGTCGTGCGCGGCTTCATTCCGACGGGGCGTTATCCTTCGGCCGTCGCCGTAGTCGGCCGCACGCTCTTTTACGCCAACGGCAAAGGCACGGGCTTCGAAAACTCTTCCGTCGTCTCGAACAATTCGGGGCGCGACCCGAACGCGCCGAACGACCGTTTCCCCGTGGGCACAGGGCGCGCGTCCGGCATGGGCGGCCAGTACAGCGTCTCGCTCGTCTCCGGCAACATCTTCACGGCCGACGTGCCCGACGCCGCGACGCTCGCGCGCTACACGACCGACGTGATGCGCAACAACAATCTGCTCGGCGCGCCGCGCGCCAAACTCTTTCGCGGCGCTTCGCCCATCAAGCACGTCATCTACGTCATCAAAGAGAACCGCACCTACGATCAAGTCTTCGGCGATCTGGAACGCGCAGGGAACGGCCAACGCGCCGACGGCGACCCCACGCTCGCCATCTTCGGCGCGGGCGAGGCGGCACGGCGACCGAATGGTGCGCCGCAAAACGTCACGCCCAACGGGCGCGCGCTCGCACTGCGCTTCGGCCTGCTCGACCGCTTCTTCGTCAACGCCGAAGCCAGCCCCGACGGCCACAACTGGTCAACCGCCGCCTTCTCCACAGACTACACGGACAAAGGTTATCGCTGGGGCTACAGCGACCGCGGCCGCTCCTACGATTACGAAGGCTTCAACCGCCTGCCCGATTATCGCCCCGCCGCGCAGAACGCGCGCGACCGCACGCCGCTCTTCCCGCGCGCCGTCACCTCCGTCGAACTGGAAACGTTCCTGCGCGGCCACGTGCCCTATCTCAACAACTCGCGCGACGTGGCCGAACCCGCCTCGCTCTATCTCTGGGACGCGGCCGCGCGTGCGGGTCTTCGCTATCGCAATTACGGCGAATTCATCTCCACCTTCTCCGAAGCGTTCGTCGCGTCGCTGAACGCGAACCGCCGCCGCTCGTATCCAGACCTCTCTCCGACCGCATCGGCCTTCCCCACGAAGCGAACTCTGGAAGGACATCACAGCACGACCTTTCGCAACTTCGATCAACTCACGCCCGACGCTTTGACGCCCGATTCCTACCGCGCCGCGAAAGAGAGCGGCGGGCGCATCGATCCCGTTATTTCGACCACGCACACGGACGCGCGCTTTCGCGGCAACTCGCGCCTCGGCGAATGGCTCAAGGAGTTTCAGGAGTTCGTCGCGGAGCGCAAGGCCGGGCGGCCTGACCGCATGCCGCATCTCTCCATCGTGCGTCTGCCGAACGATCACACGGAAGGCCTGAACCCGAACTTCCCGACGCCGCAGTTCTACGTGGCCGAAAACGACTACGCCGTCGGCCGTCTCGTCGAAGCCGTCTCAGAAAGTCCTTACTGGCAGGACACGGCCATCTTCGTCGTCGAGGACGACGCGCAGGACGGCCCCGATCATGTCGATGCACACCGCGCCCCCGCGCTCGTCATCAGCGCCTACAACCGCCCCGGCGCATACATCCGCGATTACCACAACACCGTCAGCCTGATTCGCACCATCGAGATGGTGCTCGGCCTCGCCCCCATGAATCAACTCGATGCACAGGCCACGCCCATCGACATCTTCCGCGACACGGCCGACCTGCGCCCCTTCAAAGCCATCCTGCCCGAAATCGCCCCAGACAATTTATTGACTGCTCCGGCGCGCGCCGGAGGCGGCGAACACGCGGCCATGCGCTACTGGATGCGTCGCACGTCCGAACAAAATCTAGCCTTCGCAGACATGGCCGACCCGCGCGTTCTGAACGAGATCATCTGGTTCTCCGTCCGCGGCTCGCGCTCTCCGATGCCCGAAATCTCACGCCTCCCCGCCTTCGACGCGATGCGCCCGCCAATCGAGGACGACGAAGAAGAAGACGAACGCGCCGAGGCACGCCCCCTGCACGCGAGAAAGTAAGCGTTAAGAAAGAATTTCACGCCGGAGGCGCAAAGCGGAAGGTGCAAAGGTGTTGAGCTGAAAAGGTAGTTTGAATGTTTTCTTTGCGTCTTTGTGCCTCCAGCGCGAAATGTCTTTCTTCTATCTCTACGTCAAGCATCCGCCGGAGTGGCAAATGTCATCTGAATTGTTACAATAGCGATCCACACTTCACCCGTCGCCATAGTTGCCTTTGGAGGAATAATGAGGAAGTTTTTAACTCTCGCACTCGTCGCTCTGTCTGTCTCTTTCGCTACCTTTGCGCAGACGCGCCGCCCCGTCTCGACCACGCCGCGCGCCACGCGGACGCCCCCCGCGCAAACGCAACCTACGCCGCAAACGCAAGCCACGACCCCGGCCGCGACGCCCAACACAGCAGCAGCACCGTCGGCCGACAACTGCGCCTGCGAGGGCGAACCGCTGCCCGAAGTCGTCGCCACGGTGAACGGCGTCCGCATCACGCGGCAGGAAGTTGATTCGCGCATCGCGCCGCAGATCGCCGAGTTGCGCAAGACCGTCATCGATGCGCGTGCGCGCGAACTCGACTTGCAGATCAACTCCAAACTGCTCGACGCCGAAGCGAAGAAGCGCGGCACGACGACCACGAAGCTTCTGGAAGCGGAAGTCGTCTCGAAGACCACTGAGCCGACCGAGGCCGAGGCACAGAAGTTCTACGACGAAAACAAAGCGCGCATCGGCTCCGACTTCAACACCGTCAAAGCAGACATCATCGGCTACCTGCGCGAACAGCGGCAGCGCGAAGTGGCGAAGCAGTTCGCAGATCGCCTGCGCGCCGCGTCCGTCGTCAAAGTCAACGCGCCGCAAGCGACGCCGCCCGCCACCCCCGCCGACCGCGCGCGCGTCTTCGCCGTCGTCAATGGCGAGCAGATCACTTCCGCGCAGATCGAAGACTCGCTCAAGCCCTTGATCTACGGCGTGCAGGAGCGCATCTACCAACTGCGCAAGACGGAAGTTGACCTGCGCGTCAACGACGTGCTGCTCGAACAGGAAGCGCAGCGGCGCAAAGTCACGACGAAGGCTCTGCTCGACGCCGAGATCGAAGCCAAATCCAGACCCGTCACCGACGCGGAAGCGCAAAAGTTCTACGACGAAAACAAGGCGCGCATCAACGGCGAGTTCGCGCAGTTGAAACCGCAACTCGTCCAGTACCTGCAAGACACGCAACGGCGCGATCTGCAAGCGTCTTTCGCCGAACAGTTGCGCCGTGCCGCCCAACTGCAAGTCAACCTGCGCGCGCCGGAAGCGCCCGTCCTGCAAGTCGCCACGGACGACCAGCCCGCGAAGGGCAACCCGGCCGCGCCCGTGACGATTGTTGAGTTCAGCGATTTCCAGTGTCCGAGTTGTGCCGCGATGCAGCCCACGTTGGAGAGACTCGTGGCGGAATACGGCGACCGCTTGCGTCTCGTCGTGCGCGATTACCCGTTGGAGCAGCACCAGTTTGCAGCGAAGGCTGCCGAAGCCGCAGAGGCGGCGCGCGCGCAAGGGAAGTATTGGGAATATGCCGCGTTGTTGTTTACGAACCAGCAGGCTCTCAGCGTGGACAAGTTGAAAGAGTATGCGACACGAGTTGGACTTGATCGGCAGAAGTTCGACGCCGCGCTCGACTCCGGCCAGATGGCCGACAAAGTTCAACGCGACTTGATGGACGCCATCCGCCTCGGCGTCTCCGGCACTCCGACCTTCTTCATCAACGGACGCGTCGCCAACGAACGCAGCTACGAAGGACTCAAAGCCGCTATCGACAAAGCCCTCGCCGAAAAGGCCGCGAAGAAGTAAATGGTAAATGGTGAATAGTGAATGGTGAACGGAAGAAGACAATTCTTCTCCATTTACCATTCACCATTTACCTGTCTTATCTCCTTCACTCTGCTTCCACGAACTTCTTCATCTCCTGATGCAGCGTGCGGCGTTCGAGAAAGAGGCGCAGCACGCGCTGTCGTTGGTTGAAGAGTAAGAGCACGCCTTTGAACCACCCGCGCATGTCGTAGAGCGTCTCCAGAGAAAGCATGGCCGCGTAGCCGCAGGCGATGGCCGTGGGGAAGGCTAGGAGCGCGGTGCGCCAACCCCACCAGAAATAAGCGAGCGCCGACACGACGAGCCACGTCAAAGGCATCAGTCCGATGGCGGCCAGTATCTTGACGGTCGGCGCGATCTCGTCTACGCCGTGGCGTCGATAGAGGCGCGAGAGCACTTCGCAGGCGATGAAGGCGGGCAGGTGGAGGAGCGCGCCGGGAACGGAGAGCGGCAGCAGCAACAGGACGAGCGCGCCGCGCAGCAGGAAATGCCGGAAGACGTTCCAGCGCGTATCTGTCAGGAGCGATAAATTTTCGGCGTTGATGCCGAGCGCGTCCAGTTCCTCTTCGTGCTGCAAAATCCTGCGCCTCAGCGCGTCGCGATCCTGTCCCGCGTCGCCCGACAATTTCTCCGCGATGCGTCGTCTCAGATCAAACTCGGCCGAGAGCGTCTGACGCAGGGAGAGCGTTTCGTAAAGCGACGAAAAAAGCTCCTGCGCTTTCGACACCACGCCCAACTCTTCGTCGTCCTCCACGTTCAGAGTGACTTCCAGAAGCGCCGCCTCGATACGCGCCGAAAGCTCTCTGACCGCCTCGCGCGGCGGTTCGCCCCGCTCGTCCAACGATACGGCGCGCACTTCAATCGGTGCGCCGCAACGGATCAGCGCCTCGCTCCGAAAAGAGGTCTTCGACGTGTAGTAAAGCCCGACGGGCACGATCTTCAAATTGTCGAGCGCGACGCCTCCGCGTTCTTCCGGCGCGTTGTTGTCGTTGACTGAGATTGCGCCGAGCGCGATGCGCGCCGCGCCGGTCTTGACGGGCAAGAGACGCGTCGAGTTGTGCGAGACGCCTTCGGGAAACAGTGCGATGCAGCGGTTCTGCTTCAGCAAGGCGTGGCAGCGCTCGAAGGTCAGACGGTTTTTCGACACGTCTTCTTCCGTGTCCACGCGTCTGTAGAGCGGCAGAGACTCGACGGCGTTGACCAGAAACTTGATGACCGGGATGCGAAAGAGCGTCGACTTGGCGAGGAACGAGATGCGGCGCGGCAGCGCGCAGAAGATGAGCGCGGGATCGATCAGCCCGTTCGGATGATTCGAGACGAAGATGAGCGGCTCATCGGTCGGGACGTTGCGCGCGCCGCCGATCTCTATGCGGCGAAAAAAGAGCCGGAGCGCGATGCTCAAGATCAGGTGGACGAGGCGACGCGTCCAATTCCCCTTTTGCCGCAACGCCATATCGCGGAAACGGAGTACGTAAGCGTCGCGCATGAGGGGAAGTATAACCCGAGTCCGGCGCGAGCGTCTGTAGCGGTCTTGACACAAAAAGCGAACGCCCGTAGCAGGTGTCCTCACAGCACCTCCTACGGGCTTGTTCAATCTTCCGATGCGCCGGGCGGCGCAAGCTCGGAAGCTGTTGTTCGCTTTGTGACCGTTGACGGTCGCGGCGTAAGATGTCCTCACTACACCTTACGCCTTTTATTGACGAGAGGCTAACACCAATCGCCACACGCGTCAATGGAATCCGGAAAAATAATTGGTCGCCGCCGGGACGCGCCCGCGCGCCCGCGCGCCGTTGAAATGCGGAGCGCCGAGCATGGGCGTTGACTTCCCGTGCACACGCGTATATCTTCGCCGCCCTCCCTCGCCGCTCACGCCGACCGGCGCGTGCACGCGCTCATATCGGCCGTGCGCGAACCACTCGTCGTTCACCTTCAGGCGTCGCGCCTCGCGCGCTCAGGAGCAGACACATGGCCTCAAACGAAACTTATCCCATCGCACTCGCTCACGGCATCGCACGCTTCGACTTCCTGCGCGAATCCTTCAAACAAAAATCGCAACGACTGTTCGGCAAGGTCTTCGACGACGTGGTCGAACATTTGATGAGACACGGCGTCAAGCTCGACCGCCTGCACTACTTTCGCGGCATCCTCAGCCATCTCGAAGCGGATGGCTTCGACGTTCATCACACGACCGTGAGCTATGCGAAGAGTCTTGAGACGCGTGCGGGGGATTTGCGAGATCAGATCGAAGGCATCCTGAAGAAGACCGGCGCGGTGAAAGCGCACGTCATCGCACACAGCATGGGCGGGCTGGATGCGCGCTGCATGATCGCCAGGGCGGGCATGAGCGGGCGCATCGCCAGCCTGACGACCATCGGCACGCCGCACCACGGATCGAGTTTCGCAGACTTCATGCTGGACGAGCGAGCAGGAAACGAGTTGATCGCGCTCGTCGGCCGCGCCATAGACCTGCGCGGGTTCAAAGATTTGTCGAGCGCGGCCTGCGCGAAGTTCAATGAGTCCGTGCGCGAAGCCGAGGCGGCGAGCGACGTCTTCTATCAAACTTATTCGAGTTCAGAGGCGCGCAAACAGGTCTTCACTTTCCTGCAACCTTCCTTCGACGTGATCGAGCGGGCGGAAGGCGCAAACGATGGCCTCGTCTCGGTCGCCTCGCAGAAGTGGCAGGCCGAGATCATCGGAAGCGCGGGCCGCGTCAAGCAGATCGTGCAGAAGGATTTTCCGCTCGCGGCCGACCACCTGAATCAGGTCGGCTGGTGGGACTTGAACGAGATACACGGCGCGGGCGCGCTCGGCGGACTCGGGGCGCGCGACGAATACGAAGACGCCGTCAGGAACGTCTATCTGGACATCGCGCGGGATCTGCGCGCGCGTTTTCCCGTCGCGAAGTGATCGGGTCGAAGCAAGGCCGGATTGATCTATGCGCGGGCGGGCGACGTGAACCGTCATCTCGCGCCGTCGCGCGCGAGGCGCTTAGACGGGGACGTTCGGTTCGACGGGGCGCGGGTCTGCGGGTCGCCAGGGGACGGGCGGCGGGTTGCTCAAGATTTGCGGGTGATCGACGCTCACGCCCGCATAGCTCAGATCAGCCCACGTCAGTTCGCTCGCGTAGTAAGTCGAAGCCGAGACATTGACGAAGGCGGCGTAGATGTTGCGACGCAGTTCGCGGTCGCTTGCCCTGAGTTTTTCGAGTATGCGGCGTCGCTCCTCGATGGTCATGTGGGAGAAGCCGCGAAACTTGCCGCCGACGACGAGGTTGAAAGCGGAAGTCTCGGCGATCAGGAGCGCATTCAGGAATTGCTCGCGCTGCGCGCGCCGCTGGTAGTTCAGATAGTCGTCTACCGTCTCGATGAAGCGTGGGGCTTTGACGAGAAAATTCTCGCCGAGCACGGCCTCGGCCACGGCGAACAGGATGTAGGCCGTCTTCTCCGTGAGGCATTCGAGATCGCCGACGCTCACTTCGGGACGTTTCTTCGGCTGCGCCAGCAAATTGAGAATGGAATCTAGTATCCCGGCCACGGCCACACACCTCCCTCCTGATGTTTGAGCACGAAGGGCTTTCCGTGCTGTTCGCAAATCTCGCGCGCGGCCCAGAGCGCGAGCGCGTAGATGGTCACTTGCGGATTCGCTCCGAGTCCGGTCGGGAAGATGGAGGCATCGGCCACCCAGACGTTGCGCATCCCGCGCAGGCGAAAGTCCGCGCCGACACATGCGCGCCGCTCGTCCTTCGGATTCATCTGGCAGCCGCCCATCACATGGACGGTGAAGATCGTCGCCCGCTGCGACTCGGAGAAGTCGATCTTCCTGATCTCGTCGAGTCCCGAAGTGGGCGTTACTTCGAGCGGCGGATTCCGCAGGTGGTAGACGGAAGTAGCCCCGGCCGCGAAGTGAATCTTCGACATCACTTCCAGACTCTCCTGCATCGAGCGCACATTCGCGCGCGCGAGTTTATAGTCCAACTCCGGCTCGCCGTACTTATCCAACTCGACCGTCCCGTATTCTTCGCGCTCGTCGAAACCCGTCGTGTGGTGCGCGTACATGATCGCGCCCGTCGGGTAATAGTCGCTCATGATCTTGTGCAGGGCTTCGCCGTGTTGGAGCGTGGCCGAGGCGTTGAGGACTGGAAAGAACGATCCCGTCTCGACCAGATAACCCGTGGGGCCGTCGCCGAACTTCGGACTCCACATGTTGTCGGGCACGCCGTAGGCCGGATGCGTCCGCTCAGGGTATTTGCCGATGCAGATGGTGACGGGATGTATGTGCGTGAACTTGCCGACGCGTTTGCCCACGTCCAGCTTCGAGCGCAGGAGGACGCCGGGCGTGCCGATGGCTCCGGCGGCGAGCACGACGCCGCGTTTGGGACGCACGGTCAGAGTGCGCTTCGTCGGCCGCGTCTTCGCGTCGAGAAAGCGCGCTTGTACTTCCGTCACGCGGTCGCCGTTCCAGACGAGCTTATCGACCTTCGCATCCGTGTAGACTTTCGCGCCCGCGGCGACCGAATCGGGCAGCCACTTGACGAAGCCGCTCATCTTGCGGTCGTACGGACAGCCGACGCCGCAGCTTCCGCACTCGCGGCACTTGTGCGTGTTGTTCGGCAGGTTGTCGTGCGGGATGCCGAGTTGGTCGCAGCCCTTGATGAACATGCGCGCCGAAGTGTTGTACTTGTCGTTGCGTATGATGGGCAGGTAGTTGACGACTTCGCGCAGGTAAGGTTCGAGGTTTTCGCGCGTGAAGGGCAGGCCGCGTTTCTGCCACTCGTGCAGAGTCTCTTTGCGCGGCGGCAGACAGGCAGACCAGTTGACCGAAGTGCCGCCGCCGAGACAGCGCCCTTGCAAGACCTTGATGCCGCCGTTCTTCGTCAGGCGCGTCGCGCCTTCCTGATAGAGCAACTTGTACATGTCGCCCTCGCGCTCGTTCAGCATCTTGCGGACGTGCGAAGCGCCGCCGTGCCCCGGCTCTTTCGGGATGTTGGGGCCTTCTTCGAGCACGAGCACGTCGAAGCCCGCTTCGGCCAGCTTGAGCGCGCAGACGCCGCCGGCCGCGCCCGAACCGATGATGCAGAAGTCGGGCGCGAGCGTTTGATCCGTTGTCACCGCGCGCCCTTCGACGATCTCCCCGGCCATAAAACGCCTCCTTCCACCTGCAAACGGCCGCACCTTCGCGCCCGCACGATACGTTCAAGGGTCGCCTTTGTCAATGCAATTAACGAGTGGGCGAGAGTGTTGTGAGACTCAGAGCGGAACCACGAAACAACACGAAGACACACGAAACGAAGGAGCACGAAACTCTTGTTAGTGTGGTTTCGTGTGGCTTCGTGGTTTCTTGCTTTTCTCAGGCGCGCTTACTTCCAGCAATCTCCGCGACGCCGCGCGTAAGGCGTTCGACCTCTTCGTCCGTTGTGTAGCAGGCGCACCCGGCGCGCACCAGACCTTCGACGCCGAGCCCGAGGCGTTCGACGACGGTGGCCGCGTAAAAATCTCCGTGCGACAGGAAGAGTCCGCGCGCGGCCAACTGGCGCGCGACGACCGTTGACGGAACATTCGCCACTGTGAACGAGACAGTGGGCGTGCGCGGCGCACCGGGCGGCACGCCGTAAACTTTCACGCCTTCGATCCCGGTCAAACCGCGCCACAGTTTTTCCGTCAAGGCCGCCCCGCGCGTGTGGAGCGCGTCGAAGGCTGCGCGCAGGCGTTCGCGCCGCGACTCGTTCGCTGCGGCGCGGGGGGCGAGCGAGGCGAAGAAGTCTACGGCCGCCGCTGCTCCGGCGATGCCTTCGTGGTTGAGCGTGCCGGTCTCTGCGCGCTCGGGCGCATCGTTCGAGGCGGGCGCGAGCTTCGGAAAATCGAGCGAGTCCAACAGCGCGTGTTTGCCGTAAAGGATGCCGACGTGCGGGCCGCAAAATTTATAGGCCGAGCAGGCGAGAAAGTCGCAGTCGAGCGCGCGCACGTCCACGAGCGAGTGCGGCGCGTAGTGCACGGCATCGACGAAGGACAGAGCGCCGACCGCACGCGCCGCACGGATAGCGCGGCGCACGTCCGTGATCGTGCCGAGCGCGTTCGAGGCCGCGCCGACGGCAACCAGCTTCGTGCGCTCGCCCACAAGGCTCTCGAAGTGTTCCCAATCCAGCGTGCCCGTCTCCGGCAACATACGCGCCGCGCGCACACGGACGCCGCACTCTCGCTCAAGGGCCTGCCACGGCGCGACGTTGGCATGATGATCGAGTTCGGTGACGATGATCTCGTCGCCCGCCGCAAATCCCGTGCGGCCGAGCGCGCGCGAGAGATGATAGGTGAGCGTCGTCATGTTCGCGCCGAAGACGATCTCCGTGGGCGCGGCGTTCAGAAAATCCGCGAGTGCGTGGCGCGCGTCTTCGAGTATCTGATCGGTTTCGGCGCTCGCCGGATATTCCCAGTGCGTGTTTGCGTTGTGCCCGTAGAGATAACCGGCGACGGCTTCGACGACGGCGCGCGAAACTTGCGTGCCGCCCGGCCCGTCGAAATAGGCGACCGGCTGATCGTTGTGACGGCGTTCGAGCGCCGGGAAGTGTGCCCTGATCTCTGCGACGGAGGGCGCGTCTGCGCTGCCTTCGTCGTCATGCGCGCGCAAGGTGGCTTCGTTCATTCGGATTAACGTACGGGATGGTGCTGCAAAAAGTTGGCGCGCGGCGCGCGTTCAATAACTCGTCGCGCTGAAGTGTTCGGCGATCCCGCGCCGGATGGCCTCTTTGATCTCCTCGTCGGTGGCGGCGGGCGCGGCTTCGAGCGTTACGCGAAACGGCTCTTGTTTGTGCAGCACGTCGAGCAGGTCAATTGACCAACTGTGCGCTGCGCCGTCCGTCGTCGCCACCGAGATAAATTCGCAGTCGTTGCGGCGCGACTCGGCCAGTGCCTGCCGCGCCAGTGCTTCCATTCGCTCCAAGCTCATCTATTGTCTCTCCGCTCCGTTTGAGATCGCAAAGCTCGCCGTCAAAGGCAGGGGAAGATTTACTTCTTCTGCTTCACGTCGTAGGCATAGATCGTGTCCTGATCGCGCAGGTAGAGACGGCCGCCCGCGATGACTGGATGCGCCCAGGTGGGCAGCGAATCCTGCGCGATGCGGAAGCGTCCCTTTTCACGATAGGCTTCGGGCGTCGCTTCAACCAGCCCGACCACGCCGTTCTCGCTGAAGCAATAGAGATGACCGTCTGCGTAGACGAGCGATCCCTTGCCGACGCTGCGGTCTTTCCATGCCACCTGCCCGTTGTCGAAACGCATGGCCGTCAGGATGCCGCTCGAAAAACCGTAGAGGTGATCGCCGATGAGGACGGAGCTGCTGTGATGGTTGCGCATCTCCTTCGTGAAATAGACTTCCTCGGCCGTCAGCGCGCCGCGCTCGCCCGCCTTGATCTCGACAAGTCCTGCGCCCGTGCCGTAGTCCGAAGAGATGAAGACGCGATTGCCGCGCGCGACGGGCGTGGCGGCGTTGGCCGTGCGATTGGCCGCGCGCGAATATTCCCACAGGAGTTTGCCGTCGCTGAGGGCTAAGCCGACCGCGCGGCGCGAGGTGAAGAAGACGACCTGCGGCGTGCCGCCCGCCGTCAACGTGATGGCCGACGAATAACCAGCCTCGTCGCTCTGGCTTTTCCAGATGACCGAGCCGTCACGCTTGTTCAAGGCGACGATGGAAGCGTTTTCGCCGCCCGCGTTGACGAGCAACTTGTCGCCGACGACGAGCGGCGATTCGCTGATGCCCCAAGTGATGTTCGAGCCGCCGAACTTCTGGAGCACGTTCATCGTCCACACGACGCGACCCGTCTTCGCTTCCAGACACGACAGGTCGCCGTTGCCGCCGAGCGCGTAGAGTTTGTCGCCGTCAACCGTGGGTGTGCCGCGCGGCCCGTCGCCGCGGTCGTTGCGAAAGGCAGAGCCGTGCGGACGCGCCCAGAGTTCCTTTCCCGTTGCCACGTCGAAGGCGATGACGAACTCGCGATCGCCGCGCAGGCCGAGCGTGTAGATGCGTCCGCTGGCGATGGCGAGCGAAGAATAGCCGCGCCCCGCGCCCGTCGCTTTCCAGACGAGCGGCGGCCCTTCCGCCGGCCACTGCTTGAGCAGTCCGGTCTCCGTGGAGATGCCGTCGCGGTTCGCTCCGCGCCACTGCGGCCACTGACCGCTCGCCGCCTGACCCCACACTTCGACCGACACGCACAACATCAACAACGCACAAACAGACACGCCCTTCAACTTCAAACTCTTCATGGGGAACACTCCTTCTTCAAACTCGATTTCCGTGTGCTGCAAAATTCGACTTCCGGGGATGCCCGGATTATAACAACGCCGCGCCCATTCGCCCGCAAAAAACTTTCACCGTGCGGATACATAGTTTTCAAAGCGCGGATACATAGTTTCGGAGAACCAAGAGCGACTAACAAAACTCTGAAACTACGAAAGGACACGAAACCACACGAAGAAGAGTTTAGTGTTGTTTCGTGTCCTTTCATGGTTTCATGCTTTTAGTCTTAAGACTTTCGCGTGAGACCGAGAAAGGGCGCGTGCGTGTAGACGACGGAGAAATCGTCGCCGAGTTTGAAGTGGCGTTTGACGGTCGCGGCCGGGTCGAAGAACCATTCGCCGCGCGCACGCCCGCGCTCTGTGCGGTCGAACCAGCCCCACGGCGGTCGCGCCGCGTTCGCAGCACCTTTCAACCCGCGAAAGGCCACGCCCAGATTGCCGAGCGTGATCTGTCGTTTCGACGCACGCGCCGTCCCTCCGGCTGCGCTGTACGAACGCGCGCCGTACCCGTAGACCGCGCCGAAAGTTTGATTGACGCCGCCGCGCGCACGCGGCCAGATGCTTGTTGCCAGCGGCACGAGCGCATAGCCGATCTCTTCTGCGGCCGTAGATTTTTCCGGGTCGTCCGCACGCCCCGTGAATTTGTAAACGAGCGTGCCGCCTGCGGGCGTCTGCTTCTCGCTGCCGTCGAAGGCGTAGACGCCGTGCCCGCGCGGTTCGACGTACAGCTCCGGCCGCCCCGCCGCGTCCAGCCTGACACGGTTGGATGCGCTCGCGCCTTCCGTGCCTTCGGCGGCGGGCACGTACTTCAAGAAACGGTCGTGTGCGAGCGTCTCGACATAGACCACGCGCGCACGCTTCAAGTCGGTTCCCGTCTTCGCGGCGACGACGAGACAACCTTCCATGTCGTTTTCATGCGCGAGCACGGCCTCACTTGAAAGTCCCGTCGGGTCGTAGCGCCCGCCGCGCCGCGCGCCCTCGCGTATGAGTTCGCTGAGGACGCGGCCGCGCGCCGTGCCGCCTTTGTAGTCGCGCGGGTGAAAGACTGCGTAGTGGACGAGGAAGTGAGTCGTCGTTTCGCTGACGGCGTAATAGACAAAGGCGCGTTGGGGAAAGCGCGCGTTGTCGGCGTTGTCCCAGTTGTTGTCGCCGCGCCAGTCGCCGTCGAAGTCGAAATTGGTGATGTAATCATGACGCCGCCGGTCGCCGAGTCCCTGCCGGAACAGGGGCGCGAACTGCGCCGCGATCTCCGCGTCTCTGGCCGTGTGGAGGACGGCGCGCGCAACTGTCTGTCGCTTCTGTGCGAAGATATGGGACGGGCAAACAATTTGAAGCAGGCAGGCAAGTAGAACGAGCGGTAAAAGTTTGTGAAGTTTCAAGACGACTCTTCGATCTCGGAGTTGCGAATTTGCCGCGAACGCCTTGTCTATAACAGTCTTCGGCCGCTACGGTCAACGACGGATCGGTAAAGAAGTTCTCGCCGGAGGTGCAAAGAGGAAAGCCAAAGGCGCAAAGAAAATCGAGGCCACGTATCTACTCAAACTCTTTGCGCCTTCTGCTTTATGACTTCGCGCCTCCAGCGAGAACTGTCTTTCTTCTTTCCGCTGCCGAAGCGGGCAACGTTTCTACGGCTCGGTTAATCCGACGAGACACGATTTCGCCTGCCGACCGATGCGCGGCTCTGACAGTCGCCGGTCTTAAACTTTCAGAGGAGCGTCTTATGCGAAAGTTTCTTTGTCTCCTGATGCTCGCGTGCTGTCCCCTTGTCGCCCACGCGCAAGAGTCCTACCAACAACTCGTCAAACGTTACGACTACGACCGCAGCGCGCCGCTCGATCTGAAAGAGACCGGCGCGCCGAGGCGTGAGGGCGGCGTGACGATTCGAGACATCTCATACGCGAGTTTGAAAGGCGGACGCGTGCCCGCCTACCTCGTCGTGCCGGAGGGACGCGGCCCCTTTGCCGCCATCATCTTCGCGCACTGGGCGATGCCCGGCTCGCCGATGAAGAACCGCACGGAGTTTCTGGACGAGGCCGTCGTGCTCGCACGCGCGGGCGCGCTCTCGCTTTTGACCGACGCGCCCTTCGCGCGCCCCGGCTTCAAACCGACCACACCGCCCTTCGACCCGCGCGACATCGAAATCTATTTCCAACAGATCATGGACATACGCCGCGGCGTCGATCTCTTGCTCGCGCGCAAGGACGTTGACCCCGCGCGCCTCGCTTACGTCGGCCACAGTTACAACGCCAACGCGGGCGGCGTGCTCTCCGGCGTCGAGCGGCGCATCAAGACCTTCGTGCTGATGGACGGAAGTTTGTCCGACGCCGAAGACTTGCGTTCAGACCGCCCGGATATAGTTGAACTGCGCAAGGCTGTCGGCGAGGCGAGGATCGAAGAGTTAATCGCCTTGACACGCTGGCAAGACCCGGCGCATTTCATCGGTCACGCCGCGCCTTCATCGGTGCTTTTGCAATACGCGCGCGGATACGATCAGCTCGGCGAGAAGCGTGCGCGTCATTATTTCTCGCTCGTCAGCGAGCCGAAGGCTTTGAAGTTGTACGACGCCGGGCACGCCTTGAACGCCGAAGCGCGTTGGGATCGATACGAATGGCTGCGCGCGCAGCTCGGCCTCGGCAAACTCGACCGCGCGGCCTTCGCAGGTGTCAGGGAGGTGAAGTAAGAAACTGCCGTGAAGACGACTTTAGAAGATGCGACGAGACTCGATGCAGGCGCGGACGTGTGCCCGAACTGCGGCGCATGGCGCGCGGGCGAATACTGTCAGGATTGCGGCCAGCGTCGGACGCACCCCGAACATCTCACCATCGTCTATTTCTTCAAACATCTCTTCGGCGAGTTGACCGAACTCGACTCGAAACTTTTCCGGACGCTCCGTGCGCTCCTGCTCATACCCGGCCGCCTCACAACCGAATATCTCGCCGACCGCAAGGAGCGATACGTCGCTCCGGTCAAGCTCTATCTCGTCATCAGCGCGATCTTCTTTCTGCTCGCCTGGAACGCGATGCTGGACATCAGTAATTTCCGGCAGGAGATGCTGGCGAACCCCTCGTTTCAAAACATCCCCTTGCCGCAGAACGTAGACCAGGACATCTTCTTCCAGAGTTGGTTTGAAAAAGCCGGCGACTACACGGCCATCGCGCGTTTCGCAAGCGTCATCGGCTTAGGTCTGGGGCTGGCCTTGCTCTATCTGGGGATGCGCAGATATTTCGTCGAACACCTGATCTTCGCGCTCCATTATTACACCTTCGATTTCGCCTTTTTCTCGATCTTCATCTTGCTGTTGAAGCTGCTCCAGGCGGTGTCGGGAGTGAGAGCGCCGACGTGGATTTTCAACACCGGCTATCTGGTGCTGCTCTGGTACAGCTTCGTCGCGCTCAGGGGAGTTTACAGGGAGTCGATCCCGGCAACCCTTCTCAAATCATTTGCGCTCCTCGTTTTTGATACAGTGCTCTCGGCGCTCGGCGCGATGATCGCGATGGGCGTGGCTTATGGCATCGTTTATGTGAGCTTCAAACATTAGCCGCGCGAAAGAAGCCACGGAGCGGCACGCTTCTGTCAGGCGCGTTCGGCGAGTTCAGCCCAGCGTTCGAGATCGCGTGCGAGTTCGGCATCGAGCCTTTCGCGTTCCGTGTAGAGTTGATGGACGAGATGCGCGTCGCTTGAGTTGGCGGCAAGTTCGATTTCGATTTCAGCCTGTCGCCCTTCCGTCGCTTGAATGCGCGCCTCCAGTTCCGTTAGTTCTCGCTGCTCTTTGAAAGTAAGTTTGCGCGGCGCGGCTGCCGCGTTCGGCGTCGCATCGGTGCGCGGGCGTTTGGCGGATTGCGCGGCGGTGTCGGGCGTGGCGGAAGTTGCCGCCGCCGTGGCTTGTTCCTCTCGCCGCCGCGTTTCTTCCTCTCGCTCGCGGGCTTCGAGAAAGGCCGTGTAGTTGCCGGGATATTCGCGCACGCGTCCGCCTGGCTCGAAGCGGAAGATCTGTTCGACGGTGCGGTCGAGAAAATAGCGGTCGTGGCTGACGACGACGAGGCAGCCCTGAAAAGCGTCGAGGTAATCTTCGAGCGTCACGAGGGTCTGGATGTCCAGATCGTTGGTCGGCTCGTCCAGTATGAGGACGTTCGGGGCAGTCATCAGCACGCGCAGGAGATAGAGTCGACGCCGCTCGCCGCCCGACAACTTCGCGATGGGCGCGTATTGCATTGCTCCGTCGAAGAGAAACTTTTCGAGCATCTGCCCGGCCGTGATGACCTGACCGTCGGCCGTCTCGATGCGCTCGGCCGTCTGTCGTATGTAGTCGATGACGCGTTCCCGTTCGTCGAGCGCGCGCGTCTCCTGATCGTAATAGCCGAAGCGGACGGTCTGCCCGACTTCGACCGCGCCACGGTCGGGGGGGACGCGCCCCGTTATGATCTCAAGCAGAGTGGTTTTGCCCGCGCCGTTTGCGCCGATGATGCCGATGCGGTCGGCGGGTTTGACCGTGTAACTGAAATCTTCGAGAAGCACGCGCCCATCGTAAGACTTCGAGACGCCGCGCAGTTCTAAAATCTTCTTGCCGATGCGACTGGACGTAACGTTGATGTCGAGTTCGGCGCGCGCCGCCTCTTTCGGCTGCGCGATGAGGTTCTCGGCGCGTTCCACGCGCGTCTTAGACTTGCGCGTGCGTGCCTTCGCGCCGCGCCTGAGCCACGCCAGTTCGCGCCGGATCAGCATCTCGCGTTTCTGTCCTTCGGCCGCGCGGGCTTCCTCCTGTTCCTCTTTGCGTTCGAGGTAGTAGGCGTAGTTGCCGTCGAAGGTCTGCACCGTGCCGCGGTCGATTTCGAGTATGCGTCCTGTGACGCGGTCGAGGAAATAGCGGTCGTGCGTGACGAGCAAGAGCGCGCCGCGGTAGCGCGCCAGATACGTTTCGAGCCATGTGATCGTCTCGGCGTCGAGATGATTGGTCGGCTCGTCGAGGATGAGAAGCTGCGGGTTGGAGATGAGTGCGTGTGCGAGCGCGACACGCTTGCGCTGCCCGCCGGAGAGCGTGCCCATCCGCGCGGCCGTGTCCTGTATGCCGAGACGGCTGAGGACGACGCGCGCGTTCGTCTCAAGTTCCCACGCGCCCGACGCCTCCAACTCGTGCGCCAGTTCCGAGACGCGACTCAAGAGGCGTTCGTTGTGGTCGGCACTGGCGGCCAACGCCTGACAGGCGCGTTCGTAATCGAGCAGCAGTTTCGTCTGGGCGTCGCTGGCGGCGAACAGCGCTTCGAGGACGGTCTGTTCGGCGTCGTAGGGCGGGTTCTGCGGCAGGTAGCCGATGGTGACGCCTTCGGCGAAGACGATGCGCCCCGTGTCGGGTTGCTCCGCGCCCGCGATGAGACGCAGGAGAGTGGTCTTGCCCGCGCCGTTCGTGCCGACCACGCCGATGCGGTCTTGCGAGTCGAAGCCGAGCGTGACGTTCGTGAAGAGTGGTCGCAGCCCGTAGTTCTTGCCGAGCGATTCGATGGATAAAATGTGCATGTGCCGAGGTCAGTTAAAATATTTGCGAGCAGACAGAATACGCGACTAACATTTAACGCTCAATCCGGCGCGGCGTCCGTCTTCGTAGATGGAAGGAGTGCAGACCGGAGAGGTGTGTGAATGAATAGACGTTATTTTATCAAATCGGCCGCGGCTCTCGGAGCGGTGTCAGTGTTCTTACGTGGTGCGACGCAGGCGGAAGCGCGGGCGCAGAGAGCCGCGAAGGGCGTCCGTGCGGGCGCGGAGACGTTCGCAAAAATCGTCAGGACGGACGAGGAATGGAAGCGTCTGTTGACGCCGGAGCAGTATCGCGTGACGCGCGAGGGCGGGACGGAAGCGCCGGGTTCGAGCGCGCTGTTGAAGAATTATGCAAAGGGCACATACGTCTGCGTCGGTTGCGCGCTGCCGTTGTTCAGTTCGCGCACGAAGTACGACTCGCACACGGGCTGGCCGAGTTTCTGGTCGCCCATCGCCAAAAGAAACGTCCGCGAGCAAGAGGACACGAGCGAGGGCATGACGCGCACGGAAGTGCTCTGCGCTCGCTGCGACGCGCACCTCGGCCACGTCTTCGACGACGGCCCAGACCCGACCGGCCTGCGCTATTGCATGAACGGCGTGGCGCTCAGATTCGTGCCGCAAGGCAAACGCGCTTAGACATCGCGCATCGCAAGGCACGCGCGAACGAAGCGGCCGTCGCGCCGAAGGGCGCGAGTGTGAGATGATTGAACCGCGGGAGGAAATGAATCGTGACGAAAAAAGTTGTCAAGACGGAAGAGGAATGGCGCGCAGAGTTGACGCCCGAACAATACCGCGTGGCGCGGCAGAAGGGGACGGAGCGCCCTTTTACCGGCGAATATTACGCGACGAAGGATGCGGGCGTTTACAAGTGCGCCGCTTGCGGCAACGAATTGTTCGCGTCCGACGCTAAGTTCGACTCGGGCTGCGGCTGGCCGAGTTTTACCGAGCCTGCGGCGGAAGAGAACGTCCGCACCGAACTGGACACGAGCCACGGGATGCTGCGCACGGAAGTCCTCTGCGCCGCCTGCGATGCGCATCTCGGCCACGTCTTCGACGACGGGCCGCGCCCGACCGGCCTGCGCTATTGCATCAACTCGGTCGTGCTCAAGTTGGACAAGAACGATTGATCTTGCCGCCGCCTCGAACCCTGCCCCTCATCGCTTCCGCGTCTCTCTACGCGTTCACCGCGCCTTTGCGATTTTTATCTGTTGACATTCGATCCGGGCGATAATATCGTTTTGCGCGTCTCGTTCATGCTCAAGCTGCCGGTGTCTGCCTGACCTCGCGGCCGGCTTCCATTTAAGTTCAACTCACAGCGGAAACAGCACCGGCATCAAGACCGGCACGCTGTCCGTTTCAATTTTGGCGATGACGAATATTGCGACGATAGGCATTCTCGGCGGGATGGGGCCGGAGGCGACCAACCAACTGTGCGCGCTGATCTCTGCGAACACAACCGTCGCCAAAGATCAGGACCACATCCCCGTCATCACTTACAACAACTCTCTCATCCCCAGCCGAGAGCGTTACGCACAAGGCAACGGCGAGAGTCCCGTTCCGGAGATGATTCGGACGGCGCGCGTTCTGGAAGCGGCGGGCGCAACCTTTCTCCTGATGCCGTGCAATCTCGCGCACCTCTTCTGGCGAGAGGTGCAGGAGGCCATCAGTATCCCGCTCGTCAACATGATCGAGGAGACGGTCAAATACATCGACGAACATCACCCGCAGTCCAGACGAATCGGGATTCTGGCCTCGACGCCGACGATTGAGAACGGCATCTACCAGCAGGCGCTTCGGGCGCACGGCCGGCAACTCGTCGCGCCCGACGCCTACGACCAGACGGAGTTTGTGATGCGGGCGATCTACGGCGCGAAGGGCATCAAGGGCGGTTACAAAGACGCGCCGCGCGCTATGTTGACCGGAGCGGCCAAGCGTCTCGTCGCAGAGGGCGCGGAACTCATTATCGCGGGCTGCACGGAAGTCTCGCTCGTGCTCAGTTCCGACAATTCTCCCTTCACGGTCGTCGACCCGTTGGAGATACTGGCGCGCGTCGCCGTCGCGCGAGCCAAACTGATTACGGAAGGCGAGCCGCGAGAGGTCTCTCCCGTGCGCGAGTGGCGCGGAGCGTGAGCGTTTGGTTTTGAATGGAGGTGTAGATCGTGGGCAACATCTTGATGACTCTGGCGGAAGAGAGCGAGTTGACGCGCGACGACCACTTCGCCGTGAAGTTAAAAGTTGACGACGGCGACTGCTACGATTTCTCGGACGCCTTGCAGGCTCTCGGACACGAAGTTTTTTTCGCCAACTGGGACGACCTCCGAGGCCGCGAGTTCTCGCGCATGTTCCACGACAACGCGAAGCGCTTCATCACGCCGCCCGCGCTCTCGGAGATGGACTTGATCTTCGTCTACAAGATGGAAGGCTTTTATTTCGACCTGCCCAGATTCTTCCGCATGGTCGAATGCTTCGCGGAAGCCGCGCCCGTCGTGGTCAACGACCCGGCCACGATCAAGCACAACATAGACAAGCGATACCTGCTGGATTTGGAGCAGCAGGGAATTTCAGTTCCGCCGACGCGCGTGTTCGACGAGACGGTGCGCGAGCGCGTTGAGCGCGGCGAACCGGTCGTGCTCAAGCCGATCAGCGGCGAGCGCGGCCGAGGCGTCACGCTCGTCAGTACGCCGGACGAACTGGCCGCCGTCGCGAGGCACGAAGAGGAATATCTGGCGCAGGATTACATCGCGGGCGTTCGCGACGGAGAGCGGAGTCTGGTCTTTCTCGGCTTCGAGTATCAATACGCGCTGTTGAAGCGGCCGTCGAATCCGGACGAGTTTCGCTGTAACGAGTCGCAAGGGGGCACGGCCGTGCTCTACGAGCCGACGCGCGCCGAGATGGATTTCGCCCTGCGCACACTGCGCGCCTATGAATCGCTCGGTTGCCCCATACACTACAGCCGCATCGATCTGATCCGAAGCGACGACCGCCCCGTGTTGATGGAGGCGGAACTGATCAACCCTTCGATCTTCGCGCGCTACTTCGACCGCGGGCAGGAGTTCGGCAAGCAGATCGCGGCCTACTTCGACCGCCTGCTCGTCGCGCATTGAGCGACGGCGGATTGCGAGCGGGCGCGGCTGAACACTGGTATTGAACTGCCGCACACAAAACGCCGAAACCACACAAGTACCACGATGAAAGGCGGGCTGACTCGCCGTCGGTTCGAATGACTTGTGATGCGTCGTTGTTGCCTATACTTCGGTAGTATGGAAATCCATTGCGTCCATATCCATGTCTGACGCTTCGGGTTTACCAAACAACTTCAGCCACAGAAAACCGATTGTGCCAGCCGTTAACGATGCCAGCAAAATCGCCATCTTCGAGGCATTTATCATTTCCGAATTTCCGACAAAAGCCAGATTCGTAATAAAAATTGACATCGTGAAACCGATGCCGCCGAGAAGTCCCGCGCCCAAAACGTGCCTCCAATTCAAATCAAGCGGAAGCCGACAGACGCCGATTCCGACGGCCAGGAGACTCAATAGCGTGATGCCCAATGGCTTGCCCAAGATCAAACCGCCGATGATACCGGAACTATTCGCGCCCGTGAGATTTCGCGCCCAATCTGCGCCAATGACGATGCCGGTGTTCGCCAATGCAAAAATCGGCAGGATGACAAACGCGACGGGCTTGTGCAAAAAATGTTCGAGCCGGTGTGAAGGTGACTCTGCATCATCCTCTTTGGCGGAAAATGGAATCGCAAACGCCAGCAACACTCCGGCAATCGTTGCGTGAACGCCCGACTTCAACGTCAAAAACCACATCAACGCCCCGCCGATTAAATATGGAACGAGCGACATCACGCGAAAAAATTGATTCAGCGCGACGAGCAGACCGAAAACCGCAAGTGCGCCGAGTAAATAGGCAATCGAAACCTGCGCCGTGTAAAAGACGGCGATGACGATAATCGCGCCCAAGTCATCCATGACAGCAAGCGCGGTCAGAAAAACTTTTAATGAAGCAGGAACGCGGCTGCCCAGAAGGGCGAGAACGCCCAAAGCAAAAGCGATGTCAGTCGCCATCGGAATCCCAATTCCGGCTTGCGTCTCAGTTCCGGCGTTTAGCGAAAAGTGAATCAAAGCAGGTGCGATTATTCCGCCAAGCGCAGCAAAAATAGGCAACAGCGCGTTTTTGAAATTCGAGAGTTCGCCGTTATAAAGCTCGCGCTCAAGCTCTAGGCCGATGAGCAAAAAGAAGATCGCCATCAGCGCGTCGTTGATCCAATGCTCGACGCTTAATCCGCCGATATACGCTTGCCACAAACTGAGGTAGTTAGCGCCCAAAACCGAGTTGGCGAGCAAAAGCGAAATAATCGTGCAGATGATAAGTAAGACCCCGCTCGATTTTTCGGAGTCAAAAAAGTTCTTGAATGTGTTTGATAATTTTCTCTGAACAATACCCATAATCTTTCGGCGAGAATATCATAAACATTCGCTTACCACACCGGACGCATAACAGAGCCTTCATGCCAACGGCCTGACGAGTATCAATCTCGTCAGGCCGTTTGTTCTGAGTGTTGTGTGTTGACCGTCGCAGAGTTCGCGCGGCGGCGGTTGTGAGTTCGAGTTTAACGAACCGCCTGCGGGTTGGTGCTGGTGACGCGCAGTTTCCAGTCCTTGATGGGCGCTTCGTTCAGGTAAAGAATCCACTTCGGATCGACGTAGTTCGTGTTCAGGTTGGTGACGTAGTACCTGAGCGAGTTGGTGAACTGGCCGTTCGGCGCGTTGATGTAGCGCTGTTCGAGGTAGTACGGCGGAATCGTCTGGTAGTAGATCGTGGCCGAGACGGTGATGGGGCCGACGATGCGCGGGTCGAGCGGAACTTCATAGGTCAGTGTGTCCGAACCACTGCCGTCGAAGTAGCCGGGATTCGATGCACGCGGCACGCCGTGCGGCTTGGTGCTGTCGGCGTCGGGGCCGTTTTCGCGCCAGCCCTGCGGCATCAGGCGATTGTCTTTGACGTGATTGGCGAGACTGAGAAAACTGGTCGTGAAGTTGTCGTTAGCGTCTTTGACGAGTTCCTCGTAAATCTGCACCTGATCCTCGCGTGTGATCGTGTCGTAGTGCGGTTGGAACAACTCCTGCGGGTTGGTCGCCTTGTTGAACGACTCGGTGACGAGCGGCGTGAACTGCCCGTTCTTCCAGACGCCGATCACGCCCTTGTCGTTCGTCGCGCCGGAAACCCAGTAGGGCTTGCCGTTGACGTTCACGCGAAACTCGACGAAGGCGCGTCGGAAGCTGACGCCCGAAGGGAATTTGTGACCGGCCAGATTCGTGACCTTGACCTCGGCCCTCAAGCCTTTCGGGTTGCGACTGAGCGACGTGACTTCGACCTGCGCCGTCTCGTTGCGCGCCAACTGAAGCGCGGACTTCTTCGTCACCAGCATGCTCGGCACAGGGTTGCCGTAAGTCGCCATCGGGTCGAAGAAGGGGACGAAGTTGCCGCTGTAGTCAACGCTCGACAGGCCGAGCGTGGCGGGGAACTGGTTGAAGATTTCCATCACGAACAGATTGAGGCCGACGAGCGTGTGGCGCGAATAGTCGCCTTCCTTGTCCGCCCCGCGCACGCGCAGGTGTATGTCTTCGTCGGGCGCACGGAATTCGACGGCCGGGAAAGTCTCCTCTTCGATGCTGGCGATCTTGAACTTCAACTGCTGGCCGGTCTTGCTCGGATACTTGCCGGGCATGTGGCATTGCTGGCACGTCTGCGCCGCCGACTGGTCAATCGGCGCACGCTCGTCCTGATACTTGCTGTTGCGCCATTCGAGATAGGTGTTCTGTTCGTGGCCGGTCTTCTGGTTCGGATTGGTGAAGACGTTGTCGCCCGGCGTGTAGGCCTTGCCCGGCGTCAGCACAGGCAGGATGACCGTGTGGCACGAACCGCACATGGCGGACTTGTGAATCTGGTTCGCCTTCGTCTTGAGCGGCGTCAGGCCGAGCGCGTTTTCCATCGGCACGGCGGTCACGTCCTGATAGGGGCCGAAGATCTCTTCCGGCTTGCCGGTCTTGAACTTGCCCGTGTAGGTAGCGGGCGTGCCCAAGCCCTCGTCGGAGATGTGATGACAGACGGCGCACGAGATGCCGTCGCGCGCGAGCGCGCCATACTCGGCGAAGGGTTGCGGCGGGATTTGATCCAGAAAGCCCAACTGGAAGCCGTAAGGCTGCCCTGTGTCTAACGCGAGTTGCCTTTGCCCCATGATGCCGTGGCAACTGAGACAGGTGTTGACGATCTGATCCTTGATGCCCGGATAGAGATTGAACTCGGTCTCTAACTGCGAGAAGAAGACCGGGTCGCGCCCGGCCAGGCCCATCATCGAAGAACGCCACTCGCTGTAGGGCGACAGGTTGAGATCGATCTCAGTGGGCGTCGGCGAAGGGCTGGCCGACCCTTGCGTGTAGAGTTGCGGGTAGATCATGTTCGGTTGCGACGGGTTGTTCTGCGTCGCGTCGTGGCAACCGATACACTGATTCGACGTGATGAACATCTGCGGCTTTTGTCCACGCGGACGCTGCGTGGCCGTGTCGTACCACTCGATGACGAACTGCTTGGGCGTGGGCAAGGCGGCGGGCGGGGTCTTGTTGGCGGCCGCCGACGCACGGTGAGCGGGCGCGGTCAAAAGACGCGTCGAGGCGTTCGCGCCCTTGGCCTTGTTGTCCTCGCCGTCGGCCGAACGCTTCAAGTGGACGGAGATGTCTTCTTCGTCCGTGAGTTGACGCGCGCCGCCGATCTGCGTGCGCGCTTGCGACGCGCCGCGAGCCACGGGCACGTTGATCTGAAAGGGCTGCATCGTCGGGTTGAACGTGATCGGGTTGCCGAGGACGTTGTTCATGGTCGAGAAGGTGAGTTCCGTCTTGGCCGAGGCGTGGCAGTTGACGCAGTAGAGGCCGAAGCCCGCGTTCGGGTACATGGCATAACTGGCGGGGTTGCCGTCGCTCCAGAACCAGCCGTCGTAAGAACCCTGTTTGTCCTTGAACATGATCGCCAGTCCCTTGCAACGATACGGATCGTTCTTGCCCGATGGGTCGTTGCATTTGATCTTCGGGTCGGCGTTCTGCTGCGCGGGGGCTGGATACATCTCCTTGATGATGGCCGCGCCGTCGGGGATGTCGCCCTCTTTGCGGTCGCCTTCGCGTCCGTCGCCGAGCCATTTGACGATCTCCGGCGAGTAATAGACGCGCACGGCGTTGTGCGTTCCGTAATACTTGCCGCCGAGATATGAACCGGTGTCTCGGATTTCAAAGTCGGCTTTCCAGCCGGGGTCTGTCTTGTAGCAGTTGTTGTTGACGTAATCGCTCAGGCGTTGCTCAAAAGCCACCGTGCCGATCTTGCTCGGCAGTTGACCGAGCGGCCAGCCGCAAGGCTTCTGCGGCGCGCTCGCGCCGGACTTGGCGGAAGCGATTTTGACGCCGTACCCGGCGGGGTTGAACAAGACACAGAGGGCGACGAACAGCAGGAAGAAGCAGCAGCAGGTAAGGGTTTTCGCGATCTTCAATCCGGCCTCCTTACGTGGGAAAGGGAGCAGTCCTTATTTTGCGTCTGACTGTGCGCGCCTCGGATGAAGAAGGCACGGCGCAGTCGTTAGTGGAAGCAACGTGTAAGGCTGAAACTCTTGCGAGACAACAGACCCCGCGCACGAATAACTGGCTAGCTTTTGAGTGTTAGAAAAAGAGCAGGCTTGACAGTTGGCGAGGACTGTTTGATGACCCGCCTACACTGTATGAGCCTTGCCCCGGCGCTGTCAACAACTTTTCCGAACGGCATTAAGGCGCGGCGAATTGGAAGTCGAGCGTGCGTTCGCAGAAGGCGAGTTTGGCGTCCAGTTCTTCCATAGAGTTAGCGCCGATGTTGACGAGGCCGTAACGAAAACTCTTCCCGTCCTGCATGATCTCCGAGAGCCGCTGCCCGGCGCAGACGGAAACCTCGACGCGCACATCCGGACAAGCGCGCTGTAGTTCCAACAGTTGTTCGACGCCCGGCACGCGCAACACTCTCTTGTCCTCGAAAGTGCGCAGCACGCAACTGGCCGCCAGTTTGAACTCGCCCTGACCGCGTGGAAACGCCGGTTCTTCGCCGAGCGCGCATTGCAGGAGCGCGGCGTAAGAACTCTCGCCGTCAACCTTCTCGAACAAATCTGGAAACTGCGAGGCGATCTTCGGGTTAACTTCGATGAGGTGTATCTCTTCTGTCGCCGCGTTGTAGATCAGTTCCATGTTGAAGAGCGCGTTGTCGTAACCGAGACGGCCGATGAACGTTTCGGCGATTTTGGTCATGCGCGCCTGCACCTCTGCGGGCAGAAGCGAGGGATAGACGAAACGCTCGAAAGAGATCGTGCCGGGAAACATTATCGAGTCGATGATGCCGAGGACGTGCACGCACCCGCCGCTCACATAGCCTTCGAGCGAAACCTGCGCGCCTTCGAGCAGCGTCTCGGCCAGCAAGTATGAAGCGTCGAACACGTAGTCCGTGTGCGCCCTGAGCAGGTCGTTGAACGGACGCAGAAAGCCTTCGGGCAGCAAACTACGCGTGGCCGCGCTTTGCAGTTCCGCGTGCGTGTGCACTTTCTGCGCGTTGATGGAGAAGCAGGACTTGACGGGTTTCAAAAAAAGCGGAAAGGGAAGTTTGAGCGAGCCTTCGTCGAGCCCCGTGGGCGGTACGAGTTGGAAAGCGGGCGTGGCCTGAGGGACGTAAGTTTTCTGCGCCACGCGCGAATAGTATTTATGTTCGCAGCGGAGCACGCGCTCGACAGCGACGCACGGCAAGCCCAGACGCTCCGCGACGATGCTCGCCACGGGCATGCCGGGATAGCCGACGCCCGACGTGACGCCCGCGAGCGAGCGGTCTCTGTAGCGTTCGATGGTGGCTTCGACGAGCGCGAGGATGTCGAGATCGGCCGCAGGGGACGAAGCAGCGCCCCTGAGTTGTCGGTCGAAGTAGTCGCCCGCGAAATCGTCGAAGACGAGGCGGCAATTCAGGCGTGAGGCGATAGCGGGCAAGTAGCGATACTCTCTGCTCGTCGGGCAGAGTATCAACACACTCTTCATACATTTTATGACTGCGAGAAGCCGGGCGCGTTTGACTTGTCAGAGAATTCGGGTGAAGCGATAACAAAGGACAGCCGCACGTTATCGCCGGAACGAATCTCTGTCAAGAGGAAAGAATTTAGAATGGCTCACAAAACTAAAAGCAAGGAATCACGAGATCACACGAAATCACACGAGCCTCTTCTTCGTGTTGTTTCGTGTGACGCGCGTGGTTCCTTGCTTTGTTAGTCGCTCCTAGTGTTTCCCGTCGAGCGCGTGGCGGAAGCGCGGGGCGATCTCGTCGAGGGTTTTGTCGAGTTCCGCTTGCGTGAACCAGCGACCTTTGAGCATCACGCCCGCGCGGCGTTCTGTGTTGGCGATGTCGGTGAGCGGGTCGGCTTCGAGCAACACGAGATCGGCGCGCTTGCCGCGCTCAATCATGCCGGTTGCGTTGAGCGTCCCGAAGAACTCGGCCGGGTTGCGCGTCGCGGCGGCGAGCGCGGCGTAGTTCGACAGCCCGGCTTCACTCAAGGCGCGCAGTTCGCGGTGCAGCGTGTAGCCGTAGAGCAAGAGCCATTCGGGCGTGTCGGAGCCTGCGAGAATTTTGCCGCCCGCGTCGTGGATGGCTTTGACGATCTTGTTGCGGACGGCTACGTAGCGCGCGCGTCGTTCGGGCGAAGCGGCCTGCGTCTGATACCGCTTGTTGTGGCCGAGATAGAGATCGACGGTCTTCTGCGGGTAGAAGCGAAGGTCGGGTTGCGCTTTGATCGACTCTTCGCTTCGCAGGTTGCCGAAGGTGGTTTTGAAGAAGTAGAGCGTCGGCACGGAGAAAGGATTCGCGCGGACGGTGGCGCGTGCGATTTCGGGAATCTTGCCCTCGTCGAGAACGTCAAGGCTCTCCCAGTTTTTTGGCTGGTAGATGTAGAGGTCTGAGACGGAACCTTTGACGGGCGAATCGGCGGGCACTAAGGCTTCGAGGTAAGAGTCGAGATGCTCGATCTGCTGCCCGGCTTTCAGCGCGCGTGCGAGTCCGACGGAGCGGCTGTCGGCGTGGCCGACGACGCGTATGTTCTGTCGCGCGGCCTCGTCGATGATCGCGTCGTAAACTTCCGGCGAGAGAAACGTCGTCAACTTCAAATAATCGTAGCCGTCCTGCTTGGCGCGGCGCACGGACTGGCGCGCGGCCTGCGCGTCCGCCACGACGTAGGCGTTGTTCGCCTTGCGGCCGGTGAACTGCGGGCTGGCCGCGTAGATGGTCGGCGCGACGATCTCGCCGCGCGCCGCGCGTGCGCGCAGGACGAGTTGTTCGGGCGTCCCCGTCATCAAGCGAATCGTCGTCACGCCCTGCGCAATAATGACCTTCAACTCGTCTTCGGCCAGCGCGTCCGGATACTCTTCATCCGTGAACAGGTGGACGTGCATGTCTGTGAGTCCGGGAATCAAAAACTTTCCGCGCGCGTCTATCTGTCGCGCCTCGCGCGGGACGCGCACGCGCTTCGCGTCGCCGATTTCGGCGATCACGCCGCCGCGCACGATCACAGTCTGGTCGCGCAGCACGCGCTCTCTGTCCATCGGGATGACGTTCACGCCGACGAACGCGGTCGTCTCCGTGTTCGCAGGTTTCGCCTGTCCGCCCACTGCCAGAAGCGCGACGAGCAACGATAACGCGAGCATCTTTTTCATCTTCCGCACCTCGCTGGAAATTGACTGCATGAAACTTGGCGCGAGCGTAGACGCCCGACCCTTACGGCTGCACCTTTCGCGCCGCGTACAGACCGAGCGAGAGGTGTTCGACCTCGCCGCGCTCGTTCGATAAGAAGATCAATTCGCCCTGTTCGTAAGTGAATTTGTCTTTGCCCGTCTTCGTCAGCGGAAACTCTTTCCCGTCCTCTTTCAAGTAGAGTTTGTTCTCCTTGACGAAGACCTCCCACACCTGCGGCGCGTGCGCGTACCTGCCCGTGTAACGCCGCATCTCCGTGTCGCTCACGGCAAGCGGCGCGGCCGTCGGCGCGTTAGTCTCAGGTGCGAGTCGCAAGAGAAGCTCCAAAGCCTTCATGCGAGACTTCGGCAGTGTCTCGCCGTTGCGATTGGCGAGCACGACGACGGCCAACTTGTGCGCGGGCACGAAGTCGATGGTCGAGCCGTAGCCGCGCGAGACGCCGCCGTGCGAGACGATGCGTATGCCGCGCGTCTCGAAGCCTAAGAGGCCGTAGGCGTAAAACGCCCCTTCGCCGCCCGGCAGGGGAAACTGCTGCGCGGGCAACTGCGAGACGACGAGCGGCGCGAGCGCTCGTCGTCCTTCGAGCATCCCGCCGTTCAAAAGTGCGACGGCGAAACGAGCGAGTTCGTTCGCGCTCGAATACATCGAGCCGCCCGGATACATCGCCGCGTTGTTGAAGACCGGACGGACGACCGTGGCGCTGCCGCGCTCTACGTTGTGGCCGAGCGCGAGGGGGTAGGTCATGGCCGCGAGCGGGCGCACGGCCGAGCGCATCATGCCGAGCGGTTTGAAGAGAAGGTCAGTGAGCGCGTCTGCGTAAGGCTTGCCGTGAAGTTCTTCGACGACGAGTCCGGCCAGCCAGTAACCCGCGCTCGAATAGGAGTAGACCTTGTTCGGCTCGGTGAAGAACACGTCGTCCTTCCAGGAGCGGACGTTTGTGCTCAAGCCCGCATCGTCGTTCGTCACGAGCGTCGGGGCGAAATCGCGCAGGCCCGACGATTGACTGAGAAGTTGATGAGCGGTGAGCGCGCCGAGTTTCGGCGGCAGGTTCTTCACATAGTTGCCGATGGGCGCGTCGAGTTTGATGCGTCCCGCATCGGCCAGCGTGAGGAGCGCCGCGGCCGTGAACATTTTCGTGGTCGAACCCATCCGAAAAAGCGTATCGGGCGTGATGCTCGCGCCGCCCTCCGCGCTCGTCGCGCCGAAGCCTTTCGCGAATAGAACGCGTTCGCCGCGCACAACGGCGAAGGCCGCGCCGGGCGTCTTGTTCTCCCTCAGTTCGGCCTCGACGGCTTTTTCCAGTTCCGCGAAATCCACGGCCGCCGATGTCGTCTGCGCCGCAGCCGCAGTGGCCGCGAGCAATAATAAACAGCAGAGGATGACGAAGGCGCGCGTTGGACTCAGCATCGAAAAACTTCTCCCACGCTTCAGACGAAAGCGACTGATGACCGAATCTGTGTTTCAGTCAGCTTTAACGCAGCCCGCGCGCCCTTTGTTTCAGAGGACGCCGCGCCTGCGTGAAAGAAAAAATGCCGCCGCACGTGCGCCAAAGAAAAGAGGCGACGATCAGTTACTTGATCGTCGCCTCTCGACTGTCCGTGAGTTCGAATCCGGCGCACCTCGCGCGCTCGAATCCGAGTTTGTAGTTAAGAGTTATGTCAAAGCTACTGTTGACTGAGCCTCGCCACGTAGTAGACGTTGATGATGTCGTGCGGGAGCTTCTTCAACTCGACGTGTGCGAAGCCCGCCGCTGCCAACAACTCTTGCGCCTTCTCCTCGCCCCACATCGCGCCCAAGCCCTCGCCGCCCTGCGCGAGCGACACGGTCATGCAGTGCATACATGAGATCGTGTAGCCGAAGGGCGCAATCGGGTGCTCCATGTTGTGCTGGACGTGGCTTGAACCCGCGATGTCCTGCATCAGGAACGTCCCGCCGGGGCGCAGCGCGCGCGAGATGCCTTCGAGGACACGCGCCGGGTGCGCCTGATCGTGTATGGCGTCGAAGGCCGTGACGAGGTCAAACTGCTCGCGCACGTCGAGCGCGGTTACGTCCTTCGCCTCGAAGCGGATGTTGCTCAGTTTCTTCGCGGCGGCTTCGGCGTTGGCCTCGGCGACTGTCTCGGTCGAAAGATCGTAGCCCGTAAAACGACTGTGCGGGAACGTCTCGGCCAGAAGCAGCATGGCACGTCCGCGCCCGCAGCCCACGTCCAACACGTCCGCGCCCGCGCGCAGTCGCTCGGTGACGCTGGGGGCGAGCGGCAGGATGGAATCGACGAGCGCGGCAAGTACGGTCTGTGCGCTCTCTTCGGCCATCACTTCGTGAAAGCGCGGGTAGGCGGAATAGGGCACGCCGCCGCCTTTGCGGAAGCACTCGATGATCTGGTCTTCCACCACGCCGAGGACTGAGAAGAACTGCGTGGTGACGGCCATGTTATTGGGACTTGCGGCGCGCGTCAGGAAAGCTGCGTGTTCGGGCGGCAGATAGTAGGTCTTGCCCGCCGCGTCGTACTCGACGATAGCGCCCGTCGTCATCGCGCCCAACCACTCCCTGACGTAACGCTCGTTCAGTCCGGCCGCCTCGGCGATCTGCTCCGAGGTGGACGGCCGAAGACCGCTCATCGTGTCGAATAATCCGGTGCGATGACCGATACTGGTCATCAGGCCGAGCGACGCGGCGTTGATGACGCCGACCATCTTGGCGGCGAACGCGTCGGCTTTGCTTTGATCGTGAATGGGCACGAATGTTTGTTCGGGTGCGGAGGGATGCACAGACTCTACGATTGTCGCTTCCATATTTCTCCTTCATCGCTCACACAAAGATCGAGATAAGAGCGAGGTCTATTTATATACGCGAGAAAAATCGACCGACGGGATCACGAACGCGGCGCATCAGACAAGGATTTTTCAACACGCGCTTGGACGCTTCGAGCGTTTGCGGCAACTCTTTCCGGGTTTTGACGTGCGCCGCCCGTTTGCCGTTAGATAAGTATTTCGATGCAGCCGCTCCCAATAGATTCGCTCCTGCCCGCGGTCGTCGCTTCCCTGCGCGACACGCCCCGGCTCGTCGTCGAAGCCCCGACCGGCGCTGGCAAGACGACGCGGCTTCCGCCCGCGCTGCTCGAAGGCGGCCTCGCACACGAGGGCGAGATACTGGTTTTGGAGCCGCGCCGCATCGCTGCGCGTCTGGCCGCGCGGCAGGTGGCGGAAGAACTCGGCGAAGAACTCGGCGAGACGGTCGGCTATCAAGTGCGCTTCGAGAACGTCGGCGGCGCGCGGACGCGCCTGCGTTACCTGACCGAAGGCGTCCTCCTGCGCAGACTGCTCGCAGACCCGCGACTCGCAGGCGTCCGGATAGTCATCCTCGACGAATTTCACGAGCGACACTTAGAGGCAGACCTCGCGCTCGCCCTGTTGAAACGTTTGCAGCGAGAGGCGCGACCCGAACTATGCATCGTCGCCATGTCGGCCACGCTCGACGCCGCGCCCGTCGCGCGTTTTCTCGGAGACTGTCCGGTGCTGCGTTCCGAAGGGCGTCGCTTTGAGGTTGAGATCGAACATCTCGCACGGCCGGACGAGCGCCCCGTCGCCGCACAGGTGCAGGCGGCCGTGCGCCGCTTGCTCTCGGAAGGCACAGACGGCGACGTGCTCGTGTTTCTTCCGGGCGCGGCCGAGATCAGGCGCGCGTTTGAAGCCTGCGCCCCGCTCGCCGCACAGTTCGACGCGCTCCTGTTGCCGCTGCACGGCGAGTTGCCCCCGGCCGAACAAGATCGCGCCGTGCGTCCGGCGGACAGGCGCAAGATCATCTTGTCCACGAACGTCGCGGAGAGTTCGGTGACGATTGACGGAGTGGCGGCCGTGGTCGATGCGGGGCTGGCACGCATCGCAGAGCATTCGCCCTGGTCTGGACTGCCGACGTTCAGCGTGACGCGCATCAGCCGCGCCTCTGCCGCACAACGCGCCGGACGCGCGGGGCGCACACGACCCGGTCGCGCACTGCGTCTCTACACGGCGCAGGATTTCAACGCGCGTGCGGAGTTTGAGACGCCGGAGATCGGGCGCGCCGATCTGGCCGAGGCGGTGCTCGAACTACACGCGGCGGGCATCTTCGACACGAGCGCGTTCGAATGGTATGAAGCGCCGCCCGCACGCGCGCTGGAACAGGCCGAGGCGTTGCTCCGTCGTCTCGGCGCGCTCGACGGAGAACGCACAGTCACGGCCGTCGGCCGCAGGATGCTCGGTATCCCTTTGCATCCGAGGCTCGCGCGCGTCGTCGTCGAAGGGGAGTCGCGCGGCGTCGCACAGGCCGCGTGCGTCGTCGCCGCGCTGCTCAGCGAACGCGACATACGCGCTCGTCAACTGCTGACAGAGACACGCGATGCCAGACCAGCTTTGCCGACGGTTCACGGCAAGTCCGACGTGCTCCACGTGTTCGACCTGTTCACGGAAGCCGCCGAGAAAAACTTCGCGCCCGAACATTTGCGCCGGATGAACCTCAACGCGAGCGCCGTGCAACGCGTCGAGCGCGTGCGGCGACAACTCGCGCGGCACGTCGGCGCAGGCGAACGGAAGACGCCGAACGCTGCAATCAAAGATGCTGTTGTCGGGAAGGGCAGTGAAAGAGAGGACACGGAACTGTTGATCTCGATCCTCGCGGGATACCCGGATCGCGTGGCGCGTAGACGCGTCTTCAAGGGCAAGGCTGCGGGCGAGAATCTGGAATTGTCTCTGGCCGGGGGCGGCTCGGCCGTGCTCGCGGCGGAGAGCCTTGTGCGAGAGGATGAATTTCTCGTCGCGGTCGAGGCGGAGGAACGGCGCGGCACTCGGACGGGCGCGTCGCGCGGCGCTTCGACCGTCGTGCGACTGGCGAGCGGCATCGAGCCGGAGTGGCTGCTCGATCTGTTCACCGAGCGCATCGAGGAAACGTGCGAGGTCGAATGGAACGCGCAACTGGAACGCGTCGAAACCGTCACCCGTCTCACCTATGAAGGGATCACTTTGACCGAAAGCCGCGCGAGCGTCGTGGGCGGCGAGCGTGTCGCGGCCGTGTTGGCCGAAGCCGCACTCGCCGCCGGTTATGAAACTCTCATCGACGACGAAGCCGTCAAACGTTTCCTCGCGCGAGTCGCTTTCGTCCGCGAGGTGTTTCCCGAACTTGAGTTTCCTAAGTTAGACGAAGCGGACGTGCGTGCAGCCCTGTTGACTCTCTGCGAAGGCCGTCGCAGTTTGTCGGAACTGAGAGATGCCGCGCGCGGCGACGGCCTGCTCGGAGTCTTGCGCGCGCGTCTCAGCGCGGAGCAGGCGCGCACGCTCGTACGGATGGCTCCCGAACGCGTGACTTTAGAGCGCGGGCGACAAGTGCGCGTCAACTACGAAGAGGACAAAGCGCCCTGGATCGCGTCTCGTCTGCAAGACTTCTTCGGCATGAAAGACTCGCCGCGCATCGCCGCCGGTCGCGTCCCGCTCGTCCTGCACCTGCTCGCCCCCAACCAGCGCGCCATACAGATCACGACCGATCTCGAAGGGTTCTGGACGCGCCACTACGCCGCCATCCGGCGCGAACTCGGCCGACGCTACCCGCGCCACCACTGGCCTGAAAATCCTCTCGCCCCGCAGACCGCACAAGGCGACCGTTAAGCGATCCGACGGATCACAGGTCGATGGTGAAGGTCTTTTTCAGTTCCGACTTTTTGAGTTGCTGTGTGGTGAAATACTTGCTCTCCGCTTCCAGCGCCTCGACGAGCGGGCGGCGCGGAACTTCCGTGTTGTTGGCGGTCTTCCCGTGCTTGCCCGGCATCGTGGAGACGACGGTTTGCAGGCGCGTCGGGGTGTGTTTCGGTGAACGATTCTTGAAGAGTTTCCAGAGCGACTTGGGCGTCGCGTTCAGGCTGCCGTGGTGTCCCACTTTGTAGAGGTTCACGTCCGCCAGCATGCGGCGCACGGAGGGCTTGCTGAGCGCGTACGACCAGTTTTCGATCTGCGCGTCGCCGGGGAAGAGTAACTTTTGCCCGCCCACGTCGAAGAGAAGAATGAGGCTCGTATTGTTCATCACCTTGTCGAGCGTGCGCACAATGCTGAGCATCTGATCGCCGCGCAGCGTGCGCATGCGGTTGATGAACCAGCGCGTGTAAGGAGGCGTGATGAGAGCCGAGTAGGTCTTCGCTTTCGGGAAGATGCTCGCCTTGCTGCGCAGCGCGAACTGCTCTGCGGCGGCGGCCTGTAGATGCCAGAACTGTGATTGAAAGTGCCAGAACTCGGCTTCGTCCGCGCTGCGCTGCTTGCGTATGGTTTGCGATTGCTCAAGGTTGGGCGGCCCAAGCACCTTGACCTTCACGCCCGGCAGGATTTTCTCCAGCCCCGAACGCTCGCCGTAATGCACGTACTTGTTGGGAGCCATGTTCATCAGGTTCAGGACGGCCGAGCGGTTCGAGATGTTGTCGTCGCCGAGAAAGGTCAACTCGCGGTGCAGCGTCTTACCCAGAACAGACTTTCTTCGTTCAGCTTCGACCAGCACCGCTTCGGAGATGGCGTGCATGTCGCTCAGCGCGGCGACGAAAGACTTGCGCGAGTTGACGAAAGATTTGCGCCCGTTGCCGTCCGCTTCGGCGAGCGCGCCCGTGTCGGGAGCGGCCTCGGGGTCTTCCGTCCACGGCTGGATGACTAAGTCGGGCTGGCAGGCGGCGATGATGTCGCCCGAACCTTTTCCGTTTTTGGCGGTGGCAAAGCCGCTGATGTGATCCTTGTGGCGGTGCGTCGCCACGACGGCGTGGAGTTTGCCGTTACAGTCTTTCTGGATCTCTTGCGCCACGCGCACCATCAGGTTCTCGCCCGCAGACTTCGGCTGGCCGGTGCTGCCGAAATCGATCAGGATGTGGCGGTCGAAACTCCGGTAGTGAAACGTCAGCAAAAAGCAGTCGCCAAAACCGACCTGATAGGCATGCAGCGTCAGACGCGTTGGTTTACGTGTTGGCGGCATAATCTTTTACCACTCCTCGGAAATGTTGTTCGACAAAGCCATGGCGCGTTGCCGGTGGAGGTTTGAGAAACTGCGGAAGGCCGTCGCCCCGTCGCGGAAGTAGCCGTACTCCCACAGAAACTTGAGGCGCTGCGTTTGGCGCTCGCGGTCGTTAACGCGTGTGCGCACGTGATACTTCAAACGCCCGTATTCGTCGAAGATGAGCGCGCCCCCGCCGTACAGTCTAACCTCCTGATCCTTCGGCATCCCTTCCGGAACTTTGATCTGTAGAATCTTCAACTCCGATGCCTGTAGGTTGATGATCTGCATGTACTCCGCGACCGTCTCGCGCAGGGCAAAGCCGTCAGGCCCGATGCGCAGGCACGGGCGGACGGAGAGCACGCGGCTGTAGGCGTCGTCGTAGAGGCTGAGCGCCTTGCGGTTGTCCCAGATGAAGCGGAACACTTCGTCCGGGTCGCGCTGCATTGATTCGAAGTGTGTGCGCGTGTAGTTCAGGTTGCTCTGCGGCGGCTCCCAGATGCCGGGGTCGCTCTCAGTGCCTTTGGAGGCCGGGTCGATGCCGTAGCTGATGAAACTCTTTCGCAGCGTGTCGCGGAAGTTGTACTTGGCATCGACCGGGTTGATCTCTCGGTCGGACGTGAGGATGGCGCTCAGGAAGTCGCAGAACTCAAGGTTGACGGGCGGGGCGTAGTCGAGCGCACGAATCACCATCGTCAACAGGTAGTCGGCGGCCGTCGCCCCCTCTTCAACCACGCGCCCGCGGTCGAGGTAGCCGGGAGCCACGTCGCCGAGCGCGCTCAGGCGTTGCTGCCACACGCTGAGAAAAGCGTTCATCACGGCCGCGACCAGTATCTCGCCGCGTCGATGCGGCTCCGCAAACTCTCTGGACTTGATGTAATCGCGCGACGGCGTGAGCTTGGCCGAACGCCGGAGCGCGTCGCCGCGCACGGTGGGCAACTCCTGTCCCATCTCTTTGGCGAGGCCGAGCAGCATCGAGTCGCGCATGTTCTCAATCGTCAGCGTCTTGCGCGCGATCTGCCGGGGGCGCTTCTCCGGCGAGTCGAGGTCGATGAGGATGCCGACGATGTCCGGCAGCGAGAAGACCGAGAGCAGCGCGACGATGTCCGCGAAGCCTTCGTGAAAGCCCGCCTGTTCGGGCGACGAAGGATCTGTGTAGCGTTCGCGCAAGCCGTCGAGCAGCGCGTGCGTCGCCTCGTGCGCCACCACGTCGTGCGAGAGACAACTCCACACCATGCGCCCTTTGCGTCCGGGGAAGTAACCGAACATGAGCGCCTGATCGCGCTCGGAGTAGAAGGCATTGGCGTCTGCGAAGGCGTGCGGGGCGACCTTGATCTGGTGTCCGTAAAAACCCCAGCTCACGCGTCGCCCGAGCGCGAACTCAAAACGCGCCAGCGTCCGCATCACGATGGCGTAGACGTTCTGCGCGTGAAAGTTCGGATTCGAGAGCAGTTCCTCATCCGAAGCATTCGCGAAGATGTCGCCGTCCGTCTCAGACTTGAGCGGGCGATACTTGAGCGGACGGTAGAGCGTGCCGGTCGATGAATCGTAGTCAACGACGTGGACGCGATAACCCCATGGGCCGGGGGCGAGATCTTCGGCGGGCACCTCCACCCGCGCGCGCAGGATACGCCGGTTGGCGCGCACGCTCGGGTCTTGCGCAATGATCGTCAGTTTTCGTGTTCGCGGAGGAGTTGATGTAGGCATGGTCTGTGACGCTCCTCGTAGTGATTCGGATGAGTCTCCAGCTCAAAGCATGTTGGACATCGGACGGTGCACGTCTAGTCTTTACCCACTAATGAGAAAAAGAGCCGTCACGTTTCAACAGTGATTGGGAGTAAAGCGACTCTACCGCGACGAAGCAGAACGCGGCTCTCATCGGACGAAGGAAAACTAAACGAACCTATTTCGACTAAAACAGTCAGCAGGGCGAGGCGGGCAAATCAACTCTCACTGGCGCGGCCAGTATTCTATCCCTTTAACTTCTAAAGGCAAGAATTTCGTCAATAATATTCTTGACCAAATCAAAGTCGTAAGCCGGAGAGAGATAATCACTCTTGCTAAAAGTGGGCTGTGCCTGACGACCCGGTGCTGCGAGAGGATGAGTCTCGTCCAGGCGCCTCAATCTTTGGGTAGCGGCAGGTTTATATTATGCTCCCGCCGGTGGCGTTGGAATGCCGCGGCTGGTGAGACTGCGACACGGTCAGTGAACGTGTCATCGCGCCTTTTACGTCTTGCGTCGTTAAATGACAGTTCCCGAGACCACATCCGCAGAAACCTTCTGGCGCTACGCGGGAGGGAAGTGTCTGTTCGAGAGTCGGGGCGAAGCGTGGCGTGATGTCAAAGCGTGGCTCACCGCCCTGCCGCACGCCATCGACGCGCTGCACCTCCCTGCGGTCAGCGAGCCGTTCCTTGCCTGGGTCACTTCGGGCGAGGTCGACTTTCAGGAGCGGGAGGACGGACAGCCCTGGATCACCAACCGGATCAGGAAAGGCTCTTTCTTCCTCACCACGGGCGGAGCTGCGTACGATGTCCGCTGGAAGGCGGTGACGCCGGAACCATACGAGACCTTGCTGGTCTTCATCGAACTGCCGGTCATAGAGCGCGCACTGGAGGAGGTCTTCGGGACGGACGCGACCCATGCACGGCTGCGGGACGCTTCGGCGTTCGACGACGAAGGCTTGAATTCTTTACTGGGACTGCTGCGCGAAGAACTGATGCGCACGCAGGCGAGTCCCATGATCGTGCAGTCTCTCGCACAGTTGATCGCCGTCCACCTCGCACGGAACTACGGGGTGACGGACGAAGAGTCGCACAGCAGTAGCCCCTCGCTCCCCGGCCACAAGCTCCGACAGATCACGGACTGGATGGCCGAGCACGTCGCAGAAGATTTCAGCCTTGATCGGCTGGCGGCGCAGGCGGGTTTGAGCCGCTTCCACTTCCAGCGCCTGTTCAAGTCCGCCACGGGCATCGCGCCCTCGCGCTACCACATCGACCTGCGGATAAATGAAGCCCGACGGCTGCTGCGCGAGACGAAGATGGGTGTGGTGGAGGTTGCCCTCGAAGTGGGCTACGCCAACCCCAGCCATTTCGCGCGCCTCTTCCGCAGGGAGACCGGCCTCTCCCCCAGCGACTATCGCCGCCAGCGCTAACCCCGCCGCGACTTTCCGGGCAGAATTCCCACTGTCCGGCACCTAAATTCCACCGCTTAACAGTACTAGACCGCACCCGCTTCTGCGCCAATTTGCAGGACTATTGTTCTCCTGCGCCCCCATATCAGATTTCGAGCAAAATCGGCACAGGTGAAGCAAGAGGGCGCGCGACGGCAAGGCGCAAGCCGACTAAACTCCTTTCAGCATCAATCAGGCAGGTGAGGAAACAGGACTACTAGAGGTAAATCATCATGAGAGCAACAGTCATGTATCAGGCCGGCGACGTGCGTGTCGAAAACGTCCCGGACGCGAGTTTAATCAAACCGACCGACGCTGTCGTCAGGGTCACGCGCGCCTGCATCTGCGGCAGCGACCTCTGGCCTTACAAGTTGATGGAGCCGGCCGAGTCCGGCGTCGTCATGGGGCACGAGGCCGTCGGCGTCGTCGAGGCGGTCGGCTCTGAGGTTCGCACCGTCAAGCGGGGCGACCTCGTCGTCATGCCCTTCGCGTGGTCGGACGGCTCATGCGAGTTCTGCCGCGAAGGGCTCCAGACCTCATGCGTCCACGGCGGCTTCTTCGGCAACGCGGAGGTCGCCGGGGCGCAGGCCGAGGCGGTGCGCGTGCCCCTCGCGGACGGGACGCTCTACGCCCTGCCGGCGGGTAAGGACGACGCGCTTTTGGCTTCGCTCCTCACGCTCTCTGATGTGATGGGGACGGGACATCATGCTGCCGTCGCAGCCAAGGTCGGCCCCGGAAAGTCTGTGGCTGTCGTCGGGGACGGAGCCGTCGGCCTGTGCGGCGTAATAGCCGCGCGTCGTCTCGGCGCAGAGCAAATTATCATCATGGGTCGTCACACAGACCGCATCGCGCTCGCCGGGGAGTTCGGCGCGACGGATGTTGTCAGCGAGCGCGGCGAAGAGGCAATCGAGCGCGTGCGCGAACTGACCAAAGGTGTCGGCGTCCACTCCGTTCTCGAATGTGTCGGCACGGAGCAGTCGGCGCTCACGGCGGTCAGCATCGCGCGCCCGGGTGGCGCAGTAGGACGCGTCGGCGTCCCACACTACGAAGCGATACCTTTGGCGCAGCCGACCTTCTACAGCAACGTCACGGTGAGCGGCGGGCCCGCCCCGGTGCGCGCCTACATCGAGGAACTGCTGCCCGACGTGCTCGAAGGCAGGATCGAGCCGGGCAGAGTTTTCGACCGCGTCGTCGGACTCGAAGGAGTGCCTGACGGCTACCGAGCGATGAACGAGCGCGAGGCGCTTAAGGTCATGGTCAAGCCATAGGCACTGGCACAGTGCGACTTCGATAACCGGGCTGTCGCACATCGCCATTCGGGAGGCGCTAGACGGTAATGTCGTCGAGTGGATGGAGAAGGTCACACACGAGCAATACGAAGGTTGAACTGATGTTATTGAAAAAGAGATTGACGTTTTTGGTGCTCGCGCTGGTGATGTGTCTCAATCAAATTGCTTGCGGCGCGGGAAAGAGTACGGTTGACAGCACGCCGCCCGTGCAGACGAGTGAAGTATCAAATCAAAAGGCAGAGGATATGAAGATCAGAATAGCAATCGGGGATAAGGTGGCGACGGCCACCTTGACCGACGGCGAAGCCGCGCGCGACTTTGTTTCGCTGCTGCCGCTGACTCTTGTGTTGGAAGATCACGCGAAGACGGAAAAGATCAGCTACCTGCCGAGAAAGTTATCTGCGACGGATGCGCCGGCGGGCAGCAACCCGTCTGTCGGCGATATTGCTTACTACGCCCCCTGGGGAAATCTGGCGATTTATTACAGAGATTTCGGTTACTCAAACGGACTCGTCATCCTCGGAAAGATAGACGGCGATGTGGAAGCATTCAACGCACCCGGCTCCATAAAGGCAACCATAGAGCTTGTTAAGTAAGAGAGGTTTCAAACTACAAACCTCATGCAAGGGGAAAGATATGAAACACACAACAATTCTGTTAATGGTCACGGCTCTGGTTCTGTCGGTCGCATACGCTGGCCGGGCGCAGGACGCACAGGCGGGCACACAGTCGCAAACCATCCTTCGTGCCGGTTCTCAACCTTCGAGTAAAGGCCCGGCGGAGAATTTCACCGGCAACGTCACCGTCGCCCCTCTGTTTTCGGCCAACGCTTCCTCGCCTTACTCCGGCGCATACGTCACCTTCGAGGCAGGGGCTAGATCGGCTTGGCACACGCACCCGGCGGGACAGCGCCTTGTCGTGACCTCCGGGGTGGGTCGCACCGCAGAGTGGGGAGGCAGGGTTCAGGAGATCAAGGCGGGCGATGTCATCTTGTGCCCGCCCGGCGTCAAGCACTGGCACGGGGCCTCTCCCACTACGGCCATGACGCACCTCGCGCTCACAAACACCGTCAACAACAGAAACGTCGAGTGGATGGAGAAAGTCACCGACGCTCAATACAACGCGGGGGCACAAACCATGAACACGACTCATGCACTGAGCGCGACACAGCGGAGCATCATCCCCATCGCCGCCTTCACCGCCACCGGCGATCAGGAGAGGCTGAGGACGGCTTTGACCGAAGGACTGGAGGCGGGTTTGACCGTCAACGAGATCAAGGAAATCCTGATTCAGATGTATGCGTATGCCGGGTTCCCGCGCAGCCTGAGCGGCATCCAGACATTCATGGTCGTGATGGACGAGCGGCAGGCCAAAGGCATCAAGGATCAGATGGGCAGAGACGCCGCCTCCCTGCCCGCCGGCATGAACAGGGATGAGTACGGCGCGAGGGTGCGTGCAAGGCTTGCCGGGCAGAAAGTGATCCCGCCTCCCGGCGGTTATCAACTGTTCACGCCTGTCATCGACACGTTCCTGAAAGAGCACCTGTTCGCGGACATCTTCGCCCGCGACATACTCGATCACCAGAGCCGGGAACTTGCGACCATCGCAGCCCTGTCCAGCATGACGGGCACGCGGAGCCAACTGCAATTCCACCTCGGAGCCGCGATGAACGTCGGACTCACCGAAGCTCAGATGCGTGACTTCATCTCCGTGATCGCGGCCAAGGTCGGCGAAAGGGAATCCGAAAGCGCCGGAGAGGTGCTGGCCGCCGTCCTGAACAGCAGGAAGTAGCGTTTCACCTCCACCCGCGCGAGTCGTCAGGGATAACAGACTTGCTCATGGCGCGTCCGGTTCAACCGCTTGTTCGTTAGCGCCATTATCGAAGCGCGTTGGGTCATTTCTTTCTGACATAAAGTTTGTTGCCGACCGATAACTGCTCGTCTTTGAAAATTACTGCTTCCCCGTCTGCGGCAATGAAGAAGTCAGGGGTGCGTTCCGCCAGCTTCAGTTCGCCGTTTAAGTATAAATAGCCGTTCTCCAACGAAACTTTTGCTTCACTCGTTCCGCCGATAAACGTTCCTGTATATTTGCCGACACGTCTCGACCATTCCGGTTTGTTTAAACCTGTCGTGTCGGTCGGCGTGTCGTTGACGGGCAGATACATCACGCTGTTTTCCGCCGCCTGCGGGTCGTAATAAGAGTCGAGCACCTGCACGCCCTTTGGTTTCCCGTTCTCGGCGAGCAGGAATTTATACATCCGACTGCCGGACGTGAACTCGGTTGAAGAACGCGCCTCAAGTTTTAGTTTCTCTCTGCCGACGACGTGAAAGAGATTTCCCCTTTCGAATTTGAAACGAAAGAGTATTCCTTCGTAAAGCAGATAGGTTCCTTCAAAACGCCGCAGCGTCGATTCGTCGAGAGAAACGACGGGCTTATCAGTCGGCGTGATGGACTTATTGTTCGGCGTCGCGCCGAGTTTCGCCGTTAACATCAATTCGACGACGCGACTCGCCATCTCGGGCGCGTTGTGAGCGGCGTCCTGATTCGTCAAGAGAACGACGCCGATTTTGTGTTCAGGTAAGAAGCGATAGTGCGCAGAGATGCCGTAGCCAAGCCCGCCGTGCGAGAGCCTCACGGTGTCGTGTTGAATCGCTTTGTAGATGCCCAAACCGTAACCGCCCATCTGATGCCTGGCGGTGAACTGCGGCGCATACATTTCCTGCAAAAGTTTCTGCGGGAGCAGTTGTTTGCCGTTCGCTACGCCGCCTTGCAGGTGGAAGATGATGAACCGCGCCAAATCATTTGCGGAAGCGAATAAACCACCCGCGGCGACAAGCGGCATGACGATACCGTTCACAACGGGCACGGCGCGCTTCCCCAGATAACCGACCGCGCACGCTTCTTTTTGTGTCACATCCTGTTGACTAAAAGTGCTCGCCGTCATCCCGAGCGGCGCAAGAAGTTCTTCGCGCATAAAATCCGCGAATGGCTTTCCGGATACGGCTTCGAGCGCATAACCGGCCAGATCGATACCTTGATTGGAATACTCGAATCTTTCTCCCGCCGGAAACTTGAGCCACGAAGCCGTCATGCTTTTGACCACCTGCTCGAACATGCGCCTGTGATACTGAGCGTCGGAAGGATTGCCGAGAGGCGACCAGGTGCCAAGTCCGGAATGATGGCTCAAGAGATGGCGCATCGTAATTTTCTCCGCTTCCGCCGCGCCGAATCGACCGTTGACGCTAAACCACGGCAGATGCTTCTTCAACACGTCGTCGAGAGCGAGTAAATTTTTATCGACTGCCTTCAGCACGCCGAGCGCGGTAAAACTTTTCGAGATTGAGCCGACGTGAAAAAGCGTGTCGCCTGTCACCTTCACTTTTTGCGCGCGATTCGTGTAGCCGAAGCCTTCCGACCAAACGATCTTTTCGCCGTCGACGAGCGCAATCGAAGCTCCCGTAATATCTTTTAGCGCCATCGCAGCGGGAAGCGTCTGTTTAATCTTTTCAATTACCGGCGAGTAAGCGGTATTGGGCGAACCCTTTTGACGTTCCGTTACGGCTAGGGACTTAAGTGCCGAAACGCCCGCCAACGTCGCCGCCGAAGCAGAAAGAAAGTCTCGTCTGGTAATGACTCGATTGAAAGATGATTCGATTTTAGACATCAACTCCTCAAGCTATCTAGAGCAACCGAACGCCAGTTCCTCACCTGCCCGCCGGTAACTTCGAGTTTGAAAGCCGCGCTGTTGCTGCTCGGGTGAACGCCTTGTGTTAGATGGCCGCACACCCATGCCCATCGCCCGGCCTGATCCGTTCCCCCCGCGAATTTCGCGTATCAGATCGGAGGTGAACTTTTATGGCGATTAACGCGAACACATTGCGGCGTCCCGCCGACCGGCGTCTGTTCCTGGGCGCAGCGATCCTTTTCCCGCTGGTCGTCCTTGTCGGCTACTTCAGGTCATACTACTTCAGTGCCTTCTTCGACGTTCCGTCGGTCGCCAATATGCTGGTGCATGGGCACGCTGTAGTGATGTCGCTGTGGGTCGTCTACTTCTCGGCGCAGATTGCGCTCATCCGCACGAAGAACGTCCGAGTGCACATGACGATGGGGCTCGTCGGCATAGCGCTGGCGGCGCTCGTCGTCGTCGTCGGAACGGCGACCGCCTATGACGCGCAGCTCGTGCGCGGGTCAGCGCCCCCGGGCGTGAATCCCCATTCGTTCTTCGTACTCCCGATGCTGGACATGACCCTGTTTGTGATCTTCTTCGCCGCCGCGATCTACTACCGGAAGCGCCCGACGGAGCATAAGACCCTGATGCTGATGACCGCAATCGCTTTCATGCCGGCGGCACTCTTCCGGCTGCCTGTCGTGTCCCCGGAGCTTATGATCCACTGGGCGTTCGTCACTCCGATGTTCGTTGCGCTCGCCTGCCTCGGCTGGCACAGGGCGAAGCATCGCAAACTCAATAAAGTGTTTGCCGCCTCTGTCCTGCTCATCATCGCTGCGCACCCGCTGCGCATCGCGCTCTTAAGCTCGGAGGCTTGGCTGCGGTTCACCGCCTGGCTCGCCCCGTAGTAGTGATTTAATCCGCGGCGAGGGGGCTTTCCGCGCGCTACTCTTCGCCTACAACGTGCTGCGTAACGGTGAAGCGCGGCGGAGGGTATTTGAGATGAGCAGGGTCTTTCGCCATCGTCGCGGGCAGATCACTGCCGTGACAGTGGCAGCGGTGCTCGTGTGAGTGCGCGCCGCGAGACCTTTTGAAACATCGTATGAAGGAGAGGTGTTTTAGCGCGGCGTCGCTTCGGAGAAGCGCGGGGGGAGGTTCTCGATCTCGCGCCTCACGCCAACACGAACCGCCTCAAGTTCAGCCCCGGCGAGGAGCGCATCAGGCCAGAGGTAGATCTGTTGCTCCTCCACGTGGTTGTGCTCAACGAGGCGGTCGGCAACCGCCGAAACTCGCCCCCTGATTTGCTGAAGCCGTTCGAGATCAGGCTGCCCGTCTTGCGCGGCCAACTCGCGCGCAGTGTTCACAGCCCCGGCCAGCTCGCGCATGAAGAAGTCGTGATCTTCGCGGAGGTGTTCGAGGGCGATGCGCACCCTCCCCGGCGACAGCGCGTCGTCCACCTCATCATGTCGTCTCGTCTCGGAGGCCGCGAGCAAAGCGGGGAAGAGTTGAAGGTGTTCGGCTCTGATGTGGACGGCGAGCCGCGCCCACAGATAATCGAGTTTCTCAAACACTACGCGCGCGTCGTTGCGGTCGAACTCCGGCCACAGGTCACGAAACAAAGTATCGACTTCGGCGTGGTCGTCTACTAAAAGGTCGGTCATCTCATCGCTCCTGTTCGCTGTGAGCGGGTGGCTCTACAGGAGTTTACCAAACCAGCCGCGCCGCTCCATCCACTTCGCCAGTTCGAGAACGGGCGAGACGGTAAAGCCCGCCGCGATGATGATCAACCAATCCCTCATCGGCAGCCCGTAGGTTCCGAAGGTTCTTTCGAGCAACGGCACGTACAGGATCAGCGCCAGCATGATCAGTTCCCAGATGATAGCTATGTTGAGCCACTTGTTGGCGAAGGGCTGACGCAGCACCGAATGGCGGTCGGAGCGGAAGTTGTAAGCCTTGAAGAACTGGATCAGGACGAGGGAAACAAACGTCATCGTCATCGCCTCCTGAACGCTGCGCCCTGAGTTCAAGGCCCAGATGAAGAGACCCAGGTTGACGATCGTTGACCATAAGCCCCCGACCAGCATGAGCAGAACGACGGGGCGCGTGAAGATGCCCGTGTGCGAGTCGCGCGGGGGACGCCGCATGAGGTCGTCCTCCGGCGGGTCGACGGCCAACGCCAGCGCGGGCAGTCCGTCCGTGGCAAGGTTGACGTAGAGGATTTGCACGGCCGAGAGCGGCAGCGGCAACCCCGCGAGCGTCGCCCCGGCCATCAAACCGATCTCGCCGATGTTCGACGAGAGCAGGTACATCAAATATTTTTTGATGTTACTGAAGATGCCGCGCCCTTCCTCGACCGCCGCGACGATGGAGGCAAAGTTGTCGTCCGTGAGCGTCATCGCCGCGGCCTCTTTGGAAACGTCCGTGCCGGTGATGCCCATGGCGATGCCGATGTCGGCCTTCTTTAGTGCGGGGGCATCGTTCACACCGTCGCCCGTCATGGCGACGACCTGCCCCCTCTGCTGAAGCGCCGTGACCACGCGCAGCTTGTGCGCAGGCGAGACGCGCGCGCACACCTCGACCGATTCCACCGCGCGCTCCAGTTCTTCATCGCTCATCGCCTCAAGTTCCTGACCGGTGACGACGCGCCCGTGCTTGCTCAGTCCCAGTTCGTCGGCGACGGCTTTCGCCGTCAGCGGGTGATCGCCGGTAATCATGATGACCTTGATGCCCGCCTCCTCGCACTCGCGGACGGCGGCCTGCGCTTCCGGCCGCGGCGGATCGATCATCCCGACGAGTCCCAGAAACGTCATACCCGTCTCCGCATCTTCCGGCGCGGCGTTAAGTTTGTACGCGACCGCCAGAACTCTCAGAGCCTCTCCCGCCATCCGCCGTGCGACTTCCAAAATCTCCGCCCTGCGCGCGTCGTCCAGCGACTCTTCCCCTCGCTCTGTCAACAGCCGCATGCAAGCCCCGACGATAACTTCCGGCGCGCCTTTGGCGTAAGCCGCAACGCCCTCCGGCGTCTCGTGCAGAGTCGTCATGCGCTTGGTCTCTGCGGTGAAAGGGATTTCGGAGAGGCGGGGGAATTGCGCGTCGAGTTCCGCCTTGTCGAGGCCGGACTTGGCCGCCGCCACCACCAGCGCGCCCTCGGTCGGGTCGCCTTTGACCTCCCACTTGTCTCCCGCCTCGCTGCGCTCGACCCGCGCATCCGAAGCGAGCGCCGCCGCACGCAACAGCAGCGACAGCGTTTCAGGCGGCTCGACACCCGACCCGTTCGTCGAAAAAGTCCCGCGCGGCTCGTAGCCCGTGCCCGAGACTTCCAACATCTGGCCGCCGACGAACAGGCGGCGCGCAGTCATCTCGTCTTTTGTCAGCGTGCCCGTCTTGTCCGAGCAGATGACGGAGGTGCTGCCAAGCGTCTCAACCGCAGGCAGGCGGCGCACGAGCGCGTTGCGCTTAACCATCCTTTTGACGCCGAGGGCGAGCGAGATGGTGACGACCGCCGGCAGGGCTTCGGGAACCACGGCGACCGCCAGCGCCACGCCGAAGATGAGCATCTCGACGAACGGCTGACCGCGGAACAGTCCCAGACCGACGATGACGATGACGACCACGAAGGCGGCGCGGGCCAGCGTCTTGCCGACCCGATCCAGGTTCTCCTGCAAAGGCGTCTTGCCGACCTCGACCGAATCGAGCATCCGCGCGATCTTGCCGAACTCCGTCGCCATGCCCGTCGCGGCGACGACCGCGCGACCGCGCCCGTAGGTCACGGCCGTGCCCGCGTAGGCCAAATTCTTCCTGTCGCCTGTGGGTAGTTGTTCATCTTCGAGTGGGCGGGTGTGCTTTTCGACGGGTGCGGACTCACCCGTCAGCGCGGCCTCCACCGTTTGCAGGTTCACGGCTTCGACCAGCCTTACGTCGGCGGGAACCTTGTCGCCCGTCGCGAGGATGATGAAGTCGCCGGGGACGAGTTCGCGCGCCGGAATCCGCCGCTCGCGCCCTTCGCGGATGACAGTCGCCGTAGGCGCGGCCATCTCGCGCAAGGCTTCAATGGCGCGCTCGGCGCGATACTCCTGCACGAAGCCGAGGACGACCGCGAACAGCACGATCACTGTGATGGCAATCGCTTCGACGCCGTGGCCGAGGAAGGCCGAGAGCGCCGTCGCGAAAAGCAGGATGACGATGAGGACGTTCTTGAACTGTTCGAGCAGAATCGTCCACGCCGAGACGTGCCCGGTAGCCTGAAGCTCATTCGGGCCGAATTCATCCAGACGACGTGCGGCCTCAGCCGCGGTCAGACCGCGAGGCGTGGACTTCAGCCTCTCGAAATTCTCTTCGACCGTTAGCGTGTGCCACAACGTGCCAGGCTCGGCGTCGATATTTTTTCTCGGCAAGGCGTTAACGGACATGGATGTAGACCCCTCTTCAAACTTTTGTTCAAGCCGCGCTTTTCGTCGCGCGCGCCACCTCGACCGAGCACAACGCACGCGCGGCCACCGCCGAGGAGACGCTGCCGTGCAGGAGATGTTGAAAGCCGTGGAGGTCTCTCGTGCCGACAAAGATGCAGTCAGCGCCCCACTCTTCCGCCTCCTTGATGAGGACGTGCGCCGGGTCGCCGTCGCTGCTGACTTCCGATACGGTCAAACCCGCAGCGCGCAGTTTCTCCGAGGCGACGGCGTGCGCTTCCGGCTTCGACGCGCCGCGCGCGGTGATGATGCGCGCCTCGCTCCCCGCAGGCCACGCGCGCAAGGCAACCGAATCCACGGCTGCTTCCGCGTCCTGCGAACCGTCGAACCCGACGATGATCCGAACCGCCCCTTCACGCCGTTCGTCCGAACAACGCGCCACGCGCACCGAGCACGGCGCATCGTAAAGCACTCTCTGAGATACGCTGCCCAGAATAAGCCGTCCACCCGCCGACGAGTGGCCGTGAGAACCGATGACGATAAGGTCGGCTCCAAAACTACCTGCCATCTTGATTACCGCCCACGCCGGTGCATCGCCGTCCGCCACGGCCTTCACAGACCAACCGGGAAAGTCTGTTTTGACGCGTTCAGCACCCTGCTCGGCCACGTTCAATGCCTGCTTGACAGCTTCCAACGCATGCGCCTGTGTAGGCCGCACCAGCGCGGCTCCGCCGGGCGACACCAGTTCGTCGTCGGACACTTCACCCTCCGGCGGAGGAAGGAAGACGTAAGCTACCGTGACGACCACCGCCTCGACGACCGCCGGAAGGCCCGCGCGCCTCAAATCGTTAAGCGCCGCATCGGAGCACGGTGAACCGTCATAAGCGATCAGTATTTTCGAGATACTTTTCATCTTTCACCTCCTCTTGGCGAACGGGAGCCAGTCATGCCGTCGTGCAAGTGCAGCCAGCAGCGGCCGCGCGCCGCCTGTGGAAGCTTTAACGTGAAAGGGAGCATCCGTTCGTCCCGGATAACTCTTCGGGAAGTGGCCTTGCGGAGACCTGCGGCCCCAGCTTGGCGACCGGAAATGTTCTGGTTGGAGACGAGATGGAACAGTAATGAGACGGGCACTGAGATGGGCGTTGACGGGATCGAACCGGTGGCCTGTGGAGAACGGAAAAGCTCAGACATCTCCACTCCTTTCGCGCATCAGCACAAGTGTTACTTGCAGCAGTCACGCAAAAGGAAAAGACCCTCTGCGCGCTGCATGAGCCGCAAAAGGTCTTGGTCGTCGAGCTGGTTTGTGCTCTACCCGGTGCGCCGGGCACCCTACGTCGGGCGCCGTGTTGACGGCTTCACCAGACCATTTAAGGCAGGCGACCTACTCCCCTTTCGATGGCGGTTATTCTACAACCGCCGGATAAGCATTTCAACCGTTATATTCTGACAACTTACACAGCGCTTTCTGCTTTCGGAACACCTGCTTCGGCGAGGTAATCAAGCACCCGACCGTAATCACCGAAATCTTTTATCACATGCGTTGCTCCGGCGCGGCGCAACTTGTTCTCTCTCTCACCGCTACCTATACCTAAGAACGTAAACCCGAGATTGCGAGCCGTGCGGACATCCCACAACCCGTCACCCACACTGACGATCCCGGCAAACTCATCTTGCTGATAGAGCGTTTGTGCCTTCGTCACCGCCGCACGCAAAATCTCTTCTCTCGAAAGGCCGTCATCCGCAAACGCGGCTGGATAATCATTCACCTCGATGCCCGCTATTTTCAGCTTGAGGGCGGCAGACACGTGCCACCCGCCTGAAGCGATCGCAACTCGCCACTCCGGCTCCTGATTCAAACGCCGCAACATCGATGAAGCTCCAACGATTTCCGCAAAGAGCGAAGAATCCTTGGAGTGATAATCTTCCAACAGGCGGACGAAATGAGACTTGAATTTCAGCAACTCGGCTTCTTCGGGCGCGCGTTTAAACCTCTCCTGGAAAATCTGAGCAGTGATTGCGGAATCCGTTGTATGCGCGTATCCCGCCCAATCTGTGCTTATCTCGGTAATCGCGTGTGCGACGGCCAAAGCCTGTACAAAACAGATGTCGTCCACATGGTCGGTTTTCGTTAGCGTCCCGTCAATGTCGAAGATGGCTAAGTTCATGCTCAATTATTCTTAGATTCGGGGCTGAAGAAGCCGCTCAACGCAAGCGCGCTCCATTATTTTTCACCCCACAGCGATATATACGCCGCTCGAATCTTTCCCGCCGCATCATCCAGTTCATCTCTCGGAGGTCTCACGCTCCAATCGGCATTGATCTTGAACAGGTCTCCTTTGAAACGCGGAAAGACATGCAGGTGAAGGTGGAATACTGATTGGAATGCAGCCTTCCCGTCCGCCAGAAACAAGTTGATGCCTTCGCAACGCACGCCCGAACTCCTGATTGCTTGTTGCATCCGAAGCGCGATTTTGAACAAGTGCATACCCGTGTCTTCATCCATCTCGGACATATAGACAACGTGCTTCTTTGGGATGACCATCAGGTGGCCCGGATTGACAGGGTTGATCGTGAGGAGCGAAATAACCGTCTCATCTTCATAGACGATACTGGCGGGTTCTTCTCTTGCGATAATCTTGCAGAAAATACACTCGCTTACAGTTAACTCGTCACGTTGCATAAACTCCTCACTTCAGCGATGCGGAATCAAATGTGTTGATGCCCAAAACCAGCGTCCACCCCTTCACAAATGCGCGCCGCAATATTTGCAGTATAGCGCGTCCACATCATGACCTTCCGCACTGCATGCAGGGCAAGATTGCGTGGTGACGCTCTGTTGTCGCGCGGCCTGCGCGAGTTCGACCGAGACGATGCCGGTCGGGACTGCAATGATGCCGTAACCGATAATCATCACCAGAGAGGCGAGCATCTGTCCGAACGGCGTGCGCGGCGAGAGATCGCCGTAGCCGACTGTCGTCAGAGTCACAACCGCCCAATAGATGCTGACGGGGATGCTCGTGAACCCGTGTTCTTCGCCTTCGACGACGTACATCAGCGCGCCGATGATGACGACGAGCAGAACGACGACGGAGAGAAAGACGCTGATCTTGCGTTGGCTCGCCCGCAGCGCGCGTCGCAGCGTGGCGGCTTCCGTGAGGTACTCGGCGAGTTTCAGCAGGCGGAAGATGCGGAGCAGACGCAGTATGCGAATCACGAGCAGGTACTGACTGCCCGGCACGAAGATGCTGAGATAGGTCGGAATAATGGCGAGCAGATCGACGACGCCGAAGAAACTCGTGGCGTAGCGCAGGGGACGCCGCACGCTCAGCAAACGCAGTACGTATTCAATTGTGAAGAGCACCGTGAACAGCCATTCGACTGCGTGCAGCAGTTCTCCGTATTGCTCTCGCACGCGGCGGACGCTCTCCAGAATAACCGTCGCGACGCTCAACAGGATCAGCCAGATCAGCACGAAGTCGAAGAGGCGACCGGCACGCGTATCCGCCTCGAAAATGATCTCATGCAAGCGCGCACGCCGCCCGGAGGAAGCGGGTACTTCCGTCGCCTTAACCCTCTCGTGTGCCTCCCTCTTCATTCAGCATTCATAGCTTATCTTTCCACCCCGTGTCGAGTTGGTGATAAGGAACAAACAGGCCGTTGTATAATGGAATCGACCCGACGGCCTTTCGCGCCTCCAAATAATCATTGCAACACGATCGAGGTGGACTCCCGAAATCAACAGGCGCATGCGTGCAAATCAAGGACGCTTGGTCGAAGAAGATGGGGCACGAACGCAGATCACAAGAACGAGTCAAACTGATCCTGGAAGCCAGATGGGAAGGATTGGCTGGTAAGCATAACGCGCGCCTTTCCGATCTGAGTTTGGGCGGGTGTTTCATCGAATCCATCGGGCAGGTATCACTCCACGAGCGAGTGAGCTTCGAAATTCAAATGCCGTGGGGTCGGTGGCTGCCGCTGCAAGGCGAGGTCGTCTACTGTCAGCCGAACTTCGGTTTCGCCATCCGCTTGACAGAGTTGTCGGAAATGCAGCGCCGACAGTTCAACGCGCTTTTTGCATACGCGAAAGCGGCCGCACCCAAGCCAATATGAAGAAACTTTAACGCACCCCTCTCCGTGAGAACGCCCGTTGTCGGCGTAACCTCAAGCTCCCGGAAAACTTTTCAGGTAACTTTCTATCTCCTGCTTGGGCGGGCCGACCACCCAGCGGCTGCTCTCGGAGCTTTTCGCTGCGCCGGTGTCTTCCAGAGTTTTATTCTCGATGGTTTTCCGGGCGAACACGCTGAGGGTTTTGTAGTCGATTAAAGAGACTTCGCACCTGCCCGAATACTGCGTGGTCTTCTCGACCCTGCCTATCAGGCTCCCTCTGACGCAAACGATTCTGATCAGGGTTTCAAGCTCTTCGGGCTTCTGGGCGATCCGCTCGTACGGGAAGCCAAAATTATCTGAGCCACTGATCTCAAATGAGTGCAGGTACGATTCGAGGTCGCCCCTCTCAAGTTTCTGCACGATCTTTATTTTGCCCGTCATGGCCGCATCGGGTTTCAGCCCCACGGTCACTGGAAGCCTGACCAGTTCTTTTTCGTCCGGGCGGGACATGGCCGGTAAAACTTTATCCACCTGGAAGCTGTTAATGTAGTTGACTATCTGACCAACAGGCGGGGGATTTACATGCTCACCCGCCACACTGCGCTCAATGAGCGATTCGCCGCCCTCGTTGTTGGAAAAGTTCTTTTGTGCCACGACGACGCGCGCCGGGTAATCTACGAGCGAGACCTGGCAGTTGATGCCGTAAGCTTTGACGGCAATAGTGCCGAGGGATGAAGTGGAGTACCTTTTAGAATACTCGCCGAGAAACTTACCCTTGGAGCAGTTGATTCGGATCAGCGTCTCAAGCTCTTCCAGATTGCGCGCCTTCCTGTCATCGGAAATCCCTGCGTCGTAATCGGCGTAGCGCGCCCGCGCCTCGGAGCTTTCGACGAAGAATACCTTGCCCTTAATAGCCGCTTTCGGGTCGAGCTTCACGGGCAGGGGTAGATTCTCCATCTCCTTCACTTTCTCCAGCAGCTCCCCGTACTTGCCGCCGTCGAAGGAGGATGACGAGTTCGGCGTATTCGAGGTCAACGTGTTCGCGTTCGCCGTATCCGGGCCGGAGTTGACGTTCACGGCGCTCGCTCCCGGCCTCGCGCAGGAGGTGGCGATGAGTGAGGCCGCCGCGATGAGGCACGCCGACAGCGCCCTCCTAAAATCAACTCGCGTAAGAATCAGCATACAGAAGTTTCTTCTCATGATCGTCTGTAGAGGATGTCAAGTCATTTGGACTTCAGGCCGCTGACGGTTGTCCCGTCAACGCCGCCGCAATCGCCATGGCTCCCTCGCGGTTGCCGGGCATCCCCATCCGGTGGAACTTGGCGACGAACGGCTTGGCCGGGTCGTCGACCTTGATGTGGGTGAAGACGGAGCCGGTCGAGGTCTTGACCGGCGGGCGTTGGCCGCTGTTGAGACGGTAGTCCAGAACTTCCTGCACCCGGATGTCCTTGCCCTTGAAGTGCAGCACGATAAGGCGGCGGTCGGTCATCCCGATGACGTACTCCTTCGTCAGGAGCGCGGTGATCAGGCCGCCGGTGAGTGCTATCAGGAGGACGTTCGGCTGCTTGACGCCATAGGCGACGTGGCTCAGTTGCTCGCCCGGCTCAAGGTAAGGCTGGAAGGCGGCGGCCGGGACGTTGGGGTCTTTGAATCTTGCCATGTTCTTCTCCTTCTGTGCCTGCCGCGGCAGGCGGTGTTGGAACAATCCTTAAGGCGCGGGCGCGAAGTTCTTCAACGTGTTGCCGTAGATGGCCTCGGTCTTCCAGGCGTTCTTGTCCCACGGCCCGTCCTGATCGTCGAGGATCGTAACCGGAACCATGACGAAGTTGGGCGCGGCCAACCCGATGCTGGCGGCGACGCCGTTGTCCACGAGGTTTCCGTCGGGGCCGACTGTGAACTTGATCGAGCGCGACAACTGCCCGTTGCGCAGCACCTTGACCTCGTACTCGCCGGGGTTCTTGGTGAGCGGGTGGTGCGCCCCGAGGCTCGCGTTGTCCGTCACCGGCTTGACGAACCCAGCCTGTAGGTAGCAGTCGATGCGGTTCCACACCGCCCCCTGCGGGAGCTTCTTGGTGGTCTCATGCGTGGGGATGAACTGTATGTCGGAGGAGCAACTGCCGCCGCTCTGTACCTGACCCAGCCATTGCAGCGTCACCTCCTGGCCCCGGTAGAAGAGATGCGGTTCGATGCGGATGCTGTCACCGCGAACCCAAAACTTTACCTTGAGCAGGTTGAGATTGTCGTCGTAGTAAACGTGGCCGACGGGCAGGTTCCCGTCGTGGCTGGCGTAGTAGACGAACTCCTTACTGGTCGGGGGGAGGTTCCCGCTCGCGAGCGCCTTCTCGACCTTCGCTCGGCCGGTGAAGAGCGTCTGGTCAGTGCCCTGAAGCGCATTGCGCATCTTGATGGCGAAGGGGAAGAGGCCGGTCGCGAGAGTGCCGCTGTCCGGCAGTTGGTTCTGTCCGCCGCACTCGTACATCGACCCGCCCACTGCGCAGTGGGTCTTCACCCACGCGCCGCCGCCGCCGGGCTGCGCGACCTCGACGTAGTAGTGCGCGCCGCTCGGCAGCGCCCCTTCGACGTCGAATTTAATCTCAGGCACCCAGCTCCAGACGCCCGATTGCTCCTTGTAGGAGTTAATCGTCTTCGCCCGGAACTGGACGCGAGTCGGGATGACCTTGGGGCCGCCCGCCTGCGGCCGCGCGGACGGCGCGGGCGTCGTCGCGGCTGTCGCGGACGGCTCCGGCTGTGCGTCGGGCGTCGCTTCTTGTGAAGTCGTGGGCCGTGCGGCCTCGGTCGGGGTCGGCTGCGCCTTCTCGCGCTTCGGGATTTTCGGAATCTTGATGCCGCCGGGCAACTGCGCCGTGGCCGCGCGCGGGCCGAGGCAGCCGAGAGTTAATAACGCTAGTGCGACGAGTAGTTGTCTTCTCACTTTGAGACTCCTTTGTCCTGGGAAAGAGGCGGGCGCGAATTGCTGCTGCGACTGTTCAGCCGCCGCATAACCTATTTTCTCCTGCTTAGCTGATGCCAGGGGGGCTGTGCGCCGGGCATATCGCCGGTATATAATCCGTCGCCCTCGGTCGGCCCCGGCCGCGGCGCGCTGGGGGCTTCCCGCCCGGCATGTCGTCCCGTCTGTTAAGGCGGGAACGGCGCGCAGAAACACTAACGACGGCGGCAAAATTTTTTCTCGCACGGCCGGGGCGCGGCAAGCGAGGCGTCCCTGCACCCCGGCCGTCGACCCAAGTATGACGACGCACTCTCCGCAAGAGATCACACGCCTCTTGCTCGCCTGGGGCGAGGGCGACGAGTCCGCGCTCGCAGCCCTGACCCCGCTGGTCGAGGCCGACCTGCGCCGACGCGCGCACCGTTACATGGGCGGGGAGCGCGCGGGCCACACCCTGCAAACCACCGCGCTGGTCAACGAGGCTTACCTGCGGCTCGTCGATTCGCAGAAGGTGCGCTGGCAGAACCGCGCGCACTTCTTCGCCGTCTCGGCGCAACTGATGCGGCGCATTCTTGTGGACTTCGCGCGCTCGCGCGGCTACCAGAAGCGCGGGGGCGGGGCGAGCCACGTCGAACTCGACGAGGCGGGCGTCTTGGCCGACGAGAGGGGCGCGGAGATGGTCGCGCTCGACGAGGCGCTCGACGCCCTCGCCAGGCTCCACGAGCGGCAGAGCCGGGTCGTGGAGCTGCGCTACTTCGGGGGCCTGAAGGACGAGGAGATCGCCGAAGTGTTGAAGGTCTCGGTCGGCACGGTCAGACGCGACTGGACGCTTGCGCGCGCGTGGCTCCTGCGCGAACTCTCAAACACAGTGACGAGTGACAAGTGACGAATGACGAGACGGAAGACAGCTACTCTCTCATCATTCGTCCCTTGTCTTAGCTCGTCACCCGTCTCTTACCACTTGTCATTCTCCGTATGACCCCCGAGCGATACAGCAAAATTGGAGAACTCTTTCACAGAGCGCTTGAGTTGAAAGCGAGCGAACGCGCCGCCTTCCTCGCACGCGAGTGCACCGGCGACGCCGAACTGCGCCGTGAGGTCGAGTCGCTCATTCGCTCGCACGAGGGGGGCGTGGGCGTTATCGACGAGCCAGCGCTTGAGGTCGCGGCCGGGCTGCTCGCTGGTGACGGAGCCGGGATGCTCGTCGGGCGGACGCTCGCCGAGCGCTACCGCGTGCTGTCGCTGCTCGGCGAGGGCGGGATGGGGCGCGTCTATCTCGCCGAGGACGCGCAACTCGGTCGCCGCGTCGCGCTCAAACTCCTGCCCGCGCGCCTCACTCACGACGGCGATCAGGAGCGCCGCTTCCGGCAGGAGGCGCGCGCCGCCTCGGCCCTCAACCACCCGAACATCATCACCGTCTACGACGTCGGACACGAAGGCGGCTCCAGCGTCATCGCCTCAGAGTACGTCGAGGGTGAGACGCTGCGCGCGCGAATTTCGCGGGGGCCGCTCTCGCCTGCCGAAGCGCTCGACATCGCGGCGCAGATCGCCTCGGCACTGCGGGCCGCTCACGAGGCGGGCATCGTCCATCGTGATGTCAAGCCGGAGAACGTCATGCTCCGCCCTGACGGCTACGTCAAAGTCCTTGACTTCGGCATCGCCAAGCTCGCGTCGCGGCAGGCGGCCGGGGCAGATGGGCAGAACGGCTCGGCGGTCAGGACGCTTCCGGGGATGATCATGGGCACAGACCGTTACATGTCGCCGGAGCAGGCGCGCGGGCATGATGTGGACGCGCGCACAGACGTGTGGTCGCTGGGCTGTGTCCTCTACGAGATGCTTGCGGGCGGCGCGCCTTTCAAGGGCGAGACAGCGAGCGACGTGGTGGCGGCAATCCTGAAGACGGAGCCCGCGCCACTTCCGCACGTCGCGCCGGGCGTGCCCGGGGAGTTACAGCGCATCGTCGGAAAGTGCCTTGAGAAAGAACGCGGGGAGCGCTACGCGTCGGCTAAAGAACTGCTCGCCGACCTGCGGCAATTGGAGAAGCGCCTCGAAGCGGGAGACGCCGGAGCAGCCCAATCCGTGCGTCGCAGACTCGCAGCGCGCGTCGCCCTTCCCATCGCGCTCGCCCTCGTCTTCGGCTCCCTCGGGCTCGGCCTCTATTCTTACAAGGCAGGAAGCGCGCCTCCTGTCGGCGACAAAAAATCGATCGCCGTGTTGCCGTTAAAACCGATCAGCGCAGCGAACCGCGACGAGATATACGAAGTTGGCATTGCCGATTCCTTGATTCATCGGCTCAATATGATGAAAGGGTTTGTCGTCCGACCCTTGAGCGCGACGCGCAAATACGCCGACATCAATCAAGACCCTTTGTCCGCCGGACGCGAACAACAGGTCGATTACGTCCTCGACACCAATTATCAACTGGCGGGCGGAAAGATTCGCATCAGCGCGCAGCTTTTTAACGTCGCCAGCGGACAGGTCGAAGAAACTTATAAGAGCACGGAAAAAGATACGGCGGACGTCTTCACGTTGCAGGACGTGATCGCCGAAGAGGTCGGCAATTTTTTGCAGGCGCGGTTCGCGACCGTTTCGAGCAGCCCGGCCGCGAAGCACGGAACGACGAATGAAGAAGCCTACAGGCTCTACCTACAGGCGATGTATTTGGTGGATAAAGAGAACCCGACCGACTCGAAACGGGCGATAGAACTTTTTGACGAGGCGCTGGCGCTCGACCCGAGTTATGCAAAGGCGTGGGCCGGCAAGGCTCGCGCTCACTGCCATTTCGCTCATACGGGCGGCAGTTCGCCCGACGCGCAGTTCGCCGTAGCCAAACCCGCCATCGAGCGGGCGTTCGCGCTCGACAACAATCTCGCGGAGGCTCATGCGGTTCTCGGCATCATTACCACCGACTACCACTGGAATTTTGCCGAAGGCGACAAAGAGTTCTTACGGGCAATCGAGCTGGCCCCGAACGCCGACATCTTTTATCGCTGGTACGCCAACCGATTAGCCTCTCAGGGACGCTCCGATGAAGCCATCGCGATGGCTAAAACCGCCATCGATCTTAATCCCACTTACATCGTTCCTCAGATTCATTACGGGCGAACCCTCTATTACGCCCGGCGGTATGACGACGCCATCCGTCAGCTGGAACGGGTCATCGAGATGGATTCGGCTCAGCCCTACGCTTACAACTTCCTTTGGCGCTGCTTTCACAACAAAGGGGATTACGCGCGGGCCTACGAATCTTTCATGAGATTTCAGCGGTTGATAGGGACGAAGGACGACGTGCTGAAAAACTATGAAACCTCATACGCGAAGGGCGGATGGCAGGGAGTTCTCGTCAGGAATTTGGAAGTTGTCAAAGCTAACGATGCAAATGGCTCTGCCGCTTACACGACGGCCGTGCTGTCGGCGCTCGTAGATCAGCGCGAGCAATCATTGCAGTATCTCAATGTCGCCATGAAGAATCGTTCGTTAGAGATTTCCAACATTAAGGGCGATCCGGGTCTCGATTTGTTACGCGACGACCCGCGCTTTCAGGAACTGATACGCCGCCTCGGTCGGCCGCAGTAGCGCCGCCCCGGGCCGTCGAGACGTTCGCCCCCACCGCCACGGTTGCGACCCCACTTGATCGATCAAGCGGATTTTTTTCCTCAACACACGTGGCCAACACCAGGCGCACACACTAATTCGCCTTTACTACGGTGCGATGCCCGGCTCGCCCTCCTCGATAACCCGCACACTACCCTTGAACCGCTTGTAGTCCGTATAGCGCACCTTCATCCGTAGATGTACGGTCTGGCCGTCGGGGAATACTAATTCGTCGTCCACGGAAGTGTAGGTCGGAAACCAGTAGCGACCGTCTATCTGCTCGCGGTAAGTTTCGAAGATGGGAAATCGCTGTTTGCCTTCGGGCACGCCTTTGCCGCGCACCTTCACGATCTGCAAATCCCGATCATCCACCCAGACGCGCCCCTGAAACAGGCGGTCGCTGATCTTCTTAGGCATCACCTTGGGCGCGACGTCGAAAACGTACAGGTCTAACTCGTCAATGCGCTCCTTGCCGACGTAGGTGAACCGGTAACGGTCGAGTTTCGAGGCTTCAAGGGCGAAAGGCTGTACGCCGCCGAGGTCTTCGAGGTCTTCCTGCGTGAAAGAGACTTCCGCGAGCGTCGGTGGCGGGAAATAGTTGATGCGCTCGAAGCGACCGCCACGGTCGTCGAAAGAGAATTGCGAGGTGCGGTGGTACTCGCCCGTAACTTGACCACCCATCCCGATTGTCTGCACCAGGGCGTCGCGCTTGAAGCCGTAGTTGTTGAGCGCCGCGGCAAATTCCGTCTCTTTGGCCGTGAAAGCGCGGATGATGGCATCTACATCAACTGATGCGTGCGCCGAAGCGCGGGATTGAGTCTGTTCTTGTGCCTTGACAGCCGCAAATCTGCCACCCAGACAAAGTGCGACCAAAAGCATTACTGCGTAACGGGAAAAATATGCGAACACTAAAATAACCCCCTTAAAAAGCCTTGCTCGTTTGCGCCTGACGTAACCACGAATTTAATCGTGAATGCGCCGGACGGTTGATGCTTTAGATGCTTTCAGTGGTCGCGACGATGTGAAAAGTTGTTTTCTAAACGTTACGCTTTATTTGCGATAAAACTTAAGGGTGAGTTGAATTCGCCGGTTACGGGAGATGAGATTCCGGGGTAGGACGTGAGAACAAGATCAAACCTAATCAAAGAGCGTCATGCCGTGAGGCAGGAGCCATTCGAGGGGGAGCCGACGCATAAGTTATTATCCTTTGGGGCAAAGATAATCCACGACGGCGGGAAAGGGTGCAGGCGAGAAGATGGAGCACTACAAAGAGCTTTTACATATTCGGTTCGCCGAGCAGGTGATGGGCTGGACGGAGATCGAACCGTCGCGCGAAGAGGGCGCGTTGAAGTTCTACGGTTTCATTCATACCGGCAGAGGCCCGCAACGTTTTGAAGTCCCAGACTACTCGAACGACCTCAACGCGATGTGGGCGGCGGAACAGTACCTGAACAGAATCGGCCTCACACGCGCCTATATCAAAGCTCTGACCGAAGTTGTTCAGGTGGCCGACCTGTCGGACGAAGAAGACTTATTCAAAGTCATCTGCGCCTCGCCCGCTCAAAGGTGCGAGGCAGGTCTACGAGCTTATCAGGGCGTAAATATACTTGACTCACCTGATAACGTCCGGCGCTGAGACTTCAGCGGGGCAAAAGCTTGAAGACGATGCAATTTCAATCAGAATGGGGTAAAATGCGCTCCATTATTGGCGGAAAATTAAAGCAGGTTCCTCGCTGGAGTTAGCCCGAGAACTGTTAAAGGATCATGCGCCGCGACTGCCTGAGGTCGCAGCCAGAATTCTCACGGGCGCAGCGTCGCCTCCTCATCACTGTTCCGAACACTCATTCTTGAGACCCGGCGAAGCCCGCAGGGATGCTGGCCGGGCAAAGGGGAAGAAGATGTTGAGCAAGAACAGGACATACGCCGGAAATCGCCCGAAAATCTCCGCCTTCGAGGACGTGCTGACTGTCGAGGACTGCTCGGTGCTGGGCTCGCGCCAGTGGGGAGGCTTCGCCGTCAACCTGCACCGCCACCCGCCGTTCGAGGTCGATGAGTTCTGTCTGGATGAGCACGTCCTGAGTGTACATGTCGCCGGTCGCGTCCGCTTCTGGCAGAAGAAGGGCGGGCGCGAGGGCGAGGGCTTGAGCGTCCCCGGCGAGATGTCCCTGAGTCCGGCGGGGCTCACGCAAGCGATGCGCCTGCACTCACCCGTCACGGTGCTCAATGTCCGGTTCGAGCCGCGTTTCTTCGACCGTGTTGCCTCCGAGTCATTCGAGGTCAGAGGGGGGCGGGTCGAACTCGCTCCCGTCCCCCATGCGCACGATCCGCGGGTCGAGCACATCGGCGCGGCGCTCACGGCGGAGATCAGGGCAGGTTTCCCCTCCGGAAGGCTCTACGGCGATAGCCTCGCCACGGCGCTCACGGCTCACATCCTTCGTGCGTATACCACTCAAAACAGCGCACCCGGCGAATACAAAGGTGGGCTTGCCGGGCACAGGCTGCGTCAGGTCGTTGAATACATCAACGAGCACCTCGAACAAGACCTGACGCTCAGCGAGATCGCCGCGGCGGTGGGAATGAATCCGTACCACCTGTCGCGCGCCTTCAAGCAGGAGATGGGATCTGCGCCGCATCAGTACGTTATCAAGCGGCGTGTCGAGAGGGCGAAGGTGCTGCTCGCCGAGACGGAACTCACCATCATCGAGGTGGCCTTCAAAGTCGGTTTCCAGAGCCAGAGTCACTTCACCAACATCTTCCGCCGCTTCACAGGCGTGACGCCGAAAGCCTTCCGCCGGCTCCTTTGACGGGCGTGCGACGAAGGACGCGAACCCACTCTCCGCCTCCTCCCGCCGAAAGTGCCAAGAATTGAACAAAACCACAAGAACCGGCAAGACTGCCTGACTGCGGCGGGCTTATGCTCGCTGCCACACGTCTGAAAAGGCATTCGTGCCGAGCGGGCAATCGTCGTAACGAGAGCGCCGCTCCGTTCGCAGCGTTGCCTGCGGCCGTCAAAGCAGCCCGGTTTAGCCGGACTGTGCCTTCGCGTTGAAGTTACATATCGGGAAAGCAAGGGTAGAGGTCGTCTTGAGAGCAAGGGGCAGGGGGGCATCGTCAGCCAGACTGGTCTGGCCGGTCGTGGGGGGGGGGGG
>DASZCS010000110.1:0-16193 GCA_035942855.1 Pyrinomonadaceae bacterium | reverse complement strand
GTTCAACGCTCATCGTCGCCGCGCGCCTTTTTGACTTTCACACTAGATCCGAGTTGCCTAAAACGGCCTTTGCCGTCCCGGTTACTTGCCGACGATTACTCGCCGACAATTACTTACCGGCATTCGCCGTCTTGGCTTTGTTCTCCGCCGTGCCGGACTCTTCGGCCTTCGCCTCGATGGTCTTCGGCGTTCCGGTTGAAGCGCCCTCGCCCGCGATCTCGATGCGGCGAGCCTTCACCTCTTCGCGCTTCTGGAGCACGACGCGCAGCACGCCGTTCTTATACTCGGCCGTCACGTTTTCAGGCGAGACGGTCTGCGGCAGCGTGAACGAGCGCGTGAACGCGCCGTAGGAACGCTCGACGCGATGATAGTTGTCCGAGTCGTCACGTTTCTCGAAGCGACGCTCGCCGCGAAGCGTGAGCACGTTGTTTTCGATGGAGAGTTCAAAGTCCTCACGGTTCATGCCCGGCAGTTCGGCTTCGAGCACGATCTGGTCTTTGTTCTCGTAGATGTCCACGTTCGGAGCCCAAGCGCCGCGCGCGATGCCTTCGTCGCCGAAGGAACGGGACAAATTGCTCGAAAACAGGCGATTCACTTCATCTTGCAGCATCCGCAAATCGCGGAACGGGTCATAACGGGTGATAGACATGACGTATTTTCCTCCTCTTTACTCAACAAAAACTTATTTGCTGGACGCCCAAAACGAACCTCCGGCGCGTCTTTCACCGCGCCATTCACTTTTGAGCGTGCCCGAATAATAATATCTGAGTCCGTTCTTGTCAAGTATCAGATGCAAAAAATTTTCGCCCCGTTGCGCGCCCCGTATGAGAGGCGTGTGAGGGGCACGGGAAAACCGCTTAGTCTAAGCCGAAGAAGCGTTTAATGGATGAGATGACGCCCGCAGAGACCTTCGCTTCGTCCTCTACTCCGGCAGAGGCGGCGAGTCCCGCCCGGCGGTGCGCGATGGTCTGACCGAGGGTTTCGGCCAGATGCGGGTTGGAATCGAAGACGGATTTCATCGCCTCGTGGCCGATTTCGAGCACTTCCGTCTCTTCGGCGGCGACGACGTGCGCGGAGCGCGGTTCGCCCGTGAAAAGCGCCATCTCGCCGAAAAAGTCGCCTTCCTTGAGCGTGGCGACGGTGCGCGACTGGCCGTTGTCGTTGATCTGCACGGCGACCTGTCCGTTTTTCACGACGAACATCGAATCGCCGTCTTCGCCCGCGCGGATGATGGTTTCGCCGGGCGCGTAGGTGTGGCTGCGCGAGGCGCAGACGAGTTGCGAAAGCTCGTCCGCGTTGAGCGGGGCGAAGATGTCTGTGGCCGAGAGGCGACCGGCCAGAGTCTCTGTCTCGGACGCCAGCCCGTCGAGCGTTTTCGGCCGTTCGATGTAGAGCGTCTGCGTCGGGTAAGCGAAATTCAGCCCGGCGCGTTTGAAGGCGTACCAGACCCTCTGGCGCAAAAGCGCGTCCGTGTCGTTGAAGCGCGCGTAATTTTCGAGCCAGTATTTGATTTCGTAGTCCACTGCGAAGTCGCCGAGGTTGCGCACGCGGACGAGAGGCGCGGGCTGTCGGCGCACGTTCTCCGCGTCGCGGATGGCCTCGCGCACGACCTGTATGACGCGCGTGGGATGGTGCGAATAGAGCGCGTTGAAGAAGACGAGGCGCGCGTTCGGGTTCTCGGCGGGACAGACCTCGATGGCCTCTTTGGCGATCTGGCTGTTGCTGACGAGAACGACATGGTTCGTGAACGTCCTGATCTTCGCCGCCCGCCACGTCACGCTCTCGACGACGCCCGACCATTTGCCGACCGTGATCACGTCGCCGACCTCGAAGGGCTTGTCGGCGTGCAGAGAGATGCCGGAGAAGAGGTTGCCGAGCGTGTCCTGCAAGGCAAGGCCGAGGATGACGCCGAGCAAGGCCGAACCTGACAGGAGCGCGCCGAGCGAGAGGTCGAAGTAGTGTTTGAGGATGAAGGCGACGACGAGAATGTAGGCGACGATGGAGAACAGGTCGCGCACGAGCGCCGGCGTCTCGGTGTCTTTGCGAATGCGAATCAGGAAGTCGAAGAGAAACGCCCCGGCCAGCCGCACGCCGACGAACATCAGGCTCAGCCACAGGCCGATCTTCGTGAGCAGTTGCACCCAGTAAAAGGCGGGGGCAGTTGTCTTCAAGTCCGCGCCCGGCTGGAGCGTAGGCGCGAAGGAGGGCAAAATGAGATAGAGCAGGACGGCGAACAGCGCGGTCGAGGCGAGCGGCAGGGCGAGTTGTTGTTTGAGACGCGGGATAGTCATCTTGAAGCGTTCATAAACCTGGTGGCGGAATTATTCACAGCAGACTTGATGCGAAAGCGCTCGGGCGCGCACTTTAAGGTTCGCCGCCGAACAAGGTCTTGGCGACCAGCACGAGCGACAAAGTGGAGACGACGATGACGGTCAGCCACGCCAGCACATTATAGACTGCTCCGTTCACGTATTCACCCATCAATTTACGGTCGCCCGCCAGGCGCAGGATTGCCACGAGCATCACGGGCAGCAGCAGCCCGTTAATAAACTGCGTCACGACAAGCACGCGGATCAAGGGCAGCCCCGGTATGATGGCGATCAGCGCACCGCAGGCGATCAGAAACGTGAAGATGCCGATAAAGATCGGCGCTTCACGAAAACTGCGCGAGACACCTTTCTCGAATCCGAGCGCTTCGCTGATCGAGTAGGCAGTGGCGAGCGGTAGCACGCCCGCCGCCAGCATCGAAGCGCCGAACAGCCCGACGCCGAACAGCAGACCGGCGTATTCGCCCGCCAGCGGGACGAGCGCCCGCGCGGCGTCGGCCGCCGTCTCGATGCGGCCGCCGAAATTATTCGTACCCAGCGTCGCCGCCGTCGAGATGACGATAAAGAAGGCGATTGACATGGCGAAGAACGTGCCCGTCCACACGTCGGCGCGCACGAGCCGGTAGTCTTCGCGGCCGATGCCCTTCTCCACCACGGACGACTGCACGAAGACCTGCATGTAGGGCGAGATGGTCGTGCCGATCAGTGCGATGAGCGTAAAGAGGTAATGATTATCGTAGTGCAACGTGGGGCGTGCCATCTGCCGCGCCACATTGCCCCAGTCGGGGCGTGCCAGAAAGGCCGAGACGATGTAGCCCAGAAAGACGAGCGACATCACGAGAAAGACGCGCTCCACGCGCCTGTACGAACCCTTCACGACGAGCCACCAGACGGAGAACGCTGCGAGCGGCACGGACAACTGGCGCGGCACGCCGAACAACTCCGTCGCCGCCGCGATGCCGACGAACTCCGAAACGGTCACGCCCGCGTTCGCCACGAGCAGAGCAGACATCACGAGCACCGTCCAGCGCACGCCGAAACGCTCGCGGATCAGGTCGGCCAAACCCTTGCCCGTCACCACGCCCATCCGCGCGCACATCTCCTGCACGAGTCCGAGCGAGACGAGGATGGGCAGAAACGTCCACAGTAGCGTGTAACCGAACTCCGCGCCCGAAGTCGAATAAGTGGCGATGCCGCCCGCGTCGTTGCCTGCGTTCGCGGCGATCATGCCCGGCCCGATGACTGCCAGATAGGCGACTATGCCTGTGCGCCGCGCCGCCGCACGCCGCACGCGCAGAGTCCCGCGCCGCCACAGGCGACGACTCATCTCCCGCACATCTGTACGCGACACGGCCACTTGGAGGTTCTCCATCGGACATAGGCTTAAACACACAAAGCCGGACAGTCGGCAGTTAACTATCGCTCAAGGCAGGTTCTTCAAATCAATTTTATCGCTATGCAAAATGCTTTCCAGCCATTCCTTTCGAGGACTCGCAATCTGCCCGTAGTCATTCCCCGGAACATCGAACTCGAAGAGCCAGTCGCATTCATTCAACAGACGGTAGCGCTCTTTACCTTTAACTTTATCCAGGTCGAAATAGTCGGGCGGCAGTCGATCAACTTGAACGACATGGATGCCTGCGCGAAGCTGCGGCAAGATGCTTCTAAATTCTCCCGTCGGCAGAATGAAATCGAAAGTTACCGTCCTTGAAATTACATTATAAGTAGTGCTGCCACCGAACAAGGGTAGCGTGAATTTGTCCCACGTGTAGTTTCCGACAAGGTGATTATGACACCAGACGTATTGATACTTATCGCTCAACAGTAAATGCAAGAGTTTAGAAGTCGGCCAATCAAGCAACATCCAAAAAACGCCCGGATGAATCTCCTTGATCTTGTGAATCTCTAAGTCCATAAACGAAACCCGGAGACTTCCGACGCGATTTCAGCCGAACAGACGCGGCAATCTCTGCCGCCAGCCTTTCGGCAATAGCAGCTCCATCGCGTCGTCTACGGTGACGATGCCTGCGATCTCGCCGAGGTCGTCTACGACGGGCAGGGCGAGCAGGTTGTATTCGGCGATCTTGTGCGCCACGTCCTTTGCAGAATCGTCCGGGTGCGCGCTTTGGAATTCGTCGCGCATCACGTCTTCGAGCAGCGCGTCGGGGTCTGCGAGGATCAGACTGCGCAGGGCGATGACGCCGGAGAGTTTCCAGGAGCCTTCCCGTTCGACGACGTAGAGGTAATAGATCATGTTCGGCGTTTCGGCCATCTCGCGCAGCCGCGCTAAGCTCGCGCCGACGGTCAGGCCTTTCGGCAGCGTGATGAATTCGTTGGTCATCAGGCCGCCCGCCGTGTCGTCTTCGTAAGGCAGGAGCTCGGCCACGTCCGTCTTCTCCTCGCCCTCCATGCGGTTGAGCAAATCTTCGGCGGTGGCTTCGGGCAGATCGCCGAGCACGTCCGCCGCTTCGTCCGGCGACATCCATTCGAGAATGTCCGCGGCGCGCTCCTTGTCCATGTCGCCGATGATGCGCACCTGGCTCTCGTCCGGCATCTCTTCCAGAGTCTCTGCGGCCGTCTCGTCATCGAGCGCGGCGACGACCTCTGCGCCCTGCCTGTAAGACAGGCTCTCGGCGAGCCGCGCGATCTCGACCGGATGCAGGCGCGACAACTTATCGCGCGAAGACTTGAGACGGACGGTCGCTGCGTCGGTCGCTAAATATCCAACGTCCGCCCAGTCGATCACTTCCACGGGGCGGCGGCTGCCGTAAAAACCGGCCGGGGCGAGCCTGCGCCAGAGTCCCTGCAAGCTCACGTCCGCGCCCGTCACGCGCCACTCGCCGCCGACTTCGATCAGTTGCACGTCGTTGACGCGCACGACTCGTTTTCCGTCCACGTCGATCAACTGCTTATCGAGCACGTCGCGCGCGAGCAAGACTTCGCCTTCGCGTCGTTTGAAGTCGCGGAGGTCGAGAAGATCGATGTTGAGTTGCGCGCCCGCTTCGCCGAAACGGGCGATGCGCGTGCGGCCGAGAAAGATGTCGCGCCGGGTGTGGCGCGCGACCAGACCCGTCACGGGCGGATGGTCTTCGCCCAAGCGCACGATGACATCCTTGATCGTGGCGACGGGACGACCTTCCACGTCGCGCACGGGGCGACGCAAAACCTGCGACAGATAGAGCATGAACGGATATTAAAAGGGGAAGCGGAAAAGGGGAAGCGGAAAGGACAGGAAAAGGTTTGGGGAAAGGGAAAGGGTAAAAGAACGAAGGCGTGATTGCTTTTGCGTCTAGCGCGATGTGGCTTCTCCGTGTCGGCACTACGTCGCGCTTTGATCTTCACCTGTTCCCTTTCACCTTTCGCCTTTTTCCCTTTCCCCTTCCGCTTTGAGGATTCTGATGGCGCGTTCGAGCGCGAGGTCGCGGCCGTCTGTGAGGTCGCGGCGCGTGGGGCTGATGAGTTCGTCGGGCATGATGCCGCGCCCTTCGAGGCGCGTGTGGCGTGCGGTGCGAAAGTCCATCTCGCTGATGTCGAGCAAGCCGCCGTCGGGCAGCGTGTGGCGGCGACGTATGGCGAGGACGCAACCGCACGTCGGCTCGCCGACGACGCGCGCACGCCTGGTCTCCTGCAAGGCGGCCGTGAAGATCTCCGCCGCGCTCGCCGTCCGCGTGCTCGTCAGCACTACCACCTGACCGCGAAACTCCGCGACCGTCTCGGCCGCAAAGAGCAGCGCCGCGCGCGTCTGCGGCGCACTGCTGACGCGCCCCTCGCGGTCCGTAAATTCGCCGAGGTTCGTGCCCTGCGGCAAGAAAGCGGAAGCGATGTCGGTCATCGTCTCGGCGTGGCCGCCGCCGTTGTCGCGCAGGTCTATGATGAGGGCGCGCGCCGTGCGCAGTTCGCCTCGGCGCAGAGCGCGCATCAACTCGCTCGCGATCTCAGGCATGAACATGTTGAAACTGACGACGGGGAAGCCTTCGCTTCTTTGCAGGTTGAGCGTGGGCGGGCGACTTTGCAACACGCGCCGCAAGCGCACGCTTCGCGTCGCAGTGTCGCGCCCATCGCGCTTCGTGAAGACGGCCGTGACGAACGAGTCGCGCGCGCCTTTGAAGAGACGCGAGGCGGCCTGTTGCCGCGCCGCCGTGTCGGTTGATGCTCCGACCTCTTCCGTCAGACGCCGTGCGAAGACGGATGCGACCGGCTCGCCGTCGATGCTGAGCAGAGCGTCGCCCGCGCGCACTCCGGCGCGTTCCGCGTCGCCCCCGCGTTCCACGGACGCGACGACGATCTCGCCGCCGATCTCGCGCACCGAAAGGCCGACGCTGATGTAAGTGGGACGTTGCCAGTCGAAGCGTTCTTCGGGCGAGTAGACGCGCGTGTGCGCGTCTCGCAGGCGACTCGTCAGGCGGCGCAGGACGGAATAAAACTCCTTCTCGTTCGCGGCCTCTGCGGCGAGCGGGCGCAGACGCGCGCGCAACTCTTCCCAATCGAGGCCATGCAAGGCCGGGTCATAGTAACGCTCGCGGATCGTCTGCCAGGCTTCGTCGAAAATGATGAGCCGCCCCTCGCGCGTCGCCGTCGTCACGCGACCGCGCGCGGCGGAAGCGGGTGACAGGGAAAGGGGGAAGGGCGAAAGGAGGAAGACAAGGAACAGCGCCGCTGTCATCGAGCGTCGGCCGACGAGTCGGAAACTTACGAGTCGAAAACTTAAAGTGCGAAACTTCCGGATCACCTTTCCTCCTTTCCCCCTTCCCCTTTAATCTTTTCCCTTGCTCTCTTCCGCCGGGCGGCGAAAGTTGTAGCGCAGCAGGAAGCGGACGGGAACGGGGCGGCCGTCGCGCATGGCAGGTCGGAAATGCAGTTGCCGCACGGTCGCCATCACGGCTTCGTTCAAACCATACCCCGCCCAGCGCACGATTTCAATATCTTTGACTTCGCCCGCCGCGTCAACCGCGACGAGCGCATCCACCGTCGCTTCCACGGCCGCGCGCGCCGCCGTCTCGGGGTAGACGGGGCGCAAACTCCTGTAAGGTTGCGGCGCACGAAAGTTCACGGCCGAGGGACTGCCTTCCTCCGGCAACTCCTCGAACGCGCTGCGCTCATCGCGGCCAGCCAGTCGCGCGCTGCTCTCGGTCGCCTGCGCTTTGGCGATCATCTCAACGTAGCGCACGGCGCGCTCGCGCAAGGATGCGAGCAGCCGCTTTTCCGCTTCATCCGGTGCTCCGGCGTCCGACTCGGCGTTGACGTGCTCCCACAGGACGAGCCGCCCCGTCTCCGTACTGACGAGAAACAGAGCCGCGTAGGATTCGAAATAATCCGGCCGCGTCGTGGACGTGCGGCGCAAGGTCTGCGCCTCGCCCGTGAAATAAAAATCGCAGCCGACCGCCGCGCCGAGCGCACGCGCCTCTTCGAGCGTCAGGTTGAGCGACCCCGCGTAGCCCACGCCGCGCGCCGCCACACGACTCTGCGCGCGATTGACCGTCGTCACACGCGTCGTCTGCTGAGCGAGCGCCGCAGACAGTTCATCCGCGATACGTAGCCCTGCCGCAGTCTCGCCCAGATCAAGCACGGCCACGCTCACACGCGCCTGCTCCCGAACACGCCCGGCCGCGTCTTGACCACACACGCTCGCGGCGCTCAAGGCGAGCGCACAAGTCATGGCGAAGACGAGTTGCGGCAAACGAAACTTCATGGCGCGGGGCGAAGGCGACAATACAATCTGAAAGCGGACGGCGAACTACGTCACGCCGAAACAATCTAACATCACGCCGAAACAATCTAACTTTTCCTGACGCTCGCTTCGGTGACGCGTTCCAAAGTCTCCGGCTCTGTGAATCCGGTGTCGTGGACGAGCGGGCGACCGGCCATCTGTGCGAAGAGGTTTTCGTAGCGGTCGACGATGCGCTCCCAGTCGTAATGCTCGCGCACGCGCTTTTGCGCGCGCTGTCGATAGGAGTTGACGAGCGAGCCGTCGCGCAGCACGCGCTGTAATTTCTCTTCGAGGTCTTTCTCGTCCGTGTAAGGGATGCCCGCCTCGCCGACGGCCTCTATGTTTTCCGGCGTGGCGAGCGTGAGCACGCAGTTGCCGTAGCCCATCGCTTCCAGCAGCGCCGGGTGCGTGCCGCCGACCTCGGTGGCGTGGACGTAGCAGTAGGCGTTCTGTTGCAGCGCGCGATAGGCGTCGCCGAAGACGAAACTCGTGAAGACGATGCGACGGTCGCGCCGCGCTGAGGCGCGCAACTCCTCGATGTACTCGTGCGCGTAAGGTGCATCGCCGACGATGACGAGCTTGTGCGAAGTGCGCACGCGCTTGAAGGCTTCGATGACGAGGCGCGCGTTGTTCTCCGGCTCAAGCCTTGAGACGTAGAGCACGTAACGGTTCGGCTCGATGCCCCACTGTCGCACGGCCATGCGGTCTGGAATGCGCTCGACCTCCGCGCCGTAAGCGATCATCGTCGTCGGATGATTGTAGCGCACCATGTAATAGTCCTGTATGACGCGCGCGTCCGTCACAGTCTCGTTCGGCAGGACGGTGGCGAGCCGTTCCGCGATCAAATAGTAACGACGCGCAAGCCAGTTCCACTTCCGCCGCTTGTGTTCGAGGCCGTCCACGTTGATAGCGACCGACGTGCCCGCCAGTCGGACGATGGGCGCGAAGGGCGCGTTGGCGGCGTTGCAGATGAGCGCGGCGTCGTAGCGTGCGGTCGTCGAATGAAGCGCCGAGAGAAAGGTGTGGACGATGGTGTCGAAATATTTGTGGCGGAAGGTGGGGAGGACTTTCAGGTGCACGCCCTTGTATTCGAGTTGACGAGGACTGACGTAGTGTGAGCGGCAATAGACCGTCACGTGATGGCCGCGCGCGACGAGCCGCGTCGAGAGTTGTTCGGCGAAAGTCTCAAAGCCCCCATAGCTCGCGGGCACGCCCCGTGTTCCTAGAATCGCTATCCGCATCTCTTTGAAGGATGAGGGATGAGGGATGAGGGATGAATAAGAAAGCACTCACTTGCTTGAGTGTTTCTCTTCATTCATCCCTCATCCCTCATCCCTCATCCCTTCTCCTTCGTCGCTTGTTCGTAGACCTGCAAAGTCCTTCGCGCGGTCTCTGCCCAACTGAACCTGGCGGCGCGCGCCTGGCCGCGTGCTTTGAGTTCGGCGCGCAGTTCGGCGTCGTCGATGAGGCGTGCGATGCTAGCGCCGATGGCGTCTTCGTCGAACGGGTTGACCAGAAGCCCCGCGTCGCCGACCACTTCGGGCAGGCTTGTCCGGTCGCCCGCGATGACGGCCGCGCCGCACTGCATGGCTTCGAGCGGCGGCAGCCCGAACCCCTCGAAGTAAGAAGGATAGACGAAGCAGAGCGCGCCCGTGTAGAGCGCGGGCAAGTCGCGTTCGGGCACGTAGCCTGTAAAGAGCACGTTTGAGGCGACGCCGGAGCGTTCCACGGCGCGCAGCGTTTCGCCGTAGAGCCACGCGCGTTTTCCCACTAGGACGAGTTGTGGCAGCTTATCGTGGGAACGTCGGCGGCGCAAGTCCGAGTAAGCGCGCACGAGCCGCACCAGATTCTTGCGCGGCTGAATCGAGCCGACGGCGAGCACGTACTCGCCCGCGATGTTATAACGTCGCCGCATATCGGCCACCGCCTCAGCAGTCGCGGGACGAAAGTGCGGCGGGGCGGCGGCGAGCGCCACGGTGACGCGTTCGGGCGCGAGGTTGTAAGTCTCGATCAGATCGCGTCGCGAAAACTCGGAAGAGGTGATGATGTGTGCGGCCGTGCGCGCCGTGCGCCTGACGGTGAGGCGCAGTTGCACCCAACTACGTCGTTTGAACGTCTCCGGCAGATGTTCGAACGAAAGGTCGTGGATGGTGGCAATGACCGGGCAGGGCGAAAGGGGCGGCGCTGTGAATTGCACGTGGAGCAGGTCTGCCCGGTGGCGACGCAACTCGACGGGGAGCGAATAGGGGATGCGTATGAAAGGCGTCTGCGGCAGAGTCTTGCGCAAGGAAACGTGCGGCCAGCGCCCTGCGAAGCGGTCGGCGGCCGTCCGCCCGCGCGTCACGTAGAGCGTGTAACGATGTCGCTCGTTCGCGTCGGCTAGAGCCTCGATCAGATTCGTGATGTAAGTTTCGACGCCGGCCAACCCCGAACCGATGGAGTGTGCGTCAATGGCGATGTGCAAGCAGTCCGGCGCTCCCGTTCACGCTGCGCGAAGTTTCGAGGAGGGAAAGTGCGCGCGCGAGTTTACCCCACCGCCGCGCCCCGCGAAAAGCACCCCGCAGAGACTACCCGGTGCTCTTTCACTCTTCCGTTGAGGGAAGCACGCCGCGGAAGCTGCGCCGGTGGATGGGACAAGCGCCGTGCGTGCGGAGGGCTTCGAGGTGCGCGCGCGTGCCGTAGCCGACGTGCGCGGCGAAACCGTACTCAGGGTAGAGACGGTCGTAGTCGCGCATCAGCGCATCGCGGTAGGTCTTGGCGATGACGGAGGCAGCGGCGATGGAAGCGGAGACGGAATCGCCGCGAATGATGGCGCGTTGCGGCAGTTGGACTTCGCGCAGTTGCAGCGCGTCGATCAAGAGAAAGTCGGCGCAGGGTTTGAGTTCGCCGAGCGCGTGGCACATGGCGCGGCGCGTAGCGATGAGGATGTTGGTGCTGTCGATCTCTTCGGGCGGAATGAGGCCGACGCCGTAGCAGAGCGCCGTCTGTTTCAGTTCTTCGGCGATGCGTTCGCGGGCGGCGGGCGTCAGTTTCTTCGAGTCGTCCAGACCTTCCGGCAGCGGCGCGTTCGGATCGAGAATGACGGCGGCGGCGACGACCGGCCCGGCAAGCGCGCCGCGCCCCACTTCGTCCACGCCCGCCACCGTCCTGTGCCCGCAGGCACGCGCCTCGTCTTCAAACGCCGTGCAAATCTCTGAGACGCGTTTTTGACGAACCATAGAAACGACAGTGACAAGTGACGAGTGACAGGTGACAAGTTAAAGCATCTTGGTCTTTAACTTGTCACCTGTCACTCGTCACTTGCTACTTCCTTACGCTTTAGTCTTATTAGCTGCGGCGTGCGCCTGTGCGGTCGTGGCCGTGGTGCGCGTGTCGCGCTCGCGGATGCGTGCGGCCTTGCCGCGCAGGTTGCGCAGGTAGTAGAGCTTGGCGCGACGCACGCGGCCGCGTTTGACCACTTCGATGTCCTTCACGATGGTCGCGTGCAGGGGGAAGATGCGTTCGACGCCGACGCCGAAACTGGTCTTTCGCACCGTGATCGTCTCGCGCACGCCGCCGCCCTTGCGCGCGATGACGAGTCCTTCGAAGACCTGCAAACGCTCTTTCGTCTCCGACTCTTTCACGCGCACGTGGACGCGCACCGTGTCTCCCGGTTGAAAGTCCGGGATGGTCTTAGTCATCTGAGTTTTTTCGACAGCATCTAAACGGTTCATGGCTCATACTCCAAACTATGAAAAAGTGACAAGTGACGAGTGACAAGTTAAATACAGGATTTTTAATTCAACGTCCTGAGTTCCACTACTCGTCACTACTAAAATTTTCCGGCTCTTCGTTAGCGGCGAGCCAGGCGCGTTCGGCATCCGTGAGCGCGGCGTGCTCCAACAAATCCGGACGATTGCGACGCGTCTTCAAGAGCGCCTGCCTTCTGCGCCAGCGCGCGATCTCTGCGTGATGGCCGCCGAGCAAAACTTCCGGCACGCGCAGGCCGCGAAACTCGGGCGGGCGCGTGTAATGCGGGCAGTCCAGCAAGCCCTCGGAGAAGGAATCGTTCGCCGCCGAAGTCTCGCTGCCCAACGCGCCCGGTATCAAACGAACGATGGCATCAACCAGCACGGCCGCTGCCGGTTCGCCGCCCGACAGGACGTAATCGCCGATGGAGATTTCGTCCGTCGCCAACCTTTCAACCACGCGCTCGTCCACGCCTTCGTAACGACCGCAGATGAGCACGATCTGTTTCGCGCCCGCCAACTCTTCCGCCACACTTTGATCGAAGACTCGACCCTGCGGCGACAGCAACACGACGCGCACGCCCGTGCCTTCCAACTCCTTCGCCGCGCGCGCGCCCGTCAAAGCTTCCACGGCTGCAAAGATCGGCTCAGGCTTCAAGACCATCCCGTCGCCGCCGCCGAACGGCCGGTCGTCAACCATGCGGTGCTTGTCCGTCGTCCATGCGCGCAGGTCGTGCGCCTTGATCTCGCAGAGTCCTGCCGCCAGGGCTCTCCGCACGATCCCGTAATCGAACGACGCGCCGAAGTAGTCCGGGAAGATCGTGATGATGTCAATCAGCAACATGGCAGAGGTCAGAGGTGAGAGGTCAGAGGTTAGTTCTTAAGTTTTACTGACCTCTCACCTCTGACCTCTAGCCTCTAAATTTCGATCAGTCCTTCCGGCGGATCGACGCGGATCAGTTTCGCTTCCCGGTCGATCTCCACACAGATGCTCGCGGCGAGCGGGATCAGATGTTCGCGCTTCCCTTCTCTGACGACGAGCACGGGAGCTGCGCCCGTGTGCAACACCTCCGCGACGCGCCCGATCTCCTGTCCTTCAACCGTCTCGACGCGGCAGTCGATGAGCTGCCAATCGTAAAACTCGTCTTCTTCGAGTTCGACCGCATCCGTTTCCGGCACGGCGAGTTCGCGGCCGACCAACGCTTGCGCCGCTTCCGGCGTTTCGTACCCTGCGAACTTCAGTATGACGCGCCCGCCGTGCAGCCAACTGTCTTCCAACGCGAGCGTCTCGCGTGCGCCCCCCGCGTCTATCGAGACGAGTTCTTCGAGTCCTTCGAAGCGTTCGGGGAAATCGGTCAACAACTCGGCGGCCACCTCGCCGCGTATGCCACGCACCTTGACGACACGCGCCACGGCGATCAACTCCTCTTCGCCGCCCGGCTCGATGCCATCCGGCGCGCCGCTCGTCGTCGCCTCGCTCATTCCACGATCTCTAAGATGTAGCGACGCCCCTGCTTCAAACTCACCGCATGAAACAGCGAACGCAGAGCGCGCACCGTCCGCCCCTGCCGCCCGATCAACTTGCCCATGTCGCCGGGCGCAACGCGCACCTCGATGATCACGCTCCGCTGATCGCGCCCCAACTCTTCGCGCACGTCCACCGCGTCGGCGTCGTCCACCAGAGCCTTCACGAGCATTTCGACGGTGTCTCTCATACACAGTCCCAAGTCTCAAGTCCCAAGTCCTATGTCTCAAGCCGTCTTCGACTTGGGACTTGGGACTTGGGACTAAACTTCGGCCTGCGCCTTCGACTGGCTCTTGATCAACTGGCGCACGGTATCGGTCGGCTGCGCGCCGCGCTCCATCCAGTAAGTGATGCGCTCGAGGTTGAGGTTCACTTCCGCGGGGTTGCGCGTGGGGTTGTAAGTGCCGACGTTTTCGAGGTACGCGCCGTCGCGCTTCGACAATTTCTCTTTGACGACCACGCGATACGTGGGGCTTTTCTTCGCGCCCATGCGCATCAATCTGATTGCTAACAAAGTCTCTCTCCTCCAAGTTTGGCTATTAGCGATTAGCGGTCAGCTGTTAGCTTTTTGTCTTAAGCTAACAGCTGACGGCTAATCGCTAACGGCTATTTCCGTTTCTTGTGTCGCGGTTTCTTGCGCAGTTTTTTGCGCCCGTTGCCGCCTGCTGCGCCGCCGGGGGGAAGCGCCGGCAAATTCATGCCGCCCTCTTCGCCGCCACCGCCGCCACCCATCAAACCGCTCATGTCGGGCATGCCCATCATGCCGCCGAGCCTGCGCATCATGCGGCCTTTCATGCCGCCGCCACCGCCTCCGCCGCCGAACAGTCCCGCGCCGGAAAGCTGCTTCATCATGCCGCGCATCTCGACGTACTGCTTGATCAACTGGTTGACTTCCGAGACGTTGACGCCCGCGCCGCGCGCGATGCGTCGGCGACGGCTCGCGTTCAGGATGCGATGATCGCCGCGCTCCTCGCGCGTCATCGAGTCGATGATCGCTTCGGTGCGCTTGAGTTCTTTTTCCATCTGCGCGGACTGTTCTTCGTTCAAGTCCGGCATCCCGATGCCGCCGAGCAGTTGATCGGGCAAGAGCTTCATGATCTTCGAGAACGAGCCGAGCTTTTTCACCTGCCTGAGCTGGCTGCGAAAATCGTCGAGCGTAAACTCGTTCTTTTGCAGTTTCTTCAACTGCGCTTCGGCTTCCGACTGGTCAACCTGCGACTGCACCTGTTCGATGAGCGAGAGCACGTCGCCCATGCCGAGGATGCGCTGCGCGATGCGATCCGGATAGAACGGTTCGAGCGCGTCGTATTTTTCGCCGACGCCGACGAACTTCACCGGCTGCCCCGTCACCTGCTTGATCGAGAGCGCCGCGCCGCCGCGCGCGTCGCCGTCCATCTTCGTCAACACGACGCCTGTGATGCCGACCTGCGCGTGAAACTGTTCGCCCGAACGCACCGCGTCCTGACCCGTCATCGCGTCTGCGACGAACAAAATCTCGACCGGATAGGTCTCGGCCTTGATCTGCTTCAACTCGTCCATCAACTCCTGGTCGATGTGCAGACGCCCGGCCGTGTCGATGAGCAGCGTATCGAAGCCCGTCTCGCGTGCGTGCCGGTAAGCCTCGCGCGCCAGTTCTACCGGGTCGTTCGACTGCGGCATCTCGAAGATGGACTGCCCCGTCGCCTTCGCGATCACTTTCAACTGTTCGCGCGCCGCCGGGCGGTTCACGTCCGTCGAAACGAGAAGCGGTTTGCGCTCCTGATTCTTCGCCAGCCAGAGCGCGATCTTGCCCGTCGAAGTCGTCTTACCAGAACCTTGCAGGCCGACGATCATCACGACGTTCGGCACGGCCTTCGTAAAGACGAGCCGCGAAGACTGGCCGCCCATCAGTTCGACCAGTTCGTCGTAGACGATCTTGACGACCTGCTCCGAGGGCTTGAGTTCCTGCCAGACCTGTTGCCCTTCGGCCTTCTCCTTGATCGAAGCGATGAACTCTTTGGCGACCTTGTAATTAACGTCCGCTTCAAGCAGCGCCAGACGAATTTCGCGCAGCGCCGCATCCACGTGCTCCGGCGTCAACACGCCTTCGCCGCGCAGATTCTTGAGCGTGCGCTTCAGTTTGTCGGATAAAGACTCAAACATGATCTCTTAAGACGCGGCCACGGGCTGTAGCCGAAAACTGACATGATAAAGGCGCGTGCAGAGAGAGTCAAGGAAGGGAGACGGGCGGTTATGTCTCGAATCGAGACCTGGAATTTCCTGTCGAACTTAATTGACCTGATGGTGAGTTCTCGGTTGAGCGGCCATTTATTCTGGCACTCGCCTTGAGTGGATCAGGCAGAGGAACGCCCCTCGCGTACTGTAAGCGTGCAAACATCCAGGCTCAGACACACAGGGAGGACGAAAGATGGACGCAATCACATTGTTAAAAACCGACCATGAGAAGGTGTCAGGTATTTTTGAGAAACTCGAAGCGACGACCGAACGCGCCGAAAAGACGCGCGAAGAGTTGTTCACGCAGTTAAAACTTGAGTTAGACCTGCACGCGCACGTCGAAGAGAAAATCTTCTACCCAGTGCTCAAGAAGGCCGAGGAGACGCGCGAAATCACTCTGGAGGGCATTCAGGAGCACCATGTCGTCAAGCGGCTGCTCAGCGAATTGGACGCGATGGAGGTGGGCAGCGAGATTTGGACGGCGAAGTTGAAAGTGCTCAAAGAGAACGTCGAACACCACGTCGAAGAAGAAGAAGGCGAGATGTTCAAGGGCGCGCGCGAAGTTTTGAGCACAGAGCAACTGGAAGAACTCGGCACGCTGATCGAAGAGGAGAAGCGACAACAGAAGCCCCTGATGGCTTCGGCGAGCTAAACGACAACGAAGGTGCTACGTGAGAAGCGGGGGGGGGGGG
>DASZCS010000109.1:0-63940 GCA_035942855.1 Pyrinomonadaceae bacterium | reverse complement strand
ACTGAACGGTGAGTCGCCGCTTTCGTTTTCTCATTCGGCCAAGCCTTACAAATCTTTACTTCAAGCCGCGCACTCTTCCGCCACGAGGCGTATGCGACGCACGCCCTCCTTGAGGCGTTCGAGCGAGGTGGCGTAAGAGATGCGTATGTAACCGTCGGCTCCGAAGCCCGCGCCGTCCGTCACGACCGTCTGCTGATCGCTCAGCAGTTTGTCGGCCAACTCACCCGAAGTTTTCACTTTCCCGCGCAAGAGGCGGCGCACGTTTGGGAAGGCATAGAACGCGCCTTCCGGTGCGACGCAATCGAAGCCCGGCACATCGCGCAAAGCGTCGATCAACCACTCGCGCCGCGCGCCGTATTCTTTGAGCATCGCGCCCACACAATCCTGCGAACTGTTGAACGCCTCGGCCGCCGCGTGCTGCGCGATGGAGTTCGGGTTGCTCGTGCAGTGACCCTGTACGAGCAGCATCGCCTTCGTCCACTCGGGCGAGGCGAGCGCATAGCCGATGCGCCAGCCCGTCATGGCGTAAGTCTTCGAGAAAGAACCTGCGATGCACAGGCGCGCGCGCAACTCTATCGGCAAAGTCGATGCGCTGTAAACCTCTGCCGGAGCGTAGACGAAACGCAGGTAACATTCATCCGAGATGACGTAGACGCCGCGCTCTGCGAGCACTTCCATGATCCTGCGAAATTCAACAGGCGAGATGACGCGCCCCGAAGGGTTCGCGGGCGAGTTGATGATGATCAGTTTCGTGCGCGGCGTCAGTGCGCGCCGCACCTGCTCGGCCGTCAGTTGAAAGCCTGTCTCTTCCGTCTCGATCAGGACGGGCGTGCCGCCCGCAAACTTCACGATCTCCGGAAACGTCACCCAGTAGGGCTTGGCAATCAAGACCTCTTCGCCCGGGTTCACCAAAGACACGATGGCGTTGAAAAGCGCTTGCTTGCCGCCCGCTGTCGCCATCACCTCCGAAGTGTCATACTGTGCGCCGAACTCGCGCGCGTAATAGTTGACGATGGCTTCTTGCAGGGCGCGCGTGCCGCCGGTGGCCGTGTACTTCGTTTCGCCTTCGCGCATCGCATCGTCTGCGGCGCGTTTGATGTGATCGGGCGTGTCGAAGTCGGGTTCGCCCGCGCCCAGATCGACCACATCCACGCCCGAAGCGCGCAGCGCCAGAGCCTTCTGCATCGCCGCCAGCGTCGAGGACGCCTGCATCCCCGCGACGCGCTCGGAACGCGTGAAACTTTCGAGTGCCGCTTTTGTCATCCCTTCTTCGAGCCGCCCTTCTTTGCGCCGCCTTTCTTCGTCCCGCCCTTCTTCGATCCACCCTTTTTCGCACTACCCTTTTTAGAGCCACCTTTTTTGGAGCCGCCCTTCTTGCCGCCCTTCTTCGCAGGAGCTTTATTCTCCGACTTGCCTCGTCCCGACCCGCTCTTTTTGCCGCCGCCGGAAGATTTGTTCACGGTCGCCCAAGCACGCCGTTCCGCCTCTTCCTCCGACACGCCGCGCTTCTCGTAGCCTTCTTCGATGTGCTCGGCCTGCCGCTTCTGCTTGTCTGTGTATGCGCTCTTATCGCCTCTCGGCATCTTGATTGTCCTCCCATGTTGGTTCTCGCCGCGAACAAAATCGCCATCGTCTTCTGCTCGCGTCACGAACTTGTTTGCTACAACGGCCGCCAGTATAACACCGTAGGCCGACGGACTGTTCGCCCCCGATTCAACTCCAACTAAAAAATCAACTCTCGACAAAATCAACTCTTGCCGAACTTCCGTTGCATACGCGCTTCGACCGACGCGGGCACGAGTCCCTTGATCGTGCCGCCAAGTTGATAGACCTCTTTGACGAGCCGCGAACTGACGTAGGAATAAGCCTCTGCGGGCATCATAAAGACCGTCTCGATGCGCGGCTCAAGCCGACGGTTCATCAGAGCCATCTGCAACTCGTACTCGTAATCCGAGAAGGCGCGTATGCCACGCACCACCGCATCCGCCTCGCGCTCGACGGCATATTGCATCAGCAACCCTTGAAAATTATCCACCGACAGGCGACATGCTCCGCTCTTGATCTCCGCGAGCACTTCCGCAAGCATCTCGCGCCGCTCGTCGAGCGTGAACAAAGGTCGCTTCTCCGGATTGACCACGACGGCGATGATGATCTCGTCAAAGAGTTTGCAGCCGCGCGCGATGATGTCGAGGTGGCCGTTCGTCACGGGATCGAATGAACCGGGATAAATGGCTCGGCGCATAGTTTAGGTGTTATTAGTCTTGAAGCTGGAAGCAAAAGCGACCCTGAAAGTATCACAAACGAGAGGTCAGAGGCTAGAGGTCAGAGGTCAGTAAAAGCAGTTTGTCTTAACTGACCTCTGACCTCTAATCTCTGACCTCTGCTTTTAACCTCTGACCTCTGCTTTCTTGACATGCCCGGCGGGCGGTGATTCAATAAACGCCGTCAGACAAACGTGGTGAGTTAAGGCGACTTGCGGCCACGTAAAATAAACAGCTAAACAGCTCGGCCAAGTCTTTCACGGGATACATCCCGCATTTCGAGAAAGTTCGAACGAAAGCCCCGCGTTGTTTGGCGCGGGGCTTCCCGTTTGTGCGCTGGAAGCTATGGCCGGAACGGAGACGAACTAAAACTACATGAAAGATTTCCTCCAGACTCTCAAGGAACGCATCGTCGTTTTCGACGGCGCGATGGGCACGAACCTCCAGACGCAAAACCTGACCGTTGACGACTACGGCGGCGCGCAGTTTGAAGGCTGCCCCGAATACCTGCTCGTCAGTCGCCCCTCTGCGGTCGAGCGCGTGCACGCGGGCTTCTTCGAAGTCGGCTGCGACGTGGTGGAGACAAATTCCTTCGGCGCAATTCCCTATGTGCTCGACGAGTACGGCATCGGCCACATGGCCTACGATTTGAACGTGCGCGCCGCCGAACTGGCGCGCCGCATCGCCGCCGACTTTGCGACCAAAGAACGCCCGCGCTGGGTGGCAGGCTCGATGGGGCCGGGGACAAAATCGCCCACGCTCGGCCACATCAATTTCCGCGACATCAAGGCGGCCTATTATGAACAGGCGCGCGGCCTCATAGACGGCGGCGTCGATCTGCTCATCGTCGAAACCTGTCAGGACTTGTTGCAGACGAAAGCTACTCTGTCTGCCATCTTCGAATATTTCGCACAGACGAAGCGGCGCGTGCCCGTCATCGCGCAAGTGACCATCGAACTGTTCGGCACGATGCTGCCCGGCACGGAGATCAGTGCGGCCTTGACCGCGCTCGAACCGTTTCCCATCGACGTGATCGGCATGAATTGCGGCACCGGGCCGCGCAACATGACCGAGAGCATCCGTTATCTTTGCGAGAACGCGACGCTGCCCGTCTCCGTTTTGCCCAACGCCGGACTGCCTTCGGTCAAAGACGGCGCGATGCACTACGACGAAACGCCCGAAACCTTCACCGCGCAGGTCGCGCATTTCGTCAAAGACTTCGGCGTCAACGTCGTCGGCGGTTGCTGCGGCACGACGCCCGCGCATCTCAAGTTGCTCGTCGAAGCCGTGCAAGGCATCACGCCGCGACGACGCGAGACGCAGGTGCTCCCGGCCGCATCTTCCATCTACAGCCAGCAGCCTTACGTACAGCAGAACTCTTTTCTGATCGTCGGCGAGCGCGTCAACGCATCCGGGTCGAAGAAGATGCGCGACCTGCTGAACGCCGAAGACTGGGACGGCCTCGTCTCGCTCGCGCGCGAACAGGAGCGCGAGGGCGCGCACGTCCTCGACGTGAACGTGGATTTCGTCGGCCGCGACGGCGTGCGCGACATGCACGAACTCGCTTCGCGTCTCGTGACAAACATACGCCTGCCGCTCATGTTCGACTCGACCGAATGGGAGAAGATGGAGGCGGGACTCGAACACGCGGGCGGAAAGTCCATTCTCAACTCGACGAATTACGAGGACGGCGAACCGCGCTTCAGGAAAGTGATCGAACTCGCGCAGCGTTTCGGCGCGGCCGTCGTCGTCGGCACGATTGACGAAGAGGGAATGGCGCGCACGGCCGAAGGCAAATTGAAGATCGCGCGCCGCGCCTATGAACAGGCCACCGTCGAACTCGGCTTCCCGGCGCACGACATCTTCTTCGACCCGCTCGCCCTGCCCATTTCGACCGGCATCGAAGAGGACAGGCGCAACGCCGCCGAAACCATCGAAGCTATCCGCCGCATCAAGCAGGAACTCCCCGGTTGCTTCACCATCCTCGGCGTCTCGAACATCTCTTTCGGTTTGAACGCCGCCTCGCGCATCGTGCTCAACTCGGTCTTTCTACACGAAGCGGTCGAAGCGGGACTTGACGCCGCCATCGTCAATGCCAGCAAGATCGTCCCGCTCAACCGCATCGGCGAGCGCGAGCAAGAGGTCGCACGCCAACTGATCTACGACGAGCGCAGGTTCGAAGGCGACATCTGCACCTACGACCCGCTCGGCGAGTTCACCAAACTCTTCGAGGGCGTGACGACGAAGCGGGCAAAGGTAGACGACGCGGCCTTGCCCGTCGAAGAGAGTCTCAAGCGCCACATTATCGACGGCGAGAAACAGGGCTTGGAGACGCAACTCACGCGCGCGCTCGAAAGCTACGCGGCGCTCGACATCATCAACAACATCCTGCTCGACGGCATGAAGGTCGTCGGCGATCTGTTCGGCAGCGGCCAGATGCAATTGCCGTTTGTCCTGCAATCGGCTGAAGTGATGAAGGCGGCCGTGCGTTTTCTCGAACCGCACATGGAGAAGAAGGGCGGCGCGACGACGAAGGGCAAGATGATCCTCGCCACCGTCAAGGGCGACGTGCACGACATCGGCAAGAATCTCGTGGACATCATCCTCACGAACAACGGCTACAGTGTCGTCAACCTCGGCATCAAGCAACCGATTGAAAGCATCCTCGAAGCCTACGAACGCGAGGGCGCGGACGCCATCGGGATGAGCGGCTTGCTCGTCAAGTCAACGCTCATCATGCGCGACAACCTCGAACTGATGAACGAGCGCGGAGTGCGTGTGCCGGTCGTGCTCGGCGGCGCGGCCTTGACGCGTCGCTACGTGGAAGACGATCTCAAGTCGCTCTATCAAGGCACGCTCTTTTACGCCAAAGACGCCTTCGACGGTCTGCACACGATGGACTCGCTGACCGGAGAGCGGTCGGGCGCGAAAGACGACGGGGCGGCGAAAGGAAACGGCGCGACGAAGGCCGCGCGAGCGGCGGCCGCTGCGAGCAGCGGCGACGGCGAGGCGACGGAAGACGCTGAAGATTTGATCGGCGAAGAGGCCAAACTCGGCATACGCAAGCCCGTGCGCCCGCGCGGCGTGTCGAAGGTGGCGGGCGACACGACGCACACGCGCCGCTCGGACGTGCGCGCCGACGCGCCCGTTCCGCGCCCGCCTTTCTACGGCTCGCGCGTCGTCGAAGACGTTCCGCTCGACGACGTGTTCGCCTTCGTCAACGAGACCGCTCTGTTCAAAGGCCAGTGGCAATTCAAGCAGGGACGCCGTTCAGCCGAAGAGTATCGCGCGCTCGTCGCAGAGAAGGTGCGCCCCGTCTACGACGAGTTGAAGGAGCGCTCGAAGCGCGAGCAGTTGCTCGTGCCGCGCGTCGTCTATGGTTATTTCCCCTGCCAGTCTGCGGGGAACGATCTCATCATCTACGAAGACGACGAACGCACCGAACGGCAGCGTTTCACCTTCCCGCGCCAGCCCGAAGGAAAGCGCCTCTGCCTTGCGGATTATTTCGCGTCCATCGATTCGGGGCGCGTAGACACGGTCGCCTTCCACCTCGTCACGATGGGGCGACGCGCGAGCGAGTACGCGCACGAGTTGTTCAAGTCGGACAACTACACGAACTATCTCTACTTCCACGGCCTGAGCGTCGAGAGCGCGGAGGCGCTGGCCGAACTCTGGCACAAACGCATCCGCGAAGAACTCGGCATCGCCGGACGCGACGCCGCGGAGATCACGAAGCTCTTTCACCAAGGCTATCAAGGGTCGCGTTTCAGCTTCGGCTATCCGGCCTGCCCGAACCTCGAAGACCAGACGAAGCTCTTTGAGTTGCTTGAGCCTGAGCGCATAGATGTCTCGCTCACCGAAGAGTTTCAACTCGAACCCGAACAATCAACCTCCGCCATCATCGTCCATCACGAAGAGGCGAAGTATTTTTCGATAGAATGAGCATTGGTGAATGGTAAATGGTGAATAGATAAAATCCACCATTCACTATTTACCATTCACCATTCACCAGATAGATGCCTTCGACCGAACTAGAACCCACGCCGCGGAAGCTCGAACCGCCTCAAGCCGCACCGACGACTAATGACAGGCCGTCTTCCGCGTTGACTGCGCCGCTCGATGCGCCTCTGGACGAGCCGACGCCGGAAGAACTCGGCGTGCTCGCGCCGATGGAGCGCATCGCTTTTCGCGTCACGCGGCGGATGAATCAGGGCGGGTGGAAACGTTTCTGGACGTTTTGCCAGCGGACGCTCGGCATGAGTTGGATCAGGTTGTGCACTTACAACCTGATGCGCGTGCATGGTCTGGAACACGTCGAAGCCGTCTCGCACGAACGCCCCATCCTGCTCGTCGCCAACCATCGTTCGTTCTTCGACATGTATACCGTGTCGGCCGAACTGTTCCGGCGCACCACCTGGGAGAAGCGCCTGTTCTTTCCCGTGCGCGGGCGTTTCTTTTACGAGTCGCCGCTGGGGATGCTCGTCAATCTCCTGATGGGCTGGTGGTCTATGTACCCGCCCTTCTTCGCGGCGGGCAGCAACCCCATCCCCGAAAAACGCGACTTCGATAAATACTCGATGCGCGTGCTCGTCGATCTCTGCCAGCGCGGGCGCGGCCACCTGATCGGCTTTCACCCGGAAGGCACGCGCAACAAAAATCCAGACCCCTATTCGTTTCTCCCGCCAAAGCCCGGCGTCGGCCGTCTGATCAAAGACGCTACGCCGCAAGTCATCCCCGTCTTCGTCGCCGGACTCAACAACGACTTGCCCCGCCAGGTGCTCGGCAACTGGACGGGCGGCGAACTGATCCGCATACACTTCGGCCCCGCGCTCGACTACACACACTTCCTCTCGCGCCGCGACGGCATACGCACCTACAAAGAGATCGCCGAGTTCGTCATGTCCAAGATCAACGAACTGGCCGAACAGGATCGCGTGCTCTATGGCAGCGACAAAGGCATCGGCGACGAGGGGTAAAGAGAGGGATGAAGGCGGAGGGATGAGGGATGAATAAGAAGACGCGACAAGTTAGACGTGCGGCAAGCGTCGGCGCAACGGGCGACGCTGCAAACGTTGCGCCTTCATCTTCGACTGCCGCGCCTTCATCTTCCATCGCAGCACCTTCATCTTCAACTGCGGCGTCTTCATCCTTCATCCCTCCGCCCTCATCCCTCTCTTCATCCCTTCCGCTCGTCATCGTCAACCCTGCGTCGGCGGGCGGCGCGACGGGCAGGGCTTGGCCGGGACTGGCGAGCGACTTGCGCACGCACTTCGGGGCGTTCGCCTGCGCCTTCACCGAGCGCGCGGGCGACGCCACAGTGATCGCGCGGCGCGAGGCCGCTGCGGGGAGGCGTTTGCTCATTGCGTGCGGCGGCGACGGAACTGTCTCCGAGGTGGCAAACGGAATTCTTGAATCGGGCGCGGATGCGGAGTTGGGAATTTTACCGAGCGGAACGGGCGGCGACTTCCGACGCACGCTCGGCATCCCGAATGGCGCCCGCGACGCCGCCGCAGCTCTACGCACGGGGCGCAGCCGTCGCGTGGACGTGGGGCGCGTGGAGTTTCAGACGCGCGCGGGCGAGCGTGCCGAGCGATATTTTTTGAACGTCGCCTCGTGCGGTATGGGCGGCGAAGTCATCCGCCGCGTGGAAGAGAAATCGGGAGGGTGGCTGGCAACGGCCTCGCGCCGCGTGGCTGGCGGACAGGGCGCTTACGCGCTCGCCTCTCTGCAAGCGGCCGTCTCGTTCGCGCGCCCCACGCTTCGCATTCAACTGGACGAGCGCCCGGAATTCCGTCTCGCCGTAACGAACCTCTGTGTCGCCAACGCACGCTACTTCGGCGGCGGTATGAAGATCGCGCCGGAAGCCAAACTCGACGACGCGTTGTTCGACGTGGTGGCCGTCGGCGATCTCGACACGCTCAAGATTCTCACCAACGTCTATCGTCTCTATCTCGGCACGCACCTCGGCATGCGCGAGGTCGCACACACGCACGCGCGCCGCCTGCACGTCAGCGCGGAACACGACAATGATCAAGTGTTGTTGGAGATTGACGGCGAACTGCTCGGAACCCTGCCCGCCACGTTCGAACTACTTCCACGCCGCCTGAGCCTGCGCGTGTAAGAAATAACGATGAGCCGAAGGCCGGTGAATGGTAAATGGTAAATGGATCGGAACTGTCTTCTACCATTCACCATTTACCATTTACCACTCAGACGAACGCGCCTTTGCCGAGGAAATTCTCGCGCACGTAGGTGATGGTGTCTTGCAGCGTCTCGGCGGGGTCGCGTGGCTTGAAGCCTAGTTCGCGTTCGGCCTTCGTGGAATCGAAGTACCAGAAATATTCCGCCATCTCGATCTCGGCCGGTTCGATAGGCGGGGCGAGTTTCCATTGACGATAGAGTGAATGGAGTGCCTGCGCGCCGCCCACGGCGAACTTCGACGGCAGCGAGAAACGCGGCGCGGCCACTTTCGTCAGCCGTTCCAAGCGGCCAAAGAATTTAGTAAAAGTCCAGTTGGCCGCTCCCAACAGATAACGCTCGCCGTGCCGCCCGCGCTCCATCGCCCCGCGAAGTCCGGCCGCCGCGTCGCGCGCATCGACGAAACTCAAGCCGCCGCCCGGCACGGCCATAATCTTGCGTGCGAGAAAATCGAGTACCACCTTGGTCGAACTCAGTCGCTCGTCGCCGGGGCCGAGCAGCAGACTCGGATTGACGACGACAAGTTTCTGCCCCGTGCCCGAAAAGTGTTCCAGCGCGACGCGCTCCTGATAATACTTGCTCGCGTAATAAGGCCAGCGCGCGATGATGTCGAGCGGCGGCGGCCAACTCTCATTCGCCACGGCCGTCGCGTCGTCCGTCACGGCAATCGTCCCGCTCGAAGAAGCCATCACGATTGTCTTCACGCCCGCGCCTCGCGCCGCCTCGCAGAGCGTGCGCGTGCCTTCGACGTGCAACTCGTACATCCGGTGCGAGTCCTCGCGCCCGCGCGCCACACGCCCGGCCAGATGATAGACGGAGCCGACGCCTTCGAGCGCCCGCTCCACGTCCGCACGGCTGAGCACAGACCCCGTGGCCGTCTCCACACCCAACTCGCCGAGCCACGCCGGACTCGTCGTCGCCAACACGCGCACGCGGCGCTCGCCCGCCTCCACGAGTTGGCGCACCAGATGAGAACCGAGAAAGCCCGTCCCGCCCGTCACCAACACGTAAGGCTGCGGCCGCTTCACCAGCTCCGTGCTCACGTCTTTTCCCGCCGCTGCGGATTTTGCCGGAGCCTTCGCCGCAGCCTTCGACGGAGACTTCCGCGCTTTCGTTGTCGCTTTCTTACTAACCATAAATAAGAACGTAAATGGTAAATGGTAAATGGTGAATGGAAGGAACGGACTTAGTCCATTCACCATTTACCATTTACCATTTACCGCCTTCAAACCGTGACTTCTTCTTCGGGTGTGCCGCGTCGTTCGGCTCGCCAGCGTTTGCGCAGGGCTTTGGCGTCGAAGTCGTGGCGCGTGCCGTCGCGCAGGTTCTCGACGTGATGGCGGACGTAGGCGGCGATGAGGCGATAGGCTTCCGATTTGGGCATGCCGCGCGTCATCTCTTCCAGTTCTTCGATACTGAGGAAGCGGCCGATGCGCGCCGCGATGTCGCGGCTCTTGAGCATGTTCGACCCCTTCGGCAGAGCCTCGTATGTGCCGTGTAGATAGACGGGCAGGATGCCGATGCGCGCCGTGAGCGCGAGGAAACCGAGCACCGGTTTGAAGTCGGCCAACTCGCCCGTCACCGAGCGCGTGCCTTCGGGGAAGAGAAGCGCGTTGTAGCCGCGCTCCAGAAACGAGAGCGCCTGACGGAGAGACTTGCGTAAACTTCCGCTGCGTTCCATCGGGACGGTGTTCGTGAAGTTGTCCATGTAGGCGCGCTTGAACTTGTTGTCGAAGAAGTAGTCGGCGGCGGCGAGCGCCACCATGTCGCGGCCGTGGTCGCCGAGCGCCATCTTGACGAGTCCCATGTCAAGGTGCGATGCGTGGTTCGAGGCGACGAGGAAATTCGTGTGGACGGGAATGTTCGACTCGCCCTCGATCTTCATGTGCAGGAAACGCTCGTAGAAGACGCGCTGCAAGGCGTCGAGCCCTTTGTTGCCGAGCGTGCGGACGAGCGAGGGCACGTAAATCTCGTCGTCGCCGCGCCGCGCGTCCTGCGCCTGACGGCGCTCGGCTTCCTCGCGCTCGGCCGGCGTCGCCTGTCTGGTGACGACGCTGGCGAGTTCGCGCAGATCGCGCACCTCTGTCAAAGTGTCCGGCGAACGCAGCGTGCCGCCCGCCTGTTCGATGGCCGAGGCGAGTTCGACGTACATCAAGCTATCGAAGCCGAGGTCTGCCAGCCGCGTGTCGAAAGTGATCTCGGCGCGCGGTCGGTTCGCCACCGTGGCGACGACTTCGAGCAGCCACGTCGCGCTCCTGTCCTCGCGCGCGTTCGAAGTGACTTGCGAGACGGTGCGCATGCTCTGTTCGAGCACCTGCATGGCCGCGACCACCTCGCGGCGTTTGACCTTGCGCGTGGCCGTGCGCGGCAGTTCGCCGTCCCAGAAGTGCAGGGTCTTCACCCGCTTGTAAAAAGGCAGCGATGAAGACACGTCGCGGAAATGTTCTTCGACCTTGCGGCGCACCTCTTCGCGCGAGAGCGCGATGTCGTAGTCGTGGTCGGCCACGACCATGCACGCCACCTTTTCGCCGATGCCGTCGGGCAGACCGACGACGCTCAGTTCTTTAATGTAGGGCGAATCGGCGTAGAGTTCTTCGATCTCGTCGGGGTAGACGTTCTTGCCGTTCGTATCGACGATGATCTCTTTGGAGCGACCGACGAGATAGAGATTGCCTTCGTCGTCGAGACGGCCGAGGTCGCCGGTGTAGAGCCAGCGGTTGACGAGGACGGCACGCGTGGCCTCTTCGTTGTTGAAATAGCCGCTCATCACGTTTGCGCCGCGCGCGACGACTTCGCCGATGCCGGAGGCGTCGGGGTCGAGAATCTTCACCTCGACGCCGGGCAGAGGTTTGCCGACGCTCATCGAGATTAAGCGGTTCTGCGGGCGCGTGACTGTGAGGACGGGAGAGGCTTCCGTCAAACCGTAGCCTTCGAGAATGGTGAAGCCGAGTCCGTGGAAATCTTTTTTGACGCGTTCGTTCAAGGCCGAGCCGCCGCTGATCAGATAACGTATGCGCCCGCCGAGTCCGGCGTGAATGGGGCGGAAGATGATCTGGCCGAGATTGAAGGGCGAATGATCGCGTATCCAACTGTTCGCTTCGATCAGGTAATCCACGGTGTCGCCGAGCCACTGGCCGCGCTCGCTGAAGCGGCTCTTGATGCGACGGTGCAGGAGTTCCCACAGTGCGGGCACGCCGACCATGCCGGTGACGTGTCCATTCTTGATGGCGCGCGTCAGTTCCTCGCTCGTCAGTTCGGGCAGATAAGTGATCTGCGCGCCGCGCGAGAGCGGCGTCAGGAAGCCTGTGGAGAATTCGAACGTGTGATGAAGCGGGAGGACTGAGAGCACGCCGTCCTTCGTCGTCATGTCGAAGATGGACGCGAGCATCGAAACCATGCTCGTGAAATTCTTGTGCGTGAGCATGACGCCTTTGGGCTGACCTGTCGTGCCCGAAGTGAAGATGAGCGAGGCGGTCGTCTGCGGGTGGATTTTCGCAGGCAACAGTGCGAGGCGCTGGTCTTCGATCTTCTGCGGCGGCAGCGCGAAGATTTCGTCGAAACGCCACAGGCGCGTCGTCTCCAGATTTTCCTCGCGCAGGCGTTCGGCCAGATCGTCGTGCTTTTCCAACATCTCGTCGCTCACGACGATACCGAAGGCTTCGCTGGCGCGTATGAAGTTGATGATCTCGCTCGTGGAACTTTCAGGATCGACGGGCACGCAGGTTCCGCCCGCCTTGAGTACGCCGAAGTAGGTCATGCCCCATTCGGGCGCGTTGCGGCTGAAGAGGACGATGCGGTCGGCGGGCCGGACGCCTTCACCGGCGAAGAAGCCTGCGGCGCGCGTGGCGAGTTCGTGCAGGTCGCGGTAGGTGTACTGCTCTTTGCGCCCGTCGCGTTCGATGCGCATGGCGACGCGCGTGGCGTAGCGTTTGGATGAAGTCTCGAAGAGTTCAAGCAGGTCGCGATAGGTGTAGACGCGCTTCGGTTGGGCGCGCATGTCCTCTTCGAGTTGCGGGAAGATCCATTTCTTGAGGCCGGGGAAATGGATGTTCATCCAGTAGTCGTACCAGTCGAACTGTTCCGGATGCCAGGGCAAAAAATTCTGCTCGTCTTTGCGTATGCGCGAAAAGAGCGAGCGCACGTTGTCTGCGCGGAAGATGTAAGCGTTCTCGACCATGAACGGGCGAAACATCTCGAACGCTTCCTTCGTCTCGTGCGTCAACTCTTCCAGACGTTCGACGTGCTTCTTGGCGTGATCGACAACTTCGGAGATGCGCCCGCCGCCCCAACGCGGCCGGACGCGATCCAGCAGCGTCGAAGCCCGCTTCGCCGCCGCGTTGATCATCGGCGTCGAAGTGCGCTCGAAACGCGCAGTGGTGACGGGACGCGTCTCCATGTGCGCGGCAATCTGGTTGACGATCTTAAAGCCGGTCTCTTTCTCGTCGAAGTGTTTGCGCTTGTAGAGGCCGAGCAGGTTGACGATGCGGCGCATATCGTTCGGGTTCGCGTCGCCGGTCGCGGCCTGATAGACGAGGCGCGGTTCTTCGACGAACGCCTGCGCGGCCACTCCGAGCATCACTGCGGCCACCTGATCCACGGGCGTGATGTCCAGAATCAACTTCTCGTTGACGGGAATCTGCGTCTGCCCTTTGAGCGCGATGAAGATGAGCGGCGCGGTCGTCGTAAAGCCCTCGTTCCAACCGGGGAACGGGTAGTCTTTGGCCGACTCGACGATTGACGGGCGGACGATGGAGCGCACTATCCCCGTCTCGGCCGCGACGAGTTGTTCGCCGAGACTCTTCGTGTAAGTGTAGATGTTCGGCCAGCCCCACCATTCTGCGCGCTCGATGCCGAGTTCGGTCAGGCGCGTGCGCGTCCACACTTTGCGCTCGCGCGCGACGGCTAATCCCATCGCGTCCAGATCGTCAGCGTCGCGTCCCTCTTCGATCAGACGCTTGCGCGCGCCCTCGCGGAAGCGCGCCGCCTGCATCGCATCGCGCGCTTCGTCCTTGACGCGTTCGGCCAGCTTCGCGCAATCGCGTATCTCCTGTTCGACAGAAAACTCCACGCCCGGCAACTCTTCGCGGCGCGGGAAATAACCGATGACGGGATCGCTCTCCCACACGGGGCCGGAGCGATTGCCCGCGACGAAGCAGGTCGAGACGTGCACGAGCGCGGGGCGTTGCATGCGCTTGGCGAACGCGATGACGTTCTGTGTGCCGACGACGTTCGTGCGAAGCGCGCTCTCAAGCGTCGGGTTGAACGTGACGTTGCCCGCGCTGTTGATCACGATGTCGATGTCCGCGGCGATCCGGGCGGCCTCTTCTTCCGTGAGGCCGAGGTTAGTGTCGCCGATGTCGCCGTTGTAGACGCGCACCTTATCGCGTATGAAATCCTCGAAGGCGTCGCCGAAGCGTTCGCGCAGGGGGTCGAAGGGCGGCGCGGTGATGACGTTATTCCAGAAGCGCGTCTCGGATTCGGCGAGCGAGCGCGAGCGCACCGTCAGATAGACGCGCTCGACGTTCGGGAAGCGATAGAGGAGCATCGAGAGCGTCACCTTGCCGAGAAAGCCCGTGCTCCCGATAAGGAAGATTTTGCGTCCCTGAAAAATTTCTGTCGGCGATAACTTCATGTGCTAATCACAGGTGATGAACTTCTCACTACATCTGACTCCCAGTTCAATGGCAGTCCTCGCACCAGCGCGTCTCAAGACGAAGTAAGTCTCTGCATGCCACTTTCTATTAACCATATCTAAAGCGGTTTCGTGCTGGTAACCAGCTTCGCTGCTCAGGTAAGCAGTATTAACCTTCGCCCCACGCGCCAATAAGAACCTGACCGTGTCCGCGTGCCCATTTGAAGCGGCCGCCATGAGCGGTGAGAAAAACCACTCGCGTTCCGCATTGGCGCTGACCCCTTCGTTGAGCAAATATTCAACCACCTCCGTCTGACCGTTTTCCGCGGCGAAATGAATTGGCCGATACGTTGTATTCCAGCCATCCAGATTCGCTCCCAACGCGCCCAAAAACTTCACCTCCGTTAACCATCCACGTCCGGCCGCATGGCATAACTCGCGCTGTACGTACCAACTAACGCCATCTCGCCAGCCCGGGTAAGAGTCGACCAGCAGTAGTGAAAGCCACAGCGCGGCGATGAACGGAAGTAGTCTCCTGAGCATGATGCGAAATAATACCCCAGCGCGCCGGATCAAGAAACGCCTATTCCATATCGCAAATCGCGATCACCGGCTGGTGGAGCATGGTGATCTCGGCGGAGCGTCCCTGATAGCTGCGCGCCATCGCGATGGCTTCGGTGAGATTGTCGGCGCGCTCCCAGCCCATCATGGTGGGAACGTGAGCGTTTTCGGCTCCGGCGGCGATGACGTGGCCGACGTGCTGGCGGCCGTTCTCGCCCCAATACCACATGAAGAACGGGTGCGAGCCGTGATAGGCGTTGCCGCGCCGGTACATCTCGACGTAGCTCGGATTGTTAGCAAACTCCTGCTCGTACTTGTCGCGCAGGACGTTGGCGTCGCGCGATTCGGGCAGGAGGCGGTTGAAGAATTCGATGTAGCTCGGATGAAAGTTGTGGTCGAACTCGTCCGTGCAGGGGTGATGCAGGATCAAAGTGCCGCCCTTCTTCAACAGAGGCTTGCCGCGATACATGTTGAAGTGGTAGCCGAGTGCCATCACCTGCACGAGCAGCGGATTCAGGACGGAATTGACGCTGTAGGGCGACATGTCGGGCACGGGGCAGATCAAAATGTCGCACTGGCCTTCGATGGGCACGACATACTGTTCCATGCTCTTGGCGATGATGCGTTCGTGCACGGGGTCTGTGCGCCCGGCGTGGCAGGCGATCATCTCGTAGTTGCCTTTGAGCGAGTTGTACATGGCGCGCTTGGCGGGGCGCGGCATCTTGCTCATCGTAAAACGCATCGCCTCGTACTTCATGCGGTCGAAGGCCGAGAAGTCGTCTTCGTTCTTCGTCAAAAATCCCATGTCCGCGCCGAACATGTGATTGTTGATGGTCGTCTCGATGTGGAAGACGTTCAGGTGCTCGTCCGCGAGTCGGCCGACGCGACTGATGACGCGGCCTAGTTCAGAGCCGCCGGGATCCATGTAACTGTTCGACGCGCGGATGACGTTCGGGTTGTGATGCGCGCGCAGAGACTCGTAATCGCAGAGGCCGACGCCGACAGACTTGTGGCCGCCGTTCATCGGGACGAAGTTGAAGTTGAGATAGATGAGCAGGTCGCTTTCGGCGGCGCGGCGATTGATGCGCAGAGGCTCTTTGTGGCGCGTCTCGCCGATGAGGACGAGGTTTGCGGGGTCTTCGGCGTCGTGGTTGTAATAACGATCCGGATAAAAGTCGTCCCAGATTTTCTGCCCCGACATGCGACGCATTTCGGCGGGCGTCATCTTGCGGTGCAAAGAGATGGCGATGATGATGTGTATATCTTCGACGCCGTGGCCGTTCAGCATCTCGACGAGAATTTCGAGCGCGGTCTGTCGTATGTCGGGCGTGTTCATCGGCGGGAGCGGCATCGAGATGTCGTCCACGGCGATGGTCACTTTCATGCCCGGCGTCAGTTGCGCGAATAAGGGATCGCAATCGTGCGGGTGATTGAGCGCATAGCGGATCGCGGCCTCGCGGTTGACCAAGCCCTTCAAGGGCTGGTTCGGATAGATCACGCGCGTGCCGACGGGCAAGTCTTCCAGCAGAAAGTCCATGCCCGAGGCGACGATGCGCGGCGCGCTGTCGCGGTCGATGTAGACCACGGATTCGTGCAGTTTGCGTCGGAGTTGCAGTGCCATATTTGGTAAATGGTAAATGGTGAATGGTCAATGGTGAAAGAGCGGTGTTATCCACTCACCATTGACCATTCACCATTCACTTCAAATTCAGTATCGGCCAATCGTGATGCAGCGCCGTCTGGCGGAGGCGCATGTCGGGGTTGACGGCGGCCGGGTGGCCGACGATGGAGAGCATGGGGAGATCGCTCATGCTGTCCGTGTAGGCGTAAGACTCGCTGAGATTGATGCCTTCCTGCTCGGCGTAGTTCCTGATCCAACTGGCTTTCGTGGCGGCGGCAAGGACGGGCGGCAAGAGTCGCCCCGTGGCGATGCCGTTGACGAATTCCAGACGATTGGAGACGTAAATTTCGATGCCGAGATATTTCATCAAAGGCTCGACGGAGAAATCGAGCGCGCCGGTGACGACCACTTGACGCAGGCCGAGACTGCGCGACTTCTCGATCAACTCGAACGCGCCGGGGAAGATGGCGGGCTTCAAGACGGTCTCGAACAGTTCGTCGGCGAAGAAGCGGAGGCGGTCTTCGGTTTCGCCCTTGTAGCGTTGGAAGAAGAGGTCGTTGAAGACTTTGCGGCTGTACTGGTCGGTCGCGGCGAAGAGCGGGATGCTCAGGACGGTTGTGGCGCTCTTGCGCAGAGAACGCAGCAAGCCTTGTTGATTGCGCGCGTAGAAGCCGAGCGTGTGCACGAGATTGGTGCTGACCAGTGTGCCTTCCAGATCGTAAAAAGCGGCGGCTGCCAAACTCTCCTCCTCCTAGCACCCGGCGTCCCGAAGCATGGCTCGAAGCACGCGTGCGGCGTCCCTTTGTCTCCAAAATTTTAAGGCGGAACTGCGTAGGGGGAAAAATATACTCTATTTCGACGCTTTTATGTAGCGGGTGTTTTGGCCGGTGGGAATTTCTGCGCGCCCCGTATAATATGAGGCAACGTGAAAATCGCAACCTGGAATGTGAACTCGGTGACGGCGCGTCTGCCCGTCGTCTTGCAGTGGCTCAAGCGTGCGCGGCCGGACGTGTTGTGCATGCAGGAGTTGAAATGCACGGACGAGCGTTTCCCGCGCGAGGCTTTCGCCGAACTGGGCTATCGCGCGGAAGTTTACGGCCAGCGGACTTATAACGGCGTCGGCATCGTGGCGCGCTCCGCGATCACGGAGGTCGAGCGCGGCTTTCCCGGCGACGAGGAAGGTTCGCACGCGCGCCTGATCGCCGCGACCGTGGAGGGCGTGCGTATCGTCAACGTCTACGTGCCGAACGGGCAGTCGGTCGGGACGGACAAGTATCGTTTCAAACTGGAATGGCTCAGGCGTCTGCGCGATTATCTGGACGAGGAATTCTGGACTGACGACGAGGTGCTGCTTTGCGGCGACTTCAACGTCGCGCCCGAAGATCGGGACGTACACGACCCGCGTTTGTGGCGCGGCCGCATCCTGTTCAGCGAACCGGAAAAGGACGCGCTGAACCACGTCAAAGAGTGGGGTTTTACGGATGCCTTCCGGCAGCACGAACCGGGGCGCGGCCATTTCTCCTGGTGGGATTATCGCGCCGGATCGTTTCGGCAAAACACGGGCGTGCGCATCGACCACATCTGGGTGTCTGAGAATCTGGCCGAGCGTTGCACGAACGCCTGGATCGACCGCGAGCCGCGCGGCTGGGAACGCCCCTCGGATCACACGCCGGTGGTGGCGGAGTTTAAGTAAGAGTGCATTTTCGAGGAGGTGACGGTGGACGATAAGCAGAAGTGGCCGGATGTGATGTGGATCGTGCGGCACGGCGAGAGTGCGGGCAACGTGGCGCGCGATAAGGCAGAGGCGGCGGGGCTGCACGAGATAGAGATCAACGTGCGGCGCGATGTGGACGTGCCTCTGTCCGAATGCGGCGAGAAGCAGGCGGCGGCGCTCGGCCACTGGTTCGGGAAGATGTCTGCGGACGAGCGCCCCACGGTCGTGCTCACTTCGCCTTACATACGCGCCATGCACACGGCCGAGATCGCCATCGGCACTGCGGGGATCGCGCGCGACGAACTCACTTTCATCGCCGACGAGCGCCTGCGCGAGAAAGAGTTTGGCATCCTCGATCGCCTGACGAAGTTCGGCATCGAAGCGAAGTATCCGGAGCAACAGGAGTTTCGCCGCGCCATCGGAAAGTTTTATCATCGTCCGCCGGGCGGCGAGAGCTGGTGCGACGTGATCCTGCGTCTGCGCAACGTCATCGATACGATCACGCGCGAGTACAGGCGCGAGCGCGTGCTGATCGTCGCGCACTCGGTCGTCGTGCTCTGCTTCCGCTACCTTCTGGAACGCATGACCGAGGAACAGATTCTCGAAATCGACCGCGCGACCGATGTTGCCAACTGTTCCGTCACTTCTTACGTCTACGACCCCGGCGCGGGCAAAAACGGCAAACTCATCCTCGGCCAGTACAATTTCGTCGCGCCGCTCGTACGCGAAGGTGCGCCCGTCACGACTGACAAGGACGTGCCCGTCGCGCCGAAGTAAAGGATGAGCGAGGTTGAAAAATATCCCCGGCGCACGAAGTAGAGAGACGAAGTTCAAACCGCAGGTCATCACGCCGCAGGTGCTCGGCGCGTGGCCTCTGCCGCAACCGGAAGACGACGACGACAAAGAGGCGCGCGGGCGCGTCCTCGTCATCGGCGGCTCGACCGAGATCGCGGGCGCGGTGGTGCTGGCCGCGACCGCCGCCCTGCGCGCAGGGGCAGGCAAGATGCAGATCGCCACTTGCCGCAGCCTCGCGCCGCACGTCTCGATGGCAGTGCCCGAAGCACGCGTCTTCGCTCTGCCCGAGACGCGTGCGGGCGGCATCGCGCCGTCAGGTCTCAAACAGATCGAGGAACAGTTGGCCGAAGCGCAGGCCGTGCTCGTCGGCCCCGGCATGATCGACGAGGCGGCGACCGCGCGCCTCTTGCAGAATCTCGTCGGCCGCGCCGGCCACGCCACGCTCGTGCTCGATGCGGGCGCGTTCGCTTTACTGAAACGTGCGCCCGGAAGCTTGGCGCGTCTCGGCGGGCGCGCGGTGTTGACGCCGCACGCGGGCGAGATGGCGAGCATCTTGGGGATTGAGAAGGCCACGGTGGAAGCCGAACCTCTGGAGACGTTGCAACGCGCCGTGGCCGAACTGAACGCGGTCGTGGCGTTGAAAGGGCGCGAGACTTTGATCGCCGCGCCCGCCAGCGCGAACGTCTATTGCAACCGCGCGGGCAACGTGGGCTTGGCAACCTCGGGATCGGGCGACACGCTTTCTGGCGTCGTCGCGGGACTCGCCGCGCGCGGCGCGACGCCGTTTCAGTCGGCCGTCTGGGGCGTACACCTGCACGCACGCGCGGGCGACGAACTCGCGCGCCGCCTCGCGCCCCTCGGCTTCCTCGCACGCGAACTGCTCGCCGAAATCCCCGTCCTCATGGCAAAACTCAACGGGCGCAGGAAAAGGTGAATAGTGAATGGTAAAAACTCGTTCTTTCCATTCACTATTCATTTTCGATCAGTACTCCTTCATCGTGTTTCGTACCACTGCGTATCGAAATTTTCCGGCGGGGGCGGCGGCCCTTGCAATCCCATCTGTCTAAACTTCGTCTCCTGCATTTCGTCGATCTGCTTCACCAACAGAATGGCGAGCACAGCGGCTATGATGAACAGCGCGTCCGAGGCGATAGATACCCAGGAAGCCAGCATCATGCCTTCTATCGTCCGCGCCATCCTGGCGGCACGGCTGCTCGCGCGGTCGGCGATGGTGGCGATGATCCAGAAAGCCCACCACCAGCCGATGAGCGCGGGCGTGCCGGGGCGCACATAGCCGCCCCCGAAACTCGCGCCCGACTGCCCGCCGAAACTCGCTTGCCTCTCGCTGCCGGGCGTGCTGTTGCGCCAGATTTCCTTCATCACCTGAAACGGTTTGAAAAGATTTAGGATGGGGATGAAGAAGTAGCCGACAGCCCATCCCGGCGTGGTGTCGAGACCCATTGCGCCGAGCGCGCGCAGATTGCGATAGGCGCGGTGCAGCCACATCAGAAACGCTACCGCCGTCGCAATGAAAACCAGAAATTGCAGCAAGGCGATGCCGACGTACAACAGTTCCGGCAAGGCTTCGCCGATCTCGTCGGGCGCGGTCAGATCGCCCACGTCTCGCAGCATCCCGCCGAGCGCGAAGTTAATGATGATCGAGAGCGCGCCGCAGACCGCGCCCGTCGCCAGCAGCAGGATGGTGATGAGCGCGCGCACACGCCCCGAAGCGAAAGGCTTGTGATTGAAGTTTTGATTCATTGTAGATTCCCGTGCCGCTATAAATGCTCGCGCAAGAATTTCAGGAGCAACGACCGTGTGAGTTGCGAGCCCCAACCGTAGAAGTTGTAATCGAAGGCGTGTTGCGCGTAGGGGATGCGGAGAGAGCGGTGCGGGATGTTGTGCTCTGCGAGTCGTTCGACGAGCAAGGACATGTGCCGATCGCTGACGAGTTGATCGCGCCCGCCGTGGACGAGCAGCGTCGGCGGCGACTGTGCAACGACGTGCGTGGTTGCGGAAGCGAGGCGGATGCGTTCGGGCGCGTCTGCGGGCGTGCCGCCCGTAAAGTTGCGAATCTTCGCAGGGCCGTCGAGCACGCGCCGATTGGCCGGATGCTCATAACCCCATTTCAAATCGGTCGGCGCATAGAGTGAGACGACCGCGCGCACCGTCGTATCCGGCACAGCGCAACTCGGCGCAAGGGCCGTCTCGTTCGGCGTATAGGCGGCGAGCAAAGCAAGATGCCCGCCCGCCGAGCGGCCGTAGAGCGCGACGCGCGATGGATCAATGCCGAACCTCGCGGCATTCGCCCTGACCCAACCGATGGCGCACTTCACGTCGCCCGTCGCCGTCTGCCAGTTCGGTTGCGGCGCGAGTCGATAGTCTATGTCGAAGACCGCGAAGCCTTGGCGCGCCAGCCACTCGTTCCACAGAGGGTAATCGCTCCGCTCCCCCGCGCTCCAAGATCCACCGTGCACGACCACAACTGCCGGACGCCGCAGTTCGGTCGTCGCCTCCGTCGCAGCAAGGTAAACGTCTAGTTTGAGCGTCTGCCCTCCGACCGACGCGAAAGTCTCGGTCGTCCTCTCGACGCGCACCGCCGCCATGCCGTCTCTTGAGCCGAACAGATATTGACTGAGCGACAACTCGACATCGTTTGCGCGTGCCGCTCGCCAAGCCTCGACCGGCGGAATAGAAGCCAGCACCACGGCCAACACGCCGAGCAACAACGGCGCAACCCACGCCACACGCCTCACACCCGCTGCTCGCGCCGACAAACTCAACCCCGCGCCCAACACTCCGGCCGCACCAAACCACAAACTCCACTCGCTCGCGCCCACGGCCACCTGAAACAACTCGAACGAAGGCGCAGGCACAACTATCCAGATCGCAAACAGCGCAGCAACCACGCCGCACAACCAAGCCGCGATGAGGAGAGCCGTCCTTAGCATGTGGATGCGAACCAAGGCGGACGCGTGTTCGCTATGTTCAATGCATACGTTCGCTCGTCCGTCACTCACTCATTAGTCATAGGTTAGCGTGTCGTGAGTTCGCGCTATAAACACTTATCGCAAAGGCTCGTAATTACTTCTGATTCCGTGCGCGTTTGATCTTTGACTCACTGTCAGCGGAAACAAACCACGCACCTTTTATATTGTCGCGCAGATCGTTGTCCTCAAAGATACCCCCACCGCCATTACGAATGGTAATAGCATAATAGGCGTTTTTGTTGATTCGATTATTCCGGAATGTAGGCATTCCGTGTTTTGCGATATCAACCCCTGAATAAGCATTCCCGAAGATGTCGTTATCTTCCAGTGTTCCTTGCCCGTTCTCATAAACGAAAACACCACTCTGCTTCCCATCATGAATGAGGTTGCGGCGCAGGACAGGATTGCCGCCTTTCTTGATCGCTATTCCAGCAAGAGCGTTACCGAAGATGTCGTTATCTTCCAGCGTCCCTTGTGAGTTTCCATAAATGTAAACACCATTACTTTTTCCATTATGGATGAGGTTGCGGCGCAGTACAGGGTTGCCGCTCTCTTTAATCTCTATTCCGGAAAAAGCGTTACCAAAGATGTCGTTGTCTTCTAGTGTTCCTTGACCATTTTCATAAATTAATACCCCACCAAGCTTTCCATCGTGGATGCGGTTGCGGCGTAAGCGTGGGTCAGCGCCGCCATGTATGGCAACACAGGCTAAACTCTGGCTGGTAATATCACATCCTTCCATTTCCAGCCGCCCCTGGGCAATATCAACGCAGTACGATTTCCCGCCACCCATCTGACGCAGTGTAAGATTGGAAATTCGTCCCATCATCGTTTTAAAAAGCACTACATCTTTTCCGGTGGCCTGTATCACCACATCTCCGGGATCGCCATCCCCAATGATTTCCAGTGGTTTATCAATCGCCAGTCGTTCTTGATAAAGACCGGGTCGGACAAGGATTTTGAATCCCGCTTTGGCCTGTGCAATAGCCTCTGTGATAGTAGGGAAATCTCCTCTGTGAAAAGGGTCAACGATAAGCGTGGGCGGCTCGTTTTTAACCGCTGGACGCTGCGCTTCGCCGCCACTCTCTTTTGATTCGGCTACTTGGGCTGTAGAGGATGTTCGTTCGCTCGTCGGTTCGAGAACTTTAGCTGATCTAGTCTTTGTAGACTTAGCGCGTTTTTTACTGCCGCTTTTGTGAGCCGTTGCACGTTTCGGTAAATGATCGCGTTTGAGCGCATTGCGGATTTGTATGGCGAGTTGGGCGAGTATTTTGCCGACCTGTGGTGAGGTGAATGGTTCGAATCGCAGGTCGCGCCAATCGGCAAATTGGTGCTTGGATATTTCCTGCGCGAGTTTGTCTTCTGCGCGCTCTGAGTCGTCGTCTAAAACAGGAGTGCTCACGTAGTAGACGGGAAGGACGAGATCGTTGCGCTTTAATTTTCTCTCGCGCTCAAGGAAGCGTTCCAACTCGTCGCGGCATGCCCTGCTCTTGAAGAAACCTGGTGTGATGATTGGTATCAGAAATGTGACTGCATCAATCGAGTCTTCGATGCGTTCCTTCCAGTTTTCTCCCCATTGGATGTCGTTGCGATCCTGGAAGATCGGAAACTCTTCGCCTGTTTGCATGCGCATCTCGCCGCTCAGGCGGTCGCGAAATTCCGTCAGGCGGCCGTTCTCATGCCGATCATCGAAGCGCACATAGCTCATGAAAGCTATCGGTGTGAGGTTTCTATTAACCATCTTTTCGTTGCCCTATTGTGAGAACATAATTCGGCAAACGTGTCATCAGTCGGCGGTCATCGTCTCCGGCTGGCGTGTGGTGAGTTCGCGCCAGGTGAGGGGGCGTGAGCCGTCGTCAAGGCGCACCATGGAGATGCAGCCGGGGACGGGGCAGACGAGGTAGCAGAGGTTGCAGCCGACGCATTCGTGTTCGTCAACGATGGGGAAGCGGCGGCCGTCGATCTCTGTGAAGGGGATGCACTGGTGCGCGCCGTCTTCGCAGGCGATGTGGCAGAGGTTGCACTGGATGCATTTGGAGTGATCGATGCGCGCAACCGTCTTGTAGTTGAGATCGAGATTGCCCCAGTCCGTGACGCGTGGGACGCTCAGGCCGATGATGTCGCGGACGCTCAGGAAGCCTTTCTCGTCCAGATAATTCGACAGGCCGTCGATCATGTCTTCGACGATGCGATAGCCGTAGTGCATGACGGCGGTGCAGACCTGCACGGTGGTTGCGCCGAGCAGGAGAAACTCGGTCGCGTCGCGCCACGTCCCGATGCCGCCGATGCCGCTGATGGGAATATTGATTTCCGCGTCGCGCGCCAGTTCAGACACCATGTTGAGCGCGATGGGTTTGACGGCCGGGCCGCAGTAGCCGCCGTGCGCGGCCATGCCGTTGACGTTCGGATGCGGGACGAGCGTGTCGAGATCGACGCCCATCACGGAGTTGATCGTGTTGATGAGCGAGAGAGCGTCAGCACCTCCGCGCACGGCCGCGCGTCCGGGCGGCGTGATGCTCGTGACGTTCGGCGTGAGCTTGACGATGACGGGCAGGCGCGTCGCCTCCTTCACCCACTCCGTCACCATGCAGGTGTATTCGGGCACCTGACCCATCGCCGAACCCATGCCGCGCTCGGACATGCCGTGCGGGCAACCGAAGTTCAACTCCACGCCGTCCGCGCCCGTGTCCTCCACGCGCTTTGCGATCTCGTGCCACGCCTCGCGCTTCGACTCGACCATCAGCGACACGATCAAGGCGTGCTTCGGATACTTCCGCTTGCACTCTTTGATCTCTCTGAGATTCACTTCGAGCGGCCGATCCGTGATGAGTTCGATGTTGTTGAGGCCGAGCATACGCTGCGGCCCCTGATCGATTGAAGCCAGGCGCGAGCAGACGTTGCGGATCGGCTCGCCCAGAGTCTTCCAGACAGCGCCGCCCCAGCCCGCGTCGAACGCACGTTCCACCATCGAACCCATGTTTGTCGGCGGGGCAGACGCCAGCCAGAAAGGGTTCGGCGATTCGATGCCCGCGAAATTAACTTTCAAGTCAGCCATAATTTGATCCTTATAGAACTTTCACGAAGCCACACGGGAACGACCGGTTACTCCGTTCGACTGCGTTCACGCGTCGTGCTCGTCAATGCTTGATCTCGCTCGTCTCTTCGTGGAGCGGAACGTGTGCGCCCGCGAATTGGACGCGCTCGCCGGCGAGATGAAAGTGTATGCCCTGTGCGGCGAGTTTGCCGGCCTGCGCGGCATCGACGGCTTCACGCCCGCCGTTGACGCAATCGCCGCCCGCGTAGAACTTCGGATTGCCGGTCTGCATCGTCTCCGGATTCACCTCGACGCGCCCTGCACCGTCCAGCTTGATCTTGGCGATGTTTGAGAGCCAGTCAACCTGCTTCTGCTGGCCGAGCGCCTTGATCACCATGTCAACCGGAATCTCAAACTCCGACCCCTCGATTGGTTGAAACGAACGACGCCCCGACCCGTTCGTCTCGACGGCCTGAGTTCTCACGCAGCGCAAGGCCGCGACGCGTGTGCCGTCCGCTCCGGCCAGAATCTCCACGGGCGCGGTCTGCCACCAGAACTCAACGGCGTCCTGTTTCGCCAGTTCGTATTCATACTCGTAGGCGGGCATCTCGCGCTCGGTGCGGCGATAGAGCAAAAGGACGCGTTCCGCGCCGAGGCGTCTGGCCTGCGTCACAGCGTCAATCGCCGTGTTACCCGCGCCGATGACGGCGACGGTGCGACCCGCAGGGACACTCGCCCAGTCGCGCGTCTTGATGCGTTCGATGTAGTCGAGCGCGTCGTAGACGCCTGCGAGGTCTTCGCCGGGAATGCCGAGCCGCGAGGTCGCGCCGAGTCCGACGCCGAGGAAGACTGCGTCGTGCATGTCTGCCAGTTCGGCGAGCGAGATGTCGCGCCCGATCTCCGTGTTCGTCTTGATCTCGACGCCGAGCCGTGCCACCTGCGCCACCTCTTCCTGCGAGACGCGTTGCGTCATCTTGTACTCGGCCATGCCGTAGGTGTCCATGCCGCCCGCGAGCGCCTTGCGTTCGTAGATGTGGACGGCATAACCGAGCCGCGCCAGATACGTCGCGCAGGACAGACCGGCCGGGCCTGAGCCGACGATGCCGACGCTGAACCCATTAGGCGCGCCCGCACGCAGCACGTCGCGCCCGCGCGCAAGCACCGCATCGGTCGCATAGCGTTGCAGACGCCCGATCTCGATCGGCTTCGCCATCAAAGTCTTCTCCACGCACGCGCCCTCGCAGAGCACTTCGACCGGACACACGCGCGCACACGTCGCGCCAATCGGATTGGCCTCGAAGATGACGCGCGCCGAACCCGTCAGATTGCCGCTCGCGATCTTCTTGATGAAGGCGGGCACGTCGATGTGCGTCGGGCACGCACGCGTGCACGGCGCGTCATAGCAATAGACGCAGCGATGCGATTCAAGGATCGCTTCGGCCTCGGTCAAAGGCGGCGCGATCTCCCGAAAATTTCGCTCGATCTGCGCGATGTTGATGGGTGACTCGTGGTTCGTTGACATAGGTTTCAAGTTTCGGGTTTCAAGTTTCAGGTCTGTGCTTCTCGTTTGTTAACTTGAAGCCCATAACCTGCAACTTGAAACCTTATTAGTCGGCGACTAGGTTATCGTATGTGTCGGGTCGGCGGTCGCGAAAGAATTGCCACGTGTTGCGGACTTCGCGGATCACGTCCAGGTTGAGGTCTGCGACGATGAGTGCGTCCTTGTCGCGCGGGGCTTCGGCGAGAAACTTGCCGCGCGGGTCGCAGAAGTAGCTCTGGCCGTAAAACTCGCCGATGTCCCAGGGCTGCTCGTGGCCGACGCGGTTGATCGCGCCAATGAAGTAACCGTTGGCGACGGCGTGCGCGGGCTGTTCGAGTCGCCAGAGATATTCGGAAAGTCCCGCGACGGTGGCCGATGGGTTGAAGACGATCTCAGCGCCGTTCAATCCGAGTATGCGCGCGCCTTCGGGGAAGTGGCGGTCGTAGCAGATGTAGACGCCGACGCGCGCGTAAGCCGTGTCGAAGGCTGGATAGCCGAGGTTGCCCGGTTTGAAATAGAACTTCTCCCAGAAGCCCGGCGCGACGTGAGGGATGTGATTCTTGCGATACTTGCCCAGATATTTGCCGTCGGCGTCGATGACGGCGGCCGTGTTGTAATAGACGCCCGCGATCTCTTCCTCGTAGATGGGGACGATGATGACCATGCCGTGCTGCCGCGCGACCTCCTGCATGAGACGGACGGTGGGACCGTCGGGCACGCGCTCGACTGCCTCGTACCAGCGCGTCTGCTGCTCGGCGCAGAAGTAAGGCGTGGTGAAGACTTCCTGCATGCAGAGAATTTGCACGCCCTGACGCGCAGCGTCTTCGATGAGCGCGAGGTGTTTTTCGATATTGGCGCGCTTGATCTCTTCGATGGGCGCGTCGGTCGGCGCGGCGTTCGTCGCCTGTATGAGCCCGCATTTGACTGTCCTTGACATGATTTTTTAAGGGATGAGGGATAAGGGATGAAGGATGAAACAAAGACCGCTTTGCTTTTCCTGATTCATCCCTCATCCCTCATCCTTCATCCTTTCTTAAGTTTCCCCTCATCAGCAGGTAATAAAGTGTGAAGCCTAGCGCGAAGGTGACGAACCATGCGTAGGTGTAGAGCGTGTCGAAGAAGCCGGGTTGAGCGATCTGTCCGCCGGGTGTTGTGGCAGCGTGCAGGAAGCCGGGGACGACCGGCGCGATTGCGATGACGAGCACGACGAGCGCGCGCAGGTTGAAACCGCTCGTGTAGGTGTAGCGGCCTTCCAACTGGAACAGGTCGCGCAGGTCTAGGCGCTGGCGGCGCAGCACCCAGTAGTCGCAGATAAGTATGCCTGCGATTGCGCCCATCAGGCCGGAATAGCCGACGAGCCAGGTGAAGATGTACGCGCCCATCGAAGACATCAACTTCCAGGGCATCATCAAGACGCCGATGAGCGCAGTGATCAGTCCGCCTGTCACGTAAGAGATCAGTTTCGGGTTGAGGTTGGAGAAGTCGTTCGAGGGCGAGACGACGTTGGCGGCCATGTTGGTCGTCAACTGCGCCGCGAAGATGACGGCCGTGGCGAAGAGGATGACGACGACGCTGTCGAAGCGTTGCATCAGTTTGACGGGGTCGGGGATCGCCTCGCCGTAAATCAGGAGCGTCGCGCTCGTGACGGCGACGCCGATAAAGGCGAAGGCCGTCATCGTGAGCGGCAGCCCCAGAGCCTGTCCGAGCATCTGCGATTTTTGCGAGCGTGCGTAGCGCGTGAAGTCCGGAATGTTGAGACTGAGCGTCGCCCAGTAGCCGACCGAGGCTGTGAGCGAGCCGGGAAAGATCGTCCAGAAGTTGTTGTGCTGTTTCTGCAAGGCGCTCGATTCAGTGAGCACGCGCCCTAAGCCCCCCGCGCGCCACGCAGCCCACGCGAGCAGCACCGCGCCGCCCAAGAGCAGGAGCGGCGCTGACCACGTCTCAAGATACTTGATGCCCTCGACGCCCTTGAGGATGATGAACACCTGTATGAACCAGAAGATGAAGAACCCGATCCACGTGTGCAGGGCGACGCCGAGCACCGACGCTCCGCCGAACAGATTGTTCCAGCCCGGCCACATCGCGCCGAACAGAGCGTCGAGCGCCGCGCCGCCGATCCACGTCTGAATGCCGAACCAGCCGCAGGCCACGATCGCGCGCAGGATGGCCGGGACGTTTGCGCCGCGCACGCCGAACGATGCGCGGCAGAGCACCGGAAAAGAGACGCCGTATTTCGTGCCCGCGTGCGCGTTCAAGATCATCGGGATGAGGACAATGGTGTTGCCGAGCAGGATGGTGACCATCGCCTGCCACCAGTTCATCCCCGCTTCGATGAATGCCCCGGCCAGCGTGTAGGTCGTAATCACGACGCTCATGCCGATCCAGAGCGCGGCGATGTTCCAAGTCGTCCAGGTGCGCTCGCGGATGGTGGTCGGCGCGAGGTCGCGATTCCAGAGGGGGCTGGCGGACACGTCCTCGCGCAACTCTTCAAAGTCGCGGCGCGTCAGGCGCGCGTCCTCGCTGTCGATTGCAATCGCCATAAGCTGAAACTTTATTCGAGTATGAAACGAACGGTGACGCGCGCGTTCACCTTGATCTGTCCGAGTGCGAGCGTGCCTTCGGCCGACTCGGAACCGGAAGCGCCGTCAACGGCGAGGGCGTTCTGATTCATTAGTCCGCCGCGAAAGTTGGCGATGCCGCCCGGTACTTCTTCCTCAATCGAAAAAGCCTTGCCGATCTTCTGCCCGATCTCTGCGGTGAGCGCGACGGCCTTCTCACGCGCGGCACGAATGGCGAGCGCGCGTGCCTGGTCTCTGTGTTTGCGTAATTGCGAAGTGCGGAAGTTGATGCTGTTGACGTTTGTGACACCCGATGTCATCACTTCCGAGAGCAGGCTCTCGGCCTGCGTCACGTCGCGCAGGGTGAAGACCAGATCTTTGCGCACTGAGTAGCCGAGCAGCGTGCGCGCATCGTTGTCGCCCCGGTAGCGCGGTTCGAGCCTGACGTAATCGGTCTGCACGTCTTCGGGCGCAACCTTGTACCTGCGCGTCAAGTCGATGAGCGCCTTGACCCGTTCGTCCGTCTGCGACTTCGCCGCTTTCAGTTCGCGGTTGAAGGTGCGCACCGTCACGTCGAACACCACTTCATCCGGCACGACGCGAACTTCCGCATCGCCCGTCACGGTGATGAGCGACTGCTCGCGCGCAGTTTGCGCGAGACAGGGAAGCGCGAGGCAGAGACATGCGAGCAGGAGGCGCGAAACTTGTCGCAAACGGTGGCGCATGAGTCTCCTCTATTTCATCGGAGCTTCGATTTTGATGTCGGCGTTGTAGTCCGACATGGTGATGAGCGTCTTCGACTTCTTCCCGCCCATCTCGCCCTCGCTCTCCGTTTTGCGCGGCAGGCCGTCGGCCACGGAAACCCAGGTCTTGGAGTCGGCCTTGAGATTCAGACCGAGCGGATTGGTCTGCGTGTACTGGTAGACGAGCATCGGCATGCCGTCGATGGTGTCGGGGCCGACGAGTTTCACGTCAGTCGACTTCGCCAGCTCGTCGAGCATCTTCGGATCGCGGAAGCCTTTGATCATCTGGCCCGCATCGACCGGCGAGCGTATCCACTGGCCGTTCGGCGTCTTGAGATACGTCGCGCCGCCGACGATGACGTACTCCATCTTGACGGCTTTCGCGTCGCCGCCCGGTTGACTCTCGCCCGTCATGCGATAGCTGTCGGGCGCGGCATATTCGACGAGCATACTGGCCGTGCCGTCCGGCGAAGTGGTATTGATCCGCGCGCGATATGATTTGGCGTCGAGCTGGGCGCGCATTGCTCTGGTCAAGACATCGGCTGGCTTGTCGTTCTCGGAGATGACGGCCTTCGTCGCGCCGCTCGCGTTGTTTCCGGCGACGCCGGGCAGCGTTGCCGCGCCGCCGCCCGTTCCCGGTTCGTTCTTCGAGCAGGCAGCGGACAGTAACAGCAAGAGCAGGCACAGCGGGACGGCTCGATATTTAAACTTAAGCTCCATGACAGGTTCGGTCTCCTGAGCGCGTGTGGTTTGAAGTTTCCCGCTTGAAAGGAAGAGAAGTTTACCGCTTGAGAGAAAGAGAGAATTTCCGGCGTGCGCGCGTTGTCTTACATCTTCAAGACACGTTTGCATCATCAAGCACGTTTACATCGTGACACACGTGCCGCGCTTGATAAAGCGACCGTCGCCCGCCTTGCCCTTGTACTCGCCGCCTTCGATGACGACGCGCCCGCGCGACAGCACCGTCTCGACGACGCCTCTGATACGCTTGCCTTCATAGGCGCTGTAATCGACGTTCATGTGATGTGTGGCGGCGCTGATGGTCTGTTCGCGTTCCGTGTCGAAGACGACTATGTCCGCGTCCGACCCGACGGCAATCGTGCCCTTCTTCGGAAAGAGGCCGAACATCTTGGCGGCGGCCGTCGAAGTCAGTTCGACGAAGCGGTTGAGCGAGATTCTGTTCTCCACCACGCCGCCGTTGTAAATGAGCGGCACGCGGTGTTCGACGCCCGGTGCGCCGTTCGGGATTTTGGAGAAGTCGTCGCGCCCCAGTTCCTTCTGCTCCTTCATGCAAAAAGGGCAGTGGTCTGTCGAGATAACTTGCAGGTCGTCCGTCTTCAAACCCTTCCACAACTCCGCCTGATTCCAGCGCTCACGAAGCGGCGGCGTCATCACATACTTCGCGCCTTCGAAATCCGGCTCCTCGTAGTTGTCGTAGGAGAGGAACAGATACTGCGGGCACGTCTCTGCGAAAGCAGGCAGGCCACGGTCGCGCGCCATGCGCACCTGTTCGAGCGCGTCGGCGCAACTCAGGTGCACGATATAGACGGGCGACTCGGCCATCTCCGCAATCGCAATCGCACGGTGCACGCCCTCTGCCTCGGCGCGCGTCGGCCGCGTCAGCGCATGATACTTCGGCGCGGTGCGCCCTTCGGCTAGAGCGCGCTTGATGATTTCGTTGATGACCACGCCGTTCTCCGCGTGCATGCAGATCAGACCGCCGCGCTCGCCCGCCGCCGACATCGCACGAAAGATCGTCGCATCGTCCACCAGAAAGACGCCCGGATAGGCCATGAACATCTTGAAACTCGTCACACCCTCGTCGATGATGCGGTGCAACTCCGGCACGCGCTCGTCTTCCAGATCGGTCGTGATCAAATGAAAACTGTAATCAATCGCCGTCTTCCCCTCGGCCTTCGCGTGCCAGTTATCGAGCGCCTCGGTCAAAGTCTGCCCCTTGTACTGCACCGCGAAATCAATAATCGTCGTCGTCCCCCCGTAAGCCGCCGCCCGCGTCCCCGTAAAAAAATCATCCGACGCCTGCGTCCCACCGAAAGGAAGTTCCATATGCGTATGCGGATCGATCCCGCCGGGAATCACCAATTTTCCCTCCGCATCAATCACACGCTCCGCCTCCACCTCCAAACGCGCGCCGATGACCGACACCACTTCATCCTCAATCAACACGTCCGCCCTGTAGTCGTCAACCGCAGTGACGATGCGACCGTTACGAATTAGAGTTTTCATAGCGAATGCTCGACGGCATGTTTCCTTTCACAATGAATGTCTGGTGCTAGGCGAACGATTTAAGCGACTATTGGGCGACGCTCCTCTTGAATTTACGTGTCGCGCGGCCGACGGCGTCGGAGGCGTAGTAGATGGATTTGACGGGGACGAAGCCGAAGAGTTTGTAGTCGCCGACGGCTTTCAGACCGGCCGAGGCCATGCAGCCGCATTGTGTGCAGTCGGGCGTGCCGCCGAACTGGCAGGGCGTGATGCGGTTTTTCAGGTCGGCCGTGATGTTCACGGTCGTGCGCGCGAAGATGCACTCGGCGGGCGTCTGCGGCGGATTTTTGTAACCGGCTATGACGAGATCGGGCATGTTGAGTTTGGGGAAACGCGCGCGCAGGGCAGTCAATTCGTCGAGCACGCGTTCGCGTTCCTCCGGCGATAACAACTCTTCCACGTCAGCGCCCACCTGCGGCGTGAACAAACTGAACCAGACTTTCTTGACCTCCGGGCGGGCAGACCAGAAAGAGAGAAATTCTTCGAAGTACCCTTCGCGCCCCATCATTTGATGCGTCACCGTGCAGTGAATCGTCACGGAATGTCCTTCGATGTTTTGCAGAATGCGCTCGTAGGTGGCGGGCTTGCGCCGCACGTCGTGATCCGGTTGCAGACCGTCGACGGAAACTACCAGATAGAGTTCTTCAATCCGCGCCCACTCGGCGGGAATCTGCCTGACCGCGCTGGTCACAAGTTGGACGCCGATCTTCATGTCGCTCAGGATCGGCAGCAGCTTATTCAACTCACGAAAGCGCACGAGCGGTTCGCCGCCGACGATGGAGAGATGCAGCGGACGATACTGCCTGACGAGTCCGAGGACGCTTTCCACCAGTTCGTCTCCCTTCGCGTCGGCGAGCGAGCGCAAGGGGCCGACCGCTCCGAGGTGTTCGGGTTCATAAGCGTAACAACCCGGACAACGCAAAGGACACTCGCGCGTAATCTCGATTGACAGAGAAGGAGCATAGCCCCTCAGAATACGACCCCAAGCATGTATGGCATCTGACCTTTTCATCCCCGTGTAAACCCTCTCTTGTCGATTACAACCCTCGGTTCGTTCTAACTTGTTTCTATGCTCCGGCCACGGCCAGCGACGCATCCAGCGCCCCGATCAATTCGTCTACGGTGTCGCGCGTCGAGTTGAGCATGAGGCCGGTGCGGATGACGTTGGCGTAGAGGCCGCCTTTGCCGATGAGTACGCCGCGACGTTTGGTCTCTTCGAACACACGGAGGACGGATTGCGGATCGGGTTCTTTCGTCTCGCGGTCTTTGACGAATTCGAGTCCCTGCATCAGTCCCATGCCGCGCACGTCGCCGATGACGGTGTATTTGTCTTTGAGTTCTTCCAGACGCTCGCGGAAGTATGAGCCGACGGTGGCGGCGTTGGCGCGCAAATTTTCGTCCTCGATAACTTTGATGACGGCGAGGGCTGCGGCCATCGAGACGGGGTTGCCGCCGAAGGTGGAGAAGGTGAGACCGGGGAAACTGTCGGCCACTTCGGGCGTCGCCGTCGTCATGCCGATGGGCACGCCATTGCCCATGCCTTTGGCGGAGGTGATGATGTCGGGTTCGACGTTCCAGTGTTCGATGCCGAACCACTTGTCGCCCGTGCGCCCCCAGCCCGTCTGCACTTCGTCTGCAATGAAGAGTCCGCCGTGCTGCCGTGTGATCTCCGCTGCGCGCTCGAAGTAGCCTGCGGGCGGGACGATGAAGCCGCCGACGCCGAGAATGGGTTCGGCCATGAAGGCCGCGATCTGTCCGGTCGTGGTCGTCTCGATCACGTCCTTGATGTCTTCGGCACAGGCCAGCCCGCATTCGGGGTAACTCAACTTGAGCGGGCAGCGATAGCAATAAGGGGCGCGCGCGTGGACGATGCCTGCGACCTGCGCGGGAAGCGGTCGCCACGTCGAATGACCGACGGCAGAGAGCGCCGTGGCCGAACGCCCCGAATAGCTATGACGCAGGACGACGATCTCGTGGCGGCCGGTGTGAAGTTTGGCGGCCGTGATGGCCGTGTCGTCGGCCTCCGTGCCGCTGTTGGTGAAGAAAGATTTCTTCAGACGCCCCGGTGTGATCTGGTACAACTTCTCGGCCAGTTCGCCCTGCGGCCGGTTGGCGTAGAGCGTGGAGGTGTGCGAGAGAGTTTTGACCTGTTCGATGATTGCGGCGTTGACTTGCGGGTTGGCGTGGCCGACGCTGACGGTGAGCACGCCGCCGAAGCAGTCGAGATAGCGCGTGCCTTCGTCGTCCCAGACGTATTGCCCTTCGCCGCGCACGAGTGCGACCGGCTCTTGGTAATAAGTGGCAACGGCGGGGAAGAGAAACTCTTTGTGCTTACGGACGATCTCGGACTGCGCGGTCTTAATTTCGGCGGTGCTGCTCATGTCTATTCTCCATTGCGGATTTGAAAGTTTCGTTTTCCCATGCCTTGTCGCTATCGCTTCAACGGTTTGACAGCCTTGCGGAAAGTTTCGTCTTTACGGAAACGCTCGAACGCCGGGTCTTTCAACGGGTCGATCCAGAAGCTCGTGCGCCGGTCGTTCTTACGGTACAGGTAAGCCTTTTCCAAAGCCGCGATAGTGCCCGCCACGTCGCCTTGAGACGTGTAGTGATGCGCCAGCCCCAAATGAAATAGAGGGAAGGTCGGATCGTTACTGATGCCGTATTCCAACAGTTCTTTGGCACGCGCGCGTTCGCCCGCCGCGACCGACAGATCGACCAGGTGGCCGATCAGGTTTCTCCAGTTGGTGTTGTCGAGTTGACGCTGCTTTTGTTCGAGGCCGAGCGCGATGTTCAACTGTTCGGCGGCTTCTTTGTACTGCTTTTGCCGGATGTGAGTTCTGCCCCTGTACAAATAGTCGAAGCTGCTGGAAGGAGTTGAAGTGTCAGTGAACTTGACAGAATCCAGCAGGGCATAGAACAACTGCTCGTCCGCTTTTTTTAGCGAGAAGGCGTCGAAGCTGAACGTGATCCATACGTCGTCTCTCACGAAAAATGCTTCCATGCCCCGCGACGACGAGCGTTGACTCATGGAGTAAGGAAAGACAGGTTGCACCTGCGAGATCGAGCGCGAGTATTTGAGCGCGGGAATTTGTTTGTACTCGAAAGCCTTCAGGCTCTCGCCTTCGATCCCCTCCAACTTTTTGAGTTTTTTGAGCGCGTCGTCTCGTAAGTCCGCGCCGGTCGCTTTAACTTTTGCCGTCTCCATCCGAATGGTCAACCTGACGGTGTGGACAGGGAGCGGGTTGTCTTCACTCAGGCCGGCGATGGTGAAATAACCCGTGCCGTCTTCCAGCGAGTCCTCCATGAGGAGCATGAAAGGCGCGAGCGAAACGTCGAGAGACCAATCCTTGCCCGGCCACGACAGGCGATGCAGCCCCGCCCCGCCTGCCGCCTGCCCGTAGGCATCTGCGGCGCAGGCCAGAAACAATATGAGCAGAAGCAAGCGCGGCCGCGCTTTCGTCACCCGTCTCAACATAAACAATCTCAATACAAGTTGCCTTCGCGCTTGACGCCGGTGTAATCCACGTAGACGACTTTCAACTCGGTGTAGAAGTCGAGCGCGGTAGAACCTTGTTCGCGTTCGCCGATGCCTGTGGCTTTGATGCCGCCGAAGGGGATGTGCGCTTCGCCGCCCGTGGTGGGCGAGTTGATGTGCGTCATGCCGGTCTCGATTTCATCGACGAAGCGGAAGATGCGCGTCGCGTCGTTGGTGAAGATGGAAGAGGAGAGACCGTATTCGCTGTCGTTGGCGATCTGTAAAGCCTCTTCAAAATTCTGCGCGCGCATGACGGAGAGGACGGGGCCAAAAATCTCTTCGCGTGCGATACGCATGTCGGGCGTGACGCCGACGAAGACGGTCGGCTTGACGAAGTAGCCTTTGCGCAAGCCCGGCCCTTCGGCGATGCCGCCACCCGCGACGAGGCTCGCGCCGTCTTCGCGCCCGATGTCTATGTAGGAGAGCACGGTCTTGAACGCCTTGCCATCGACGAGTGGCCCCACTTCTGTGGCCGGGTCGCTGCCGTCACCGAGCCTCAGGGCTTCGGCGCGCGCCGTGATGCGTTCGATGAAGTTGTCATACACTTTCTCGTGGACGATGGCGCGGCTTGTCGCCGTGCAGCGCTGGCCGGTCGAGCCGAACGCGCCTTGCGCCGTCGATTCGACGGCAAGGTTCATGTCCGCGTCTTCCAGCACGATGACCGGATTCTTGCCGCCCATCTCGCATTGCACTTTCGCGCCGCGCCGCGCGCACTGTTCGTAGAGCTTGATGCCGACGTTGTTCGAGCCGGTGAAGGAGACGGCGCGCACCGCCGGATGACCGACGATCTCGTCGCCCGCGTCCGCGCCTGACCCGATAACGAGATTTAAGACGCCTTTGGGCAAGCCCGCTTCGGCGAACAACTCGACGAGACGCACGGCCGTGGCGGGCGTGACGGTCGCGGGCTTGAAGACGACCGTGTTGCCGGCGACGAGCGCGGGCGCGATCTTCCAGACGGGGATCGCCACAGGGAAGTTCCACGGCGTGACGCAGGCCACAACTCCGTGCGGCTGCTTGATCGTATAAGCGAAGTTGGCGGGCAGTTCCGATTGAATCGTCTCGCCGTTCATGCGCCGCGCTTCGCCCGCGCAAAACTCCGCGACGTTTGTGGCGCGTTTGACCTCGCCGCGCGACTCGGCCAGAGTCTTTCCTTCTTCGCGCGTCAGAATAGCGGCAAGGTCTTCCGCGTTGTCTTCGAGCAGGCGCGCGAAACGTGCGATGATGCGTCCGCGCGTCGGGGCAGGCGTCGCGCGCCAGTCGCGGAAGGCCGTGTGTGCGACTTCGACGGCGCGACGCGCTTCTTCGCGCGTGGAGAGTCGCACCGTGCCGAGCAGGTCGTCAGTGTTGGCCGGGTTGACGTTCGGAGCGGTCGCGCTCGATTCGGAGAGAAGCCACTGGCCGTCTATGAAATTGCGATAGGTGTCCATAAAAAAAGAAGCATGTCGGCCGCGCGTCTCTGGTTTAGAGTTGCGACCGGGCGTTTGCTTGCGGAGCGAACAGTGCCGGAAACTCGGAGCGTTTGTAGAGTTGGAAGCGAAACGCTTAAGCTGTGACGCGCCTGAACTCCTAACGGCTGCGGGTTGCGACAAAGAGTTTGGCAGCGCCTCAGTTTGCCTGCACTTTATACCGCACAGCCGCACGCCCTTGCAATCTCAATTATAATGACGACCGACACCAAAACTCCTGTTGCCAGCATGCGCGAACTGCTCGAACTTCGCGCCGCCGAAATTCCCTCCAAGCCTTTCCTCTACGACACGCGCGACGGTCGAAGTTGGACTTACAGAGAGTTCGACGCGGCCGTCAACAGCACAGCCGACATGCTCTGGTCGCACGGTGCGAGGCGAGGCGACGTGGTCAGCCTGCTCCTGCCGAACAGCACCGAATACGTCATCGCCTATTTCGCCTGCTTCAAGTTGGGCGCGCTCGCAGGGCCGGTCAACTCTCTGCTCAAAGCGGAAGAGGCCGCTTACGTCCTTGGCAACTCCGAAGCGAAGCTGTTGCTCTATCACACGCAGTTCGCGGACACTGTGCTGGCTCTGCGAAAAGAGGTGTCGAGTCTCTCTGTTGCTTTAGAGTTCGACAATGTGGCGAAGGCGACTGCGGAGACGAACGCGCCGTCCGGCGACTCATGGCGCGAACACACGCTTGCGCGCGACGACGAGGCGATCATCATCTACACTTCGGGCACGACGGGCAGACCGAAGGGTTGTCTTCTGACGCACGGAAATCTGCTGGCGAACGCGCGGCAGATCGTCAGTTGGTTGAACTTCACGCCCTCGGAACGTCTGCTTTCGGTGATGCCGCTCTTTCACATGAACGCCGTGATGGTAACGACCATCTCCGCGATGTATGCGGGCGGCGCGAGCATCGTCAGCCCGCGCTTCTCCGCGTCGCGCTTCTGGCAGATCATCTCCGACTACGAAGTGACCTCTTTCGGCTCGGTGGCGACGATGCTCTCGATGCTGCTCGCCACCTACCCGGAAGGCGTGCCCGCAGGTATCAAACGCGAGCAACTGCGCTTCGCCATGTGCGGCTCTGCGCCCGTGCCTGCGGAAGTCCTGCGCCGCTTCGAAGAGACGTTCGACTGTCTCGTCATTGAAGGCTACGGTCTGTCCGAATCGACCGTGCGCGCAACCTTCAACCCGCCCGACCAGAGACGCCGCCCCGGCTCTTGCGGCCAGGCAATCGGCTGCGAGATCAAAGTGTTCGACGAAGATGACAGGGAAGTGCCCGTCGGCGAACTCGGCGAGATCGTCCTCAGCGGCGAGAACATTTTCAAGGGCTACTACAAAAACGAAGCGGCCACTCAGGCAGCCTTTCGCGGCGGCTGGTTTCACACGGGCGACATCGGCTATCGCGACCGCGAAGGTTTCTTCTACATCGCGGATCGCAAGTCGGACATGATCATACGCGGCGGCGAAAACATCTACCCGCGCGAAATCGACGAACTTCTCTACACGCACCCGGCCGTCGCTTCGGCCGCGACGGTCGGCGTGCCGGACGAGTTGTACGGCGAAGAGGTGGCGGCCTTCGTTGTCTTGAAAGAAGGCGCGGAAGCGACGGCCGAAGAACTCTTGGAGTTTTGCCGCGAGCATCTGGCCGACTTCAAATGCCCGAAGACCATCCGCTTTCTCGCGGAGATGCCGAAAGGCCCCACCGGCAAAGTCCTGAAACGCGAACTCACACGACGCTACGCCGCGGCGAACGACGAAACGTAATTCCACACCTCGCCTTGCACAATAACTTGCACTGATTTCTGTTGGAACAATACGCACCTACTAGCCGTAGAGTGAACTTCACGGTCTGGAATCCGGCGCATTTTAAACGTCTTTTAGTACAAAGTTGACAAGCGGTCAAACTTAAACTAAAGTCCGCGCGCTTTACTAAACGGACGCCAGTTCACCTCCTTCCGATGTTAGCCGCAAACGTTGGGAGGTGGCTTGTCAAATCAGTTCTGCTAAATTCGTTAGTTCCGTCTCCAGCGAAGGCCCCGTTAGTTTTTCCTTTCGTCCGGTAGACAATCTGAAATATTAAGAACGGTGACAGCCCCAATTGTGTTTGCAGTATTCCCCGTGTGCCGATTAGGTCGGGCACGTTAGAGCGGGCTGCGCTTATGGTCAATTCATCAGTTTCGAGAAGGCACGATTTTCAACTTCTCGTTCACTGAAAAACCCCCAGTGCTGCGCCTGCGCGCAGGCACTTGCCCCAAAGGAGATAGTGTAGATGAAAGTAACTAAATTTTTTGTTCTCGCAGTTGTTGCTGCTTTAACTATGCTGGCGTACACCCCGGTCGCCAAACTCGCCGCTCAGCAAACCTGCACGCAGGATGTCGTGACTGAAGGCGACGTTTCACGTCAGATTGAAGGAACGCCGCCTGCGCCCGGTAAGAGTTGGGTGCTGTACACGCGCGCGGTCAGTGGCAATCCGCCCGTGTCGGTCACGCCCGGCACCGGAGCTTTTGTCAACGGCCCGGGCACACCTCCGCTAGGGGACGGCAGCCTCCAGTTGGGCACGAGTGATGGCTCGGCCAAGGTGTATATGTTCACCTTCGCCCATGACGGCACCAAACTGGCCGACATCAACAACATCAGCTACCAGACCTACAGAACGACCGGCTCCGCACAACAGGTGGCCGCCCTCAACATGGTTATTGACTTCAATGGCCCTGATGTGAGCGGTGGCTTCTCCACGCTGGTTTTTGAGCCTGTGTACAACACGGCGCAAGGGGCGGTCGTGAGCGGCGAGTGGCAGGACTGGATCGCCAGCGGCGACGGACGTTGGTGGTCTACGCGCGTCATTAACGGTCAGTGTGCGGGTGCGGTTACGGGATGCTTCAGAACGTGGGATCAGATTAAGGCGAACAACCCCGATGCCGTCATCCTCGGCGGCTTCGGCGTCAATCAGGGCAGCGGCAACCCCGGCCTCTTGACGGGCGTTGATGCGCTGACCATCGGCGGCACGAGCGCCTGCGTGACCTACGACTTTGAAGCCGACACGGATGCTGACGGCGTCGGCGACGGCTATGACAACTGCCCGACCACCGCCAATCCAGATCAGGCCGACAACGACATCGACGGCACGGGCGATGTCTGCGATGGCGACGACGACAATGACGGTATCGCGGACGAGACTGATAACTGCCCGCTCATTTCAAACGCTAACCAAGCCAACAACGACGGCGATGCGCTCGGTGATGCTTGCGACGCCGACGACGACAACGACGGCGTGGCCGATACGGCAGACAACTGCCCGCTCACGGCGAACGCCAATCAAGCGGATACGGACGGCGACGGCATCGGCGATGCCTGCGACCCGAGCACCAGACCCACGACTAAAGACCAGTGCAAGAACGGCGGCTACACGCGCTTCAACGACCCTGCGTTCAAGAATCAGGGCGACTGCGTCTCCTATGTGAGCACGCGCAAGTAGTTCAAACACACGCGAATGAAAAGGGCGGGGCGCTTTCCGGCGACCCCGCCCTTTTCGTTTGCGTAGGGCGGAAGGGCGAAAAAGTTCGTGGCTTAAGGGCGGCGCGTGCGTTATGATGCGGGCAAAAATCCACGGCCGCGCGGCGCTCGAAAAGCAGTCCGAAAGATTATGACGAAAAGAGACTTGAAACTTCCCACGCTCCTGCTCGTGCTCTCTCTCTGCGCGCCCGCGCTGGAAGGACAGGAGACGGAGCGGACGAGCGCGCCGAAGCGGGCAAGCGTTCAGGCAGCGGGCGCATCGCATGCAACAACGACGCGCGAGGCTCGCGTCGCGCAGGCGGCCGAAGCCTTGCGCCCGCAACTCGTCTCGCAGCGGCGCGACTTTCACATGCACCCCGAACTCTCGAACCGCGAGCAGCGCACAGCGCGCATCGTCGCCGAACGCCTGAAAGCCCTCGGCTTCGACGAGGTACGCACGAACGTGGCTCGGCACGGCGTCGTCGGCGTGCTCAAGGGCGGGCGGCCGGGCGCTGTCGTCGCCGTGCGCGCCGACATGGACGCGCTGCCGATTCAAGAGACGATTGACGTGCCCTACAAGTCGCAGACGCCGGGCGTCAAACACGCTTGCGGCCACGACGTACACACGACCGTGCAGTTGGGCGTGGCCGAAGTCTTGAGCCGTCTGCGCGCCGAGTGGAGCGGCACTGTCAAATTCATCTTCCAGCCCGCCGAAGAGGGGCCGCCCGCGGGTGAAGAGGGCGGTGCGCCTTTGATGATCAAAGAGGGCGTGCTGGAAAATCCGCGCCCGCAAGCCATCTTCGGACTCCACACAGAGCCGAACGTGCAGGCCGGGCAGATCGGTTATCACTCCGGCGCGGCGATGGCTTCATCCGACACTTTCAACATCGTCGTGCGCGGCAAAGGCTCGCACGGCGCACAGCCGCAGATGGGCGTGGACGCAGTGGTCGTCGCCTCAGAGTGCGTGCTCGCCCTGCAACACATACGCAGCCGCCGCATCGATCCGCTCGAACCGCTCGTCATCACCGTCGGCACTATCAACGGCGGCACGCGCTTCAACGTCATCGCCGGCGAAGTGAGACTGACGGGCACGATGCGGACGCATAACGACGCAGTGCGCGCACGCGCCATCGAGTTGATGCGCGAAACCTTGACGCACGTGACGGCCGCCTACGGCGCGACCTACGAGTTGACCTTCGAGGGCAGCAACCCCGTCACCTACAACGAGCCTGCGCTCGTCGAAGCGACGCTGCCCACGATCCGTCGCGTGGTGGGGCGCGAGAACACGCTCGCGCTCAAGCCCTTCATGCCCGCAGAAGATTTCTCCTACTTCCAAAAGATCGTGCCCGGCTTCTACTTCTTCCTCGGCGTCGGCAACCGCGCGCGCGGCATCACGGCCGGATGGCACACGCCCGACTTCGACGTTGACGAAGAAAGCCTCGTCGTCGGCGTCAAGGTCATGTCAAACGTGCTGCTCGATTATCTCGACGGGCAGAAAGAGAAACGATGAACGATGAATGACGAACGATGAACGCGGAACGACTAAGGCCGTCGCTTCGCGGCGACTTGTCTAACCTCGCTTCAAGATTGTTTGAGACGACCAACTTCGAGAGGGGAGAGAATCATTATGACTACCATCCTGATCATCATCTTGATCATCCTTTTGATCGGGGCGGCTCCGGCGTGGCCGCACAGTCGCGGCTGGGGCTATTTTCCGAGCGGCACGCTCGGCCTCATCCTCCTAATCATCATCATCCTCATCCTGTTGAAGAGGATTTAAGTCCCAAGTCGGAAGATTTAGGATTTGAGGCGCGCGACTCTCCGAACTTGCAACTTGCAACCTGAAACCTGAAACTATCCGTATGGCCTCGGTTGCAAAGCGTGTGGCGGAGAATGTGGCGGGCGATTTTTACGTCGATTCGACGTGTATCGACTGCGACGCGTGCCGCCAGATCGCGCCCGCCATCTTTCGTGACCACGGCGATCAGTCCGTCGTCTATCGCCAGCCCGAAACGGAAGACGAGACGCGCCGCGCGTTGATGGCGCTCGTCGCCTGTCCCACCGCCTCTATCGGCACAGAGCGGCGGCACGACACGCGCTCTGCCGCCGCTGAATATCCTGCGCGCATTTCAGAGAACGTCTATTTTTGCGGCTACACTTCGGCGGCGAGTTTCGGCGCGTGGAGTTATTTGATCGTGCGGCCGGAAAGTGAGGGCGGGAACGTGCTCGTCGATTCGCCGCGTTTCGCCTCGCAACTCGTCAAGCGGATCGAAGCCTTGGGCGGCGTCCAACGGATGTTTCTGACGCACGCGGACGACATAGCCGACCACGCGAAGTTTGCCGCGCGCTTCGGTTGCACGCGCATCATGCACGAAGCGGACGGGGCACGGCGGCGCGGCATTGAACACGTTGTCGAAGGCAAAGGGGAAGTGGCGCTCGACGGTGAACTGCGCGTGATTCCGGTGCCCGGCCACACGCGCGGGCACATGCTGTTGCTCTATCGCGACAAATATCTCTTCACGGGCGATCACCTGGCGTGGTCGCCCGCGCGCGAGACCCTGACGGCCTTTCGCAGCGTCGCCTGGTATTCGTGGACGGAGCAGACGCGCTCGATGGAGAAACTTCTGGGGCGGCGTTTCGAGTGGGTGCTGCCCGGCCATGGCCGCATCCACACGGACACCGCCGACCGGATGCAAGCGCACCTTCGACGCTGCATCGACTGGATGCGGCAGACGAGATAAACGCGCATCCTTTTTCAAACGAAGCCTTCCGAACGAAACAGCCGCCCGTGATTTTCAGTGAATCACGGGCGGCTATTTCGTTTGCGTCTTCAAGCGACGATTAAGTGTTGCGTCGCAGCTTCCGCAGGCGGCGCAGGCCGAGGCCGACGAGCAGGAGGCCAAGCCCGCCGCCGATCAGTTTCGTCGGCACCATCAAACGGCGCAGCAGATGCATTGGCGCGTTTGACGAAACCGCGCCCGTGGAGACGCCCTTCTCAGGTTTCGCCTCCGGTTGCCCTTCGCCGTCCGCCTTGGCCGCAGTGCCTTTGAAGTCGTTGGCGGGCGTCGTCGGGTTATCGGTGACGGTGTAGAGCTTGCCGTCCAGCATGTACATGCGGCGCAACTCTTCCATGTTGAAAGGACGCGCGCCGCGTCGGCCGAAGACGGCGAGCTGGTTGCCGCTCTCGTCCACGGCGCGGTCGCGGTCGAGCCCTTTCGAGAGGGCAACGGCCGGGCCGATGGTCTTGAACGTCGAGATCAATCTCGGATTGGGACGCGGACTGAACCCGGCGTAGGTCGAAGAGGTTTCCGGGTCGGTCAATTGCAGAATGCGTAGTCCGTTGTGCCCGTCCGCGACATAGGCGAAGAGGCTCGCGTTCGTCATAGCGATCTTCACCTGATGCACATCGTTGAGTTGGCCGTCGGCGTTGTACATCATTTCGAGTTTGGGTTCTGCCGGCCGCTCGACGTTGATGATGGCAATGCCTTCTTTGCCGTTGGCGACGTAGGCGTAGGTGCGCGCCACGTAAACGTCGTGCGCGTGCGAGAGTTTGACCTCGGCCTCTTCGACCAGATGCGCGTCGGCCGGGTTCGTCACGTCGATGACCTTGAAGCCCTCTTCATCGACGACGAAGGCGTAGCGGAACTGTATGGCGACCGCGTGCGGATGATGCAGCGGAATCTGCTTCACCAGTTTCGGGTTCGTCGGGTCGTTGATGTCAACGATGACGAGCGCCTTCTCGGTCGTGATGTAGGCGTTCGTCCCGGCGATCTGGATGTTGTTGCCGTTGTCGAGGACGCCGCCGGGATTCCAGGTGACAGCGCGCTTGAGATAGTTGTTGAGCGGGTCGCCGTCAAGGAGCGTAGCCGCGTTGACCAGAATCAAGCCCTCGTATTTGTCTACGACGTAAAGATAGGCGTAGAGCGGGTGGATGGCCTGCTCCTGATTCATGGGGTTGCGCGTGCGTGCCGGATCGACGCCGAGCGTGGTCGGCGAGGCGATGGCCGTGGCGTATTTCGTCTTCACCCAGAAACGCTGGCCGAAGCGCGAGACGGGCGCGGTCGTGATGCGTTCGGAGAAGCCCTTGTGATCGATCTGCGCCACATCGTAGACGCGCAGGCCACCTTCGCCCGCGGCGACGTAGGCATACTCGCCGCGCAACTGCACCTGTAAGACTTCCGGATTGCCGATGTGCTCGTAGAAAGTCTTAAGTTGTCGGCCGTTCTCCACGAAATTCTTGTAGTTGTCCGGGTAAGCGAGCTTGTGCAGGGTGCTGCCGATGACCGCCTGCGGGTCTTCGCGTTCGGTGACGGGAACGACTTCGAGCGAGTGCTCGGCGGCGACGTAGACGTAGCGACCCATGAAGTTGACGAAGTTCGTCCCCTGCATCAGGAGTTGCGCCATCCAGGCGTTATTGTTGTTCTCCTTCGAGACGTGACAATCGGTACAGCCTTTCGTCTCCGTGGCGCGGACGGTGTGCGGGACGTGCGTGGAGAACGCCTGCCCGCTGAAACCTTCGGCCGAGATGGTCTGCTGCTGCGAGTAGATCCATTCGCGGTTCTGGTTCTGCGAACTGACGATGACGGCCGAGCGCGAGGCGGCGGGCGCGACGCGATGACCTGTGACCGTGCCGTCCTTGGCGAGCATGAATACGTCGTCGCGCAAGACCTGGAAGTTATAGGTCGTGTAGTTGCGCGTGTCGTCGCCCTCGTTGTGGCGATTGGGCATCTTGCGGTTGGCCTTCATCGAGAGGTGGCAGCCGAAGCAACTCGTCATCCACGACGAGTGGCAGGCGAAACACGTCATCTGGTTGTCGGCGTGCGCGAGTTGCTCGTCCTTTTCGGGAACGTCGCCCCACGTCTGGTTGTCTTTGCGGATAGTCTTGGCGTAGCGCGACAGTTCGTTGTAGTCGGGCGACTTGGGATCGATGCTGTCGATGGTCTGCTTGACGCGCCACCACTTGCCCGGCTCGACGATGGAGTTCTGCACGATCTCGCCGGCCTTGAGTTCGACTTCGACCTCGCGTCCGTCTTCGGCCTTGAGTTTCTTTTTCAGACCGGCGGCGGGCGCAAGTTCAAAGAGCGGAATCTTGTTGCCCTGTTCGTCGCGCGCGTAGAGGTTGCGCGACATGTCCCGGTTGCCGCTGCGCGGCGCGCGCAGGTTGCGCCCGCGTTCCTTGTCCACGAGCTTGCCGCCTTCGATGCCTTGCCCGGCGGCGGGGCCTGTGGTCAGGAGTTTGGCGCGTTCGCGGATCGTGCCGTGGCAGTCGGTGCAGTTGATCTCGATGGCCGCGCGCGGCTCGTTGTAGAGAATGCCCGTGCCGTGATTGTCTGCGCGGAAGTGGCAATCGGCGCAGTGCATGCCTTTCTCAAGGTGTATGTCCTTGAGGTGGACGGGCTGGCCTGACTTGTAAGCGCCGTCGCCGGAGAAGGCCACTGCGTCAGCCAGCTTCTTCGGCGTGACGGTCTTGATGGTCTTGCCGTAGCCGTCGAGCATGTTGCCCGCGCGGTCGCGTTTGAAGACGGCGCGATACATCCAGCCGTGGCCGTGATAATCCGCGAAAACGGTCTGCTTGAGTTGCTTGGCAAACTCGCCGCCGGGTTCGCCCGTCTTGACGAGGAAGTCGTCAGGGCTGGCGCGGTCTTTCCACTTGCGCATAGACCACAGGCCGCGCATGTGTGCGCCCTCGGGGTTGCGCAGTTGCTTCTCCTGCTCCTCGTCCTGCGACGGCGTGTGCTGCTTGGCCGGGTACATCTTGTCGCCGTCCGTCTCGTTGTCCCACCACATGAAGCCCGTGTAGGTGGTGACCATGTTCGTGCCGGGGTGCATGTGACAGGTCATGCACTGCGAGGTCGGGATGGCGTTGGTGAACTGGTGCTTGATCGGGTGGCCGGGTTCGCCGCGCGGAATGCTCGTGTCGGCCGTCTGCGTCGTCCCCATGTTGCCGAACTTGGCGTAGGAGCCTGAGTTGACCGGGCTGCGGTCGTTGGCGTAGACGACGTGGCAGGCCGTGCAGCCGGACGAACGATAATCGCCGGGATGATCGTTTGTGCCGAGATGGTTGAGCGTCGGGTCGAGCAGGCGCGTCTTCTGGATGCCGAGATAGACGGGGTCTGTGCGTTGGAGCGTGCCGAGACCGCGCGCGCTCAAGCCCTTGTCGGGCTTGCCGGGGTCTTCGTCGCGGTCGGGGATGCCCACTTCGAGACGACGTTTGCCGCCGCGTTCGAAGACGCGCAGGATGTTGCCCGGCTGTGAAATCTCCCAACGCGGAAGCGGGTCGATGAAAGGCAACCAGCCTTTGAGCAGTTGTTCTTCCTTCGTCGGTTGCGGCACTTGAATGAGGCGCATCGGTGCGCCCGTCTCTTCCGCGTAGGCTTCGCCGAAGCGCGTATCTTTCAAGGGGAAGCCGCCGTTGTTGTAGAGCGCCGCGCCCCACAGCATGCCGCCGTGGCGCATCATGCTGTTGTCGTTCGCTTCCACTTCCGGCGCGTGACATTCGGCGCAGGTCTTCGCCGCCACGCGCAAGTCGGCCGGGTTGATGAAGCGTACAAACTCCCAACTCTCACGATTCAACAGAGCGTTCGTGCGTTCAGGGTTCGCGCTCGAAGGCTTGCCGCCGACTTTCCACACGTCCGGGTTGCGCGGGCGCACGTGCGCTTCTTCCGCGGTCTTGCCGATGGGGTTGCCGCCGTGGCAATAGGTGCACGACAAGCCTTGACCGTCTTTGCCCCCCGCTTCGAGTTTGCCGGACGACGTGACGTGCATCGGCTCGATGTTATTGTGACAGGCGATGCAGCCTTCGGTCGGCGCTGCCGCCGCCGCTTGTTGCGAAGCGGGCGAGGCCGGATTGTGCGTCCGCGCCGGGGCATTTGCAGAAGGGGAAGAGGGGGGCGCTGCGGCGTTCGACGTGGATTTATCGGCGGCGCTGGCGAGTTGCCCGGCGTTCTGTTGGGCGGACGATCGGGCCCCGCTCGCAAACAGCGAGACGCCGAGGACGGCGACGAAAAACAGGAAGATGATCAGCTTGACGCGATCAGCTTTACCGACACCTTGCATTCTAGACTCTCCGTCTGACGATGACTGTCTCTATAAAAATATTCTGGAGCTTAGAAAATGAACTTCAACTGCGCGAACAACGAGAACAGGGGCTTGCTCGGATCGATGATCGTCCGGTCGGGCGTGCAGTAGTCCTCGACGTTCGGCGGGCAGTTGCGCGTTTTGTCCGTGTAGATGTCGCGGAAGCCACGGCCGGGCACGAAGGTCGAAGCGCCGAAAGTCATCGTGATGTTGTTGATGAGCAACGGGCGATAGGCGACGCCGAGGCTGTAGTCCTGACCGATGCCGTGACGGATGTTGGGCTGGAACAAAATCTGTTTGAGCGGTTCAGTGCGATGGAAGCGCAGGAAGTTGGCGTTGAAGACGGCCTTGATGCGCTGCGTCACTTCCACGTCCGCGCCCGCGTTGAAGATGAAGATGCCGGGGTTGACGAAGTTGGCCTGTCCCTGCGTCTTGCTGCTGCGAAGAGAGGGCAGCAGGCTGTTCGGTTCGACTAAGGACACGCCCGTCTGCGTCAGGCGGATGCCCGTGCGATTCCAGAAAGAGAACGGGCCGCCGATGAAGTTCGGGTCGTCGAGAATGGAATCGAAACCAGTGCCTTGCGAGTCGGTCGGGTTCTTGTCGCCCTGCGCGAAGAAGGCAGAGGTTTTGAAGCGCACGTAGTCTTTATCGTAGCTCAGTTCGAGCGCGGCCATCTGGCTCCGGATGTTGACGGGGCGTCCGGCGATGGGGTTGTGCGAATCGCGCCCGAGGGCCAGGTAGTAGGCGTGCGAGAGATTGAAACGGCCGAGCAGGCCGTCGCCGAGATGGCCGTCGCCGTTGAAGCCGATATAGCCGACCTTGACGCTGTGCGGCCTGACGTCGCCGACGAGCGCGGGGCGCACCTGGAAGCCGTTGCGGTCGAACTTGCGCGACGGGCGGTCATCGTTGAAGAGGAAACTGACCTGCGCCGTGTAGCCTTTGCGGATGAAGTCCTGCCGGTAGATGTTGGCGATGTAGACGTTTTGGTGGCGCGTGTCGAAACGGTTGAGGCCGCTGTTGGTGTCTTTCTCCAACTGGGAGAAGTAGGCGGCGTTAAATTGATACTGGTTGTTAGCGAAGCCGCCGAACAGACGCGCGCCGAGGTTGTTGTCCGTATAGATGAAGCCGCGAAAATCCGAGACGAAGGGCTGGATGCCCGCGCGCACGGAGATGAAATCGAAGTTGGCGTTCACGTCTTCGAGTTTCACTTCGCCGAAGGCTTCTTCGAGCGAGACGTGTGCGTCGGTGCGGTTAGTGCCGCGTCGCGGGTCGATGTTGATGACGCCGCGTTCGCGCGCGTTGACGTAGTTGGGCAGGCTGATCGTGGGCGAGATTTTGACCGCCCAGTTGCGCGGCTTGAACGAGGTGTCGCCGCTGAACATCTCGAACGAAAACTGTATGACGTGGTTGAGTATGAGCGTTTCGGGGCGACCGAAAAACTCCGCGCTGCCGGGTCGGGCACTGCTCACGTCGGTCGGCTTGGGCGTGCGATTGAGTTCGATGGTCGTCGTGTCCACGCCCGACAGGATCATGAAGATGTTGTTACCGAAGATGGGGAAGTCGCCCTTGATCAAGTTCTGATTGTAGGGGTCGTACCACTTGCCGCGCTTGAAGGGAATGTCGCGTCCGCGCGCGCCTTTGTCGCCGTAGCGGTCATATTCGGGGAAGGTTGCGCGCCAGCGGTCGCGCACTTCGGCGCGGTCGGGCAAAGTCGGCGGGCGCGATTCGATGTTGCCGCCACCGGCGTAGCCTGCCGGGCGCTCGTTCGCCGTCGGGTCAACGAACTGCTGCGGCTTTTCGCCCGGTTTGGGCGTTTTCACCGCGACTTCGACAGGCGTTTCCCCTCCGGGCTGGACGATGATGTTCTCGACGCCGAAGCGATCCGCGCCGGGCGCATCCACGACGATGCGATAAGCGCCCGCGCGCAGCTTGAAAGAGAAGCTGCCGTCGGAGGCGGTGCGCGTCGTCGAGCGATTGCTCGTCACCTGGTTGATCGCCATGACGGTCGTTCCGCCGAGCGGCGTCTTCGCCTCGCTGCGCACCATGCCTTTGATGCGTCCGTGCTGTTGAGCGAAGGCGTGCGAAGGGAAGATCGAGAGAAGCGAGACGCAGAGCAGCAGACTCGCGAGCGCGCGTGTGTGTGTAGGGGTAGGGAACATGAAGCCGTTAATGAAAAGTGGAGGCCGCGGGGGCGTCCTCAGTTTGAGTAGTTAAGCTTAAGTGAAAGTCTTGATGACGGAAAACCAACCGCTGGTATTTTGCGACTGCTCGCTGAAGCTCGATTCAAAAAAGCGATGGGCTGTTTTTGTAGCACAGTCGCCGCCGACTGGCAACGGAATTTTTCTCGCGCCTGCGGCGAACTTAATTTTCGACCACAATTTTCGCGCCTCTCCGCGCCCCGAAATAAATTCGACTTGACGGAACAAAGTTTAATGATAAATTGTAGCCGCTCCGGTTAGTATCCCAACGCCTAAAAAGCGTCGCCGGTTTCTGCGCGAGAAGATAGCCAGATCGCAATTCATACGTGACCTGCTCCTATGTCTAAACATCAAAAATCGTTCCCCCGACGCACGCCGCTGCTCGTGGCGACCTGTTTCGCCGCCTGCGCTTTCGCGCTCCTCTATCAAACGCACGACGTTTCGCGCGCGCAAGCGACGCGCCCCGTGCTCATCAGCGAAGCCAACTCGACGCGCGCCGTCGCCGTCGAATCGGTCACACGCCTGCGCGAGCCTTTCAAACGCGACGCGAGCCACAAACTCAGCGCCGACGGCCGCACGCGCGTCCAACTCTTCGTCCTCAATCTCGAACGCGGCGTAGAAGCTTCCGCTTTGACGGCCGATGCCGAAGACGGCGCGCGTCGCATCTATCCGCTCACGGTGGAGAACGTCGCCGTCGTGCCCGGTCAGGAGTGGATGCATTCGGTGACGCTGCGCCTGCACGACGAGATGGGCGACATCGGCGACGTGCTCGTGCGCGTGCGTTACAAGAACACGGCGAGCAATCGCGTGAGACTCGGCATCGGCCACGTCGGCGGCGGACTGCCAGACGATGCGGGCGCTGTGCCGACCGCCGCGCCGCCCTCCGTCGCGCCGACGCCGAACACCAATCCGCTCACGGCCGGTAATCTCTCGACGAGCGACGTGCAGAACGTCATTGCGCAAGCCGTCTCGGCGGCGGTCGCTTTGAATCGTCCGGTGACGGTGGCCGTCGTTGATAAAGAAGGGAACCCGCTCGGCGTCTTCAAGATGACGGGTGCGCCCGACCGCACGCAGTTCAAAGGCAACGCGGGTTTCAATCAGGAGCCGAACGACCCTGCGACCGGCCTGGTCGCCGTCGGCCTCGAAGGCACGAATCTCGTCCCGGCTTTGAAACCCGTGCCGCGCGCCGCGATCACGAAAGCGGGCACGGCCGCCTTCTTCTCCACGCAGGGCAACGCCTTTACGCCGCGCACCGCGGGCTTCATCATTCAGGAGCACATTCCGCCCGGAGTTGATTTCCGTCCCGGCGGCCCGCTCTACGGCGTGCAGTTCTCGCAACTGCAATGCTCCGACATCAAGATGCCGGGCTTGCCCTTCGGCCTCTCGGCAGACCCCGGCGCGGTTCCGCTCTACAAGAACGGCGTCCACGCCGGAGCCGTCGGCATCGAAGGCGACGGCGCATACACGGTTGATCGCATCCCCGCCGATTTCGACAAACCGTTCGAGGAAGTGATCGCTGTCGCGGCCGGGCGCGGCTACGAACCGCCCGCGTTCATTCGCGGCGACACCATTCTTGTGGACGGCGTGCGCTTGCCTTACGTCAACGTGACGGACAACGACGCGCCACGACCGCCGACTATTCCGTTCGCTAGTTTGCCCGGCGCGGTCGATCCCGATTTTCCGATCCGTGGGGCGCAGCCCTCCGCTTTCGTCCCGTTCAAGCTCGGCCCCGTCGAAGGCGCGGTTGACTTGCGCTTCTTCCCGTTCACGGGCAGCGTCTCCGGCTCGACCAACGCTCTGACGGCCAACGACGTGACGACGATTTTGACGCAGGCCGCCATACAGGCCGACGGCACGCGCGCAGCGATCCGGCAGCCGCTCGGCAGCCCCGCGCGTGTCTCGATCAGCGTCGTCGATACGGAAGGCCGCGTGCTCGGCATCTTCCGCACCTTCGACGCGCCGGTCTTCGGCTTCGACGTATCGGCGCAAAAAGCGCGCACCGCCGCACTCTTCTCGCGCTCGAATGCCGGGGCGCTCCTGCGCGGCGCAGGGATGGGCGCATACGTTGATCGCGCCGCAGCCGACGGCGTGATGCTCAACGGCTCGGTGGCATTCAGCGACCGCGCGGTCGGCTTCCTGCATCGCCCGTTCTACCCGGACGGCATCAACGGCGAACCTCCCGGCCCCTTCAGCACCGGGATCGGCCAGTGGAGCATCTTCAACGTCGGCCTCCAACTCGATCTCGTCAAGCGCAACCTTGAATTGACTCTGGCCGGAGTGCCGAATTTGCCCTGCACTTCGATCCCGAACGTGCCGAACGGTCTGCAAATCTTCGCGGGCGCAGTTCCGCTCTACAAGAACGGCGAACTCGTCGGCGCGATCGGCATCAGCGGCGACGGCATCGATCAGGACGACATCATCGCCGCCGCAGGCAGTCGCGGTTACGTCGCGCCCGCAGAGATACGCGCCGACCAACTGATCATCCGCGGCACGCGTCTGCCCTACATCAAATTCCCGCGCAGCCCGAATCTCTAAACAAGGGAAGCGATAACCAAAGCAAAACGCCCGCGCGTCACAACACGCGGGCGTTTCGCTTTTGGCTTTATTCCTTTGAAGTAGTCATAAGAATCGAACCACGCGCATCACGCGAAACAACACGAAAGTTTTCTTCGTGTGATTTCGTGTGATGCGCGTGGTTTCAGGATTCTGTTTGTCGCTCTACGGCTGCGAGTTGAGATTCGAGCGCAGACCTTCGAGATACTGGTTGTTGGGATTGACGGCGGCGAGTTGATCGATGGCTTCGCGCGCGGCCGTCTTGTCGCCGAGTTGGAGAGCGGCGGCGGCGATGTTTTGCAGAGCCTTCTCGTGACGCGGGTCGATCTTCAAGGTCTTGCGATACTCTTCGATGGCGCGGCGAAAGTCGGGCGGCTGGCGTTGAAAATAGGTGTTGCCGAGGTCTGTCTGCACGTCCGTGTTCTGCGGCTGGACGGCGAGCGCGCGTTCGTAAAAAGTGGCGGCTGCCGTGAAGTCGCCCGCGTCATACTTCGTGTTGCCCATCGCGGAGAGGGCGTCGAAGTCGCGCGGCTTGAGGTCGATGGCGCGTTGCAGATAGAGCGCGGCCTTGTCGTAGGCGTTCAGTTTGTAGAAGACCGTGGCCGCGTTCATTTGCATGTCGAAATCTTTCGGCTTGCGGTCGGCCTCTTCCATCGCGGCCTGCGCGTCAGCGTTCGTGGCGGCGACGCCGTTCGGATTGGAGTTTGCAGCGGCCGCCGCGCTGTTGATGTCCGGATGGCCGGGCGGGAGCGGTGCGCCCGCTTGCGTCGGATCGAGCGGCGGGGCGGAATCCGGCGCCGCGCCACCCGTCGTGCCCGCAGTCGCGGCGGCAGGTGCGGCCGACGGCGTGCCGGTCGTCACCTTGTTGGCGAGAAAGAATCCGAGGCCGAAGCCGAGCGTCAGGCCGATGATGCACAGGAGAATGTTTTTGCTCATAGACGAATGGAAATGTTAATAGCCTTTCAGGAAAACCGAACGCTGGTGTAACGGGATGATAACGATACCGAGTCGGTACGGGAGACCGAAGAGGAACGACGCCGTAACTCTCTATGTCAATCTTCGCCGTCCGCCCGGTCGCATCATACACGATGCGTCCGCGACGCCGAAAACGCAGCCGACGACCGTTGAGTTGCCCTTGAGTTCAAAGCAAACTGAAAACGTGGGTGACTCTGGTTGATGATGCGACAGTGATCGGCTATGATGGCCTCCACACGAGAGCGAAAGCGCGACTCGACTCAACGGTCGCGCTCCGAATTTCAACGAAGTTTCCCTACATAGTTGCGATTGCCAACTTCATAAACAAATGGCTGCCATAGAAGAAACCAAAAGCGAGATAGGTGTAAGCCGCGTTGCCCCCGCAGCGCGCCCTGCCCCCTCGTTCATCACGCGGCTGCTGAATCTCTTGAGCAGTGTGCGCTTCGGCGTCACGCTGCTCATCCTGCTCGCCGCCGCCAGCATGATCGGCATGCTGATCATGCAGACGAACGTGGACGGCTTCGACAAGTATTTCGCCGCGCTCACGCCTTCGCAGAAACTCCTCGGCGGTGTGCTCGGCTTTTTCGACATTTACCACGCGTGGTATTTCAACGCGTTGCTCCTGATTCTCTCCCTGAACATCGTGCTCGCCTCCATCGAGCGTTTTCCGGGCGCTTGGCAATATGTCGTGCGGCCGAAGCTCGATGTCGTCGCCGGGTGGCTGCGCAAGCAGTCCGTGACGAACACGCTTGAGATGCGCGGGGAGACGCGCGAGGCCGTCGTCGAACGCATCAAAGAGGCGGCGCAGAAAACCGGCTTCAAAACCATCGTCAACGAAAAGGGCGGGCGCACCTTCCTGCTCGCGCAGCGCGGAACCTGGAATCGTCTGGGCGCTTATTCCGTCCACGTCGCGCTCTTGACGATCTTCTTCGGCGGCTTTATGACGGCGAAGTTCGGGCGCACCGGCTCGATGTGGATGAAGCCGGGCGAGACGGTCAAAGAGATGTCCGAGACGGTCTTCAAGATCGAGGACACCTCCACCTTCCGTCTCGACAAAGCGACGACCGCGCTGCCCTTTGAAGTGAATTGCACGGACATCCAGCAAAAGTTGATCAGAAAAGAAGGCCCCATCACGGCCGACAACACTATCGACTGGCTGACGCGCATCAAGATCAAAGACGCTGCGGGCGAGCACGAAGCGCTCGTCCACATGAATCGTCCCTACGATTATTGTCCGGCCGACAGCAGCAAAATCGGTTGTGCCATCTTCGGCGGTTATCGTTTCTTTCAGGCCAGCTTTATGAACCTCGGCCACGCGCGCAACATCACTCTACGGCTGACGCCCGAAGCGGGCGGCGAACCGCAAGAGGTCAAGGTCGCGCGCGACGGTTCGACGCAGTTGCCTGACGGCACGAAGATTGACTACGTGGACTTCCAGCCCGATTTCCAGATGCAGGGTAGTCAAGTGACGACGCAGTCGGGCGAGTACAACAACCCGGCCGCCATCCTGAACGTGACGACCCCTTCGGGCGAGCGCACACGCGCCTTCGCCTTCGCGCAGGAGTTGCCGTCGGGTGCGCCCATCGGCCGCGCCGTCGCCGGTTACAAATTCCGTCTCGCGGATTTCGAGAAAGTGCCCGAAGCGCACATGCTCTCAGTCCAGCGCGACCCCGGCACGACCATTTTCTACGTCGGCAGCGCCTTGCTTTTCGTCACGCTCGCTGCCGTCTTCTTCTTCTCGCACCAGCGCGTCTGGGCCATCGTGGAAGAGACTGAGGGCGACGGTAAAACTTTTCAGGTCGTCCTCGGCGGCAACACCAACCGCAACGTCGTCGCGCTCGAAGACAGGTTCAAACGTCTCGTTCAGGCCATCACCGGCCAACCCCGTGAGGTGTAACAAACATGAGTGAAGTCTTAAGCAATAACGAAATCCTAACCGAGCCTGCCGAAAACCGCGCGCCGAAGCCGGATGAGGGCAGCGCGTGGTCTCTGAAATCATACCTGCCCGCCTTCATCCCCATCGTCGGCGCGATTCTGTTGACGCTGCTCCGCTTACGCATGGGCGGCGACAATTTCATAGACGACGGCGCGCTCATGATGATTGCGCTCGCCTGTTACCTGACGGCCGCCACCTTCCACCTGACGAACCTCTACGCGCCTTCGAACATGGCGCAGAAGATTGGCCTGTGGACGGGCGCGCTCGGCGTCTTCTTCAACTTGGCGAGTTGGTGCGTGCGCTGGGTGGCGGCCTACGACCGCGAGTTGAAAATCTTTGAAGCGCAAGGCAAGACCGCGGCCGACATGGAATGGGCTTTCCGCTTTATTCCGTTCGCCAATCTCTACGACCTGTCGCTGGCCTTCGCCTTTGGCGCAGGGATCACGACGATGGTGATTTCGGGGCGCAGAAATTTCCGCTTCATCGGCGCGATCTCTCTGCCGCTCGCCGCGCTGATTCTCGTGCTGGCGCGCTTCATCGGCAACGAGTTCATCAACCTGCCGCCGGTGCTCGATTCCTACTGGCGTCCGATCCACGTCGGCATCGCATCGCTCGCTTACGGCGTGGCGCTCGTCTGTTTCGCGGCCGCAGTCATCTATTTGTTGAAAGTCGGCACGAAGCCGGAATCGATGGCGGTCTGGGCTGCCATCTTCGGCCTCGGCGTCTTCGCCACCGTGAGCCGCTTCTCGGTCTTCACGACGGGCATCTACACGGCCTCGACCTTCATGCAAGGCTCGCGCATGGCGCTGCCACTGCGCGCAGACATTCCCTATGTCGGCTTGCTCATCGTCGTCTCCGGCGTGCTGCTCCTCGGCGTCATCGGACTCTTCCTGAAATACCTGTATCAGAACGACGAGCGTGCGCGCACGTATGGACACTGGCTGCTGAAACTATCGCTCGTGACGCAGGCGTGCGCCATCGTCGCGCTCGTCTCGCAGGTCAAGTCGATGACGAACGTGGTCAGTAAGATCAATCCGAATCAATACCCGCAGTTCGGCGCGTGGCTCGCGGAGCAGCAGGGCATGACGGCCGAACAGGTGCGCACGATCGACCCGTCGCGCTTCATCGCCGCCTCGCAGGAGTTCGTGGCCGAACGCGGATCGTCGCTCGTCCTCAGCTTGAACGCGAACCCCGTGGAACTGTCGGCACTCATCACGGCCTTTGCCGCAACGCTTTTCGTCGTCTTCTTCAGTTTCCGCACGGACGTGTTGCGCGCGGCGCTGCCTTCGGCCGAGAAACTCGACGGCCTGATGTACAAGACAGCGAGCGTGGCCTTCGCCGGACTCGCCATGCTGCTCGTGACGGGCGCGATCTGGGCGAATGAGTCTTGGGGACGTTACTGGGGCTGGGACTCGAAAGAGACGGGCGCGTTCGTCGCGTGGCTCACCTACGGTGGCTTCCTGCACGCGCGCATCGCACGCGGTATGACCGGCAAACGCTCGGCCTATTTCGCCGTCGTCGCCTTCCTGCTCGTCATCTTCACCTACCTCGGCGTCAGCTACCTGCTGCCGGGCTTACATTCTTACGCTTAATAGCTAGTGAATGGTGAATGGTCAATGGTGAATGGAGAAAATCTGCTTTCATCCATTTACCATTTACCATTCACCATTCACCATTGAATCATGAATCGAGAGAATATTCTGTTTTCGCTCGTCGGGATCGGCTTTGGGCTGTTCTTCGGGTTCGGGTTTGCGAGTTGGGCGAACATGCGGACGGCGACGCTCGTGGGCGACGGGCGTTCGACGCAAGGGGCGCTCCCGTCAAACGGCGTGGCCGACCAGCAACGTCTGGAGACGGCGGCGCAGGCGGCCGTCAAGGCGGCGCGCGACAATCCTGCCGACTACGAGGCGCAGATGCAGGCGGCGCGCGCCTCTTTCCAGGCCGAGCGCATCGAAGACGTGCTCGAATTTTTGCTGCGCGCCAACACCTTGAAGCCCGACGAACTTGAGCCGGTCGTCGCGCTCGGCAACGTCAACTACGACACGGGCAATTATCTCGCGGCCGAAAAGTGGTACACGGCCGCGCTCGCCAAAAAGCCCGACGACATCAACGTCCGCACCGATCTGGGTTTGACCTTCCTGCTGCGCACGCCGCCCGACACGGAACGCGCGCTGGCCGAGTTTCGCCGCTCGCTCCAACTCGACCCGCAGCACGAGCCGACGTTGCAGAACATGGTCGTCGCTTTGACGCGTAAGGGCGACAAAGTAGAGGCGCGCGCCACGCTCGCCAAACTCGAAAGCCTCAATCCAAACAATCCCGCGCTCTCGCAACTGCGCACCGGCCTCGAAGCCGACGGCGCAACGGATAAAACTCCAACGGGCGGCGGCAAAAGTTAGGCCGCCCGCCCGGCGGCGCGCCGGATTCGTTCAAGACGCTCACGCGCGGCGCGCACTTTGTCGCCTCTCAATAAAATATCGTTGTCAGTCCGTGCCAACTGTGTTACAACGAAAGCCTTCTGCTTTAGTGCTCCAAAAATTTTAGCGGGCGACGCGTTTGCTAATGTCAAGAATAAGCTCCAGCGGATTTCTCAGCCGGTCGTGCGTCAGTTTTAACAAGAGCCGACAGCGAAAGGACTAACGGGTTGCGACGCGCGGGTCTGTTTCGTCACATCATCGATCTACGTTTCATCACGCTGATCGTCGTCGTCTCCATCACCACGATGATCTCCGTCTACACGCGCGTCGCCTCCAAAGAGGCGGGCGAAGAGACGACGGCCGCCGAAGCAGCGCAAGGTTCGGGCGCGCGCCGGACGACGCAGCGGCGTCGGACACAGCGCCGCACGCCGGCAGCGCCGCGCGTGGACTACTCAAGATTTTCACACGCGACCAAAGGCCACTTCGAAAACTGCAACTCCTGTCATCTGATTCCTTCGTTCGAGAAACCGGACGTGGCCGACTATCCCGACCATCCGGCCTGCATCAACTGTCATCGTCAGCAATTCTTCCGTGGCGCGCGTCCCGTGATCTGCTCAAACTGCCACACCGTCACGGGGCCACGCAATGAGGCGCGTTTCAGTTTCCCGAAGCCGAATCAACGGACGCAGTTCTCGGACATCTTCCCGCACGCGAATCATATCAAGACGACGATGCTCTCCCAGTTCAAGAAGAACATGGAGAGCAGGGGCAATCTTCAGGCCACCTGTAATTACTGCCACAAGGAGACGCTCAACCCTGTTGTGCCGGGAGCGCCCAACGCCGCAGTGCGGCAGGCCACTTTTATGGATACGCCGACGACGCATTCCAGTTGCTTCGGCTGCCACTGGCAGAAGGGCGTGGAGAATCGCGAGCAGCCGCCGCTTGCCACCGAGTGCAGCGGTTGTCATAACAACAACGCGAAGTCTATGTTCCAGACGACGGCGTTGCAGACTGCCATCACCGCGTCGCCCGCAGTTCAAACAACTCAAACCAAGCCCCCGGCAGCGAATACGAACACGGAAGCGGCAAAGCTCACTCCGGCCATGTTGCAGCGGCGCGGCCTTTCGCCGACGCACCAGACTCTGTTGTCCCTGCGCGTCTCTGCGAAGTTTCTACACGTCATTAACCACACCGACGCCAAGGCCGACCCGCACCGGACAAAGCTGAACGACGAGAAGAAGCAGGTCTCCATCACCTGCCTGTCTTGCCACACGGCCGCGCGCAAGGCTTCGACGCTCGAATACATGCGGCAAAATCCGGTGCAACTCATGTCGTGTTCGACTTCCGCCTGTCATACCTCGATTGCGTCGGGAATAGACCGGAAGCGCTCCGTCTTCGGCGAGTTGTTGGAGCGGAGCAAAGACCCGAAATTCGATTGTGCCTATTGCCACGCGCCGCCCATCAGCCTGAACCCTGAAGTGCCGTGCGGCCACTACACGACCGTGTTGGAATCTGCGAAGAAAGAGAACGAGGCTCTGGAAAAGGCAGGGAAGAAGCCTCGCACGCTGACCGGCATCGAGAAGTTGATTCCGGCGCGCTGTGCCGAAAAACCGAAGGGGGGCAGTTAAACCAACGTGCGCCGCGCCGACGAAGAACAACTTGTGACGGACGAGTGCAAACGGACAAACGCTCCGCACGCCGCGCCGCGCTCGAAACGCGCGCGCATCCAACGTCGTGTGGTGGCGCGCGCCCTCTTGCTCGTCTGCGTCGCGGGAGTATCAGCCCTCTCGGTCTTTAATGGTCGCGCCGCCGCGCCGAACCCGGTTGCCGCGACAGTCGCGCCGTCGCAGCAGCAACAGCAGAGCAACATAGACTTCTCGAAGTTTCTGCACAACAGCCCGCGCCACGCCTCGCTCGGCTGCGCCGATTGCCACCGGCGCGAGGCGAACAACTCGACGCGCCCCACTCTGCCCGGCCACAAGTCCTGCACCGGCTGTCATCTCCCGCAGTTCGTCACGGCCAACATCCCGATGTGCGCCATCTGCCACACGGACTTGAATTCGCAGAACCCGCCCGTCAAAGGCTTCCCCTCGATTCGCAGCTTCAACGCGAAGTTCGACCACGCGCAGCACAACACGGGCGCGGCGCGTCCCTCGAACGGCTGCGTCGCGTGTCATACGCCCGCCGCGCGCCGCGCCGCCGCCATGACTATCCCCGCAGGCTTCAACGCGCACGGCCAGTGCTACACCTGCCACACGCCGGGCGCGCAGGCCAATGGCCGCGACATCGCCTCGTGCGGCGTCTGTCATGCGCTCTCAGGCAACTTCTTCCGCACTTCGACCAATGCGCGCGCCTTCCGCGCCAGTTTCAGCCACGCCACGCACGGGCCGCGTCAACGCCTCGGCTGCAACGATTGCCACAACCTGCGCGCAGGTCTGCCGCAGTCGCGGCAAGTCACAGTGCCCGCCGTCGCGCAGCACTTCAACACGACGCGCGCGCAGAGTTGTATGACCTGCCACAACGGGCGACGCGCCTTCGGCGACTCGGATTTCAACGACTGCCGACGCTGCCACAAAGCCCAGACTTTCCGCATGGGCGTCTAAGCGACTCGTGCGCGTTAAATTTTCGGTAAAGAAAATTGACAACCGTGCGCGAGCGGTCTTATATTGTCCCGGCTGTCGGGCTTTCCGAGCGTGTCTCGAAAGTTCGCTCCGGCGCTCTACCAAATTTGCTATTTTCATCTCCCCTGAGTCTCTGAAAAGGTTGCCGCACACGAGGCGGCAGACCCCACTTTGAAGGACGACCAGCCATGAAACTACTTTTAGTTCTCGCAGCCACCTTGAGCTTTGCCGCCGTTACTTTGTCAGGCAACGTCTCCTCCCTCGCCGCCCTGAGCAGCAAGGTTCAACCCAAAGAAGTCATACTCGGCAAAGACGCCAAAGCGTCGGGGCAGGGCAGCAAGTCCGTCCTCTTCACGCACGAGACGCACTCCATCAAGCCCTACAGCGCGGACGGCAAATCCGTCATCGGCTGCGCCGAATGCCACCACACGGATCAACCGAAGTCTGCGCTCAAGGGCGTCTTGAAAACTTCCGAGCGCGACGAAATATTGACGACGCCTTCTCTGGAAAAGGCGGACGCCAAACCCGTCAAGACCTGCCGCGAGTGCCACGCGCAAACGGACGTGAAGCCCACGGGCTGGCCGGCCAACCCGGAAGTCACTTATCCGGACGAATCCGATCCGATCACGCTGACGAACGAAGAGGCCTATCACCGCAACTGCAACGTCTGCCACGACGCGGTCAAGAAGCGCGACCCGGCGACGAAAGCCCCCGTCACCTGCGTGCAGTGCCACAACGGGAAATAGGCGCGGGAAATAATCGTTAGCCAGGAGTAGTCCGAAACGACTGAACACGGGATGCGAAATCTAGTCATTACTCTCGCCTGCGGAGCCGCACTGGTCTTCACCAGTTGCGGCTCGCAATCTTCTACGAACAACACGGGCGGCGCGGCGGCCAACAGCAACAACGCGACCGCCAACGCTTCGCGCCCGGCGCAGAACGGCGGACTCCCGCCCGTCTCTTCCGCGCACGGCGGCGCACCGGCCGGAAGCGGCGCACCCGGCGTCGTGCCTCCCGCGGGCGGCGCGTCGGGCGGCAGTGCAGCCAAGCCGACCGGCATCGACACGTCCGTGCTCGACGCCAAGATCGAGAAAGCGGAAGCGAAGGCCAAAGCGAGCGGCGCGTCGCAAGTCGACAAAAATGCCGCCGCCGCCGCTTACCTCGAACGCGGCAACGTCTATCGAGACGCAGGCCAGCCCGTTCTCTACAGGTATGCGCTCGGAGATTATCGCCGCGCCCTACGCTATCAACCCGACAACGCCGAAGCGCGCGAGAAGATGAACGAGATCGTCAGCATCTATCAGGGAATGGGTCGCCCCGTTCCCGAAAACGGCCTCAACGAACCCTAAAGGCCGCGCCGCACGCGCCCATCTCTCTTTCAACTTCACTAAAAATTTAAGGCCGCTCAGCTATGTAGCTGAGCGGCCTTAAAAGTTTTCGCGCGAACAATTTGTTTGAACTGAAGCGACGGCCTTACGGTTCGTTCTGACGCCGAAGGCGTCGAGCCTCAACCGATCTTGATGCCGATGGCTTCGAGAAACTTCGTCGGGCGGTCGCCGCCGATCATGGCGAAGATGTAATCGTTCTTGATGGTCGTCTTCACTTCCTGCGTGCGCGCGTTCATCAAGACGACTTCGTCGTCGCGTATCTCTTTGATCGACGTGCCGAAGTAGACCTTGATCTTGCCCTCGTCGATGCAGTCGTAGACCTGTAGCTTGTTGCCGAATTTGAGGTCGTTTTTCAGGTCGCTGCGGATGACGAGCGTGACTTCGTTGATCTCTTCTTCGGGACGGAAAGTGATCTTCGTGCCGTCGCGGCGCGCGACCAAATCAACCGCCGCTTCAATGGCCGAGTTACCCGCGCCGACGATGATGATCTTCTTGCGCTTGTATTCTTCGGGGTCGGTTAGTTTGTATTTAACTTTGTCCTCGGTCTTGCCGTCGCGCGTGACCTTCATCTCTTCGCCGGGCAGGCGCAGTTTCATCGGCGTGCCGCGATTGCCGAGCGCCAGCACGACGCGACGCGCGTTATAGGTCTTCTTATCCTTTGCCACGCCCGCTTCGGTCGAGACCGTGAAATAGTCGCCGTCCTCGGCTTTCTTCACAGACTTGCAGCTCTCGTTTTCGTTGACCACCACGCCGTTCTGCGTCATCGTGCCGCGCCACGAATCGAGGATGACTTCGCGCTGTAGCCCCGCGCCGTCAACATCGATGCCGCCGCGCGATTCCATCGTCTCCGGCTTGAAGAAGACGTACTTGTTGGCCGGGTAGGCGTCGATGGTTGCGAGCACTTTGTCCTGTTCGATGGTGACGTAACGCAAGCCCGCCTGTTTGGCGAGAATGGCGGCCGATAGTCCGGCTGGCCCCGCGCCGATGATCGCCACGTCGTACTCCGCCTTCGGTTCGGCGGGCGTACCGTGCAGTTGCTCCGTGATGTGCTTGATGCAGTCTGCGCCTTCGTTGGCGGCATTCTTGATGAGCGGCGTGCCCGACACGTCGCCGATGATGTAGCAGCCGGGCACGTTCGTCATAAACGACGCGTCGCGCGTCGGCACTTTGCGCGGCGGAATCTTCTTCGTCGTGTTGACGACGATGCAAGCCTTCGGATTGACCGGGCACTCGACCTGACAGGAAGTGTCCTCCATGCACTGCGCGCCTGCAATCGACTTGGCGACGCCGCCGACGATGGCGAGCACGTCGTGAGGGCAGGCATCCACGCAGGCGTGGCAGCCGATGCACCGCTCGGTGACGATGACCGGATGCGGATAGAGCGCGCCGTCCGGGTCGTACCTGTCGAGCAGTTCGGGCGTGAGTTGGGCACTGCCCTGATCGTCGCCGCCGGTCTGCGCGGGCGGTTCTTCGAGCAGGCGACGCGCACGCGCCGCATCGCGCAGGGCGAAGCCGATGCCGACGACGACCAGCGCGAGACTCACGCCCGCCCAGCCCAGCCACGGCAGCCCGCCGAAATAAGCCTTGCCCGCGAAATCGTCGCGCGAGTAGAGATTGATCGCAAGGAGCAGCGCCATCAACGCGAGGATGATTAACAGTTGCGACTTTTTCATAGTCTCGGAAAGAAGTTTCGGAAGTTTGAGAAGCGAAAACTATTTGCTGCCGTCCGTACGCGCCGTCGCCAGCAGCGACGGATTCCAGTGGCGCATGGTCTTGACGTGTTGGACGTGACAGGAGGTGCAGTTAGGTTGGTCGGCGGCGAGCAGTGCGCGCCCCGTCTGCGCATCCGTTCTGCCATTGTGGCAGGCCACACAGGTCGTACGCGGAGTCTCGCGGTCGAGCGTCGCCCCGTATGCCTTATGACAGGTCGAACAGGAGACTTCGCCTTCGACTCCGGGCAAACTGCCCGTCGTGCGGACGCGATAGAGATGCAAGGCATGGAACTGTGCGCTGCGTCGCCCGTCCTCGTTGGCAGACGCCACCGGCCAGTTCGCCACCAACTGTTTTAGTTCCGCCGGCTTCTGCTCCCACGCTTCCTGCTCGACACCTTCCCACTTCCACCGCCCGGCAACCACCGGATAGCCAAATGTCCCACCGTGCGGCGTGAACACACGTCGCCCCTGATACAGTTGCTTGTTGTTGTCGTTATGACAGCCGGCACAAGTCTCTTGCGGCTCGACGCCTTTCTGGAAAGAGGCATTGAAGGGAGCGACGCCGGGACGAAACTCAGCGCCACGGTGTTCGGCATGGCAACTCGTGCACCCGATTCCTGCTGCCTTGTGCTGCTCTGTCACAGTCGCCGTA
>DASZCS010000108.1:0-77041 GCA_035942855.1 Pyrinomonadaceae bacterium | reverse complement strand
CGGCGACGATGAGCGTTGAACTCATTCATCGTCGCCGCGCGCTTCGGTTAAAGTTTAAGAAATTATTTTAAGAAAAAAGCTATGCGTCTAGAACGTTTCACACTGCGCGGGCAGGAAGCCATCCAGACGGCCATCGAAGCGGCCGAGCGCAACCAGAATCAACAGGTCGAACCGGAGCACCTGCTCGTCGCCATGCTCGAACAGCCCGAAGGCATCGTGCGCCCGCTCGTCGGTAAACTCGGCGCGAACCTACAGGTCGTCTTGAACGACGCGCAGGCTGCCGTCAATCGTCTGCCGAAGGTGCAGGGCGGGCAGCAATATTTCAGCCCGCGGCTGACGCAAATCTTCACGGCCGCACAGAAGCAGGCCGAGTCGATGCAGGACGAATACATCTCGACCGAGCATCTGCTCGTCGCCATCGTAGACGAGAAGGACGGCGCGGCCGGTCGCATCCTGCGCCAGCACGGCGTCAACCGCGAAGACTTGATGAAGGTCGTCGGCGAGATGCGCGGCGACGCACGCATCACGGATCAAAACGCCGAGGCCAATTATCAAGCCCTCTCGAAGTACGCGAAAGACCTGACCGACCTCGCGCGCCAGGGCAAACTCGACCCCGTCATCGGACGCGACGACGAGATACGACGCACAATTCAAGTCCTCTCGCGCCGCACGAAAAACAATCCCGTGCTCATTGGCGAACCGGGCGTCGGCAAGACGGCCATCGTCGAGGGGCTGGCGCAGCGCATCATCTCCGGCGACGTGCCAGAGACTTTGCGCAACAAGCGTCTGGTCGCGCTCGACCTCGGTTCGATGCTCGCGGGCGCGAAGTATCGCGGCGAGTTTGAGGATCGACTGAAAGCGGTCTTGAAGGAGATCGAAAATGCGAAGGGGCAGATCGTCCTTTTCATAGACGAGTTGCACACGCTGGTTGGGGCGGGCGCGGCCGAGGGCGCGATCGACGCGTCGAACATGTTGAAGCCTGCGCTGGCGCGCGGCGAGTTGCGCTGCGTCGGCGCGACCACTCTGAACGAGTACAAGAAGCACATCGAAAAGGACGCCGCGCTCGAACGTCGCTTCCAGCAGGTCTACGTCGGCGAACCGACCGTCGAAGACACCATCGCCATCCTGCGCGGTTTGAAAGAGCGTTACGAAGTTCATCACGGCGTGCGCATCAAGGACTCGGCCATCGTCGCGGCGGCCACGCTCTCGAATCGCTACATCACGGATCGCTTCCTGCCCGACAAGGCCATCGATCTCATCGACGAAGCGGCCTCGCGCCTGCGCATAGAGATCGACAGCCTGCCCGTGGAGATCGACGAGTTGGAGCGCGAGACGACGCAGCTGGAGATCGAGAAGCAGGCTTTGCAGCGCGAGACGGACGAGCGTTCGCAGGCGCGCATGCGCGAAATCGAAGTCAAGATCGCGGATTTGCGCGAGCGCGCTTCGGGGATGAAGGCGCAGTGGCGTTCTGAAAAGGACATCATCGAGCGCATCCGCAAGGCGAAAGAGGAACTCGAACAGATCAAAGTTCAGGCCGAACAGTATGAGCGCGCGGGCGACTACGGCAAGGTGGCCGAACTGCGCTACGGCACGGCCGTCGAACTGCAAAAGCAACTCGAAGAGGATCAGGGGAAACTCGCGGACGTGCAGAAAGAGGGCGTCTATCTCAAGGAAGAGGTGGACGAGGAAGACGTGGCGCTCGTCGTGGCGAAGTGGACAGGCGTGCCCGTGGCGAAGATGCTCGAAGGCGAGATGCAGAAACTCGTGACGATGGAGGAACGTCTGGGCTTGCGCGTCATCGGACAGGAAGAGGCTCTGCTCGCAGTCTCGAACGCAGTGCGCCGCGCGCGCGCCGGGCTGCAAGACCCGAACCGCCCCGTCGGCTCGTTCATCTTCCTCGGCCCGACGGGCGTGGGCAAGACCGAGACGGCGCGTGCGCTCGCCGAGTTTCTCTTCGACGACGAGCGTTCCATGATCCGTCTCGACATGTCCGAGTACATGGAGAAGCACGCCGTCGCGCGCATGATCGGCGCACCGCCGGGATACGTGGGCTACGAAGAGGGCGGGCAGTTGACCGAAGCCGTCAGGCGCAGACCCTACAGCGTCATCCTCTTCGACGAGATCGAGAAAGCGCACCCGGACGTGTTCAACGTGCTCCTGCAAATTCTCGATGACGGCCGCCTGACCGATTCGAAGGGGCGCACCGTGGATTTCAAGAACACGGTCTTGATCATGACCTCGAACCTTGGGAGCCGAGAGATACAGGCGGCGGGCGGCGACGAACGACAGGTGCGCGAAGCTGTCCTGGAGGAACTGCGCGGCCACTTCAAGCCGGAGTTTCTCAACCGCATCGACGACGTGGTGATCTTCCATCAACTGTCGCGCGCAGAGATCGTCAAGATCATCGAAGTGCAGCTCGAACGCCTGAGGCACATGCTCTCCGAGCGCAACATCACGCTCACGCTCGACGAGTCGGCGCGCGAACTGCTGGCACGTGAGGGCTACGATCCGATGTACGGCGCGCGTCCGTTGAAACGCGCCATCCAGACGTTGATCCAAAACCCGCTGGCCTCGAAACTCCTGCGCGGCGAGATCGCGCCCGGCCAAACCATACGCGTCTCGGCGGACGGCGACGGTTTGAAGTTCGAGAGCGAGTTGGCGGCGGCAACGGCGTAACTCAAGGGATGAAGGATGAGGGATGAGGGATGAATAAAAACAAAGCTAGCTGCTCAGCTTGAATAGTTTTCTTGTTCATCCCTCATCCCTCATCCTCCATCCCTCCAAAAACCGGAGGTTTTGCTGATGGGGCACAAGTGGGACGATTGGCGTGATTACGTGACGTTGCAGGAGCGCATGAACCGTCTGTTCGAGGATACGGCGCAAAGGCACAATCATCTGAACGAGGAACGCGAGGCAGAGCTTGAACGCGCTGATTGGACGCCGGCTTCCGACGTTTACGAGACGGAAGGCGAGTTCGTCATCGCCATCGATCTGCCGGGCATCGAACGCGGCGCGCTCGAAGTGAGCATCGACGAAAACCGTCTGACCGTGCGCGGCGAGCGCAAGCAGCCCGAAGACGCAGGGACGCGTCGCGGCAGCGGCGGTCGTGGTCGCCCGTTCGGCCGTTTCCTCAGTCGCTTTGGGCCGCTGCCGCCGACTGTCGATCAGAAAAACATCTCGGCCGACTACAAAGACGGCGTGCTGATCTTGCGTCTGCCGAAGCGTACGGAGCGGAAAGCGGGGCGTGTCAAAATTGCAGTTTCGTGAATGGTAAATGGTAAATGGTGAATGGACGGCCACGGCCGCCTTCACTATTTACCATTCACCATTTACCATTCACCACTATGGTATCTTTTCGCAGGGAGAAAAAGAGAAGGGATATGGCTGAGAGAACGGCGGCTGAAGAAGCCAGAGCCGCAGGACAAGGTGCTGCGTCCGCCGGGGACGCGCGGGAAGCAGAGGGTATTCGTGTGACTGACAGGCGGCGCGTCCAGATCGACGATTCGGAGGAAGGCGTGCGTGTACAGGACACTGGTGAAGCTGCGAGTTTGAAACCGAAGTACGTGGAAGAACTGGAAGCGCGCACGCGCGCTGCCGAACAGACGGCCAGAGACGTGCAGGCGCGTTTCGAACAGGTGCGCGCCGAACTCAGGCGCGAGACGGACGAGATCAGGCAACGGCTCACGCGCACCGCAGACGAACGCGCGGCGCGCGAGAAGGCGGCTTTCGTCGGCGCGCTGCTGCCCGTGATGGACAACTTGCAACGCGCAGTGGAAGCGGCCGAGACGGGCGGCACGCTCGACTCTCTGCTCGAAGGCTTGCGCGGCACGATCAGCGGCTTCGAGAGCGCAATCACCTCCGCCGGAGTCGAAGCGATCACGGCCACCGGCGCGCAGTTCGACCCGGAGTTGCACGAAGCGGTTGACACCGTCGAAGTCGAACCTGCACGCGACGGGCTGGTCGTGGCTGAATACAGTCGCGGTTATCGCATGGGCGGCCAACTCTTGCGCCCGGCGCGCGTGCAGGTCGGACGCACGAGCGTTTCAGGACAAGCGGCAGCGACGGAGTGAAGAAGACTGAACGCAGACAATCTTGATAACTAACAACGGACAATTTTATCGAGGAGAACAAACCAAGTGGCGGCAAAAGATTTGAAGTTTAGCGAAGAGGCGCGTGCGGCGATGCTGCGGGGCGCGAACACTTTGGCGAACGCGGTGCGCGTGACGCTCGGGCCGAAGGGGCGCAACGTCGTGCTCGCCAAAAAGTTCGGCTCGCCCACCATCACCAAGGACGGCGTGACGGTGGCGAAAGAGATCGACCTCCCGGACAAGTACGAGAACATGGGCGCGCAGATGTTGCGCGAGGTCGCTTCGAAGACGAACGACACGGCGGGCGACGGCACGACCACTGCAACCGTGCTCGCACAGGCCATTTTCCGCGAAGGCGTCAAGAACGTGACGGCGGGCGCGAACCCGATGGCCTTGCAGCGCGGCATACAGCGCGCAACCGAAGCGGCCGTCGAGGATTTGGAACGGCAGTCGAAGAAGGTCAAGGGCAAAGATGAACTGGCGAACGTCGCCAGCGTCTCTGCTAACAACGACCGTGAGATCGGCGAGTTGATCGCAGAAGCGATGGACAAGGTCGGTAAAGACGGCGTCGTCACGGTCGAAGAGTCGCGCACGCTCGAAACCGAACTCGACATCGTCGAAGGCATGCAGTTCGACCGCGGCTACCTGTCGCCCTACTTCGTCACGAACGCCGATCGGATGGAAGCGAGCCTCGAAGACCCCTTGATCCTCATTCACGAAAAGAAGATCGCTTCGATGCGCGAACTGCTGCCCATCCTTGAGCAGACGGCGAATCAGGGGCGTCCGCTTCTGATCATCGCAGAAGACATAGAGGGCGACGCGCTGCCCACGCTTGTCGTCAACAAACTGCGCGGCACGATCAAAGTCTGCGCCGTTAAGGCTCCGGCCTTCGGCGACCGTCGCAAGGCTATCCTCGAAGACATCGCGGCGCTCACCGGCGCGCGCGTCATCACCGAAGACCTCGGCATCAAGTTGGAGAACGTCACTGCGGAAGACCTCGGCACGGCCAAGCGCGTCATCGTCGATAAAGACAACACGACGATTGTGGAAGGCGCGGGCGCGGCCAGAGACATACAGGGACGCGTTGCCACGATTCGCCGTCAGATCGAAGAGACGACTTCTGATTACGACCGCGAGAAATTGCAGGAGCGCCTGGCGAAACTCGCCGGAGGCGTCGCCGTCATACGCGTCGGCGCTTCGACCGAGACGGAGATGAAAGAGAAGAAGATGCGCGTGGACGACGCCGTGAACGCGACGCGTGCCGCGGCGCAAGAAGGCATCGTGCCGGGCGGCGGCATCGCGCTGCTTCGTGCGGCGCGTGCGCTCGACAAGTTGGAACTCGAAGACTCGGACGAGCAGACGGGCGTGCACATACTTCGTCGTGCGCTCGAAGAACCCGTCCGGCGCATCGCAGAGAACGCGGGCGTCGATGGTGCAATCGTCATTGGCCGCGTCGAAGAGTCGAAGGGCAAGCAAGGCTACAACGCGGCGAGCGGCAAGTATGAAGACCTCGTCGCCGCAGGGATCATCGATCCGACGAAAGTGGTGCGCACGGCGTTGCAAAACGCCTCGTCAGTCGCCGCACTTCTGTTGACTACGGGAGCGGCCATCACCGATGCGCCCGAACCGAAGAAGTCGGCCGCGCCGCCGATGGGAGGCGGTGAAGATTACGGCGATTACTAATCCGACACTAAAGTGAAAAGGCCAAAGGCAAAGGTGGAAAACGACACAGTTTCTCCACTTTTGCCTTTTAACTTTTGCCGCACGCGCGGCGTCTAAATGGCAGGATAATTGCAGTCGTAAGTGTGCTATGCTGAACGTGTCCCGAAACGCAACGGGACACGGGCGCGTGGCATCTAAAATTAGCCGCCGAACGGAGAGAAGCGGCCTTCATTTTCTCCGCGAAGAACCGGACGGATCGTCTTGAGCGTAAATTATTCGGGGGACTTGACGATCGACGAACTCGCAACCCTCAGCTTGGGAAGCGACCAGCAAGATTGAAGGAACACAATGGTTGATCTCGGAACATATAAAGATCGTTTCGCGGAGAGCGGGCAACGTATTTTCGAGTTTGCGATGCAGGAGTCGAAGCGTCGTGACCAAAATTACATCGCCGTCGAACACATTCTCCACGCTTTCATCACGGAGGAGGCCGAGCTATTCAACTCGACCATGCGCGATCTGTCGCTCGACCCCTTTCATATCAAAATGCAGATCGAGCGGCGTCTGGAAAACAACCGTTTCCAGCACGTCGGGAAAGGATTGCGCATCGCGCCGGAGACGATTGATCTCTTCAAGCGCGCGATGGAGCGTTCGCGCGCGCAGGGGCGCAAGACCATCGAATCCACAGACCTCTTCATGGCGCTCGCGCAGGACGGGGGCGTCCTGACCGGACTGCTGCGCACGCTCGGCGCTGATTCCGAAGCGCTCGCCGAAAACGTCCGCGCGCGCGTTCGCATGCGCGAGCAGGATGAAGAACAGTATCGCAAGAAGTTTGAACTGCCGCCCTATCTGAAACACTTCGGCACGTCGATGAATCGTCTGGCGCGGATGGACAAGATTCCGCCGACCATCGGACGCGAGCGTGAGATTCAGCAGATGGTGGAAATTCTCTGCCACCGCGAGCGCGCGAATTCGCCCATGCTCGTGGGCGAACCGGGCGTCGGCAAAACTGCGGTCGTCGAAGGTCTGGCGCGTCTCATCGAACTCGAACCGGAGAAAGTTCCGGCACGCCTGCGCAACGCGCACATCGTCCAACTACAGATGGGCGGACTCGTCGCGGGCACGATGCTGCGCGGCATGTTCGAGGAACGCATCAAGGGCATCATCGACGAAGTTAAAGAACGCCCCGACCTGATCCTCTTCATCGACGAAGCGCACACCATCATCGGCGCGGGCGCGGCGCTCGGCACGTCTTCGGACGCGGCCAACATGTTCAAGGCTTCGCTCGCGCGCGGCGAACTGCGCATCGTCGGCGCGACCACGCTGACGGAGTACAAGGAATACATCGGCGAGGACGAAGCGCTGGCGCGTCGCTTCCGTCTGGTGAAAGTTGACGAGCCGTCACTGTCTGAAACGCGCGAGATTCTTCTCGGCTTGCGCCCGCGCCTGGAGCGCAACTACTCGGTGACCATCTCGGACGACGCCATCAACATGGCTCTGGAGATGGCTCCGAAGTACATACGCAACCTGCACCTGCCTGACAAGGCGATCGGTTGGTTGGATACAGCTTCGGTCAAAGTCGAGATCAACGAGCCGGAGGCTCTGGTCGTCAAGCCGGAGCACATCATCGAAGTCATCTCGCAGGAATCGCACATCCCGCGCGACATGATCTCGCGCGACACGACCGACCGCTTCCAGCAGATGGAGTTGGAACTCGGCAAGCGCGTCATCGGGCAGAAAGAGGCCGTGCAGTCCGTCGGCCAGCGCCTGCGCCTGAACAAAGGGCCGCTCAAAGAGTCGCACTACAAGCCGGACGGCGTCCTGCTGTTCCTCGGCCCCACGGGCGTCGGTAAAACGGAACTCGCCAAGGCCGTGGCCGAATTCATGTTCGGCGACGAAGAGAAGATGGTGCGCATAGACATGTCGGAGTACGGCGACGGCACGGTCGGCGTCGAGAAACTGATCGGCATGCCGCGCGGCATTGTCGGCTCGGAGCGGGGCGGCATCCTGACGGAGCGCCTGCGGGAGAATCCTTACACGGTGCTGCTGCTCGACGAAGTCGAGAAGGCTTCGCCGACGTTGATGAACCTCTTTCTGCAAGCGTTCGACGAAGGTTGGTTGACTGACGGGCGCGGGAAGAAAGTTTATCTCTCGGACGCCATCGTCATCATGACCTCGAACCTCGGCTCGGAGAACTTCAAGAAGTATGAGAAGCCGCTCGGCTTCGGCACGAAGACTCTGGGTGACGTGCGCGCCGTCAAGGGCGAAGTGATGAAGGCCGCCGAGCAGCGTTTCTCTCCGGAGTTTCGCAACCGCATCGACGAGATCGTCGTCTTCTCGCCGTTGACGATGGACGAGGTGAAGCAGATCGCCATCATCTATCTTGAGAAACTGCGCCGGCAGATGGAGCGACAGGGCAAGACCGTGCAGGTGACGGAACGCGCCATCGACAGCCTGACGGAGAAGGGTTTCAGCCCGGCCTACGGCGCGCGCTTCCTCAAGCGGCACATCGACGAGAAGGTGAAACTGCCTCTGACGGCGATGTGGAAAGGCGCTTCGCAGTTCGTCGTCGATTACGAAGACGGCGAGATCACGATCAAGGCGCTCGATGCGCCGAGCGTCAACTAACTCGTGTGAACATGAGCCGGGCAAGCAAGCGCGCCCGGCACGAACCAGAGGGTTTCAGCGATTGTATTTAGAGATCGTCTGGAACCCTCTTTCACTTTCCTCTGCTCCCTCCGCGTCCCTCCGTGTCCTCTGTGGTGAAGATCAGAACATTAACCACAGAGGACACGGAGGGACGCGGAGGGAGCAGGGAGAAGACTTTGTTAGAGGTTATGCGTAAATCTGCGTTTCAAAAAACAGTTCGTTTCGCGTCGCTGTTCGTCGTGTTGTTGGCGTCGGTCGTCTCAGCGTCAGCGCAGACGACGCCCGCGAACTCGCCGCCGCAGGCCGAAGTGACGGCGACTGCGCAAGGGGCAAACGACGAGAAGGCGGAAGAGATCGTCCGGCGCGCCGTGGCGGCGCAGGGCGGAAGCGCCTACCTCGGCGTCAAGTCGCTCATCGGGCGCGGCTACTATTCGCAGTTCGACAAGGGCCTGGCGCTTCCGCCGCAGAAGTTCGTCGATTATCTGGTTTTCCCGGATCGCGAGCGCACGGAGTTTCGCGGTGCGCGGGGTCGCTATATTCAGACGAACGAAGGCGAACGCGGCTGGATTTACGAGGAACAGACGCGCTCGCTCGTGGACATGACGCCGGAGCAGGTGGCTAACTTCAAACTCGCCATGCGGACGAGCACGGACAATCTGCTGCGCGGTTGGTGGCGTGCGGCGGGCGCGCGGCTCACCTATCTCGGACGCCGCGAAGCCGGACTAGCTAAACGCAACGAAGCCGTGCGCCTGACTTATCCGGACGGCTTCGTTGTTGATTATGAGATCGGCGCGAAAGACGCGCTGCCCGCCAAAACTCTCTACAAGCGCAAGAGTGCGGAAGGCGAAGAGGTGGCCGAAGAAGACCGCTTCGCCAGTTATCAAAACATCGGCGGCCTGACCGTGCCCTTCGTCATAGATCACTACCGCGCGGGCCAACAGTCGAGCCGCATCAACTACGACTCGGTCGAATTCAACGTCGCCATTCCCGACACACTCTTCGCCAAACCGGCGAACATCAAAGCGATCAAGTAGCCGGAAGAGAGAAGTTCACCACAAAGGCACGAAGCCACAAAGAAAACTCTTAACGAGTAACTTTGTGGCTTCGTGCCTTTGTGGTGAATATGCTTTTAATCGCCGGGTTCGGTGGCGGCGCGAGTCACGGCCGCGCCGGGCGTGGCGGCGTGGTAGAGCGCGTAGATCTCCTCTTTCACTTCGGGCGGGAAGCAGACGCGGTTGAGTTGATAGCGTTGCAGTCCGCGCACCGCGCCGCTCACCTCGCTGATCTCGCGTATACGCGGGCGTGCGTAGCCGTCTTCGACGTAGATGCGCGCTTTCGGTTCAGCGCCTTCGGCCGTGTAGTAGTTGTAATAAGGCACGTCGCCCGCGTGGTCTTCGATGAAGTAGAAACGCGGCTCGAAGCCTGCGCGCGCCACGCACGCACGTGCGGCCGTGAGAAACTCCGCGCGCTCGCTTTCGGGCATATCCAGGTCGATCGCTTTGAAGAGGCGTCGGCCGATAAAGCGGTGGCTCAGGTCGTTCAAGATCGTGTCTTTGGCGCGTCGCCATTGTTTGAGGTGAAAGAGTACGTCGGAGTCGTCCATCTCGAGGTGATCCTGGAGCGTGAGCGGTTGGCGGTGCAGAACTTTTTCAAAGGCCGTGCCGGGCGCGCACCAGACCTCTTCGCCCGCCGCGACGAGTTCGAGCGCGCGACGCAGGATCGAGCGCAAGACCGCTTCAGCCGAGCGCAGCGTGCGATGAAAATAGACCTGTCGAAACATGTAATAGCGCGCCTGCAAGTATTCCTCGACGGCGTAGAGACCGCGCGCGGCGACGTAGATGCGGTCGTTCTCTTCGTCCACGGCGAGCGCGTTGATGATCCATTCGAGATCGTAGATGCCGTACTTCGCGCCCGTCATCAGAGAATCGCGCAAGAGGTAGTCCATGCGATCCACGTCCAACTGCGAAGAGACGAGTTGGGCGAGGAAGGCCGGTTGAAACTTGCCCTCGATGATACTTGCGACGCGCTGTGGCAGAACGGGCGAAAACTCGCGGAGGACACGATTGATCTCCGTCTCTTCTGAGAGGACGGCGCGCACCGTCCAGGCTTCGTGGTGAAAGCCGAGGACGTGTTCCATGACGTGCGAAAAAGAGCCGTGTCCAACGTCGTGCAGGAGCGCGGCGGCGCGTGCGGCGGCGCGGTCTTCTTCGTCAATCGAATAGTTTTCGCCGAGACGGTCGAGCACGCGCGTGATGAGATGAAGCACGCCGAGCGAGTGTGCGAAGCGCGAATGCTCCGCGCCCTGATAGGTGTAGAGCGCAAGGCCGAGTTGCTTGATGCGGCGCAGGCGTTGAAATTCAGGCGCATCGACGAGGCGCACGAGCAGACGGCCTTCGCGTGTGTCTGTGCGCAGGCGAATGATGTTATGCACGGGGTCGCGGTAGATGCGTTCGCTCATCGGTGGGAATGGTAAAGGGTAAAGGATGAAAGGGGAAGGGGAGAATGGTAAATGGTGAATGGTAAATGGTGAATGGAAAAGAAAGCGGGACGGGAGCGTGAAGCCCCCGTCCCGCGTGTGAAGCGTGTCTTGAAAGAGAGACGCGCGAGTTAGAAGGTGTAGCGCAGTGCGAACTGCATGAGGCGACCGGGGCGCGACTCGCCGACCGGCGTCTGCGAGCCGATGTAGGTTCCGAAGTCGCCCGGCGCGGAGGTGGCGTTGAACGGCTCGCGCCCGAGCGACAGGTCGCTGAGCAGGCCGAACGCCTGCGTGTTGGTAACGTTGAAGACCTCCCAGCGGAACTGTAGGCGGTGTCCCTCCCAGGGCATGTTGAAGTTCTTCGTCAGGCCGCTGTCGAGCACGAAGTAGCTGGGGAGGCGGAGAGTCGTGATGTTGCGGTCGCCGACCTCGCCTGCCCGCGCGTTGCGGAACGAGCGGTAAGCCTCATCCGGGTTGCAGAAGATGTTCGGCGAGCCGTTGACGTTAGAGCAGTTGCCCGATCTCACGTCGCGCAGGCGGACGCCGTTGCTCGTGAGCTGCCAGTTCGTCGCCCACTCGTTATCGCTGGGCGATCCGGCGGGCAGCCCCGTGTGGTAGCGCATGACGCCGGACAGTTGCCAGCCGCCGAGGAGCGCATTGGCGACCCGACCCGCGTTGCCGAAAAACCTTTTGCCACGGCCGAACGGCAACTCGACGAGGAAGTTGGCGTTGATGTTGTGCCGGATGTCGAAGTCGGAGACGGAATATTCGAGATCGGGGTTGAGCGGGTTGCGGATGTTTGTGGAGAGCAGCCGCAACGTCTCCAGCGTCGAAGAGTTGTCCATCGACTTGGCGAGCGTGTAGTTGAAGTCGAAGTAGACTTCGTTGCGGAAGCGCTGGCGGATGGAGAACGTGCCGGCGTGGTAGTCGGAGCGACCCACGCTGGAGAGCGCGATCAGCGAAGCATACTGCGGGTGGAAGAACGCGTTACGATGCACGCCCAGATCGTCGAGAATCTGCTGCATGAACGTGTAGTCGGTGATGTCGAGGCCGTCGCTCGAATGGAGCAGCAGCGCGGCCTGCGAAGGCGTGAGATCGGCCACGAACGGCAGGTCGAGGCCGAAGTTGTCGATCAAAAAGGTGTACAGGTTGGGGCCGAGGTTCGGGAACAAATTCTCGAAGTACGGGATGTTGACGTTGCTCTCGAAGGAGGCTCCGGCGAGGCGCAGGTTGTTGAGCGTGCCCGCCGCGCCGTACCAGTCCGTGCCAGATTTCGGGTCGGCCAGATTGTTGAGCTGCGTCACGTCGCGGCCGAGCAGCAGGTTGCGCGCGCGGCGTCCCACATAGCTGAACTCGACCGACAGACCCTTCGGCAACTCGCGCCCGTACGAGGCGTTCCAGGTGTAGTGCCGGGGCGTGGTGATCGACTGGTCGATGCCCGCGAGAATGCGCGTGCTCTCGTCGGCGGGGAAGGCCAGCGGGAAGCTCAGCGCGTCCGGCGGGCTGATGCGCGGGAAGGTGCGCACGTTCGGGTTGAGTCCGGTAACGCGCGGCCCGAGCAGGTTGGTCGTGTTGGTCGAGGTAGAAGAGTTGGTCGTCTCCGACGAGAAGCCGAAGGAGTTTTCCGACTCGGAACTGACGGCCAGCTGGCTGCCGAGGCGGTCGTAGACCATGCGGAAGCCGCCGCGAATGACGGAACGCCCGCCGCGCCCGAAGAGTCTCCCGAAGAAGTTGTTGCCGAAGTCGGGCGACCAGGCGACGGCCACCGTCGGCGCGAAGTTGTCCCAGTCCATCTCGTAGAGGCCGGGGCCGTTATTCGCCTTGCCGCCCTTGTCGAAGCTGATCAACTCGTTGTAGGGCGTGCCGGCGGCTGCGCTGCGGACGCGCTGCTCAAAGAAGTCTCCGATGTTGACGGTGGGAACGAGTTGAAACCCGTTTCGCTCGTAGACCGGCGTGCTGACGCCCCAGCGCAGCCCGTAGGTGAGCGTCAGGTTCGGCGTAATCTTCCAGCTATCCTGACCGTACAACTCATACTCTTCGGTAGCGAAAGAGCGCGTCGAAGGAGCGCCCGCTTCGAGCGGCTGACCGGAAGCGTCGAAGGTCGATCTCACGCTGTACTGCGAGTAGCGCCCGAGCGCGGCGGCGATGGCCGTGCCGAAGTCGAACTCGAAGTCGGGATCGAGCGAGTCCGAAACCGGCGCTCTCAGGCTGGAGCCGGCGCTCGAATAGAAGGCCTGATTGACGAGCGCGGCGTCGAAGGAGTTCTGGAAGGAGACGCGGTTGTTACGAATGAAGCGCATGTTCGTACCGAACTGCACCGTATGCGTGCCCTTGATCCAAGAGGCGTCGTTGACGATGTTCCAGACGGGCGTTGTGCGGTCGAGGCCGCGCTGGTAGAGGAACGGCGTGAAGACATCGCGGAAGGAGACGGAAGGGGCGTCGCTGTCGCCCTGCTGCGAGAAGGCGAGACGGGTCAGGCCGACGCGGAAGTTGTTCACCAAGGTGTTGGTCACAGACCATGTGTGGCCGGCGGCGAACGCCTTCGGATGTACCCAGAGGCTCGGCGAAGGGGTGTTGGGGAAGGCCGGTGCGTCGCCGAACAGATCGTCTTGATAGTTGCCCCGGAAGAAGAGCGACTGGCGCTCGTTGATCGTGAAGTCGAAGCGCGCCACGTGGCTGTCGAGTTTGGTTGAGATGGGAGCGTTGAAACGGAAGCCCGCGACGTTCAGGCCGTTGTCGCCGACGGAGAAGTCGTTCGGCAGCGGCGCGGTCTGTAGGATGGCGAGACCCGCGGGGTTGACGCCCTCGGTCGCCGGGTAGAGGTTTGCGATGTCGGCCGGCGTCAGCGTCGTGATGCCGCCGTCCACGTTGCGGTAGCGGACGATGCCCTGCCGCAGCGTGGCCGACGGGACGAGACGCAGCACGGATTGTTCGGACGCATCGCGTCGTCCCTCATAGCTGTAGAAGAAGAAGAAGCGGTCTTTCAGGATGGGGCCGCCGAGGCTGCCGCCGAAAATGTTGCGCAGCAGTTTCGGGCGCGGAAGCCGCTCCTCGCCGACGCGCGCCGTTCCGGCAATGACCTGCGGATCGTCGGCGGTGAAACGGCCGGCCGCGTTGTTGAAGAAATCGTTGGCGGTTGTCACCGTGTTGCGGTGAAACTCGTAGAGCGAGCCATGAAACTCGTTCGTGCCGCTCTTGGTGACGAGCGAGACCTGCGCGCCGGAGGAGCGACCTTGCGTGGCGGTCGGCACCGAAGTCGTGACGCGGAACTCCTGCACCGAGTCGGGGTTGACGCGGATGACACTGGCGAAGGCGTCGCCGGGCGTGACCGTGGTGCTCGAATTAACGACGTCGAGGCCGGTCTGCTGTTCGTTGGCATCCACGCCGTCGAGCGTGATGTTCGCCTGATCGCGCCGCCCGCCGTTGACTTCGCCCTGCGGCGTGACGCCGGGTTGGAGCGAGAGCAGGTTGACGATGTTGCGTGCATTGAGCGGCAGTTCCTCAATGCGGCGCGACTCGAAGGCGTTGCCGAGCGTCGCATCCGTCGTGTTGATCGGCGATTCGACGCTGGCCGACACGTCCACCGTCTCGGTGATCGCGCCCACCTCCAGCTTGATCGGCAGATCGAGCGGCGTGTCTACCAGAGCGTTCACGCTGGTGATGACGGCCTTCTTGAATCCGGCCGCCTCGGCTTCGAGGCGATAGTTGCCGGGCGGGATGAGCGGGAAAGTATAACCGCCGTCCTCGTTGGTGGTTTGCGTGCGGACGAAGTTCTTCTCCGGGTTGGAGAGCGTGATGGTGGCACCGGCGACGCCCGCGCCCTGCGGGTCGACGACCGTGCCACGCACGGTCGTCGTGCCCTGTGCGAAGGAGTCGGCACAACATGCCAGCAGAAAAATTAGAAGAGCGCTCAAGGCGAAGGCTGTACGGGTCCGAGGAAACTCCTGTTTTTTCATTGTGCCTCCAGAGTAAGTTGAAAAGCAGTTGTGCGAGCCGGCTGATGGGTTCTGAACTGAGAAAGTATAGATTCGGTCGAGTTCCAACCTCGACCAACCGGCGTCGCCGGGCACGCCGCGCGCCCGGAGGACTTAACCGCCCGCCGTCTCCGAGCGCGTCAACGCGCTCTCTGGCGGAGCATATCTTTCAAACGGTCGTACTCACACGGAGGCAACGACCATTCCATAGCGAGGCGCGCGGGGCGCGTCCCGGTGGTGACCGGTTTTGTTGCTTGATCCGAATAGTTTGTTCCTAAAAGTTATGGTGGTACGACCACGCGGCGGCGGGATAATCGGGTTTTCATCCGAAAATTTCAATAAGGCGTCTACAAAATTTCGTAGGCGGACGGTCGCCGCGCGAGTCGAACATCGGGCGGTGGGCGTTCGGCGGGCGCGCTCGTTCAGGACGGTAGGTTATTCAATCGTTTCCAACAGGTGTCCGAGCTTCTCTTTCTTCGTGCGCATGTAGTGCGCCGCCGCCTCCGCGTGCGGCACTTCAATCGCCACGCGCTCGACGACCTGTAAGCCCGCCTCTTCCATCGCGCGCAGCTTCAGAGGGTTGTTCGACATGATGCGGACGTGGCAGAGGCCGAGGTCGAAAAGTATCTCGGCGCACTGTCGATACTCGCGCAAGTCCACGGCCAGCCCCAGACGCTCGTTGGCCTCAACCGTATCAGCGCCCTCGTCCTGCAAGGCATAGGCGCGTATCTTGTTGATGATGCCGATGCCGCGTCCCTCTTGCATCTGGTAGACGATAGCGCCGCGCCCTTCCGCTTCGATCATGCGCATGGCTCGATGCAGTTGCGGCCCGCAGTCGCACTTGAGCGAACCGAACACGTCGCCCGTCAGGCATTGCGAATGGATGCGCGCGAGCGTGGGCGTCTCGCGCCGGATGTCGCCTTTGAAGATGGCGACGAACTCTTCGCCCGATGCGCGCGAGCGATAGCCCGCGATCTTGAACAGGCCGTACTCGGTCGGCAAATTGGCGACCGAGACGCGTTCGACCGAAAGCTCTTTCGTCTCCCACTGGCAAGTCGTGCTGCTCTGTGTTGCTTCTTCCAACTCTTTAAGACTCCTTGAACGTCCGGCGAGATGCTTGAACGGACGCGACCCAAAATGAGGCCGCTCGCCTTACTGGCTTGTTGAACTTTTGATCTGCCGCAAATTATAAGTTCCCGCGCGCACTGGCGACAAGCAGGCGTGCCCTCCTCCTGCACGCACCGGCGAAATCGTTCGGAGTCAAGTTCGGTGTTGATCTTTTTCCGCGCATCCAGCATCCTTTCCCCGTTGCCTCTCTGTGCGGAGTTATGGAACGAAACGATCTGGAAATCACGCTCCCGGCCGATCCGCCCACGTCGCACGAGCGTCGCCCCGCGCTCGTCTTCATGCGCGGCGAGCAACTGGCGGCGCCCATCCCGCTCGAACGCGACGAAGTCATACTCGGCCGCGCGCTCGAAGCCGACGTGCGCGTCAACGACGCACGCGCCTCGCGCCTCCACGCGCGCATACGCATCGAACACGACACGGAGACCGGCACGGCGCGTTATCGTCTCACCGATCTCGGCTCGACGAACGGCACGCTCCTCAACGGTCAGCCCGTCAACGAGGACGCCTTCCTCCAACACGGCGACAAACTCAACATCGGCGAACACCTCATCCGCTTCGACCTGCTCGACGATTTCGACCGCGAGTTTCAACGTCAACTCTATCGTCTCATCGCGCACGACGAATTGACCGGGCTGCTCACGAGTAAGTCTTTCTTCTCCGAACTGCGCCGCGAGGCCGCGCGCGCCGAGAGCGAGGGGCGACCCTTTTGCGTGCTGATGATGGACCTGGATCATTTCAAGCGCGTGAACGACACTTGCGGCCACCTGGTCGGCAGTCAGACGCTCGAAGAGATCGGCACACTCATCACACGCGCCCTGCGTGCGGGCGACGTGGCCGCGCGCTTCGGCGGCGAAGAGTTCGCAGCCTTTCTCCTGGACGCAGACTGCGCGCAGGCACTTGTCGCCGCCGAACGCGTGCGCACCGCCATCGAAGAACATCGCTTCTCGGCCACCCGCCACGGCACGGCAGGCGGGGAAGAGAATCGCACGCTACGTATCACCATCAGCATCGGCGTGGCCGCTTACCCGGACGACGCGCGCGATCCCATCGAACTGATCGAACTGGCCGACACAGCCCTCTATCACGCTAAACAGTCAGGCCGCAATCGCGTCAGCGCCTTCTGCTCCGCGCCCGATGCAGACGCGATGCCGCGCGAACTACGCCCGCGCCACGTGCCGCCCCGCCACGAGTAAGCCGCGCAGCATATAAAAGTTGGCAGCCCTCGGAGCCTTCTGTTATGATGCCGCCACTTCAGCCGTAACCCCTAAACCCCCAACAGCAGTTTCAACTCCGGCGACTCTCTTTGTCGCTCGAACGTAAGGAGCATGAGCGTGTCGAAGCCACACACACTTCTCGCGCGCGCCGCGCGCTCGGTCGCCGTCTCGCTCTGTCTCTTCGCAGCGCATGCAGCACACGCGCAGACACCAACGCCGACGCCGACTGAGAAACGCGATGCGCCGCCAGTCAACACAGCGACTCCGTCAACGTCCGCCAGCCCGAACACAACCGCCGAACCAGACCTCTCGATCACGGGCAGCGTCACCGCGCGCGAGTTGCAGTTTGAAGTCGTGCCGACGCCGAAGGTCGAGTTTCCGGGGCGACCACGCCGCGACACTGTCTGGGAAGCCGAGCGCACGAATCTTCCACCGCAAGTCCAGCCCGGCGTCACTTATCGCGACATCGGCATCCGCCTCAAGATCACGAGCGTCTTCGCGGACATCGAACGCATCGTCGCCGAAGCCCTCGGCGAAATCCCCACGAGCGACGACGCGCCGCCGCAAACGAATTCAAACGACAACACACAGCCGACGAGCGACGCCGCGCCCACGTCTTCACAGACGAGACGCATACGTGAACGTCGAAGCACTGACGAACCGACGGAGCGGGGGCGACCATGAAGAATCGAGTTGCGCGGCGGTGTGTGTTGAAGCGGGTCGTGCGTCGCGGCGTCGCGGCTGCATTCATCATCGCGGCGCTGTCAGTCGCCGTCGTCGCACAACAACAGAGGGGCGAGCGGCAGGACAGTCCTCCGGCGCGGAGCGCGCAGTCAACTTCAAACACGACGGGCGCGTCGTCGAACGCCGACGAAGATTTCGAACTCAACATCACCGAGCGGCGCATCACCGAGCGCGATTTCTTCGCCTCGACCGCGATTGAAGCCGGAGAGTCCGCGGCGCGCGGATTGTCTCTGCGCGTCGGCGTCGCCGTCGGCGCAAGCGAGATCGACGTGCTCCTGCGCAACGTGCAAGGCCGCGTGCGCTTTCGCGGCTCGCTCGAAATTTTGCAGCGCATGCTCGACGCTCGCCGCACGGCAGACGGCGCAGCGCCACGCTCGCCTTAACCCTTGAAAGTTTTACTCTCCCGAACACTGTAGCGAGATGGATTGAAGTCTGATCCCGACCTTTCGCCTGAAAGACGACGTTCGTATTCATCAAACTTTTTCTGAGGAGAATAGTCCATGAACAAGCTCTCGTCTCCGCTCGCCGCGTTGACACTCGCCTGTCTCACCGTCGTCGCCTGCGCTACAGCTCAAGCGCAGACGCCCGCGACAACAACAGACACCAGCACAACTTCGCGCGGCACGGACAACGCCTCGATCTTCGCGCGCACCACCACGCAGCAACAGACGCAGCCGCGCCCCACGCCTTCACCCGTGCCCACGGTGCGCCCGCTCACGCAGGAAGACATACAGCGGCAACAGGCCGCGAGCGAACGACGACGCCAGTCGGCCACGACCGGCGACCCGGACGTTTTGCTCGACGTGCCCAACCTCTCGGTCGAAGAGATCACACTGGAAGTCGAAAACCTGCGCGCACGCGTCTCGCTCGATGCGCGCCTCGCCAACCTCTTGCAGTTGACGGCCGGAGCCGACGCCGGGATCGATAAAGTGAAACTCACGATCAAGGGCGTGCGCGCCGAGTTGCTCTTGAAAGTGCGGCTCGACAACGTGGCCGCCATCATCGACCGCACTTTGACGACCATCGACCGCAACCCGCAAATTCTCGAACGCCTCTTGCAGACGGTCGATAACACCGTGGGCACGGTGGGCGGCGTCGCGGGCACGGCTTTGCAACCGGGCGGCGTCGTGGATCGCACGGTCGGGACGGTCGGGCAAACTCTGAACAACGTGACCCAACCGGGGGGCTTGCTCAGTTCCACGGTCAACACGCTCGGACAGACCTTGCAGCGCACGGTGGATCGTTCGGGCAACATCCTCGAACGCACGCTCGACGCGGCGGGCACGGTCGTCAACCAGCGCACGGTCGGGAACGTCTTGAATTTGACGACGCTGCGCGAGACGACGGGCACGGGCGGACAGATTTTGCGTCAGGTGCGCGACACCTCCGGCGCGGTCATCGAACTGACGCTCGACGCGGCAGGCCGCGTCGTCAACTCACGCGTCGTCAGTCAGGCGACGGGCACGAACCGCCAGTAAAGGGCGCAAGGGTTGAAGTCTCAAGGCGGCGCGCGGTCATTTCCGACTGCGTGCCGCCTTTAATAGTTTTGCAACCTGCGGGCGGCGTCGGCGTGTAAGTCGTGCGCCGCCGTTTCCATCGCGCGACGCGTTGCGCCGCCGCCGCCCGCGCGTTATGCTTTCCGTACCCGATTTCAAGTGCAAGCCCCGGCTCTCGCTTGATGATTTCGCTTGTGTGAGAGACGTTTAAAGTAGTGATCGAAAATCTCAACCTCGCCTCCAATCCCTTTCGCAATCGCACGCTGCCCTGGACGGTGGCGGCCATCGTCGCGTGCGTCTCGGTGGCGGCCTTAATCTTTACCTTCTCGCAGTATCGGCAGACGCGCGACCACGTCCAGATCGTCGAACGCGACGTGCGCGGGCTTCGCACCGAAGAGTCTTCCTTGCGCGCACGCGCCACGGCCGTGACGCAATCGCTCACGCCCGATCAACTGCGCACGCTCAATGCCGCGCACGGCATTATCGACCGGCGTAACTTCTCCTGGTCGCGCCTTCTGGCAGACCTCGAAGCCGCTCTGCCGCAGGGCGTGCGCGTCTCGCGCATCTCCGTGCGCGACGTGGCGCACAGCGGCGGCGCTGAGTTGGAACTGGCCGTCGTCGGGCGCACCCCCAACGACATCACCGGGCTGCTCAGTTCGATGGCGCAAGGCCGCATCTTCTCGGCCGACCTGCTGACGGAAAACAAGAGCGACAAGGGCATCGAATCCACTCTGCGTGTGCGTTACACGCCGGGCGCGTCGCGCCCCGCCGCGACGAACGCGGACGAGAGCGCAGCGCGTGATGCTGCCGGTGACAACCGCGCGGACAACGCCGCCACGGCTTCCGGCCTGTCGAGAAATTCGGGACAGGGGGCGGCGCAATGATGAATGACCAGAAGAACGCCGGGGATGGCGCAAGATACGAAGGGGGTGAAGGGCGTCGTAAAGTTGTGCCCGCGCGTCTGCGTGCACGCTTCGTTCGCTCTGCGGGTGCGGGCGTGCGTCCGGCGCGCACGATTCGCATCCCCGAACTTATCGCGCTCATGGTGGCCGCGCTGCTTCTGCTCGCCGCCGCCGCCGCTTACTTCTTCCTGCTCGTGCCCGAACGCTCGCGCCTCTCGGCTTTAGAGAACGAACGCGCGCAGTTGCAGGCGAAGTTGCGCGCTTCGAGTGAGGGCGTCGAGCGCAACGAGAGCACGCAGGCCAGCGTGGACAGGATCGTCACGAGCCTCAACGACTTTGAGACGACCGCGTTGCCCGCACGTGATCCGCAAACCACCACGGCCGTCATCGGCGAGTTGAATGAGAAGACGCGTCGGCACAGTCTCGCGCGCGCGCAGTTCTCCTTCAGTCACTTGGACGAGTTCGTGCCCGGACAGACGCCCGCGCAGCAGGCGGCCGCGCGCGCCGGAAACGTCTCGAAGCGCGAGACGGTCTTTCCGGCCATCGACATCAGCCTGACCATCGAAGGCACTTACGGCAACCTCCGTCGCTTCATACGCGACATCGAGCAAAGCCGACGCTTCATCGTCATCAACGGCGTCCAACTCGAAAACGTCTCGGAGACAGGCGACAGCGCGCGCGCCGCGCTCGTCAGTCTCCGCCTGGACATGTCCGCACTCTTTCGTCGCAGCGGCGCGGGCAGTGGTAGTAGTGGTGCGGAGGACGGCGCAACGCCCGCGCCCGCCACCACATCTCAATGACGGACGCGGCCGAAAATTTTTATGGCACTCTTTGAAGGCAAAACTCCGGCGGAACGCAACAAGATGATCGCGGCCATCGCCTTTGGCGCGCTGGCGCTCTTCCTTGTCGGCCGCATGTTCTTCGGCGGGAGCGAGACGCCCGTGCGCCCTGCGTCCAACAGAAACTCGAAAGCCATTACGACGACGGGCGGCGCGACCGCCAATGGCGCGAACGGAGGTTCGCAAGGCGTCGCCGTAGACCCGACGCTCAAAGTTCCGCGCGAACTCGTCTACGACATCAACCCGGCGAACTACAGCGTGCCCGACGCCGGACGAAATATCTTTGCCTTCTACGTTGCGCCGACGCCGAAGCCCGCGCCCTCTGTCGTGGTCGAAACGCCGACGCCGACGCCCGCTCCGCCACCGCCGCTCACCTTGAGCGCCATCTCGCCTTCGAACGTCTTCGCGCGCACGGGCGACTTCACCCTCCAGGTCTCCGGCGACAAGTTCACGCCGCAGGCGCGCGTCTACGTTGACGGACAAGAACTGCCCACGCAGTTTGCGAGCGCGCAGCAACTCTCGACCACCGTGCCCGCCGCGCTTATCGCCGCCCCCGGCGCGCGCCAGATCGTCGTCCGCACGCCCGACAACACGCTCTATTCCAACGACACCTCTCTGAGCGTATCCGCGCCGCCCACGCCGCCCTTTACCTACATCGGCATTCTCGGCAGCACGCGCTATAACGACAAGGCGATTCTCAAGGATCAGAAGAACGAACTCGTTACAGTGCAGCGCGGCGACCTCGTCGGCGGCCGCTTCAAAGTGACGAACATCTCCACGCGCGCCGTGGAGTTGACCGACGCGCAGTTGCAGATCAAGCACAATCTGCCTTACTCCGACAAAGGCGGCGCGGGCGCGAACAGCCCGAACAACCCTTCGTCCCGTTTCCCGGCGCAACCGCCCAAACCGCCCGATGACGACAGCGATGACGACGAGCCTCAAGACTAAACGCGATCTGGAGCGACGCGCGGGCGAACGCGGCTACACGCTCGTTGCCCTGCTCGCGCTGATGGCGATCCTTGCGCTTTCGCTCACGGCCGCCGCGCCGAGTCTGCGCCAGCAATCCATCCGCAATCTCGAACGCGAAGCCATCGCGCGCGGCGAGGAAATAGCTGAAGCCATCGCCCTCTATCAGTTCGCCAAAGGCGCTCCGCCAAAGAGCATGAACGATCTGCTCGAAGGCGTCGAACCGTTCCCCGGCGCTTTCAAGAAGATTCAGATTTTGCGTAAGTCTGCGGCGCGCGATCCCTTGAACAACGACGGCGAGTGGAAACTGATCCGCGTTGACGATCGCGCCTTCCTCGATTTCAAACAGAGCGTGTTGAAGTACAACGGCGGCATCCCGCCCGTGACGAGCGCGCGTTACCGTGCGTTCGAACAGGCGGGCGCAATCGGCGGCGGCGCGATGCTCGGACTCGACAACGACAAGGATTACAAGTTCGGCGACGACGACGAAGCGCGTTGCGATCTCGATACCTCGCCGAACGAAACCGCCACACCTTTCATCGGCGTTGCCAGCCGCAGTCGTTGCCCTTCCGTGATCACTTACTACGGCATCTCACGTCACGACCGTTGGATCTTCACTCCCGTCTATCGCTAATCACAATTTCAACTCAAGTCGCAGTGCGCGTCGATCAAATTTCGACGCGCACTCTTCGCGTTAACGAGACACTCTTTGTGTCTGTCGTATGTCTGCGCGCGTACACATCAAATGATCATGTGCGAAAAAAAGTAGTGATTGGGAATTAAGTTATTGACAAGTGATCGCTTTATGTTTATAAGTCCAATATGTTGTGCGCTGTTTAGCCTAGGCCACAAGATGAAAATTGACACAGTATCTTGTGGTCACAAACAACCAAGAGAAAAAGGAGCAACGAAGACTTATGGCAACTAAGAAAGCTGGTGGTTCCAAGGGCGGTTCCAAGGGTGGTTCCAAGGGCGGCTCGAAGGGCGGTTCCAAGGGCGGCTCCAAAGGCGGCTCGAAAGGCGGCTCGAAGTAGTAGTCAGTTCAACCTGAACAACTCAACAACCTTCACAAGCGCACAAGAAACATTCGGTCTCGAAGTGAGACCATTTAAAGGGACGGCGAACGCTGCTACAGCACGCCGTCCTAATTCTTTGATAGAGGTCAGAGGTTAGAAGTCAGAGATTAGTTAAAACAAAAACTGTCTTCTACTGACCTCTATCCTCTAACCTCTGGCTCTCTTGTTATGATCAACGTCGCGCTCGTCGAACCGGAGATACCGCCGAATACAGGCAACGTCGCGCGTCTGTGCGCGGCGACCGGGACGCCCCTGCACATCGTCGGGGTGACGGGGTTTCGTCTGGACGACCGCGCAGTGCGGCGCGCGGGGTTGGACTATTGGCCCGAAGTGCAGCTTGCGCGGCATCGAGACCTCGATGCACTGCGCACCGCGCTGCCCCGCGCGCGCTTCGTCTACCTCACGACGAAAGCCACGAGAGCCTACACCGATTGGCGCTACACGGACGGCGATTGTTTGATTTTTGGCCGGGAAACACGCGGTTTGCCGGAAGATTTGCTTCGCGCTAACGCTTCTCATTGCGTCACGATCCCGATGCTCAACCCGCGCGTCCGCAGCCTCAATCTCGCCACTTCAGTCGCCATCGTGCTCTACGAAGCCTTGCGTCAGACGGGCGCGTTCAAGTCTTAAGAACAAACTCCGAAACAGTCTCAACGGTCGCATCAACTCTCGCAGTCGTCTCGGCGCAAGGATAAACGAGCGGCGCGTGTTATGATATGCGGTTTGACGTGGCGCGCTCTTCTGCGCCGTTTTGATCTATAGGGGAGTTATGACTGAAGAACGGAAAGATATACGCAACATCGCCATCATCGCGCACGTCGATCATGGCAAGACCACGCTCGTCGATGCGATGCTCAAACAGGCCGGAACTTATCGCGAGAACGAGCATATCGTTGAACGCGTGATGGACTCGATGGACTTGGAGCGCGAGCGCGGCATCACCATCATGGCGAAGAACACGGCCGTGCGCTATGGCGACGTGAAGATCAACATCCTCGACACGCCGGGACACGCCGACTTCGGCGGCGAGGTCGAACGCGTGTTGAAGATGGTGGACGGCGTGATGCTGCTCGTTGATGCAGCGGAAGGCTGCCTGCCGCAGACGCGCTTCGTCCTGCGCAAGGCTCTGGAGTTGCGCTTGCCCGTCATTGCCGTCGTCAACAAGATCGACCGGCAGGACGCACGACCCGCCGAAGTGGTTGACGAGATTTACGAACTGTTCCTCGACCTCGACGCGACGGACGAGCAGATCGAGTTTCCGATCCTCTACGCCGTCTCGCGCGAAGGTGTGGCGAAGAAACAACTGACGGACGACTCAAGCGATCTCCGGCCGCTCTTTGATCAGATCGTCGAGACGATACCTGCGCCGCGCGCACTGCGCCGTGATGCGCTGCAACTGCTCGTGGCGAATCTTGATTACAACGAATACGTCGGCCGACTCGCCATCGGTCGCATCTTCTCCGGCGAGATCGCCCAGGGCGAAACCGTCGCCGTCGTCAAGCGCGACGGCTCGGTGCAGAAGATGCGCGTCTCGCAGCTTTACGCCTTCGAAGGTTTGAAGCGCGAAGCGGTCGCGCGTGCGAGCGTTGGCGACATCGTGGCGCTCGCCGGAATGGAAGGCATCGAGATCGGCGAAACGGTGTCGAGCGCGGACAACCCGCAGCGTCTCCCGGTCATTGCGGTAGACGAGCCGACGATCTCCATGATCTTCAGCGTCAACAACTCGCCTTTCGCCGGGCGCGAAGGGAAGTATGTCACGTCGCGCCAACTGCGCGAACGGCTCGACCGCGAACTCCTGAGCAACGTCGCCATCCGCGTGGAAGACACAGACTCGCCGGATCAATTCAAAGTTTCGGGGCGTGGCGAATTGCAACTCGCCATCCTGATCGAGATGATGCGGCGCGAGGGCTACGAGCTACAGGTGTCGAAACCGCAGGTCATCACGCACGAGCGCGACGGCAAACTTTTCGAGCCGATTGAACTCGTCGTCGTCGATTGCCCGGACGAGTTTATCGGCGTGGTGACGGAGGCGATGGGGCGTCGCAAAGGACAGATGACGAAGATGGTCAACCACGGCACGGGGCGCGTGCGTCTGGAATTCGAGACGCCTTCGCGCGGCCTCATCGGCTTTCGCGGCGAGTTTCTCACCGAGACGAAGGGCACGGGACTGCTCAACACGCTGTTCCTGCGTTGGGGCGAGTGGCAGGGCGCGATGCGCGGACGCGCTACGGGGTCGCTCATCGCAGACCGGCTGGGCGAGACGACAACCTATGCGCTCTTTAACTTGCAGGAACGCGGGTCGATGTTCGTGCGTCCTGGCGTGAAGGTTTACGAGGGCATGATCATCGGCGAGAACGCCCGCGCCGTAGACCTCGACGTGAACGTTATCAAGGAGAAGAAGTTGACGAACATGCGCGCCGCGAGCGCAGACGAAGCGATGCGCCTCGTGCCCGTCAAAGACCTTTCACTCGAACAGGCTCTGGAGTTCATCGCCGACGACGAACTGGTCGAGGTGACGCCGGAAAACATCCGCCTGCGTAAGCGCGTGCTCGCCTCGAACCTGCGCCCGAAGAAGGAGAAAGAGGCTTAAGAGACGGCAGCGCGGCTTGTTTTGTTTACGGCAAGGGCGCGCGGCTGATTACATTTGCGACGAACGCGGGGCGGCTTTTGCATTTTGCGAGAGCCGCCCCGCGTCTTATTTGATTTGAGCCGGAGCGGCGCGGAAGGGCGCGAGGCGTTTGACGAAGCCGCTGGCGATCTGGTCTTCGACCGTGCCGCCGAGCGAGCCGATCTTGCCGCTGAGCAGCACGCGGTTCATGTGCGGGTCGAGCACGCTGTAGACGAATTTGTTCGTGAACAGCTTGCGGTCAACTTCGATGATCAAGTCTGCGTCCGTCTCTTCGCGCGAGATGACCAGTCCCCATTGTTGAACTTCGTCGCGCTGAAGTAGCGCCTGTTCGAGCGCGGCGGGCTTGAAGTAGACCGACTTGGTGCGGATGTAGATGGTTTGCGCGGAGCGCAGCGTCTCGGCGGGCGTTGTCCTCGCGGCGGGCGCGTTCTGCGCGGCGGGCTCGGCGTTCACCTGCACGTCCGGCTGTGAATTCTGTTGCGCGCAGGCCGGGCGAAGGCACGCGTGCGCGCATAATCCGGCGACGACGAGCGCGCATAAAAGACGAAAGTACGACGGCATGATTCGTTTACTCCCTGTGAGCGTACGGAAGACTACCTGACAGCTATACAGGATAACGCCCGCCCCGTTGCTCCGCCGTCGCCTTTATGACACTTCTTGAATTGTCACACGTTTGAGTCAACATCACGCGCCGCGTCGTCAACGTCAATGAGCGCACGCGCAGTTCGCTTCCTTCAAGATGTTGTCTCGTCGCTCTCGCCCGTCTCTTCTTCGTCCTCATCTTTCGCCGGGTCGTAAATCTCGTAGCCGGTCGCGTCGTCGTAGTAATAACTGCCGGGCGTGTGCTCGCGCTCGGTCGTCGTGTCGTGTTCGCGTGGGGACGGCGTGGCGTCGCGTTCGCGTCGTTCTGTTGTATCATCGGGTGGTTCGCACATCTCGTCTCCACACAGGGCTGAAGTTTATGTGTCGCTTTCTCGCTTACGCGGGTGCGCCGCTTCTGTTGGCGGACTTATTATACCGCCCCGTCAATTCGCTGATCATGCAGAGCTACAAGGCGCGCGAACGCGCAGAGCCTTTGAACGGCGACGGCTTCGGCGTCGGCTGGTACGTGCCCGACATTTCAGACCCGACGCCGTGCGTGCAGCGGACGGTGATGCCCGCCTGGTCGAATCGCAACTTGCAGAATTTGGCGGTGAAGGTTCGCGCCTCCTGTCTCTTCGCGCACGTGCGTGCGGCTTCGCCGGGCATGGCCGTGATGGAATCGAACGTGCACCCGTTCTCTTACGACCGTTTCATGTGGATGCACAACGGCGCGGTGGCCGGGTTCGCGCGCATCAAGCGCACCCTGCGAGAGAGTTTGAAGGACGAGTTTTACAACATGGTCATGGGCACGACCGATTCCGAGCACGCCTTCGCCCTCTTTCTCAACAACCTGCGCGTGCCTTTCGGCGAGGCGAACGCCGAAGCGATGCGCGCAGGGATTGTCGAAACCATCGCTCAACTCAACGAGTGGACGCGCGCGGCCGGAGTCGTGGAGGCTTCGCATTACAACTTCGCGGTGACGGACGGCGAGTCGATCGTCATCTCGCGCTACTGCTCGGCCGAAGGCGTGGCGGGAAACTCTCTGCACGTCTCGCGCGGCAGACGTTTCGAGTGTCTGCCCGACGGATTGTGCGACATGCACACGGTCAAGACGCAGGAGCAGGCGTCGGCCGTCATCGTCGCCAGCGAGCGTTTGACTGACGACCAGAGCGACTGGCTCGCCGTGCCCGACAATCACACCGTCACGGTGACGTCGGATTTAAACGTGCGCATCGAAGCCATCAATCTTTAATAGCAATCTTTAAGAACAAGAAAAGGGATATGAAAATCTGCATCACACGCCGCACGCTCGCGGCCGTTTCGCTCGTCCTCCTACTCTTCCCGCCAAACACAAAAGCGCAACAGACACCCGCCGCTTCGGCGTCACAGTCTCCGAAGCGTTTCGAGTTGACGATTGACAGCATCATGCGCGGGGCGGCGCTCGTCGGCTACGAGCCGACCGGCGTGCGTTGGTCGCAGGACGGCGCGCGCGTCTATTTCCGTTGGAAGCAGGCGACAGAGCCGCGCCTGAAAGAGTTTGACACGTACGTCGTCAACCGCGACGGCACCGGCTTGCGCAAACTCTCAGAGGAAGAGACGCGAACAATTGCGCCGCCTACGGGTGGCGACTTGTCGAAGGACAAGCGCTGGACGGTCTTCGCCGACGAGGGCGACATCTATCTCTACGAGCACGCGCGCAGTGCGCGCCGTCAGTTGACGCGCACGGTCGAGGCCGAGTTGAACCCGCGCTTCACGCGCGACGGGCGGCGCGTCCTGTTCACACGACAGAACAATCTCTACGCGCTCTCGCTCGAAGGCGGGCTGCTCGAACAGTTGACCGACATACGCATCGGTGGCGGCGGCGCGCAAGGCGCGGCGCGTGGGACGGAGAGTCAGGAAGTTTTGAAGAAGGAGGAGCGCACGTTGCTCGAAGCCGTGCGCGAGCGCGCCGCGCGACGCGAGGAGCAGGAGGCGAAACGCAAGGCGCGCGAGAAGAGAAGACCTTTCAACGTCCCGACGGGGCACACGGTCGCCAACCTCACGCTCTCGCCCGACGGCGCATACGTCGTCGCCGTCGTCAACGAGCCTGCGCCTGCGGCCAAGCAGACGATTGTTCCGAACTACGTCACAGAGTCGGCCTACACGGAGGACATACCGGGGCGCGCGAAGGTGGGCGACGCGCAGGGACGCACGCGCATGTACGTCATCAACGTGGAGACGGGCGAGTCGAAGAGCGTCGATCACGGGCAACGCGCCGTGCAGGCCGCGCCCGTCGTCCGCACGCGCACCGAGGAGAATTCGACCGAACAGGCCGCGCGCGAACGCGGCACGTCGCCGCAGACGCAGCAACAATCTCAAGCGCAGCCGACGCCCGCACAGCAGCAGGGACAACAACCGCCGCGCACGCAGACCGAGACGACGGCGCAGACGAGCGCGCAGGAAGCGCGCGAGCGCGACGTGCAGCTTTTCCAGTTGCAATGGTCTGAGGACGGGCGGCACGCGGCGCTTCTCGCGCGTTCCAGTGACAACAAGGATCGTTGGGTGCTGCTGCTCGACCCTGCGACCGCCAAAACCAGAACGCTCGCGGCCTTGCACGACGACGCCTGGGTGAACGGCCCCGGCGCGTTCACGCTCGGCTGGCTGCCCGATAACCGGCGCGTCTATTTCGAGTCGGAGCAAGACGGCTTCGCGCATCTCTACACCGTCTCGATTGACGAAGGCGCGCGCCCTGTGCAACTCACGCGCGGCGCGTTCGAAGTCTCAGACGTGCGCCTCTCCGAAGACAAGACGAAATTCTATTTCACCTCAAGCGAAGTCAGCTTCGCAGAGCGACACCTCTACTCGATGCCTGCGAGCGGCGGCGCGCGCACGCGTCTCACGGCGCTGCCCGGCCACAACGAAACGGACATCTCGCCCGATGAACGCATGCTCGCCATCGTCCGCTCCTACAGCAACCGCCCGCCCGAACTCTATCTCGCCGCGAGCGCACCCATGTCCGACGCACGACAGGTGACGACCTCGCCCATCCCGGAGTTTTTCACCTACAACTGGATCGAACCGGCAATCGTCGCCGTCAAAGCGCGTGACGGCCAGACCATACAGGCGCGTCTCTACAAACCCTCGCGCCCGAACGGCGCGGCCGTCCTCTTCGTCCACGGCGCAGGCTACTTGCAGAACGTGCATCGCTGGTGGAGCAGTTATTACCGCGAGTATATGTTTCATCACCTGTTGATGGAACGTGGCTTCACCGTGCTCGACATAGACTATCGCGGCTCGGCCGGCTACGGCCGCGACTGGCGCACAGGCATTTACCGCCACATGGGCGACAAGGATTTGACCGACCACGTAGACGCCGCGCGCTATCTCGTCGCGGAGCACGCTATCGACGCCAAACGCATAGGCATCTACGGCGGCTCTTACGGCGGCTTCATCACCTTGATGGCGATGTTCACCACGCCCGACGTGTTCGCCGCGGGCGCGGCCTTACGCCCCGTCACAGACTGGGCGCACTACAACCACCCTTACACTTCAAACATTCTCAATCTGCCGCAAAACGACCTCGAAGCCTACAAGCGAAGTTCACCCATCTACTTCGCCGAAGGCTTGCGCGGCGCGCTTCTTATCTGCCACGGCATGGTTGACGTAAACGTACACTTTCAGGATTCCGTACGCCTCGCCCAGCGCCTCATCGAACTCAGAAAAGAGAACTGGGAACTGGCCGTCTACCCGGTCGAAGACCACGCCTTCGAACGCGACACCAGTTGGGCGGACGAGTACAAACGCATCTTCAAACTCTTCAACGCACACCTGATCCCACACGCCGCCCGTGCGGCACACACTGAACGGCCGTCGATTGACACGAGCCGACGTTAATTTAGCGTCGTTGTCATCTGCGAACGGCTCGGAATTTAAAGGGCAAGAGTTGAACTTTCACTGGCGAAGAAAAGTATGAGAGCCTTTGAAAAATATGGGAGTCTTTATTTGAAAGGAGCGAGACTGTGAGTACGTTGAATCCTGAGATGGACGCTTTGAAAACTCGATTGAAAGCCATGTGGATGGCGGGCGACTTCGGCGAGGTCGCAAAGTGGATCGAGGCGAGCGCCGGGGAGTTTATCGCGCGTCTTGCGCTGAAGCCGGGTGTGTGCGTGCTCGACGTGGCTTGCGGCAGCGGCAACCTGTCGATCCCGGCGGCACGCGCAGGCGCAATCGTGACGGGTGTGGACATCGCCACGAATCTGCTTGAGCAGGCGCGCGCACGTGCCGCGTCCGAAGGTTTGTCGATCCAGTTCGACGAAGGCGACGCGGAGAATCTGCCCTACGCGCAGGGGAGCTTCGACGAAGTCGTCAGCATGTACGGAGTGATGTTCGCGCCGCGCCCCGAACTCGTCTCGTCCGAACTAATTCGCGTGTGTCGTCCCGGCGGGCGCATCGCTCTGGCGAACTGGACGCCGGACGGCTTCATCGGCCGGATGTTCAAAGTCACCGGCAAACATGTGCCGCCGCCGTCTAACATCCCGTCGCCCGTCAGATGGGGTGACGAAGAGACGGTGCGCGAACGCTTGCGAGAAGGCGTCGCGGATTTACAGATGGCGCGGCGCATCTGCACTTTCAAATTTCCCGCTCCGCCCGCAGAGGTGGTCGAATCCTTCCGCAAGTATTACGGCCCGACGCAACGCGCCTTCGCCGCGCTCGACGCGGACGGGCAGGCCGCCCTGCGACGTGACCTTGAGCAATTGTGGTCGGAGCATAATCAGGCGACGGACGACAGCGCCACGCACGTCGAAGCGGAATACCTTGAAGTCATCGCCTTGAGAAGTTGACGTTCGATGGCTGCGGTTGTTGTGAGTTGCGGAGTTTCTTCCGTTCGCATCGGTGTGTTAAGAGGAGTAGGTATGAATTCTGCTATCACGCACATACTTCGGCGCACGGCGGCGCTGTGCGGTTTGATTTCGATATTGGCGGTGGCGGCTTGCGGCCAGCGCGCGGAAAAGACGAAGGCCGCGACAAAGGAAGCGCCCGCAGTTGTTCGTCCGGCGAAAGGCGCACGTTGGAGAGACGTGCCGGAGAAAGTGGACGCGGGCGCGAAGTATCTGTTTTACCTGCACGGGATAATCGTCGAGAACGAAGGCATCCGCCCTACCAGCCCAGACCATGGAGTCTACGAGTACGAGCAGATACTCAACACTTTCGTCGAGAGAGGGTTCGTGGTGATCAGCGAGGCACGCCCGAAGGGAACTGACCCGCGCGAGTATGCTTCGAAAGTGGTGGGGCAGATCAAGCGGTTGCTCGATGCCGGAGTTCCGCCGCGGAACATCACGGCCGTCGGCGCTTCCAGAGGCGGCGGCATCGCGATGTTCGCGTCCACCATGCTCAAGAACCGCGATGTCAACTTCGTCATTCTCGCCGCGTGCGGAGATTTCAGCATCTACCGGGACAACAAAGTGGATTTATGGGGAAACGTCCTCTCCATCTACGACTTCAAGGAAAGCAGAGGAGTAGGCTCTTGCCAGAAATTCGTAGATAGCTCGACGGGCGTGAATAGACACAAAGAGATCGTCGTCAAGTTGGGACTCGGCCACGGTCTCCTGTATCGTCCCCTGCCCGAGTGGGTTGACCCGGTGATCGAGTGGGCTAAGTAATTCCGGCGCGATGTGTCGGGTGTCAGGCGTTGAAGAACAACATGCCGAAGAGCCACGAGTGAACTTGCGTTTCGTAGGCGTACCAGAGGCCGAAGCAGATGCTGAGCGCACCGGCGGCCGTCTGCAAGCCGTAGTGTAGGCCGGAGAGTTTGCGCGCGCTCAAGACGAAGGGCAGACCGACCAGACCCGACATCAGAAGCATCCCCACAATCGAGCCGAGGCCGAAGACGAGCAGGTAGAGCAAGCCGACGAGCGGCGAGGGAATTTGCGCGAGCACGAGAAGCGTCAAGGCCGCAGACCCCGCAAGGCCGTGCACCGCGCCGACGACGAACGGCTTGATCCCGATGCGCGTGACGGCGTGCGAGTGCGGCGCAAGCGTTCCGGCGTGTTCTGTGCCCGCTTCGTGAAAATGTATATGGGCGTGTTCGAGTCCGTCGTGGCGGTGTTGGTGCAGGTGCAAGGGCGCGCGACGCTCGCGCAGAGAGCGCACGAAAGTCGCCGCGCCGAGGCCGATGATCATCAAGGCCACGCAGAACTCCAACCCGCTCGCCACCCGCTCCGAGATCGCCACGCGCAGGACGAGCACCACCGTTCCGACGATGACGAGCGAGGCCGTGTGTCCGACGCCCCACAATCCGCCGACCAGAGCCGCACGCCACAGTTTCCTTTGCTCGCTGACGATGTTCGAGACGGCGACGACGTGATCGACTTCCGTGGCGTGCTTGAGTCCGAAGACGAGACCGAGGCCGAGCACGGCCAGCGCGCTCATGCGCGCGAAGCTGGGTTCTTCGTGCGAGAAGAGTGCGCGCGCTTGTTGTAACAGTTCGCCGCCGAGCGCGCCCGCGCTGTAGCCCGCCTCGCCGATGGCCTGATAACAGATGAACAGCCCTGCGCAGGTGATGACGAACGCGCTCAGAGCGGGCAGCACGCGCAGCCAGATGCTCGTCGAAGCGAGTGGACGTTCCATCCAGCGGCGCGCGTAGACGAACAGCAAACCGATGCCGGTTAAGACGCTCGCCAGCCCCGCGCTGAACGCGACGACGAGCAGCAGCCCATAACCGACGCGCCGCAGGTGTATGGCCGAGAGCAGGACGACGAGCGCGGAAGGGCAGGGCAGCAAGCCCCCGGAGATTCCGAGCGCGAGCAGTCGTCGCCAGGTCACGCGTTCGCCGTCCGCGCCGGGCGGCAGATGCGTGTGCGCCGCGCTTCCGTGCGCGTGTGTGTGCCCGCCGGAGAGTTCGTCTTGCGCGTGTGTGTGGTGGCCGTCCGTGTCGTGCGCGTGTTCGACGTAGCCGTAGGCCGCGCCGATGCGCCGCACCAGCAGACTCAGGCCGATGGCGACGACGATCGCGCCGGAGACGAAACTCAACACAGGATAGAGACGTTCGGGCACGACGTACTGCGCTGCAAACAACGTCACGATGCCGAGCGCGAAGACGCCCGCCGTGTGCGTGACGGTCACAGTCAGACCGAGGAAGGCCGCGTGCTTCGCCGTGCCGCGCGAGCCGATGAGATAAGCGGCCACGACCGTCTTGCCGTGTCCCGGCGAGAGCGCATGAAAGCCGCCGAGGATGGCAGCCAGAAGCAGTCCGGCGAGCACCACACCGGGCGTCAAATCCCTGACTGAGATGAGTTCGGCCAGGCGGTCGCGCACCTGCGGGCAGCGTGGCGGCGGTCGTGAAAGAGAGTTCGGCTGTGCGTTCGTCGAGCGGGGCGGAGGTCATGTCGCTCGGGTACGCGCGCAGTTCGTTCGAGAGACTGCTGCCGTATGCGCTGCTATCGAAGATGCGGACGCCCCCTGCGGGCACAACCATAATTTCGCGCCAGCCGATGCGCCCCGCGTAGTTCGCGTCATTGAAACTGATGCGCCGTGCCGCGTCGTCCGCGCGTTGTGCGTTCAGGGGCAGTTCGCCCTCGTAGTCGCACTCAAGGCGGAGCGTCGGCAAGTTGCCCTCGCCCGGTTGCAGAGCGATGCGTTGACCGAGCAGTTTGAGTGGGACGTGCGCGCCGTCAAAGGCGAGCCGCAAGCCAGCGACGTGCGAGGCAGCGGCGCGCGCTGCATAAGCGTCGAGTTCCGCTTGCGTATGTTGACGGTCGCCGTCCGTGTCCACGGTTTGTAATTCCTGTAGCGTGGCGATCTCGGCCATGTCGATGACGTAGTGGAGACGCACGCGCGTCGCGTCGATCTCAAGGCGCGAGAAATGATTGACGGTGAAATTGCCGAGCGGGTGAGCGGACGCGTCCGGCGCGAAGAGGCCGAAGACAAGGACGAGTACGGACGCGAGAACGAGCGCGCGTCGCTTCCGTGTGCGGGCGTTGCGGGGGAACTTCATAAATTCAAGTTGATAAATTTTAGCTGGCGACTATCAAAATGAGTGACGACGAAACTGCCGTCCGGTCGTTCGTCGTTTGAACTGACGTTGAACGAGTTGAAGACTGCTCGCAGGTCTTTTGTCGCCCTCCGAGACTACTTCGTTAGAGCCTCGCGCGCAATGCGCGCCTGCAAGGGATCGAACTGCGGGTTGAGCGCAAGCGCGCGTTCGAGAAACTTGCGCGCAAGTTGAGCGTCGCCCGCAGAGCGCGCGATCATCCCGGCGTGATAGAAGAGTCGCGCGTCTTCTGTGCCCAAACGCAGCGCGTCTTTGATAGCCGCGCGCGCCTCTTCCGTCTTGCCTGCCTTCAAGGCCGTCCACGCCAGCGCGTCCGCGCCGTAGATGTCGCGGCGCACTTCATACTCCTTCGCGGCCAGCGCGTAAGCTTCCGACGCTTTCAGATCGTGGTCGGCGTAAAAGAGCGCGAGTTGACGGTTGTAGAGTGCGCCGCCGTGCGCGCCGAGGCGCGCGATCTGTTCGACGAGCGCGTATTGCGCCGCCGCCTCGCGCTCGCGCCCCGCCAGTTTGTAGAGATCGCCGAGGGCTGCGATCACAGAAGGATCGGGCAGACGCTTAACGGCTCGCTCGTAATACTCGATGCCCCCCGCGATGTCGCCCCGCGCGGCGCGCACGCGCCCCAACGCGGCCAGCGCGCGGTTGTAATCCGGGTAAGTCACGAGAGACTCCTGATAGCGCCGCTCCGCCTCTTCATAATCGCCGCGCGCGAAGGCGACTTCGCCGAGTTGCCAGCGACACCATGCGACCGTTTCGCGCGACGGCGGACTTGCATCGAGCGCGAGAGCCAGCGCCCGCGTGTAACGCTCGCTCGCGCGTTCCGCGCGCCCGTAGAGCAGGTCGAGGCGCGCAAGGCGCGTCTCGGTGGCGAAGTTCAGAGCGTCGCCCTGCAAACGTTGCAACTGCCGGAAAGCCTCTTGCGCTCCGTCATAGTCGCCGAGTTCGACGAGCGTCTCTGCGAGCAGTTGGTAGGGGAGAGTCTTGCCGGGTTCGAGTTGTTTGAGTTTGAGCGCGTGGTCGCGCGCCGAGACGAAATCGTGAGCGGTGTAAGCGGTCTGTGCGAGCGCGGCCAGTCCGCCCGTGTTCAGTTCGGCGGGCGCGGCGGCAAGCGAGGCGCGCGCGGCGCGCTCGGCCAGTTCCAGATATTGCACGTCGCCCGTCTCCTGCACGCGGCGGAGGTAATAACCGTGCAAAAGATTGTAGGCGATGAAGTCGTCGGGGTCTTTTCGGACGCGCGCTTCGAGAAAGCGGACAGACGTTTGAAACGCCTCGTCGGCTTCGCCCGGAATCGGCGCGGCCGGTGGGAGCGCGTGCGTCTTTGCGTCGGGCGTGCTCGCGGTCGAACCGCGCGGCTTGATCCACCCGCCGCACCCGCACGCGACGAGCGCGGCGGAGAGAAGCGAAAGCAGAAGCGAAACCGTCAATGTCGATCTGTTTCTCAAGGCCATCCTTACGACGCGGACGCTAAACGGGGCGCGGCCTGTGCATACTAACTGAGAGCTTAAAAAAGAGCACCCGCCGCGCGCCGCCCGCGCGTCCTGTCCCTTTCGCACCTCACATTTCAACTTTCAAATCTCAAGCGCGCCGCGCGCCACGCTTAAAGATTCGCCGCGCGGCGGCGGGCGACGGGCGCCGCAACAAAAATTTCACGTCCGGGCGCAAAAAATATCTAGCCAAGTTTCCGCTCTTGCGCTAACCTCACTCCGCTCTGTTAACGAAAATCCGAATTAAGGCTCGCCGCGTATCTACGCAGTAGCACCTGATTTCGAGCCGACACACGAATAACCCGGGGCCGCGCGCAATGAAAGCGACCGGCGCGAGGGTTCAAATCTTCCGCCTTCATTTTTGAACGAACTACGCTGTTTCGACGCACGCTGCCGCACTAGCCGTCACCTGCGAAAGTGAAAGTTGCTTCGTACTTGCCACCGCCAAAGGAGAATTCACATGATGCGCTCTCGTAATAAGAAACTCGCTCTCGCCGCTCTTGCGCTTACGCTCGCGTGCGTCGTCGCCTTGACGCCCGCGCCGCCCGCTCCCGCGGCCGACCACTTCGACGCGCCCCTCGTCGCCAGCGATCAGGGAGCCGACATCGCCGACGTTTATTTCTTTCTCGACCCGAACAACAACGCCAACGTCATCATCGGCATGACCGTGCAAGGGTTCATCGTCCCCGGCGAAGCGCAGAACGCGGGCGGCTTCGATCACAACGTCCGCTATCATTTCGACATCGAGAATACGGGCGATGCCAAGGCCGACCGCTTCATCGACGTGACTTTTACGCCGCGCACTTCTTCGAGCGGCACGCAGACGGCGACCATCACGCTGCCCAACGGCACGACCTTCAACGCACAGACCACGCCGCCCTCGGCCACCTCCGACACACCGCCCACGCCCGTCATCACCGACGGCGCTGGCGGCACGCGCTTCTTCGCCGGTCTGGTTGACGACCCGTTCTTCTTCGACATCCCGGCCTTCAATCGCTTCATCGGCTCAGTGCTCGCGGGCACGCCCGACACCACAGTCCTCCAACGCGGGCGCGATACCTTCGCCGGTTACAACGTCAAAGCCATCGCTTTGAGCGTTCCGGCGACGCTCCTGCGCGGCACGAACGGAAACGTCGTCGGCTTAAGCGGCGCGACGCAGCGACGTACCCCCCGCATCATCACCAAGAACGGGGAAGTCTCCGGCGTCGGCCGCTACGTTAACGTGGATCGCATGGCGACCCCGGCCGTCAACGTCGCGCTCATCCCCTTCACGCGCAAGAACGAATACAACGCTTCGACGAGTGTTGACGACGCCAACCTGCGTTTCGCCACCGACATCATCGGCACGCTGCGGGCTCTGGGGACGAGTCAGGACAACATCAATCTGCTGGCGGGCGTCGCCGTGCTCAAAGGCGACTTTCTACGTCTCGACTTGGGCAAAGAAAACACGGGCACGGGCGGCGGCACGAATTCCGGCAGCGGTTTTCCGAACGGCCGCCGTCCGGCCGACGACGTGATCGACACGCTCATGGCAATCATTACCAACGGCGCACTCACCACGGGCGACAGCGTGAACTCGAACGACGCGGCCTTCCGCAACGAGTTCCCCTTCTTCGCGCCTTCCATCCAACCCTGGCCGAAGGGTACGACCGACGACCGGACGCGCAACTGACGCGCGTGCTGCATAAACGAGAAGAGAAGCACCGACAGACACACCGTTAAGGAGCAAGGCCATGAACAAGTCAACACGAAGCGCGCGGCGTCTGGCGACGCCTATTCTGATCGCGCTCGCCGTCTTGATGAGCACGATCACCTTGCCCGGTTACTCTTCGACGAGAGCAGCACGCCGCGCGGAGAGACGCGCCGCCGCTGGAGACACTCGCTCGAACCGTCAACCGGGCACGCCCAGTAAAGCTCAAAGTAAAATTAAAACTACGAACCCGGCCACAGCCGCCGCGAAGGATGGCGAGGACGCAGAGGCCTCTAACCACACGCCCGAACCGCGCGGCAAGATCGCTTTCGCCAGCGACCGCGACGGCAACTTTGAAATCTATGTGATGAACCCGGACGGCAGCGGCCAGATTCGTCTGACCAACGATCCGGGCGAAGACGTGCAACCCGCCTGGTCGCCCGACGGATCGAAGATCGCCTTCGTCAGCAACCGTGCCGGCTCAAACGACATTTACATCATGAACGCAGACGGCTCGAACCTGTTCCGTCTCATCAACAACCCCGCCAACGAGCGCAGCCCCACGTGGCATCCTTCGGGGCAGAACATCGCCTTTGTCAGCGACCAGACGGGCAACGACGAAATCTACACCTCAATCGTCTCTTCGTTGCCATTCAGCTTCGACCTGCCGCTCGGGCCGGGCCGCACCGTATCCGACCACCCGGCCGACGACATCGACCCCGCCTATTCGCCCGACGGCACGATACTCGCCTTTGCCTCGAACCGCGACGGCAACTACGAGATTTACATCTCCAGTCCTGTGGGCTTGAACCCGACGCGCTTGACGGACGCGCCCGACGACGACACGCACCCCTCCTGGTCGCGCGGTAAGATCACTTTCCAGAGCGAGCGCAGCGGCAACGACGACATCTTCGTGATGGACGCCGACGGCCAGAATGAGATCAACGTCACGAACAACGCCGCGCTCGACGTCGACCCGGCGCGCACGGCCGACAACCAGCGCATCGTCTTCGCCAGCACGCGCGACGGCAACTTTGAAATCTACGCGGGCAATGCCCCGACCGCCACGCTCCGCCGCTTGACCTCGAACGTGGACGCCACCGATTTCAACCCGTCGATCCAGCCGCTCGCCGTGCCCGCCAATTCCGGCGCGCGCGTCTTCACGGCCATGCTCGACGGCTCGCAGGAAGTGCCGCCGACGAATTCGCCCGCGCGCGGCATCGGTACAGTCGTCCTGAGCGCAGACGAGATGACAGCGCGCGTCTCTCTGACCTTCTCCGGCCTGACCAGCGCGCAGACCATGGCGCACATCCATGGCTTCGCCCCTCCGGGCACGAACGCGCCCGTCATCTTCCCGCTGCCGAACGGCACGTTCAGCGACTTCCAGATTTCGCTGACGCCCGTGCAGGTGCGCAACCTGAAGGCCGGGCTGATGTACTTCAACGTCCACACGGAGAACTTCCCCGGCGGCGAGATTCGCGGCCAGATCAACGCCGCGTCCAGCCCCTCCACCGTCGCTCCGCACTCGAACGCCATCGCGCTGACGACCGGCAATCGCCTGCTGCGCTTCAACACGTCCGCGCCCGACGACATACTCAGTTCCGTCGTCGTCACCGGCCTGCAAACCGACGAGTCGCTGCTCGCCATCGAGAACATTTCCAACATCGGCACCGTCCTCGGCCTCGGCAGCACCGGCCGACTCTATCGTGTCGATTCCGCGACGGGAGTGGCGACGCAGATCGGCAGTGGCACGTTTGCCGTCCCGCTCAACGGGAGCGAGTTCGGTATGGCCTTCGGCCCGAACGGTCTGCGCGTCGTCAGCGACAGCGGGCAGAATTTCCGGCTCAACAGTGAAACCGGCATGGTGTTGGACGGCGACCCGAACACGCCCGGCACGCAACCGGACGCGCCGCTCGCCTACAACGCGGAGTTGCTCGACCCGAACGCGGGGCGGACGCCGCGCGTGTCCGGCGCAGCGGCCATCCTCATCAACGTCGGCCAGGGCACGTTATACGACATAGACTACGACCTCGACGTGCTGGTCACGCAGAACCCGGAGAATGCGGGGACGCTCAATACCGTCGGCACGCTCGGCGTTGACGCAAGCAAGTTCATCGGCTTCGACATCGCCAACAACAGCCAGACGGCCTTCGCGGCTCTCGCCTCACCCACCGACACAGCCTCGCGGCTCTACTCGATTGACCTCAACACGGGCGCGGCCACGCTCATCGGCAACTTCGGCAGCACGGAGTTAATCCGCGGCCTTGTCGTCGCCAACACCACGTTTGCCAGATTGATCTCGCTCGACATTACCGTGTCGGAGGGCGCGGGCAGTGTGTTGGTCGGCGTCACGCGCGGCGGCGATACGACGGGCGAATCGCTCATCGACTTCGACACCAACGACGGCACTGCCACGGAGCGGCGCGACTACACGACCGCTGCGGGCGTCCTGCGCTTCGAGCCGGGCGAAGGGATCGATGGCATCAGGGTCTTCATCACGGACGACCGCTTCGTCGAAGAGAACGAAACGTTCACCGTCACGCTCCGCAATCCGACGGGCGCGACCTTCAACGACATAACGGTCGCCACGATCACCATCGTGGACAACGACACGGCGGCCTCGCCGACGAACCCGATTGACGAGCCGACGTTCTTCGTCACGCAGCACTATCTGGACTTCCTGAACCGCGCGCCCGAGGCGGAAGGACTCGCGGCCTGGCTCAGAGTGCTCACGAACTGCCGCGCGGGCGACACCTCTTGCGACCGCGTCGCCGTCTCGTCGGCCTTCTTCCTCTCGCCCGAATACCAGACGAAAGGCTTCTACGCCATTCGCTTCTACCTCGCGGCCTTCGGTCGCCTGCCCACGTACCGTGAGTTCATACGCGACCTCTATCGCCTCAACGGCGCGACGGCCGCCGAGTCGATTGCGGCGCGCGGCCTCTTCGCCGAAGAGTTCACTGAAAGCGAAGAGTTCACGCGCATCTACGACGCGCTCTCAAACGCGAATTTCGTGGATCGAATCATCCAGAACACCGGAGTCACGATCTCGAACCGCGACGCGCTCGTCGCAGACCTTGACGCCGGACGCAAGACGCGCGCTCAAGTCCTGCGCGAGATCGTCGAGAGCAACGCCGTGGCCGCGGCCACCTTCAATCGCGCCTTTGTGTTGTCGCAGTACTTCGGCTACCTGCGGCGCGATCCTGACACGGCCGGGTTCAACGCGTGGCTCGCTTATCTCAACGCGAACCCGAACGACTACCGCACGATGGTCAACGGCTTCGTTAACTCCATCGAATACCGTCTGCGTTTCGGCACGCCGTAAACACCAGGGACGCACAAACCGGCAAGGCGTCGCGAGTCTCTACAAAAGACTTGCGACGCCTTGTCGTTTCCTCAGTTCTCACTCTTGACATGGCCGCGAGCGCGCGTCTAAAGTCGTGCGCTCTCAATCTTCCGGTAAGCAACCGGGCGGCGCGTCTGCTGTCTTTCGGCCGCTGCCTTCGTTCCCAACTTTCAGCCCATAGTACGAAGGAGTTATTCGATGACCAGAAAGCTGTTTGTCTCCCTCTCTCTGCTCGCCCTCGCGCTCGTCGTCGCACTTGCCAGCCCGTCCTTCGTCAAACGCGCGCATGCCGTTGACGACAAGTCGGCCACGCCTTCCCTCAACGCGCAAAAGAACTCCAGCAAAGGCGAGTCGCGTTCGCAGCGCGACCGCTGCGCCACGCGCGATCTGGACGAGACGACCGCCGCTACTTACGAAGCTGCGCTCAACGAATTTAACAGCCGCCGTGCCCCCGGCCAGATCAGGAAGTCGGGCGAAGTCACGATCCCGGTCTATTTCCACGTCATCAACAAAGGCGCGGGCGTTGCCAACGGCGACATCCCGGACAAGATGCTGCGCGCGCAGATCAACGTGCTGAACGCAGCCTACGCGGGCGCGACTGGGCCGGGCGCGGCCAACACGCCTTTCCGTTTTGAACTCGTCGGCGTGACGCGCACGACCAATCTCGCCTGGTTCAACGCCGCGCCGGACACGGCCGCCGAGCGCGAGATGAAGACCGCGCTGCACGTGGGCGACGCAGGCACGCTCAACTTCTACACCAACAACGGCGGCGGCTATCTTGGATGGGCGACCTTCCCCTTCTGGTACGCGGGCGACCCCTTGATGGACGGCGTGGTCTGTCTCTATTCGAGTCTCCCCGGCGGCACTGAAGTTCCTTACAACGAAGGCGACACGGGTTCGCATGAAGTCGGCCACTGGCTCGGTCTCTTCCACACGTTCCAGGGCGGCTGCGCGGCCGTCTACAACGATTTCGTCGCAGACACTCCTTCGGAACGCTCGCCCGCCTTCTACTGCCCCGCAGGGCGCGACTCCTGCCCGAAGACCGGCGTTGACCCCATCGAAAACTTCATGGATTACACGGACGACCCCTGCATGTATCGCTTCACCGCAGGCCAGTCCGCGCGCATGGAAGCCCTCGCGCTCCAATATCGCGGCCTGTAAAAGTTTTCGCCTGACAGTTAATTCAGGGAGTTGATTTCGGAGAGTTAATTTCGGAGAGTTGAAACAGGAAAGTTAATTTCGTGAGAGGGGCGCGCAAAACGCCCCTCTCTTACTTTTGCGCGGGTCCGCTCCGAGCTTACACGGCGGCGACGCCGCTTCTGATCTCAGTGCGCCGCGTAACGCCAGATCGTCTTCTCGCCGCCGACTAAAATATCTTCGCCCCCGTCCTCTCGCGCTGATGGGAGGACTGCGACTGAGTTACAGTCTTCGGGCAGTATTTCATGATAGAGGAGCTTGCCCTGCGCGTCGTAGACGTAAAACAGCGACCGATCTATCGCGGCGAATCTTGCCACCACCGCCAGATATTTCGGCTGATCTTTCTGTAGCTTCGCCCACACGCCACTGGCTCGATACACTTCTTCCGTCTCGTACACAAATGGTTCGTCCATCCCGGGAAATTTCACTTCGCGCGGCTTGTCCAGTTTGATCTTACTGAGTGGAGCCTCGAAACTTGAAAAGTTTTTGCCGTCGAGATCGAGCAAGACCACTTTGCCTTCCTCAACGACGAGAATTTGCGACGCGCCACGGCCGTCGGGTCTGGGGCAGAGCGAAAGATAGTTGAGCGAGAGGGGCATCGTTGCGCTGCCCTTCAACTTTCCCTGAGCGTCGCGGATCTTCAGTTCGCTTCCGTATGTTTCTACAATCTCATCTCGTCCGTCTGCGTCTACATCGACCACTTCCGTCGAATCGGATATAAACTCCTCTTCGTGTCGCCAAAGGCTGCGGCCGTCGCGATCAAAGAGTTCGATGCTCGAAGGGTCGTATCCCCATCCCGCGACAAACTCCAACTTGCCGTCCGCATCAAGGTCTCCGGCCGTCACCTCTCTGATCGACGGTTGCCCCTCTTGCGATGTGCCCCGGCTGAATCGCACGCGTCCCTGATGATCGAACAGAGCCGCGCCGTCCGTTCCGCCGAAACCTAAAATTTCACACACGCCGTCGCCCTCAACGTCCAACACACGCATCTGTGGAAAGCTATCTTTCGGCCGCTCCATCTTGAACCCCGCAACCTCGATTTTGCCTTTCTCGAATTGATATTCGACGCGCTCTTTGACTTGACCGTTGAGGTCGAGGATGGTCATGCCGAACATGCCTGCGAGTCCCAGATCGAGACCGGGCTGCCCGTCGAACTGGCCAATACTCATATCCCTGATAGACTCGAACCTGTTGGCGGCCTTGTCCTCTTCGAGCACATCCATCAACGAACTGTCTTTATCCGTGCGGTAAAACTCTGATTTCGTCAGAAAGTCTGCGCCGGTCAAAATCCTCGATTCGCTTAGTGCGGACGGCACTTCCCGCATGGCGAAAAGCGGAGCGAGATAAGACCTGTAGAAAATCACGCCCATCACCCCCACGCCTGCAACAATGAATAAGAGAATGACGGAAACGATAATGAGGTTTCTTTTGAGGGACATGAGGCTTTTCTCCACTCTCGAACTGCTCGCGCCGCGCGTTCCTGACAGATCGACGATTGCGTCGCGGCGATGGCCGTCGGCGTCAGGGAAGGAGACGGCCGAGAAGGTCTATGAGCCAGTCGAAGTCTATGGGCTTGGTGAGATAGGCGTCGCAGCCTGCGGCGAGGGCTTGGGCGCGATATTCGGTTTCGTGGTGCGCTGTGAGGGCGACGATGAGCACGTCGCGCAGAGTGTGGTCGGCGCGTATGCGCCGTGTGGCCTCGATGCCGTCGATGTGCGGCAGGCCGATGTCCATGAGGACGATGTCGGGGCGTTCGCGCGCGGCGAATTCGACGCCCTGCATGCCGTCCGTCGCTTCGACGACGCGAAAGCCGCGCTTCTCCAGTTCGAGACGCATCAGGAAGCGCGTGTCCTCGAAGTCTTCCACGACGAGCACCTTGAGCGGAGCGGCCATTTCGTGACTGTTTGAACCGGCGTTGCGTGAAGTTTCCTGACCCACTCTTGTCCCTCGTTGCCCGGACGCATGGCCCAACCGGCGAGGGTTCGCGAACCGGCGGACGCGTGCGCGCTTTCAGCAAAACGCATGAATGATATTGCACGCGTAGTTTTCAACATTTCAACCGCTCCGGTCAACAGGCGCGGGCGCGCGCCGTCGAAAAAACTCGCGCGCCGCCCACGCGCCTTCACAATTCTCCAGTGCGGGAGAGGACACGAACAGCCGCCCTTCCGTCTTTCGCCGCCTCGCATTCACTCGTACTGAAATTTTATCTTCAAGTACGAAAGTTTTCGTTGACATTACGAAGCGCTTCGTAGTAAGGTGTCGCTCGCTCGTGATGCGAGAGAGAGTTGGCGAAAAGGAGTGTGACTGAAGTGGGGAAGACGCCGAAGAAAAACGCGCCGCCGCAGCGGCCGACCGATGCCGAGTTGGAAATCCTGAACATCCTGTGGCAGCGCGGAGCTTCGACCGTGCGCGAAGTGCATCAGGCCATCAGCCGCACGAAGCCGGGGGCGGGCTACACGACCGTCTTGAAGTTGATGCAGATCATGGCGGAGAAGGGACTGGTGCGGCGCGACGAGAGCCAGCGCGCACACGTCTACGAAGCGCGGCTCGCGCGCGAACAGACGCAGCGGCAATTGATCGGCGACCTGTTGGATCGCGCCTTCGACGGCTCGGCCACGAAACTCGTCATGCAGGCGCTCAACGCCAAACGCGCTTCGGCCGAAGAGTTGTCAACCATCCGCGAAATGCTGGACGAGTTCGAACGAGGTGAATGATGAGAAATGCGCTGTTAACGCATCCGGTTTTACAGACGCTCGGCTGGACGCTTTTGCATTTCGTCTGGCAGGGCGCGCTCGTCGCGCTTCTCTACGCGTCGGTCGCTCTGGCGCTGCGCCGCGCTTCGGCGAATTTGCGCTACGCGGTCGCCTGCGCCTGCATGTTCCTGATGCTCGCGCTGCCCGTCGCCACGTTCCTGCGCCTACACACCGACGCGCCCGCGCGCGTCTCCAACCGTCAAGCAGTCGAGACTGCAATGGCCGAGCCTTCCGGCGACTCAGCCGCCAAGCGCAACGTCACGAACGCGCCCGCACGTCTCTACGCGAATTTTCTGGTCGTGCCCGACGACGAAGGTGCGTCCGCGCCTTTGCAGCGTTGGGCGGAAAGTCGTTTTACGTCCGCGTTGCCGTGGCTGGTGCTTCTGTGGCTCGCGGGCGCGCTCGTGTTGACTTTGCGGCTCGCCGGGGGCTGGATGTTGACCGAGCGTCTCAAGCGTGAACCCGCAACCGTGCCGCTCGCGCGCGACTGGCGGGAGACACTGGCGCGGCTCAAGCGGCAGTTGCGGGTTTCACGACCGGTTCGACTGTGCGAGTCGGCGCTCGTTGAAGTGCCGACCGTGATCGGGTGGCTGCGCCCTGTCATACTCGTCCCCGCGACGGCCTTGACGGGCTTGAGCGCGCCGCAACTCGAAGCGCTGCTCGCGCACGAACTGGCGCACATACGCCGCCATGATTTTCTCGTCAATCTCTTCCAGAGCGTGGTCGAGATCGTGCTCTTTTATCATCCGGCGGTGTGGTGGCTGTCCGCTCGCGTGCGCGTCGAACGCGAGCACGCCTGCGACGATCTCGCCGTCAGCGCCACGGGCGATGTGCTCCTGTACGCGCGCGCCCTCACCGCTCTCGAAACTTTACGCGGCCACACAACGAACGCGCCCGCGCTCGCCGTCGCCGCCGACGGAGGTATTCTGATGCAACGCATTCAACGTCTGATCAAAGTGCAGCCCGCAAACACAGGTCGCTCGCCGCTGCTGGCAGGCGCGGCCGTCGTCCTCGTCGCGCTCGCCGGCGTTATCGCCTGCGCGCAAACTTTCGGCTTCGCGCAGAACAAGGAGACGCGCACGCCGCGCGCAGACGCGCCCGCGCAAATTGCTCCCCGCGTGAAGCGACGCGTGGCCGTCACCTTCGTCTCCTTGCCCGCCGTCCAGACCTTCTACAACCCGCGCGCAGAGAAGGACACGCGCCGCCTGCTTGCGACGCTTGCCACGAACGATATACGCGCCGTCGGCTTCGTCAGCGAAAACCAACTCTACGACGAAGAGGCGGGCGGTCGTCTCGACGAGGAACGCGTGCGCCTCTTGAACCTCTGGCTCGACGCAGGGCACGAACTAGGCACGCAGACGCGCGCCCACACGAACCTCTACAAAGCGCCGCTCGCGCAGTTTCAACAGGACGTGATTCGCGGCGAAGAGATCACGGCGAGGTTGATGTCTGACTACGGCCGCGGCCGCCCGCGTTATTTCAGTTACCCTTATCTGAACGTGGGGCCGACGCGCGAGACGAAAGAGGCGGCCGAAGCTTTTCTCGCAGGGCGCGGCTACCAGATTCATCAGGTGACGATCGACAACATGGACTGGCTGTTCGGACGCGTCTACGCGCAGGCACGCCGCGCCGAAGACGAAGCGACGATGAAGCGCGTCGCAGACGAATACGTGCCTTACATGGAGCGCATGTTCGAGTATTACGAAGAACTCTCGCGCACGACGCTCGGCTACGAACTGCCGCAAGTCCTGATGCTCACGGCCAACGCGCTCAACGCGCACAAGATGGAAGAACTCGTGGCGATGATGAAGCGACGCGGCTACGAATTCGTCACGCTTGAAGAGGCGCTGCGAGACAAAGCCTACCGCGAGCAGCCCGCCAGCTACACGGGACCCTGGGGCATCTCTTGGCTCGAACGCTGGGCGCTGGAAAAAGGACAGACGCTCGGTGGCGAACCCGGCCTCTCGCCCTTCATGCGACAGTTCGACATCTCGCGCGGCGGTACGGACTACACCAAACTGAAGGCCAGGGCGGCGAATTAGTCGAAGGAGTTTTTGCTATGAGAACGGGTCTGGGAAAGGGTGCGTTGCTTCTGTTTGTCTTCTTACTGGCGTTGCCCGTCGTGTGTCTCGGGCAGCGCCGCAGCGAAGGGCAGCAACAGCCGCGTCGTCAAGTCGCCGTCACGTTCGACGATCTGCCGTTCACGGGCGACGGCGGCAAGACGAGTTTAACTGAATTGCGCGAGTTCACATCGAAACTTCTCTCGGCGCTTGCGGCGGACAAAATTCCGGCCGTCGGTTTCGTCAACGAGCGCAAGCTGCAACCCACGGGCGAAGGCGAGCGGGAGCGCGCGGCGCGCATCGGTCTTCTCAAGATGTGGGTGGACGCCGGACTCGAACTGGGCAACCACACCTACGCGCACGCCAGTTTCTACCGGACGCCGCTCGCAGCGTTTCAACAGCAGGTCATCGACGGCGAACCCGTCACGCGCACGCTCCTCGCCGCGCGCGGGATGCAGTTGCGCTACTTCCGCCACCCATTTCTCAATACCGGGCCTGACCTGAAGACCAAAGAGGCGTTCGAGAAATTCCTGCACGCGCGCGGCTATCGCGTCGCACCCGTCACGATTGACAACGCCGAATGGATTTTTGCACAGGCCTACACGCAAGCCTTGCAGCGCGGCGACCGTGAGACGGCCGCGCGCATCGCAGACGAGTACGTGCCTTACATGGAACGCATGTTCGAGTTCTACGAACGCATGTCGCAGGAACTCTTCGGCCGCGAGATCGCGCAGATCCTGCTCGTCCACGCCAACGCCTTGAACGCAGATCACTTCAGCCGCATCGCACACATGCTCAAGCGACGCGGCTACGCGTTCATCACGCTCGACGAAGCCTTGCGCGACAAAGCCTACGAGCACGCCGACACGTACACGGGCGCGGTCGGCATCTCCTGGCTGCAACGCTGGGCGATCACGCGCGGCGGCAAGTTCAAAAAAGAACCCGCCCTCTCGCCCTACATGCAGCAGTTCGACCCGCCGGGCAGCGGCTCGGATTTTAAGACGGCTAGAGAGTAGTGGAAAGAGAACGGCGAGTATGAGCGTCGGCCGGAAAATAATTTGGTGCGCCTTATTCCTGCTGGTGTGTGGGAGCGGCGCGTTCGCCAAAGGCGTGCATCATTACGCCTACTTCAATCGCGAGCGTGGACGCATCGCCGACCCCACTTTCCTGCGCGCGGAGGCGTTCGAAGGCGCGCAACTGAAATACGTGTGGCGCGAACTCGAACCCGCAGAGGGACGCTACGATTTCAGCGCCATCCATCGCGACCTGGCCTTTCTCGCAAAGCACCGCAAGAAGTTGTTCATCCAACTGCAAGACGTTTCCTTCGACGGATCAATCGTCAACGTCCCCCGCTATCTCGTGCGCGACGCGCGTTACCACGGCGGAGCTGACAGGGATTACGTGATCGAAGGCGACGACGAGGCGAGCGCCCGTCCTTCGGGTTGGGTCGCGCGGCGCTGGGACGCAGCCGTGCAGGAGCGTTTTCACAAACTACTCTTCGCGCTCGGCCGTGAGTTTGACGGCCGCATCGAGGGAATCAATCTGCCGGAGACGGCCGTCTCGTTCGGCGAAAGTGGTCGCCTGTTTCCCAAAGGGTTCACCTTCGAGCGCTACCGCGATGCGGTCATCGCCAACATGAAAATTTTGAGACGCGCCTTTCCGAAGTCTGTGGCGATGCAGTACGCCAACTTCATGCCCGGCGAATGGCTGCCCGGCAAAGACAACTCATATTTGCGCAGCGTCTATCAAGCGGCCAGAGAAGCGCGCGTCGGCATGGGCGGCCCAGACCTGCTCCCCTACAAGCGCGGGCAGATGAACCACAGCTACGCCCTCATCAAAGAACTCGACGGCGTCGTCCCCGTCGGCATCGCCGTCCAATGGGACAACTACGAATACCAAAACCCCAAGACCGGCAAGCGCATCACGATCCCCGAGTTCATCGAATTCGCCACCACCTATCTCAAAGTCGACTACATCTTCTGGGAATTCCGCGAGCCGTTCTATTCCCAACAACTCATGCCGCTCATGTTGGAAAAACAATGAAGTGAAGAATGGTGAATGGTGAATAGTAAATGGTGAATGGAGAAAGACCGCTTCTTTCCATTCACCATTTACTATTCACCATTCACCATTTACCAATCTATCCTTCATCGTTTCTCCTCACGCTCTCCCTGCCACTTCGCCCGTCTGCGTGTTGACGCGCACCGTTTCGCCTTCCTTGATAAAGAGTGGGACGTTGACTGAGAGGCCGGTTTCGAGTTTGGCTTTTTTGGTCGCGCCGCCCGCGGCCGTGTCGCCGCGCATGCCGGGTTCTGTTTCCGTGACGACGAGTTCGACATACTGCGGCAGTTGCAAAGAGACTGGCGCGCCGTTGTATTTCAAGATTTGCAGCGAGACGCCTTCCTTCAAATAGCCACGGTCGTCGCCCACCTGCTCGCTCGTGAACATAAACTGCTCGTAGCTCGACTCGTCCATAAAATGAAAGCCCTCGCCGTCCGCGTACAAAAACGAAGCGGGCACGAACTGCACGTCCGGTTCGGCAAACTTCTCCGTCGCCTTGAAACTCTTTTCCAGCACAGCGCCCGTCAACAGTTGACGCAGGCGCGTGCGCACCATCGTCGCCGCCCCGCGCGCCGTCGGCGACGCGAAGAAGACTTCCATCACGACGTAAGGTTGATTCTCGACCGAGATCAGCATTTTCCGTTTCAGTTCATTCGCTCCGACGAGTGCCATTGGTTTATCCTTCTCGCTTTGAAGTTGATTTCCGGATAACTCGACCTTGTCTCGCTTAAAATTGCACGAGATAACTCGAACTATCTCGTCTGAAAGTTAACCGTAGATAATCTGAACTTAGCAGTTTTCCACGTTCGCAGGCAAAGCGAGAACCGTATGATTCTCCCCAAATTCTACCCTATCACCGATGCGCGCCTGACTGGCCTGACGCACGCCGAACAGGTCTCGCGCCTGCGTGACGGCGGCGCGAAATTTATTCAACTACGCGAAAAACATCTCTCGCCCCGCGACTTCTACGACGCCGCCGAAGAGGCCATCGACATCGCACGCGAACGCAACGTCCGTCTCATCGTCAACGACCGCGCAGACATCGCTCTCGCCCTCGGCGCAGACGGCCTACACCTCGGCCAGGATGATCTCGACCCTGCGGTCGCGCGCCGCCTCCTCGGCGAACGCTTCATCATCGGCTACTCCACACACACCGTCGCGCAAGCCATACAGGCCGCACGCCAGCCCGTCGATTACATCGCCCTCGGCCCCATCTTCCCCACACACACGAAAGAGAACCCAGACCCCACCGTCGGCCTCGAAACCCTCCGCCGCGTCCGCGACTCAATCGACCCCTCGGTCGCCCTCGTCGCCATCGGCGGCATCACACGCGACAACGCACGCCTCGCCCTCCAGGCCGGAGCCGACTCCGTCGCCCTCATCAGCGCCCTCCTCGCAGACCCCAACAAGATCGTCGAACGGACGAAAGAGTTCAGGCGAAGTTTGCAATAACAGGCCAGTATGTTGCTGGCCTGAATTCCTGCTCTAAACCGCCATTGGTCGCCGCTTTGGCCGCGCCGTTGGTTGTGTGTAAAAATTTTAACTTGCGTTTGTGCGCCTGATTTGCGAGTATAAATTTGGTGCAGGCGGTGACTAATTGATCCGCTTGTCGCATCCCAAAAATCCCGCCGCCGTCGGTTTTCTCGACAAAATTCCCGTCAGTCTCAATGGAGCATTCAAGGGCATGAGTTTCTTCGATCTGCCTCCGATCATCGAGCGCATGTTGCTCGCCTCGGACAAAATCAGCGACCTCAACTTCTCCGTCGGCCAGCAGCCGCAAGTTGAAGTCAACGGCAAGTTGACCTCCGTGCAGCCGCTCGGCCTGCAAAAACTCTCGCCTTACCAGACCGAGATCATCGCCATGTCTCTGATGGAGGGCAACCCCGACGCCGCGCAACGCCTCGCGCAGACGGGCTCGGTTGACCTCAGTTATTCGCTCCCGGCCAAGATTCGTTTCCGCGTCAACATCTTCCAGCAGCGCGGCTCTTACTCCATCGTCATGCGCGTCATCCCGACCGAGATTCCGACGCTCGGCTCGCTGAATCTCCCCGCGCAACTTTCAGAGATCAGTGGTCTGCGCAACGGTATCGTCCTCGTCACAGGCCCCACGGGCGCGGGCAAGACTTCGACGCTCGCCGCCCTCATCGATCAGATCAACGAAGAGCATCACTATCACATCGTCACCATCGAAGACCCCATCGAATACCTGCACCAGCACCGCCGCTCGACCATCAACCAGCGCGAGATCGGCACGGACACCAAAGACTTCCCATCGGCCTTGCGCGCGGCCTTGCGACAAGCGCCCAAAGTGATCCTCATCGGCGAAATGCGCGACTACGAGACGACGGAGATCGCGCTCGAAGCGGCCGAGACAGGCCATCTCGTCCTTTCCACGCTGCACACCATCGACGCCTCGAAGACCGTCGACCGCATCATCGGTCTCTATCCGAAAAACGAGGAGCAGGTCATCCGCACGCGCCTCGCGCAGACCTTCCGTTACATCCTGTCGCAGCGTCTCATCCCGCGCGCCGACGGCAAGGGGCGCGTCGCCGCCGTCGAGATCATGAAGTCAACGCCGCGCACGCGCGAGTATTTGCAGAACGGCGAATCGGAAGGGAAGACTCTGCTCGACGCTATGCGCGACGGCAAGTTCGACGGCATGCAACACTTCGACGGCGTGATCAAAGAGATGATCCAGAACAAGACGGTGGCGCTCGAAGACGGACTGGCCTTCGCCACCAATCAAAACAACCTGCTGCTCGAACTCAAAGGCGTCAGCGGCAAAGACGACTTCATGCACGGCGACGACACCCCCACGCCACCGCCCGCACGCCACACCCAACGCAGCTCATCCGTAGTGTTCGACCTAACGTAAGAAGGGATGAAGGATGAGGGATGAGGGATGAATCGAACGGGAGAAGTTGAATGCTTTACTTCATCCCTTATCCCTCATCCCTCATCCCTTGATTGTTATGGTTATCATCTGCCAGCAATGCACCGCGCGTCTGCAACTCGACGACACGAAAATTCCGGCGCGCTCGTTTACGGTTCGCTGTCCGAAGTGCCAGCACATGATCAACGCGCAGCCGCCCGCGCAGAACCCGACGAGCGAGGCGGGCGCGGCCAGTCTGAGCGGAAGCGCGGCGACGAGCAATTCGCGCTTCGTGCGCCCGCGCCCCGCGCCTGCTTATAAACTTGACGACGAGGGCAGCGATGCGGTCGCAGACCCGACCGCCGCCGGAAGAGACGAAGCGGCGCAGTTGCTCGCCTCTCTGTTTCAACGCGCGATGGCGACGGCCGCCGAGTCGAAGTCTGCGGAGCGGCACGGCTACGGACACCGCCGCGCGCTCATCTGCGCCAGTGAGGAACACCGCTTCGCAGTGGCACGCGCGCTCGTCGAGAACGGCTACGAGGCTTATGTTGCCGAAGACACGACGCAGGCCATCGAACGCATGCGCGAAGATCACATGGATGTCGTGTTGCTCGACCCGCAGTTCGACCCGCAGGAGCAGGGCGCGGCCTTCATCAAACGCGAGGTGGCCGCGCTTCGTCCAGCCGCGCGGCGTCGCCTCTTCTTCGTGCATCTCCTGTCCGACGTGCGCAGCGGCGACCAGCACGCGGCCTTCGTCAACCATGCGAACCTGACGATCAATTCCAACGAGATCGAAGAGATGCCTTACGTCCTGGAACGCGCCATACGCAACTTCAACGAACTCTACAGAGACTTCAACCGGGCGCTGCAAGTCTCCGAATTTTAAACGGCGGCGACTGCCCCGCGTCGCGCCTGCGACGCACGCATCGTCTCAACACAAACGCGATTGACCATTGCCGGATGCGCTTGTAATCTTACTTGTGCATCCGGCTCTACTTTTATCCGTCTCGGACATGAGTGTGAGACATGAACGCGCTTCCAGTACAGCACCGGCACGAGCACGGCCGCCACAATGGCGGCCACGCGCATCATCATCCTTCGACGCGCGCCGAGCGCAGCCAGAGGCGTCTGTTGATCGTGCTGGCGCTGACGGCCTTTTACATGGTGGCCGAGGCAGTCGGCGGGTGGTTGACCGGCTCGCTCGCGCTCCTGGCCGACGCAGGGCACATGTTGACGGACGTGGCCGCGCTGGCGCTTGCGTTGATGGCCGTGTGGTTCGGTTCGCGCCCGGCCACGCCGAGCAAAACGTTCGGCTATTACCGTCTGGAAATTCTCGCCGCGCTCGTCAACGGCGTCATGCTCGTCGTGATGTCGCTCTTGATCTTTTACGAGGCATACGAACGCTGGCACACGCCGCACGAAGTCAGGGGCAACCTGATGATCGTCATCGCGACGGGCGGTCTCTTCGTCAATCTCGCCTGCGCCTGGTTCCTGCACGGCGACCATCACGACGACCTGAACGTCCACGGCGCGTGGCTGCACATCATGGGCGACGCGCTCGGCTCGGTGGGCGCGATCATTGCGGGCGTGTTGATGTCTGCTTACGGTTGGTACAGGGCTGACGCAGTGTTCAGCGTCGGCATCGCGCTGCTCATCGTCTGGAGTTCGTGGCATCTCATCAAGGAATCGACGAACGTGCTTCTGGAAGGCACGCCCGCGCACATCAATCTCGCGTCGGTCGAAGAGGCCATCCGCACGACCGAGGGCGTCGAAGGCGTCCACGACCTGCACGTCTGGACGATCACTTCCGGGCGCGAAGCCCTGAGCGCACACGTCGTCCACGCGGAGACTGTCGTACAGCCCGAACTGCTCAAGGAGTTGCGCGTCAAGCTACACGACCGCTTCGGCCTCGACCACCTGACGCTGCAAATGGAGACCGGAGATTTCGAAGACGAGACTTTCCACTTCTGCCACGCGGGCACGGCCTGTTTCAAAAGCAGCGATTAGCTGTTAGCTGTTAGCCGTTAGCTTTTTGCTTCTGGCTAACAGCTAACAGCTAACAGCTAACAATGGAAATCAATCTTCTGCTCACACTCGACCTGCGGGAGCAGGCGGCGTTGCAGGCCGCGCTGGTGACGCACGGTGCGCCGGATCATCTGGTAACGCTCGCCTTGACGGGCGCGTGCCGCATCCCGACGCTCGACGACGCGCGCCGCCTGCGTCGCTGGCTCGTCGAAGCGCGCTCGGCCGGAGGCGCGGACTTCGCTTCACTCGACGTGATCGAAAGCGCGCTCGTGCGGTTCGGAATTTAAAACAGGGAGAATGGGAAAGGGTGAAGTGAATCGTAAATCGTGAACCGTAAATAGAAAGGAAGGAATGTTGTCATTCAACTACTATTCACGATTTACGATTCACGATTTACTTTCTCCGTTTCCCTTATGCTTTTATGTCGAGTGTCGAACTAGCTTACGGGCGCGGCGGCGTCTCTTTCGAAGACGATGAGGGGCGTCTTCAGGTGCTCGCGCCGCAGGCGGAAGAGACGTTCGAGCAGCCGCTTTCGGATGCGGAGATGGGCGCGTTGATTGACGACCCCATCGATTCGCAGCCGCTCGAAGACATCCTCTCGCCGGGCGAGAGCGTGCTCGTCGTCGTCTCCGATGCGACGCGCGCAACGGCCGCCGGGCAAGTCGTCAACCTGCTCGTCAGGCGTTTAGTCCAACTCGGCGTCGCGCCCTACGATGTGCGCATCATCTTCGCCACGGGCATCCACCGCCGCGTCAGCGATGCGGAGCGACGCGAACTGCTCACGCCCTTCGTGCTCCAACGCATACGCACGCTCGACCACGACGCCGAAGACGCTGCCGCGCACGTCCAACTGGGAACGACCGAGCGCGGCACGCCCATCGAACTCAACCGCGCGCTCACCGAACACGATCACGTTATCCTGACGGGCGGCGTCGGGTTCCACTACTTCGCCGGATTCACGGGCGGGCGCAAAAGCATCTGCCCCGGCCTTGCTTCTGCGCGCACTATCGCCGCGACGCACCTCTTCGCTTTCGATTTCGAGACGGGCGGACGCCGCGCAGGCGTCGGCACGGGCAGGCTCGACGGCAACGCCGTCCACGAAGAGTGCGAGCGCATCGCGGCCGAAATCGCGCCTTCGTTTCTCATCAACACCTGGACGAACGAGCGCGGCGAGGCCGTCAGACTCTTCGCGGGCGATTGGCGCACGGCACATCGTCACGCCTGCGCCGAATACGCAGACGCGCACACTATTCCGATTGCGGAGAAGCGCCCCGTCGTCGTCGCTTCCTGCGGCGGCCGTCCGCACGACATCAACTTGATTCAGGCGCACAAGACTTTGGAGATGGCCACGCACGCCTGCACCGAAGGCGGCGCGATCATTCTTCTGGCCGAGTGCGCGGACGGCACGGGGCGCGCAGATTTCCTGCAATGGTTCGAGGCCGCGGATTCGCGCGCCCTCGCCGCGCGCCTGCGCGACTCTTACGCCGTCAACGGTCAGACAGCCTGGTCGCTCCTGAACAAGGCCGAACGATTCAGAATCTTTCTCGTCTCCGAACTCGCAGACGCGGATGTGCGCCGCATGCGCATGACGCCCGCACGCACCATCGCCGACGCGCTCGCCGAACTCGGCGACGAAGCGCAGGAAGGCTACCTGATGCCGCACGGCGCGCGCTTCATGCCCGTTGTGAGTTGAACCTGCGCGCGGCTGCGTTAAAAACGAAGGGCATCGAGAGTTATCTCTCGATGCCCTTTCGTTGCAGGTTGTGAATAGCGTTGCCGCGTTGAACGAATCTCGCTATCTACGGTTGCCCGCGTCGCGCGTGTCGCGCGCATCATGCACGTCGCGCACGTGAACTTCCTTCTTCTTGCGCGGCATCAGGCCGAGCAGTCCGGCGAGACCGAGCAGGCCGAGCCAGCCCCAATCCTTGTCGTCATCGTCGCGGTCGCGCGCGGCGACGCGGCGGTCGTCGTCTCTCGTCTCGGCCGGGCGCGCGTTGTTGTCGTTGTTATTGTTCTGTGCGGCTGCGGGCACGAAGGCCGCGAGCAGAGTCAGGCTGAGCAGGCCGACTCTTAAGAATTTAGAAACGTTTCCGTCGTTCTTCATCAAACAATCCTCCTTGTGATTTGCCACGGCGGTTGTTGCCGCCAAAGTCTCTGACACTACGGCGTCAGGTTCAAAATTTTCAGAGTCGAATTAGAGATCGAGCGGATCATCGTTCGTTTGCGCCGTCGCGCTCGCGCCGCGCGCTTTGCCCGGTTCGATCGGCTCGACGTTCACGTCCGTGCGGCGCAGCGTTTCGCGGACAGTCTCCGTGTGCTGCTCTACGTCCTTATTGACGACGACCTCTTCCACCACGCGCGCCTTCTTCTTCACGACCAACTCTTCGTAAGCCTCTCTGATCTCGACGAGCGATTCCTTGAACGCCTCCGATTCCGTGCCGTGGAAAGTGTAATCAACGGGGCGACGCTCGACGTTGACGTGCTCCTCTCGGAGTTCGACGTTCTCTTCGACGGGCTTCTCCGTCACGTGCGTCTCGACGCGCACGCCGCCGCGCTCCACCTCGCGCTTGCCCACCTGCAACTGTTCCTCGACCACGGGCACGGCCACCTGACCTTGCGCCGCGCGCGGTTCGACCGAGAGGCGTTCGTGTTCCGCCGTCACTTCCGTGTCGGCCACTCCGGTGTTCGTCCGACCGCCGCCCGCGAAAGCGTTGAAAGCAGTCTCCGTTGCGTTTGCGTCAAACCCGCTCCAGCCTCCTTCGCGCCACTCGGCCGCGCGCTTGTCGATCTCCACCGCGCCGTGCTGCTTCATGATGCGGACGGCGCTATCGGCGCGTTCGTCCGCCGACTCGACGCTGACGAGCGTGCCCCCGCGACGCACGCCTTCGGCGTAATAGTTGGCGTGTTCTTCGGGTACGCCGAGACGCGTCAGGCCGCTGATCAAACCGCCCGCCGTCGCGCCGATGCCTGCGCCCGCGATCAGTGCCGCGAGCGGCCCGGCGGCCAGCACCGGCCCTATCCCTGGAATCGCCACCGACGTAAGACTCAGGAGCAGAGCCGCCAGGCCGCCAATGGCCGCGCCCGTGCCCGCGCCCTTCGCCATGTCTTTGATCTGTTCCTCGCCGTCCTCTTCGACGTAGGCCACCGTCTCGCCTCGTTTGTTCTCTTGCCCTTCGAGGTTCTTCGACATGACGCTGATGTCGTCGCGCCGGAAGCCTTCGCCGAGGAGCGCCTGCACCACGCTTTCGGCCTCGGCGCGATTATCAAACAACCCGATCACAGTTTTCGCCATTTCTTACTCCCCTTTCAGTTTCAACACGGGCTTCTTGCCCCGAACTCATGCGCCGTCCGATGCGAACGCCCTCAAACCGGAACGTCAAATGAAACTCTTTCGCTGAACCTCAAAACGACTTGCTCAAGCAAACGCACGCCGACGAACTTCAACGCGTGTCGCCGAGGGGCGAAGTGTTCGCCCCGCCATCCGTGAGCGTTGCATCTGTGAGCGTTTCGTCCGCGTCGCCCACGCGTTCAACCACAGCCTCTTCGCTCCTGAGGACGACGCGCTGCGGCTTGTAGGTTTCGATCTCGCCCTTCGTGATGTGCAGTTCCTCTTTCAACATCAGGCGCTTCTCGACCACCAGCACCTCTTCGAGCAGCGAGATGATCATCGTGTTGCCGACGTGGCGGACGGGGACGGGCGCTTCCACGATGCGGTTGATGGGCACGCGTTTGACCTGCACTTCCTCTCGCATCAGAGGCTCGTCCACAACCTCTTCGCGCTCGTGCACGATCTTCTTGATGCGGACGCCGCCCGTCTCCACCTTGCGCTTTTGCACGTCGAGCGTCTCGGCCACGACCGGCATCACGATGCGCTCCGCTTCGCGCGTTCGTGTCGGAGCGACGATTGTTTCCTCGTCATTCGCCAACGTCGGTTCGCCCTGCCTTGCCTGATCCAGCGGCGGGCGCGCAAACTCGGAAAGGCTCAGGGGCAGCATGTAACTGCCGTCGTCCTGCGACACCAACACGTCTACGGGGACGAGTGCCTGCCGCCCGCCTTCGAGATGGATGAGCACCGCGGGGCGTCCGCCCACGCGCGGCTGCGCGTCGGACGTGTCGATGCGCCCGCGCAAGCCGTCGCGATCTGTAACGATTGCGCCCGCACGTCCTGTTGCTGTAGTTCTGCTTTGACTCATCGTGACTCCTTCCTTCCACGTTCGACGAGACTTTCCGGCTGTCTCCTAAAACAGAAATCGCGCGGCGGCGACGACGGAGACAAGCGCCGACAAGATCAAAATGACGACGAGCGGAAGCGACAGGCGCGCACGCCGCGCCGGTCTGTCGTAGACGCCGACCGCCCGCCGCGACTCCTGATTGAACGACGACGGCGGCACGTCACGGCGTGCCGCGCGGCTCGCCGCTTCCGCACCGAACTTTGTCGCCGTAGCCTTGTTGTCGCTCATTCGAGGCCGTCCCTTTTTATGCCACTACGTTCGCCGCGTGTTGTGCTTTGAAATCCGGCGACGCGCGCACTTGTCGGGTTTACAGGCGCGTCGCCGGATTTCGAGCGCGCCGCCGTCAAGGCTTGACGATTCGGCGGCGCACACTCTCACTCATCCGTCACATGAACGTTAAGAGCGTTTGCGGCTCGACTTCTTCTTCGTGTCCACCTCTTGCACGTCGACGTCCGTGCGTCGCACCGTATCGCGGACGGTCTCGGTGTGTTCTTCGACCTGTTTGCCGACCACCACTTCTTCGACCACGCGCGCCGTCTTCGAGACGACAGGTTCTTCGGCGCGCTCCGTAACTTCGAGCGTGCCTTCGCGGAAAGCCGCATCCGCGTCCGTCACAGGGCGATCAACCGGGCGACGTTCGACGTGCACGCGCTCCTCGCGCAGTTGCACCTCTTCCGTCACAGGCTTCTCTTCCACACGGCTCTCGACGCGCACGCCGCCGCGCTCAACTTCGCGTTTGCCCACCTGCAACTCTTCTTCGACCACCGGGATCGTCGTCTCGCCGCGATACACGTGCTCGCCTTTGTTGCTGTTCCATTCGCGCTCGAAGTATTCGGCGTCTTCGTCCGAACGCGGCTGGAAGCCCATCACGATGCCGCCCTCTTTGACGCCCGACTCATACTCCTTCGCGCGGTCTTCGGGAATGCCCGAACCTACGAGCGCGCCGATCAGGCCGCCCGTCGCGCCGCCCGCGCCCGCGCCGACAAGCGCGCCCGCCAACGGCCCGGCCACAAGCAGGCCGAGACCCGGCAAAGCGACCGACGTGCCGATGGCCGCAATCGCACCGAGGATCGCGCCCGTCGTACCGCCAATGGCCGCGCCCTTACCAGTGCCTTCGAGCGCCTTCGTGCCGAGTTCGGAATCGGCCGCGTCGCTGCCTTCCGGGTAATATTTATTGCGTGTCTCGTCTGACATGACGACGTTGATGTCGTCCTTTTCATAGCCGCGTGCGGAAAGTGATGAATAGGCGCGCTCGGCGCTGTCTCTGTCCCTGAACATACCCGTCACAACCTGCGAGCGTTTCTGCGTCGTACCTGTCGAATTTGCCATCTATTGACTCCCTTTCGAACGTATGATTCTTCCCGGTTTAAAGTTATGGGGAAAGCCCTGGTATGAACTCAGACCACACCGCGCGGTGTATGATTTTGCGTCGGGATGGCAAGTTCGGAAGCCTCTGCTGCAAAGGGCATACCGTGAGGCGAAGTTCGTGTACAATCGTCTCCGTCATCCGGCTTAAGGTAAAGAAAATTTGTGTGGCGAAGGAGAGGGCAAAAGTGAAAGCGATCATCAAGTTGTGTTGTCTCGTGCTCGTCTGTGCGGTGTGCGCGATCTGTGTGCGGGCGCAAGGGACAACGGCGACAGTGACGACGGAAGGGGCTACGGCGGCGGGCAGCGAGCCGCGCGTCGCTTTGACGGAAGCGGCTGTCGCCTACGACGCGGCCGGTCGTGTCGCGCTCGGCGGTCGCCTGCGCACCACCGCGCTTGCGGGCACGCAGGACGCGCCGACGCGCAACGTCCTCATCGCCATCGAAAATCGCAGCCCGTTTTTTTATAACTACGTGTCGGGTTCGGCCACCTTCTACGACGCGGCGGGCGTGCGCTGCGGCGAAGGGATGTGGAAGGTCGGCACGCTCGCCGTCGGAGAAGTGGCAGAGGTGGACACGCCGGGCTTGCGCCTGACCTGCACGCCCACGACCTGGCGCATCGTCGCCATCAACTTGTTGACGCGCTCGACCGATGTGGCGAAGCCGGGCGAACCCGCGCCCGCGTCCGACACTGCCGCGCCCGCCACGACGCAGTCCGCGACACAGACGACAAGTGCTGCTCCGGCATCCGCGCTGCCGCGCCTCGAAATCAACATCAACGGCCGCACGCTGCCGCTGCAAATCGGCAACCCGCTCGAAATCATCGTCGGCAACGAGCGCGTCCAGATCATCGTCAACCCCGTCCCTTAAAAGATGTGAGAGAGAGTTTGTTGACAAGTTAACTTATGAGTCGTCATCACGAAGGAATCAAGGCAGAGGGGCGGCGGCGCACCGCTGCGTCGGACGCGGAGGTGCTGGCGCGTCTCTCTGAGATCGTGGGCGCGGAGAACGTGCTCGTCGACGAGACGAAGGTTGAGCCTTACGCGGCCGACGCGGTGAAAGAGAAGTTTCCGCCCGAAGCCGTCCTCTTGCCGCAGACGACCGCCGAAGTCGCTAAGATTCTGAAACTCGCCAACGAGCGGCGTTTTCCTGTCACGGCGCGCGGCGGCGGCGTCGGCTACACGGGCGGTGCTGTGCCCGTAGAGGGCGGCGTCGTCATCGGCACGGATCGCATGAACCGCATCCGCGAGATCAACGCGGACGACCTCTACGTCGTCACCGAACCGGGCGTGACGACCTACGCCTTGCAGCAGGCGGTCGAAGCCCTGGGGCTGTTCTATCCGCCCGACCCGGCCTCTTACAAAACCTCTTTCATCGGCGGCAACATCGCGGAGAACGCGGGCGGCATCCGCTCGGCCAAGTACGGCGTGACGAAGCATTACGTCACCGGCCTCGAAGTCGTCACGCCGACGGGCGAAGTGATCCGCACGGGCGGATTGACTAGTAAGAACGTCGTCGGCTTCGACTTAACAGGACTCATCTGCGGCTCGGAAGGGATGCTCGGCATCATCACCGAAGCGACGCTCAGACTCTTGCCGCTACCGGAAGCGACGCGCACCGTGCGCGCCACCTTCCGGACGATGTCTGAGGCATGCGCCTGCGTGCCGCGCTTCAACCGCGCGCGTGTGAGTCCTGTGGCAATCGAGGTGCTGGACAGAAACGCCATCGCCGCCGTCGAGACGGAGTTCGCCTTCGGCTTCGGCGCGGACGCGGGCGCGCTCCTGCTCGTCTCGGTTGACGGCCACCAGTCCGAAGTCGAGCGCGACGCGCTCATCTGCGAAGGGGTGGTGCGCGACGGCGGCGGCTTCGACGTGATGCGTTCCGAGACGCGCGAAGAAGAGGAACGCCTGTGGGACGTGAGGCGCGCGATTTCGCCCGCGCTCAAAAAGTTCGGCACGATGAAGTTCAACGAAGACGTGGTTGTGCCGCGTTCGCGCGTGCCCGAACTCGTCGCGCGCGTCGAAGAGATCGGCCGACGGCATGACACCTTCGTCGTCAACTTCGGCCACGCGGGCGACGGCAACATCCACGTCAACTTCATGTGCGACCGCGACGACCCCGAAGCCATGCGCCGCGCACGCGCGGCGGTGCGCGACACCTTCGCCTTCTCGGTCGAACTCGGCGGCACGATCAGCGGCGAGCACGGCATCGGCTACGTCAAAGCGCCCTACCTCGACATGGCGCTCGGCGCGGCCACCATCGACGCGATGAAAAACATCAAACGCGCCCTCGACCCGAACGGCATATTGAATCCGGGCAAGATGTTCATCTGAGCCGTTTCTGAAGAAGCAATCGCATGAACGAGGCCGAGTTGCAGAAACTTGTTGACGCATGGATCGCGGCGACGGAGGCTGAAAGAGGTTCGCCGGAGCACGAGCGTAACTGGTGGGCGATTTCGGAAGTTATCAACTGGAAGTATGACGGCGAGCCGGAGATGCTCTGGCGGTTCGTGCTCGCGGCCTACAAACGTGAGCTGTCAAACCAAGCGCGCGCGTGTTTAGCGGCCGGCGCGCTCGAAGACTTACTTTCGAGTTTCGGCGCTGATTACATTGAGCGGGTTGAAGCGTTGGCCAAAACAGATTCGGAATTTAATTGGCTGTTGGGTGGCGTGTGGCGCTTAGACATGACGGATGAGGTATGGGGACGGGTGCAGGCGGCGCGACGCGAAGTGTGGTAAGCGGAATTTTCTATGGTCTCTGTGCTGATTGAACTGCAACGCTTGAAGCGGCTCGACCGGACGGGCTGGATTTTGCGCGGACTTCAGCCGGGGGCGGAGTCGGTGGCGGCGCACAGTTACGGCGTGGCCTTCGCAGCGATGCTGTTGGCGGACGAAGTGCGTGCGCGTGGCGTCGAGTTGGACGTGGAGCGCGTGCTGCGCATTGCGCTCTTGCACGATCTGGCCGAAGCGCGCACGGGCGACATGCCGCGCACAATGAGTTTGTACTACGGCGCGGAGGCGCGCCGCGCGGCCGAGGGCGCGGCCTTCGCGGACATGGTGCGCGCACTTGGCGAGCGGCAGGCAGCGGCCTACCGTGCGTTGCACGATGATTACGAGGCGCGCGAGAGTTTAGAGGCGCGTCTGGTGAAGGCGGCCGACATCGTGGACTTGCTGGCGCAGGCGCTCATGTTCGAGCGCGCGGGCGCACGCGAACTCGGAGAGTTTTGGGAGGGCGCGCTCACGCGCGACTTCGGGTTGGAAGGCGTGGCGAAAGAGGTGTTGGCGGACGTGCTCGCCGCGCTCGTCGCGGCGCGCGAGGCTTTGCAGTGAGGAGGGGCGCGCACAGCCGCGCATCATTCCGGCCGGAGAACGAATGCTCGATTGGTTGAAAGAACTGCCGAACACGCTCGGCCTGACGGGTCAGAACATGATCTGGGTCTTGGTGTTCTCGGTCGTCACGTTTGTCCTGAGCATCGCTGTCACAGTCGTCGTGCTCGTCAAACTGCCGGACACCTATTTCAAGGCCGAGCACGGGCGCGAGTTCTGGGTCGAACGCCATCCGGTGCTGCGTTGGGCCGGGCTGGTCTTGAAAAATCTGCTGGGGTTGGTGCTCGTGCTGTTCGGCGTCGTGATGTCTCTGCCGGGCGTGCCGGGGCAGGGCGTCCTGACGATCCTGCTCGGCATCATGCTGCTCGACTTCCCGGGCAAGCGCCGTCTCGAACTCAAACTCGTGAGCCGCCCCAAAGTCCTCAGCACCATCAACCGCATCCGCGCCAGATTCGAACGGCCTCCGTTACAATTGGACGAAGCCTGAAACAGTGGAAAGGGAAAGGGAAAAAGGGACAGGTAAAAAACGAAGGCGGCGAAACGCGGAGCGGTGTCTTACTCCTTTACCCTTTTACCTTTCACCCTTTTCTCTCCCTTTCGCCTTTGACAAGGGCTGAGCGCTTTGTTAGCTTCGCCTATTAAATTTTTAAGGTAATTTCGGCCGGATCGGATGCTTGTACGGCATCGGCGTCTGATACTTTTAATGAACGGTTCAAACTCATTTCAAGCAGGGTCGCGGCGGCGCTTCGCGCTGGCCTTTGTCTTAGGGCTGGCCTCTCTCTTCGGCGCAAGCGGTTGCTCGCGTTTCTACAAGAGCAAGGTGACGGTTCCGCCGCTGCTCGCCCCGCTCAAAGAGGCCGCCCCCGGCGAACTCATCGAAGTGGTCAACCGCCTCGCGCAGGTGCGTTCGCTGCGCGGCAAGATCGACATACAGTTCTTAGACACTTCGTTCGCGCAGTGCGGTGTGACGGAGAAGTATCGCACGGCCGAGGGCGACGTGATCCTGCAACGCGACGGCAAGATTTATCTCGTCATCCAAGGGCCGTTCAGCGTCAAGATCGCAGAGATGACTTCGGATGGCGAACGTTTTCGCGTCGCCGTCTTGCAGGGCGACGACAAGTGGCGGCGCTTTCTGAAAGGGACAAACACAGCGTCGTATCAAAGGATTCAGGGTGGCGAGGAAGTTGACTGCGGCCAGAGCGGCGACCAGAAGAAGACCGCGCAGATGCAGCAACGTGCGGCTTCCGCCTTCTCCGGCCTGCGCCCGCAACACTTCACAGATGCGCTGCTCGTGCGCCCCGTCAGTAATGAGCCGGGCGCGAATCTCATCTACGTCCGTAGCGAGGTGTTCGCAGAAGACATCGACACACGCCCGAACGCGAAGCGCGGCGCGCGCGTCGTGCGCGGTTATTACCAGTTGGACGAACTCGCGCCCGCAGGCGACGGCCGCGCGCGTCTCCTGCGCCGCTTCTGGTTCGACCGCTTCGGCGAGATCACTCTGGCGCGCTTGCAAACCTTCGGCGAGCAGGGCGAACTGACGACCGACGTGGTTTATCGCAACCTGAAGGCCTTTGGCGACGCGACGAAATACACGCTCCCCACGGACATCGAGATCACGCGCCCGCACGACCGCTACTCTCTGCGCATCAGCTATCAAACGCCCGAAGCCGTCAAAGTGGATCAAGAGTGGCCGACGGACGTGTTCGTGCTGGAAAACAAATCGAATCTCCCGGAAGTTGATCTCGACGCTGCGAAGAAATAGAGGTCAGAGGTTAGAGGTCAGTTAAAACTGTCTTCTACTAACTTCTGACCTCTGACCTCTACTTTATGGAGAGCCTTGTCACGAATAACATTCGCCAGCGGCCTCTGCGTGCGCTGGTGAGCATCGCGGGCGTGGCGCTCGGCGTCTGTCTTGTGATGCTGTTCACGGGGCTGTCGCGCGGCATGTCGAACGATTTGCAGAAGCGTTCGTCGAGCGTGTTGGCGGAGATTTATTTTACGCGGCCGGGCGGGATGGAACTGACGACTTCGACGGCCAACTTGAGCGTCAAGTACGCGGACGAACTCAGACAGATCGAGGGCGTCGAGTCGGCCGTGCCCGTCATCCGTTACATCTTCCAAGGCGGGCGCGGCTTCGGCTTCGAGCAGGTGCAGGGCGTCGATTGGGAGCCTTACGCCGCGATGAACGAACTGAAACTCGTCGAGGGCCGCGCGCCTGCGGCCGCCGACGAGATCGTCGTTGACGAGACAAAAGCGCGTAACGGTAACTTAGGCGTAGGCAGCACCCTTTCGCTCTTCGGCGGCAAGCCCTATCGCATCACGGGCATCTATTCGCCCGAAGCCGAGGCGCGCGTGAAGATGTCTCTGGCCGCCATGCAGGACGCGCTCGAAGCGCCGGGGAAATGCTCTTACATCCTCGTTAAGGCCAAAGAGGGCGTCGACCCGCTCACGGTCGTGCAGAGGATCGAGGCAAACCCTTCGACGCAAGGCAACAAGATACAACTGACGCGCGACATCATCACGAACATCGAGCGACAGATTCCATATCTCGGCATCTTCCTGCGCGCGCTCGTCGGTTTGTCGGCCGTGGTGAGCGCGCTCGTCGTGATGCTGGCGATGTACACGACGATCACGGAGCGTACGCGCGAGATCGGGATGCTCAAGGCGCTCGGCGCATCGCGTGGCTACATCGTCTCGGTCATCGAACGCGAGGCTTTCCTGATCAGCCTGCTCGGCCTCGTCGTCGGCTTTCTGGTCTCGTTTCTGGCGGGCTACCTGATTCATCGCGCCTATGGACTCTTGTTCGATTACGGCTGGCGCTGGGCGCTCGTGGCGGCGCTCATCGGCGTGGGGGGCGGCGTGCTCGGCGCGCTCTATCCGGCCGTGCGCGCCGCGAATCTCGATCCGGTCAACGCTCTGTCGCATGAGTGATGCGAGTGGATGATGAACGGTAAATGGTGAATGGATCAGACAGATTCCTTCATTCACCATTCACCATCTACCATTCACCATTTACCAATGAAAACTATTCTGCAAGCTGAAAATGTCGAGAAGGTGTACCGCGTCGGCAGCGTTGACGTGGCGGCGCTGCGGGGCGTCTCGCTGAATTTGGAGGAGGGCGAGTTTCTCGCCATCATGGGGCCTTCGGGCTGCGGCAAGACGACGCTCCTGCACATTCTCGGCGGCCTCCTGACGCCTTCGGGCGGACGCGTCGTGATTGACGGCGAAGACTTGACGGCCGCGTCCGACGCCAAACGCACAGACATCCGAAGGCGCAAGATCGGGTTCGTCTTCCAGCGCTTCAACCTCTTTCCGACCTTGACGGCCGAGGGCAATCTGCGACTCGCCGAACGCATCCACACCGGTGGCCGCAAGAACGGCGGCGACGACCCTGAGCGCCGGCGCGAAATTCTGAGTCTCCTGAAACTCGAAGACAAGATGCACCACAAGCCGCTCGAACTGTCGGGCGGCGAGCAGCAGCGCGTCGCTTTGGCGCGCGCCATCGTCAACCGCCCGGCCATCATCCTCGCGGACGAACCGACCGGAAATCTCGACTCGGAAAACTCGGCCATCGTCCTCAATATGTTTCAGGAGATGAACTACCGCTTCAACCAGACCATCATCATGATTACGCATAACCCGGAGGCGGCCGCCATGTGCCGCCGCATCGTGCAGATGCGCGACGGACAAATTGTTGCGCCGAACACGGGTTTGCAGGTATAATCTCCGACGGTAGCAGGTGACACGGACAAGGGCTTGCGGGGCTTTTGTCTTTGCCACCTGTTGCTTTTATGGCAGCCCCCTTTTCGGAGTTTGGATGACGAGGCGGTTTTGAGGTTCCTCCAAAAACTGTTTTTCTGGTCGTATGGACGCAGTACGTGGCAATATGACGTGCTGTGCGTTTTGATCCTCGCCTTTATCTTTCTGACGCCCGGAAATTGGTTTGAAAACAGCGAACGCGGCCATCGCGAATCGCATCAAAAGGGCACTACGACGGCGACCCGCGTGTTGCTAGTCTGGCCGGAAGATTCTCCGGCAAATCCCGGCATAGAAGAGGTTACGAGGCGCGTGCAAACAGTCACGAATCGCGCCGATGTGCGGGTGAAAGGGATGCGTCCCGTGGCGGACGCGGGCGGCAAAACAATCGCCTACGAGGTTGACATCGAATAGGCTTTCTTTATAATCGGCCGGTTTTGAAAGCCGGGCGGCAGTTAAAGTTTCCCCAATTTTTTGAAGGAGTTTGCATGAAGAGATACTTGACGCTTGGCCTCGCAGTAGTTTTAACAGCCATCGTTGCATTTTCCGTCGTCCCCCCGAAGACCAACGCGCAGGGCGCGGGTTTGGTCAGTTCCATTTTCTCCAAGATGGAGCGCAATCGCCGCGATTTGCGCAGCATGCGCGCCGGGATCAGCATGGAGAAGTACAACGCGCAATTGAAGGACAGCGACAAGCAGACGGGCACGGTCATCTACTTGCCCGGCGCGGGGAAGAACGCTTACGTCCGTGTTGACTGGCAGCGCCCGCAGCAAGAGATTTTGGCCGTCGCCGACGGCAAATACACGCTTTTCCGTCCGCGCTTGAAGATGGCCTACGTCGGCGAAGCGAATTCGAACCGCAACAAAGTTTCGAGCGTGCTCGGCTTCGGCCTCGATGCCACGAAGTCGCAACTGGCGAGCGCCTACGACACGCAGAACGTCTACAGCGAAACGCTCTGGGGCGGCGTGCAGACCGTGCACATGAAACTCGTGCCCAAAGGCGGCGCGCGCTACAGCTACGCCGAACTGTGGGTTGACGACAACGGCATGCCCGTCCAGACCAAAGTGGTGGAGAAGAACGGCGACTCGACGACGGTGCGTCTCCTGAACGTTCAGCGCAACGCGCAGGTCTCGAAAAACGAGTTCAAAGTCGACCTCGGCTCGGACATCAAGAAAGTCCGCGGCTAAGTCGGCCGGACGCGAATAACAGCCAAAGGGTTCTGGCTCCTCGAAGACCGGAACCCTTTGTCGTTTCTGCCGCCGGGAGCCGGGGGCGCGACAGCGAGCCAGCGAGAAACACGCAGGCCGTCCCTTCGGCCTTCTTGCGTCCGTCACTTAGATTTCGTATCTTCTCACCCTGAGTTTCGAGAAGGGGTTCGTGAGACGTTTTTTACCAGCAAGGGCAGGAGTTAGAGAGCGCGTTCGTGGACGAGTTGACGCCTGCGTGTGCGCCTAAGGCCAGATGAAGAGAAGCAATTTCCTTAAACTCAAGGCGCGCGAGGCGAGCTTTATCGCACGCGGCTTGTTGTCGCCGAATCATCCGGTGCTGGCGCACGTCATTCCGATGCGCCGCTGCAATCTTGCCTGCGCCTATTGCAACGAGTACGACGATTTCTCGCAGCACGTCCCGACCGAAGAGATGCTCCGCCGTCTCGACAAACTGGCCGACCTGAAAACTTCCATCATCACCATCTCTGGCGGCGAGCCGATGATGCACCCGGACATCTATGAACTCGTCCGCCACATACGCCGTCGCGGTATGATCGCCGGTCTGATCACGAACGGCTTCTATCTCACGCCTGAAAAGATCAGACGCTTCAACGAAGCGGGCTTGGAATACTTGCAGATCAGCATCGACAACGTCGAGCCGGATGAAGTGTCGAAGAAGAGTCTGAAGCTGCTCGACAAACGTTTGCAGTGGCTCGCCGAGCACTCGGATTTTCACGTCAACATCAACTCCGTCATCGGCGGCGGCATCAAGAACCCGGAAGATGCGCTCGTCATCGGACGCCGCGCGCTCGAACTCGGTTTCTCCACCACGGTCGGCGTCATTCATGACGGGCACGGTATCCTCAAGCCTCTTGCCGACACGGAGCAGCGCGTCTACCGCGAACTCAAGCAACTCGGCAAGCAGGAGTATGCGCGGCTCGGCTGGTTTCAAGACAATCTGGCCGCCGGTCGTCCGAACGAATGGCGTTGCCGCGCGGGCGCGCGCTACCTCTACATCTGCGAAGACGGCCTCGTGCATTATTGCTCGCAGCAGCGCGGCTATCCCGGCATCCCACTCGCCGATTACACGATGGAAGATTTCCGGCGCGAGTACAACGCGGAGAAGCCATGCGCACCGCTCTGCACCGTCGCCTGCTCGCACAAGGTTGCCATCCTCGACAACTGGCGCAATCCGCAAAAACCCGCCAGCGTCAAACAGCCTACGAAAGACGTGGGCGAGACGATCCGGCAAGTCCTCAGCGCGGAATAACCACCGCTCCGACCGGCGCAGTGGCGTTGCGCGCTCATATTACGTCAGTCAAACTTTCGCTGCCGAGCCATCCTTAAACTCTCGCGTGGGGCGCAGCATGAACTTACAGACGAGCCGCAGACCTCTCTTCCGTCGCTTCAGCGTATCGTTCATCCTCTGCTTGTTTCTCTTGCCGCCTTCGTTCGTCTCTTCCGGCGCGCTCGCTCAGGCACAACAAAGTTCCAACGTTGCCCCGCCTGCCGCTCCCGTGATGGTGAAATTGCCCGTGGTCGTAATGAACGACAAGAGACAGCTGATCGAAGGGTTGACGAAAGACGACTTCTCCGTCTGGGAAGGAAAACAGGAGCACGAGATCAATTACTTTCAGAGCAGCGCCTCTCCCGCAAGCGTCGCCGTGCTGATAGATGTGTCCGAAGGGATACGACCGCGCACGCTCGTAGCGGTGAAACATGCGCTGGCGAAGTTCATCGAACTAGCTCGCGCCGAAAACGAATATTTCGTCAGCGAGTTCAGCGAGGGGCAGCGCGAGTTGACGGGGTGGACGCGCGATGCCGTGGAGGTTGTGCGAGGATTGGAGAAACTCGCCGTCTCGCCGCAAGCTGCACTGCTGAAACCCAAACCGGGTGGGCAGGCGGCCTTCTACGATGCGTGCGCCGCCACGCTCGACGCACTCGGCGCACGCTCCAATTCCGCGCGTGTCCTGCTACTGTTTACGGATGCGCTGGATGATCAATCACGCCTTACATTCGGTCAACTGCGGCGAAAGGCGATCGCTTCGGACGTGCAGATATACGTCCTCGGCATGGGTGAGGTCAGCATGATCAACGATGGCGAGAGGGCAGATGTGATCTTCGGTCAGAGGCTCCTCGGTGAATTGGCGTTCGTCTCCGGCGGCGGTTCGTTCTTCGCGGATGACCCGGCGGATAGAAAGGAAATGGAAAAGGGTCTCACACGGATCGCTGCGGAGTTGCGACATCAATACATCATTGGATTCATCCCGGCGAGCAGCGCGCCGGATGGCAAGTTGAACAAAATCAAAGTGACGCTGCGTAGCCCCAAGCACAAACGCCTCATCCTGCGCAGCCGCGAAGGCTACTTCTCGCCGCTGACCGCGACCAAGCCGTAGTCTCGCTCGCCTTGCCGTCAACCTTCAACGTGTGAGCACGCCGCCTTGTGTTGTTTGGCAGAGGCGTGCGGCAGCGCCTTCGCAGTGCGCGGCGTGCGGGTCACGCGTGCATAAACTGCCTTGCAAAAACTTTCGGAATTCGTCTTCAGCTTCTACGTTGCGGCCGAGCGTGTCGAGCGCCGAGGCGATGCGAAAGGAGAGCAGTTCGTCTGGTTCGCCGCCGCGTTCGGCGGCGCGAAATTCGGAGAGCGCGGCTTCGGTCTGTCCCGCTTCGGCGAGTTGGACGGCGAGAAGTTTGTGCGTGTGCGGGTCATCCGTGAGGCGTAGAGCGGCGCGGTATTCGCGGATGGCGGCGTCGCGCCGGTTAAGCAGTCGCGCGTTCGCGGCGCGTGCTAGATGCGCGTCGAAGCTTCTGTAGTCGCGATAAAAATAGACCGCGCCCGCCGAGAGCATAGCGCATGCGTAGGCGAGCGGCAGCGCGTAAGGTTTGAGACTGAAAGGTGCACCGGTTGTTTGCGCCGCGCCGCCTGCGACCTGTTCGACGGCGTTTGACGCATCGATTTCAACAGCGTCCGTTGCATTCGTGTCGTTAGTGCCTGCGCGCTCGATCTCCGGCGAGAGGTTTGTTTGCGGGGTCGCGGCGATGACGTCGTCTGCGTCGTCCGCGGATGTCGGCTTGAACATTCGTGCGATGAGGTAGAGGGGCAGGAAGACGGGCGCGTAGATGAGCGTGGCGAGCATCCAGGCGGCCACGGCGTAGGGCGCGAAGCGCCGACGGCGCGCATCGTGGAGCACCCACGCCGAGGCGAGCGCCGCGAAGACGAACAGCAGCGGCGGCAGCCACTCGGTTATTTCTCCGGCGGAGATTTGCCAGCGCGTGGTCAACTGTGTCAGTGATGGCCGCTGGTGTCTTGAACGGCTCTGCCCTTCATCCCCACAGCGAGGGCGCTTGAGCTCTACGGCTGTTTCGCGATGTCTTCGCCGACGGAGTGCAGCGTCATCGAACTGGACAGCCCGAGGCCGGAGAGTCGACCGGCCATCAGCACGATGACCTGTCCCTGCTGCACGATGCCTGCTTCCAACAGCGTGCGGTCGCCCGCCTGAATCATGCCCTCGGTCGTTGTGGGCGGCGGATAGACGTAAGGCTCAACCGCCCAGATGATCGCCAGTTCGTTCATCACCTCGCGCGAGTGCGTGAGCGCGGCGATGCGCTGTGACGGGCGCAAGGCCGACAGGCGACGCGCCATCAACCCCGATTCGGTAAAGACTGCGATCACTTTCGCGTTCATCTCGTCGGCCGCAAACGCCGCCGCTTCGCAAATGGCGCGACTGACGCGCCCCGTCTGTTTGCCCGCCCACTTCGTCACCTGATTCGAGCCGGTGCTGCGTCCCGTCTCGGCCGATTCGATGATGCGCGCCATCGTCGCCACGGTCGCCACAGGATACGCGCCCGTTGCCGTCTCGGCCGACAGCATCAAGGCGTCCGAGCCGTCCCAGACGGCGTTTGCCACGTCCGATGCTTCGGCGCGCGTCGGGCGCGGCTCGGTGATCATCGACTGCAACATCTGCGTCGCCGTGATCACGAACTTGCCCGCGTCGTTCGCCTCTTCGATGATCCGCTTTTGATAGACAGGGACAAGTTCGACGCTCGTTTCCACGCCGAGGTCGCCGCGCGCGACCATCACGCCGTCGCAGGCCGCGATGATCTGATCCAGATTATCTATGGCTTCTGACTTTTCGATCTTGGCGACGAGCGGAGCTTTGCCCCCGGCGGCTTTAATCAACGACTTCGCTTCGAGACAGTCTTCGGCGCGGCGGACGAAAGAGAGCGCGATGTAGTCTGCGCCCTCGCGCACTGCGAATTGCAGATCACGTCGATCCTTGTCGGTCAGAGATGGAATCGGCAGCGGGACGCCCGGCAGGTTGATGCCCTTGCGCTCGTTCAAAAGTCCGCCGTTGACGACGCGGCAGATCACATCAGTCTCGGTCGTGCGTTCGACCGAGAGTGCGATTGCTCCGTCGTCCAGAAGGATGCGCGCGCCCGGATGCACATCGCGCGCGATGCCTGCGTAGTTGGTCGAGACTTCGCGCGCATCGCCCGTCACCGAACGCGTCGTCAGTGTAAAGAGCGCATTCTCTTCGAGCGTGACGGGCTGGCCGCCTTGCAGGACGCCGGTTCTGATCTTGGGGCCGGAGAGGTCTACGAGGATGGCGAGCGGGCGGCGCATGCGTTCGGCGGCGGCGCGTGCGCGGCGAATGGTTTCGGCGTGTTCTTCCTGCGTGCCGTGCGACATGTTGATGCGGAAGGCATTTGCGCCCGCCGCCAACAACGCTTCGAGCGTCGCCGGTTCGCGCGATGCAGGCCCCAGAGTGGCAAGGATTTTGGCTCGTCTCATTTTTTTGGTGAATGGTGAATGGTCAATAGTGAATGGTGAATCAGGAAAACGGTTTTGATCTATTTACCATTTACCATTCACCATTTACTAATCTTCGCTCGTCGCCGGTTTGTCCGCGAGCGCGGCCTGGACGACGCGTTCGAGTTCGGCGGGCGTGGTGTTGCGGTCAAAGCCGATGAACTTTTTCAGCAGGCGTCCCTGGCGGTCGTAAACGTAAGTCTGCGGGATGGCCGATTCATTGGCGAAAAAGAGTTCGGACATTTGCGCGTCCGGGTAGCCGAGCGCGTACTGAATGCCAAACTCTTCGATGAAGCCGGGCACTTTGGGACGGTCTTCGTCGCCGCCGACGTTGAGGCCGACGACGTGCAAGCCTTGCGCGCCGTAGCGACGCTGCAAGTCGATCAGGTGCGGAACTTCGTCGCGACACGGCGGGCAATAGGTCGCCCAGAAATCCAGGACGAGCACCTTGCCTTGAAAATCCGACCCGCGCGCGCGTCGCCCGTCGAGCGTCGTCCACGTCGAAGCGTTGACGACTGAGACGCCGCTGCTGCTGTTAGGCGTGCTCGAACTAGCTTCGTGAGCGGTTGCCACAGGCGGCATCGGCAGCGCGGTGCGCGGCAACTTCGTGCCCTGCGGCGTATTGGTAGACGCCTTGTTCGCGGGTGATTGCTGCTGTTGCGAGGCCGTGTAATCGGTCGTGCCGCACCCGGCGGCCGCGAGCGACAAGACGAGCGCGCAGACAGCGACTGTGAACGGGCGTCGCCTTAGCGGAAACAAACGTAACGACAACATACTGACTTCAGGCTCCTGTCAAGTGGGAGGTGTGGCGTATTCTACACGACGGCGAAGAAAGGATGAAGGATGAGGGATGAGGGATGAAATAAAGGCACTTACTTGCTTGAGTTTTTTTCTTATTCATCCCTCATCCCTCCGCCCTCATCCCTTGTATTCTCTTCGAGCGGGGGGCGTTCGTCTTGCGAGGGGACGCGATAGTCTTCATCGGCCCAGTGGCCGAAGTCGATCAACTTGCAGCGTTCAGAGCAGAACGGGCGATACGGATTATCGCGCCACTCGACGGGTTTGTTACAGGTCGGACACTTTTTCATAAGCTCTTCGGAAAAAGGGGAAGGGGAAAAAGGGAAAGGCAAAAGCGGCGCATCTAGAGCCTGCTTTTGCCTTTCCCGAAACCTTTGAACATTTCCCCTTGCCCTGAGATTCGTTTTCAGACTGCCACCAGTTCGGCAGACGGCGGCGGCTTGAGCAAAATTTTGCGGTCAACGAAGTCGATCATACCCGCGCGGCGCATGTCGTTCAAGCGGACGGTGACGCTCTCTCGCGTCGAGCCGACGAGCGAAGCGATCTCTCTGTGCGGCAGGTTGAGGTCGATCAGAACGCCGCCGTCGCGTCCCGGCTGGCCGTAGCGTTCGGAGAGTTCCTGTAGCAGTTTTTCCAGACGCGCCGGAATGGCGTCGAGCGCGAAATCGGCGATGCGTTGCTCTGCACGCGCTAATCGTTGACCGACCAGACGGAAAGTGTAATCATAAAGCGTGCGGCTTTGATTCATTGCCTCTTTAAAATCCCCCACCGGAATCCGCAGCAATCGCGCCTGCTCAAAAGCGATGGCGCACATTTGCCTGTCCCCCAATCCGAAGAGTGCGAATTCGCCGAAGAGTGTGCCCGTGGGAAGAATGTCTATGACGGCTTCGCGCCCCGTCTCCGGTTCGCTCCGGCAGAGTTTCACGCGACCGCGCGCGATCAGGTAGAGCGCGTCGTTCGGGTCGCCGTCGCGATAGACGAAACGGCGGCGGCGAAAATCTATGGCCGTCGCGGCGGCAGCCAGTCGCTCGACCATCGCCTCGTCGAGACCATCGGCGAGTTCGGACTGGCGTATAATCTCTGCGCGATCCGCGACCGTCAGGTCGCAGGCTCTTCGGTGCGGCATAATTGGGGGAACCTCGGAAGTTGTTAGTAGTTAAAGGAAATCGGACTCAGTTTGGTGAAAGGCACGAGACGAGAGCTTGCGTCTTGGCAGTTAACGGAAATTTGATTGGCACAAACTGGCAAGGCAGCGGAAAATTGGTGCAAACCCACGGGCGAGTGATCGGTCTTCTGTCGGATTGTTCTTACATGATCGAAAGGATTTTTCGGGTAAGTGGTTCGACCGAACGTGGGCGACAAACGGCAACCGTCCTTGTTAAAGCGCACTCTAACATGAAGGGCGGGCGCATGCAAGACCTGTTTTCAACTTTACCGGGGAAGATTTAAGCGTCTATATGTTAAGTAAATTCACGGTGCTCGTGGTTGACGACGAGCCGGACAAACGGCAGTTGCTCAAAGTCGCGCTGGAGATGGCGGGCTACACCGTTCAGACGGCGAACGACGGCGCGCAGGGGCTGGCGGCGGTCGAAGCGCATCCCTTCGACCTGATCATCACGGACGTGATGATGCCTCACATTGACGGCTACGAGATGGTCAAGCGCATCCGCGCCAACCCGCAGACGCGCTTCATCCCGGTCATCATCCAGACGGCCGCCAAGAGTGAAGCGCAGGACGCGCGGCGCGGCTCGCAAGTGGGCGCAATGGGCTATATCACAGACCCCACAGACCTCGATCTCCTGCTCGCGCGAGCGCGCACGCTGCTCGATTTCAAAAATTATCTCGACTCGTGCGAAGAGGCCGCTTTCACGGATCACTTGACGGGCTTGGCGAATCGTCGTCGCTTCGAGCGGCAACTGGAACGCGAGGTGGCGCGCACGCGCCGCTATGGTCATCCGTTCTGCCTGCTCGTCCTCGACATAGATCACTTCAAAGTCGTCAACGACACATACGGGCACGAGGGCGGCGACGAAGCTCTCAGACGGCTCGGTCACGTCTTGCAGACGGGCACGCGCGGCGTCGATACGGCAGCGCGCATCGGCGGCGAAGAATTTGCCATCATCCTGACGGAGACGGATTTCGCGCACGGTCTCGAAGTGGCCGAACGCCTGCGCAAGACTATCGGCGAGACGGACATCCCCGAAGCCGGGCGCATCACCGTGAGCATCGGGCTGTCGGAGTTCGCAGACTCCCTGCGCGACGGACGCGAACTATACGCTTCGGCCGACGCCGCGCTCTACGAAGCGAAGCGACAGGGACGCAACCGCGTCGTCTCCGCCAACACGACGCCGGAGGCGAACCCCACGCCCGCCATCGGCGTATCATAAGCAAGGGATAAGGGCGGTAGTGTGAGGGATGAAAGGAATGCTTGACCTGCTTGAGCAGTTTCTTCATTCATCCCTCATCCATCCGCCCTCGTCCTTTCAAACCGGAGGTTTTCATGGCTGATTATCGAGACAAGTTGGAAGAGTGGCGCGAGGCGGCGCGGCGCAAGGCGCGCGAGTTGGACGACAGGTACAGGATCAAGGATCGCGTGGAAGAGGGCGCGCGTGTGGCGCAGGATGCGGCCAAGCGCGGGGCGACGCGCGTGGTGACGGAAGCGGAGCGTGCGCGTGCGGAGGCCGAGCGTCTGAGCGAAGAGTATGACGTGCGCGAAGGCGTGCGTGAGGGTGCGGACGAAGTGCGCGAACAGGCCGTGCGTGCGGCGCAAGAGGCGCAACGTGCGGCGCAGGAGGCCGGGCGCGTGGCACGCGAGGCCAGCGACCGTCTGCGCGACGCGTCGCGCGTGGCGGGCGAACGCGCCGGAGAGTTTTTCGGCGGAGCGAAGAAGCATTACGAACGCGCGTCGCGTGCCTATAGCGTCGGCTCAGGCATCACACGCGCGACTTCGGCGGCAGGCGTGGGGCTGTTCAAAGCTGTCGACTGGGCGCGCGAGAATCCGAAGCAGGCCGTGTTGGTGTCGCTCTCGATTGCGGGCGGCCTGGGCGCGGGCGCTGTCTTCCCGCGTCTCGACGCCGTGCTCATCGGCGCGCACCCGCATTGGTTCACACACTCGGCGCTGCCCGTCTGGGCTTTGCGCCGCGCAGGCGCGAAGTTCGACAGCTACTTGAGCGAGCGCGAACGACTCGTCGCCGCTGGTGAACTGACCGAAGCCGAACGCAAGCGCGCCGAGTTCGAACGCAACATCGTGCGCTACGTGGGCGCACCGCTCCTCGGCGCGTTCAGTTGCGCGGCGGGGCTTGCCATCTGCGCGCAAATCTTCCAGCCGGGCAACATCGTCGGCGCACCCATCAGTTGGCTCCTCGGCGGCAACCCCGTCCTCGAAGGCGTGTGGCTATTTGGGAACGGCGTCATCTGTTTCCAACAGGGCTACAAGTTCTTCATGATTGCCTTGAAAGACCAGCAGGACGTTCATCGCATCGTGCGTGAGATTAAAGGCCTGCTGCCCGCGATGGCGACGGCTTGATACTTCAGGCAAGCGCGCGAAAGTTCGACGGCGAACGTTCACGCGCTGTCAACCTTCGACACTCAGAAGGCCGCCCCCCGTTGAAC
>DASZCS010000107.1:0-23229 GCA_035942855.1 Pyrinomonadaceae bacterium | reverse complement strand
GGCGCGGACAGTGATCTTCGGATTATGCTTGGCCAGCACTTTGGTGATGGCGGCGGTGAGAGTGGTCTTGCCATGGTCAACGTGGCCGATGGTGCCGATATTGACGTGCGGCTTCGACCGGTCGAACTTCTCCTTGCTCATTGTGTGATAGCCTCTTTAATAAAGTATTGGTTGTGAATCGCCCGTTTGATGGAGCCCGCGATGAGATTTGAACTCATGACCTCCTCCTTACCAAGGAGGCGCTCTACCCCTGAGCTACGCGGGCGCGTCTTCCGCTCGGCCGCCGTCGTCTTAACGTTGCGCCCCGTCCGGCCGCTTGCAAGTGTGGAGCGGGAGACGAGGCTCGAACTCGCGACCCTCAGCTTGGAAGGCTGATGCTCTACCAACTGAGCTACTCCCGCTCGGCAAAAGGGCGGAGGGATGAGGGATGAGGGATGAACTTTCGGATTCATCCCTCATCCCTCATCCTTCATCCCTCTCATTCGTGGTGCAGGGGGTAGGATTCGAACCTACGTAAGGCGTTAGCCTGCCGGGTTTACAGCCCGGTGCCATTAACCACTCGACCACCCCTGCACGTTTTGTCCAAACAACTTTTAGGAGCCGGCGAAGGGACTTGAACCCCCGACCCTCTGATTACAAATCAGATGCTCTACCAACTGAGCTACGCCGGCACACACGGATCACTCCGAGCACTTCCGACAAAACGCGAATAGTAACAATAGCTTCGCTAAAACGCAAGCCGCAGAAGGGGCTGCGCGGATTTCGGACAGGCGCGCGGTCAGTTTGAAGAAATCTGTTGACGCTTTCCGCCGCCAGCAAGTAGGATTGAAAGTGCCCTGTGTCGTGCGGCCACAGACGCCCTACACGACTCTCACCTCCCGTCAAGAACCCGTCCGAAGCCGAGCAAAAAGCCTCTCGCGGCGCGCGGCAAAAGCCTTTCGCGGCTCGCTTCAAGAGCCTTGCCGAGCTGTTTGCTAGCCCTTTCCCTTAAATTCAGGAGATGTTTCTCGTGCACACTCGTAAACACTTTTCGCCGACCGGCGCTTTCGCCGCATTACTTTTCTCACTTCTCTGCGCGCTGACGACCGCCTCAGCCCAGAACATGACCGCAGCCAAGAGCCCGGCGCAGACGGCCGCCCCGACGGCGACGCCCCTGCCCGCCGCTCTCGACTCCGAACTCGCTTGTGCCGGTTACATCCAATATGCGCCGAATTACACGGGATTCGAGGTAGTCGGCGGCGAGCAGGAGCAGGAGAAGGCCACTTTCGCCGTCAACGAAGTTGTGTTCATCAGCGCGGGGGCGCAACAGGGCGTCCAGGTCGGGCAGGAATTTCAAGTCGTGCGGCCGCGCGGCCAGTTCACGACGAAACTGACGCGGAAAAAGGGATGGCTCGGCGTCTACACGCAGGAGATCGGGCGTCTGCGCGTCACGCACGTCAAGGATCAAATGTCCGTGGCACAGGTGACGCAAAGTTGCGATCTCATCCTGCTCGGCGACCTGCTGCGCAGCGTACCCTCCCGCGTCTCGCCGGTCGCGGGCGACACGGCCGACATAGACCGTTTCGCAGATCCGTCGGGCAAACAGAACGGCCGCATCGTGCTCGCACGCGACGCGCGCGAGATGCTTTCGCGTCACCAGATCGTCTACATAGACCTCGGCACGGAAGACAACGTGAAGCAGGGCGACCGTCTGACCGTCTATCGTCCGGCCGGGACGGGCAACATCTCGCGCTACCGCGACGAAGAGGTGACGCCCACGGCCAGCTACGGTTTCGAGAGCGAGCGTTTCAGCGGCGGCCAATTCTCCATCAAGGCGCAGCGCGTCCAGAACCCGAACCAGAACGGCATCCACGGCCCAATGACCACGACGCCGAAAGTTAAACGCCGTCGTCCGCCCATGCCGCGCAAGATCGTCGGCGAGATCGTCATCCTCGACGTGCAGGCGCGCACGGCCACGGCCGTCATCACGCGCGTCGCGCAGGAGATTCACACAGGCGATTTCGTGGAAGTGAAATAGACTGCGCGAGGCTGTTCGACCGTACAGCTTCGACTAACAACAACGCAGCCCGGAGATGCGACTTATGCCGCGCCTCCGGGCTGCGCTCTTATTTTCCCACCGACTATTTTTCAAACGGCAGCCAGAGGCTTTTCAGCCGGCTGGCATGCGGCCGCTTGCGCCCGTCGTGACTTCGACCGCGCCGCGCGTACTCGTCGCAGTGCCTTGCGCCGCTTCGCGTTCGAGCGCGGCGCGGTCGATGGCCGATTGATAGAAAGCGCGGAAGTATTGGTACATGGAGAGACAGGCGGAGAGCACGACGACCCAGAGCGTGGCGCGTCCTAAAGTGTAGAGCAGCACTTGCCAGTCGGTCGCCGTCGTCGCGCCCGCGCCGAGGAAGTGGCGCACGGCCGCCCGCAGTTCCGGCACAGACCAGACCTGTATGGCTGGAAACGCCTGCCCGAAGTTCGTCACCGGCGGTGCGCCGCGCACGCTCGACAAAATCAGCATCGTGATCGCCAACACCTGCGCGCCCATCTTGAACTTGCCCATCTTCGAAGCGGCGATCACAAGACCGTCGGCCGCCGCAATCGAGCGCAAACCGGAGACGGCCAACTCGCGTCCGATGATGATGACGACCGCCCAAGCGGGCGCGAGCCGGTTTTCGACGAGCGAAATGAGCGCGGCCGAGATGAGCAGTTTATCTGCGATGGGGTCGAGCAGTTGACCGAGACGTGACACCTGCCCGCGGCGACGCGCGATGTGGCCGTCCAGATAGTCTGTGAAGGCTGCGGCGAGAAAGAGGCTGGCGGCGAGAATGTGGCGCGGCACGCCGAGCCAGTCTTCCGAAAGCGGCGTCAACAGCACGGCGACCAGCAGCGGCACGACGAAGATGCGCGACAGCGTTAGCGTGTTTGGAAGGTTCACCCTCGACCTCTCCCCTTTCTCGTTTCAACTCACGGACGACGCGCGCCGCACCTGACTATCCGAATGAATGTTTTGCTTTCTTGTCGCGCAGTGTAGGAGTCGCGCGCGAAAGGTGTCAAGGTTCTCGCCCGCCGACGCGCAACTCCGGCGCTTACCCGGCCGCGAGATGAAAACGCATAAAGGCGAGTATCTGCCTGATCATCTCGCGCGAGGTTTCGCTATCTTCAGACAGGTCGAAGGCGTGCGGAGCGGCCGCGTGATTCACGAAGGTGAGCGGCAGGTTGCGCTTCAAAGCCTGCGTCACGAAGCGGTCGAGCGTTTCGTTCAAATGTGGAATCTGATCTCGGCCCGCACGCGCGATGAAGAGAGGCACGTCCGGCGGAAGGTCTGCGATTGACTTTTCCGCGCACGGGTTGACGAAGCCCCACATCTTCGACGCCTCTGCGACCTGCATCGCTCCGTCCAAATCCAGCATGAAGCCGTAACACAGCACGGCACACTTCACACGCCCGCTCCCCTCGCGCATCAACGCCGACAAGGCGAGCGGAACGTTGCCTGATCCAGCCCACAAGCCGATCCGTCGCTCGTCAATCCCCAGTTGCGCTGCGTGCTCGCGGACGTATCGCAGCAAGGCGTCCAGACCGTTTGCCGGTTCCCGGTTCGTGTAAGTGATCGCCGCCAATCCGGTCGCGGCCGTCAAACGCGCCCAAGAGACTGTCGCCGCCATCTCTTTGAACTTACAACCGAGCTTCACCTCGTATCCCGCGTCGGGAAATCCCGCCACGAAGACGACCGCGGGCACACGCGCTCCTTCAAACGCGCCCGGCGGATAGTAAACGTCCAACGTGAGAGTTTCCGCACCGCTCGTCTCGTAAGCCACATCGCGCCGCACTCGCACGTCGTCCATCCCTTCAATTCGATACACGACCGTTTTCTTCGAGATGTGTTCGCTGTCTTGACTCATGTGCTCTCCTCCTTCGAGAAACATCTCTCGAAATACAAAAACCGCCGGGCAAAAATTTGCCACGACGGATTCCCGCTCAACATTCTACTGACGGTGTTCTGACTAAAACTTCCCGTGCGCTGATTATCTACTTATCGAACCGCTTATCGAACCACTCGCCTGCCGAGCCTTATACGCTTCCCGCGTCGGCGTTTCAACCTCCACGCGTCAAAAAAAATTAAATTGACTTTTAGAATGTTCGGGCATACTCTCACGGCGAATTACAACTAACCCGGGTCGTCCTCGCGACTCCTAAGTTTTTAATCGCACCACCAACTCAACGTCGCGGCGTATCTCTACCGTCGTCGCATAATCTTCTTCTCACCATCCAATACAGGGCTGAACAACTTGCCGCCTTCTAAAACCGTTTCCGGTCGGGACTCGGATTCGGCAAGGAGCAAAATGGAAAACAGTTCGGACGGCTTTAGATTTCGACCGCAGGGATTCCTGCGTCTTGCATTCGCGCGCCGTTGACCAAGGAGCGAGGTTTGAAGCCGATTAACGAGAGACGTGCGAGAAGCGTCGGCTGGTCAACCGTACCCGTCGTACTGGCGACCGCGTTGCCGAAGTGTCCTCTGTGCTGGATGGGTTTGATGAGTTTGCTCGGCCTCGGTTCGGTCGTCGGTTCCGTTTGGCTGCGACCGCTGGCCGTCGTGCTCCTGCTCGTGCCTCTCGCGGCCTTGTGGATGCGTGCGCAGAGCGGACGCGGTTACGCGCCGTTCATGTTGGGACTGGTGGCGGCCGTCTCGATGTACTTTTGCAAGTTTCAAGTTGGCTACACTCCGGGAGTCGTGTTGAGCGGCGCGGTCTTGTTCGGCGCGTCGCTCTGGAACGTGTGGCCGAAACGTACTGCGACGCGCTGCCGCTGCTAGCCCGCACGCGCTCCGGGCGGCGCTCGCTTCCCGACATCTCCCTACGGCGGTCGTCTTTACTTTGGAGGTAAAGTTCCGATGGGCACAACAGAAGATAAAGCGGAGGGGACGCAACCTCCGCGACAGACGCGCTACGAGCGCGTGAAGAGAATCCTGACCGACGCACAGGGAGCGGCGTGTCCGAGTTATCAGGGATACGGAAGATTCTGGGAGTTGCCGCTGGAAGAATTTCTACAGGTGTCGATCTACGGGATACGCATGATCGCGCCGACGGGTATGTCGGACTTCTGCGCCGAGAACATGCCCGCGCCGCAGACGCCGCGACGCTCCTGCTGCTCGTCCGAGGAAGAGTTCGATCCGTTTACCGGCGGGCCTGAAGAGACTACGAGTGACGCGGATTTGACATCGCCGCCGGAGGAAACGTGCTGCGGGTCGTCCGCATCGGCGAGCGCTTCGACGGGCGATGTCACGCCCGGCAAGGCTCGCTCGCCGGGACGCGGCGCGGCGTCCGGGTTGATCAAGGGATTGAAAGGTCAATACCCCTTCGACGGCACGCAGTTTCCGCGCCTGCCCTGGGGCGGAAGCGCCGTCAAACCCTCCGACATACACTTCATACAGGACTGGATAGACGACAACTGCCCTGCAACCGACGACGTGAAGTCAACGACGACGGCGGCGACAGCGGGCGATGCGGGAAGCACCCCTATCTCCGTTTCGTATTCGTCGAAACTCGCACGCGCACGCGGCCACGAAGAGCATCCGCCGTCCGACCGTTCCGTCAACGAATTCAATCACGACGCGGGGAAGGTGAAGGCACGCGTCAACGTCGAATTTCTCAGTCAGACGGAACTCGACAAATTCCGGCGCGCTGTCGGAGTGATGATGTGCTACGACGATTTCCAACAGTACGACCAACGCAGTTTCGCCCACTGGGCGAGCATTCACGCGAACAACTGCCAGCACGGTTGGGAACAGTTTCTCTCATGGCACAGGCTCTATCTCGCCAACTTCGAGCAGCAGTTGCAGGACATCGACCCGACCGTGACGCTCCCCTACTGGGACTGGCCGATGTATCGCGAGAATGTCATCGCGTCCGTCAAAGACCTGCAAAGCAAGAAGCCCTTCGACAACGGTGTCGTTCCCGAAGCCTACCAGTGTTGGGTGAGCGAACAGATGCTTGTGAACCTCGCGGGCAAAGTTTCGAGCGACATCCTGTCAAAACTCCGCTCGGTCTTGAATAAAAAGTTCAACTCCGGCAATCGCCTCTACGTCGCCGCCGGCATCGACTACACGGGGAGCGAGACGGACGATTTCATCATGGGCGCGCTCAAGCGCGTCAACCCGCTCTGGGAGCGCTACCGCTGGCCGGGCGGCGATGCCGACATCATCTTCGAGGCTTACCCGACGCCCGGAGATGTGGATCGCATCCTCCAGATACCGAACTTCTACACCTTCGGCAGCGGCCCGGCCTCCAATCATTTCTTCGGCGCGCTCGAAAACATCCACAACCTCATACACAATTTCACCGGCGGCATGAACCCGAACGCCTCTCAGTTTCCAAACGAGACGCCGACCGGCCTGATGGTTTCGGCGGGGACGACCGCATACGACCCAATCTTCTGGGCGCATCACAGCAACGTCGACCGCCTGTGGTCTGAATGGCAGGCGCTCCACCCCGGCGCAACGCCCGACGACCCGACCGACATCCTCGCGCCGTGGCCGCTACAGGTTCAGGATGTCTACAACATCTCAAACCTCGGTTACGAATACTTGAAGTCCGCGCACGTCTACGAGACTGACAACCGGATTCCCATCACCCGTTTCAAATCGGCGAAGACAACTATTCACCCGGCCGTGCTGGAAAATCACAGGCGCGCGGAAATCTCTCTGCACAAGATTCAGTATTCGACGGCAGGCGGCGCATTCATACGCATCTTCCTCAACGAACCCGACGCCGACAAGAATACAGAGATCCGAGGCAACGACCACTTCGTGGCGCAGGTCGCCACGTTTTCGGGCGACTGCATCGGCGGCCCCGGCCATTGCGACCCGCCGCCGGAGCATCGCCGGAAGTTCGACCAACGTGCGCGCCACCGCAAGACGCCCGGCAACTTCCGCCTCGACGTGACCGACACCGTCGCCAAACTCAAGGCGAAGGGCGAAACCGATTTCCACATCAATCTCGTCGTCCTCGGCCTCGACGGCCAACCGAAACCGGACGCGCTCCGGCTCGATGCCGTCTCGCTCACCTTCAAAGATTAAGTGCAAAGATTAACTGTCAAAGATTAAGTGTCGGCGATTCCTTTCACTTTTGGAGACTGCCATGAAATTCAAGATTCACCCCGCCATCGGCATCGCCCGCCTCGGCGACAGCACGAACAGTTTTTACCTCGCCCCCGAAGAGGCCGGGCAACTTCCGATTGATTGTGATCAAGATGGTAATGCCCTGCTCGATTCCACAGGCGCGGAACAAACCATCTCGAACTTCAAAGACTCGCAGCAACGCGTCAGGCGACAGGGCGCGCGCTTCCGCGTCTATACTTACGACGACAACGGGCAGAACGGGCGCGAGGTGAAGATCGGACAGTCCGTCCAGATGGTGAATCAGAAGAACGGGCAGTTGATGGAAGGCAAGGTGGTTGACATCGAATGGACGGTCTATCTCGCCAACAAGAAGGCTTCGTGGTACGAGTTTCACGAGTTGAAAGGCGAACACGGCTACGACCCGACGCACCCGCTCCGCAACGCAGACATCACCGACCCCGATGCGCGCAATCAACTCATCATCGACCCCGGCCCGCAGACCGTCAGCTACACGAACAAGAAGGCGCGCACGGCGACGTTTGCCAGAGGCGCGAATCCCGGCTACACGCAAACTTTCCCGCCCCCGCTTCAGCCGTTTTCCATCGACACGCTCGGCGAGTTGAAGGTGACGCAGCAGAACAAATTCAATCGCCTCGTCGTGCTCGGCGGCTACGGTAATTCCGGCTCGTTCAAGACAGGCTTCGGCCAACCCGTCATCACGGCCTACGCCAACAACGACGGCTGGTTCGACGACACCTCGGATGGCCCCGTCCTCGCGCGCATCAAGTATCAGGTCACTTCGGAAGACGGACGGCCGCCCGACGCGGGCAAGAAACCCGTCTATCTCTACGCCAACGTGGACGAGTCGGCGTGGGTCATCGTCGGCTACCCGCGTTTCGCGCCGCAGATACTAGACATCATCACGTTGGACGAAGTCGTCTACGACGTGAGCGTCCGCGAGTTCGGCTACCACACCTACGTGTACGGCCTCGCGCCCTTCGACGGCACACACGCCGCGCCCGACCCGACCGATGCCAACGCGCTCGCGCTCTGGCGCAAGCAGGCAACGTGGAATCAGGACTATTACCCTTATTTCAACCGCGACATCTGGCCTTTGCTTCAGCGTCCGAACAATTATCAAAACGTGATGGACTTCGACCCGTTCACGGGCGGCGACCCGCACGACACGTCGAGCGGCACGGGCGGCAACTTCGACCCGACGCTCCTCTCCGTCCCGCCCCACGAAGGCGAAGACCCCGCGCTCAGAGAGAAACGACGCAGGTATCGCATGCACATCTGGAGCGTCCTGCGCCAGCCCGGTAAGGAGAACTTATGGACGGTCGCGCCCGACCCTGCCAACCCGAAGTATGGACTGGTGGCGATGCCCTTCCTCTGCGGCGACAACCCGATCACCAACACCACGCCCTCCAAATTCCTGCGGCTCACCGACACGCAACTATTCATTCTAGGGCAATGGGCGGCGGGTAAATTCATCAACGAGACGGAAGAGGACATTCCCTCTTCCAACCCGGAGGCGTCTGCCAAAACGGGCGTCGATCTGGATAGAGGCGTCTTGAGTAATCTGCTCGGCGGCTCGTTTTGTCCCGGCGGCGAGGCTTCCTGGATCATACGCAACCCGGCCATCTACAGGTCGCCCTATCGCATCAACCTCGACCCCAATTTCGCGCTCAACCCGCTCGGCGCAAGTTTGCCGCAGCCGCTCGTCCCCGTCGGACAACCGCTCAACACGAGCGGCGATCTCTCGACCGGACTCCAACCCGGCGACCTCACGAAATACAGCGCGCTGCCGTGGCAATCCGACTTCAACGAATGCGCCACGCAGACGATAGATATAACTTACGAACAATGGAACGAGACTTATCCTTCGACGACGGGCGACCCCGTCCAGCCGATCATGCAGAACACTTACTGGTGGCCTTCGCATCGCCCGATGACGGTCTTCATGGCTGACTACACTCAGACTCCACCGGCCGCCGGACCGCAGGTTCAGTGGTCGCAGGGTATCCCGCAAACCAATCAGGGCGACCTCAAGATGGTGACGGCCTGGAAATATCTCGGCTTCATACGCAACCTCGGCACGGACGACAACCCCGCCTTCGTTCAGGTCGAACGCAACGACGCCGAACTGTAAACAAGAGATAAACGCGCGCGAAAAAGAAAAGGGCGAAAGAGAAAAGGCGAAGGAGAAAAGGCGAAGGAGAAAAGCATGAGCGACCACCCACACTGGAACGATGTCCTCGTCGGCGTCTGGACGTACCGCAGTTTCCTCAACGATCCGGACGGTTCGACCTCCTTCAACGACCTTCAGTTCGGCCTCGGCAACATACGCATCGACCCTTCGCCGATGAACGAGTTTAAAGGACTGATCTACGGCCCCGGCTGGCAACTGACGCTCAACGGCTCGACCACCTATGGCAATCCCTTCACGGTGCGGTTTCAAGGCAAAGGTCTGGTCGGCGGCGAAGAGTGGATTTACGACTACGAAGGCTACGTCGTCCGCCCCTGGCCTAACGGCGTCGAACAACGCGCGGCTATCGTCGGCTCGATTGTTCGCACCATTCCGCATTCGAGCGGTTCGGGCGGCGTCTCGCCTGCGGGCGTCGTCTGTTCGTGGTACGCCGTCAAGCAGGATGTGGATGACTAAGCTGGCCTTGAAGAGAGCGACGACGAAAGAAGGGACGGCCACACTCTGCCGACAGCCAACGGAACATCTGCACGCTACGACGTGATCATACTCGGCGGCGGCCCTTCGGGGACGGCCGCCGCTCTCTCGCTCCGCGCGAACGCGCCCCGTCTGCGCGTCGCCGTCATAGAGCAGAGTGCATACGGCGCGGCGCGCATCGGCGAGACGCTGCCGCCCATCGTGCAACCGCTCCTGCGGCAACTCGGCGTCTGGGAAGCCTTCGTCGCAGAGGGACATCTACAGTCTTACGGCGCATCGTCGGCGTGGGGCAGCGACGAGTTGTCCGACAACGAATTCATCTTTCACACAGAGGGGCGCGGCTGGCATCTCGACCGCCGCCGCTTCGACGTGATGCTCGCCTCCGAGGCCGAAGCGCGCGGCGCGACGCTCTATCTCGGCGCAAGAATTTTAGACACACAAAGAACGCCTGCGGGCGACTGGCGTTTCGACGTGCGGAACCGGGAGGGCGAGACGATCTCCGTCGCCGCGCGTTTCGTCGTCGATGCGACGGGAAGGCGCGCGGCCTTCGCCGCTCTGCAAGGGGCGAAGCGCGTGTTGTTCGACCGCCTGCTCGGCGTCTCGGTCTTTTTCGCGTGCGTCAGCAGCGCGAGCGCGGACACCTATTCGGTCGTCGAAGCGTTCGAGGAAGGCTGGTGGTACACGGCGCTCTTGCCCGGCCGAGGGCTGGTGGCCGTGCTCATGACCGATGCCGACATCGTGCGCAAAGAGCGTCTCAGATCGTCGCCCGCGTGGTTCGAGCGCCTCGGCCGGACACACCACATCGGCGCGCGTTGCGCCGACGCCGCGTCGCACACGGAGCCGTCCGTCCACGTCGCCGCTTCCGCACGCCTCGACCCGTTGACGGGCGACGACTGGCTGGCGACGGGCGATGCCGCCTCAACCTTCGACCCGCTTTCGTCGCAGGGCGTCTTCAAGGCTCTCCGGCACGGCATCCTCGCGTCCTATGCCGTCTGCGATTATTTCAAGGGCGTGCGCGCAGGTTTGGAGAAGTACGCCGCGCTCGTCGCCGGTGAGTTCGAGGAATACTTAGGCACGCGCCGTGAGTTCTACCGCGCCGAAGCGCGCTGGCCGCACGCGCCCTTCTGGCAGAGACGCCACGCACACATCTCCCTGCATCCCGCGCAGAAACTCTTGCTCGCACGCGGCGTCGTGCCCGAGAGGGTCGAGCGCGCGCCCATGCACCTGCCCGCACCCGAACTCAGACTCCTGTGCCAACTCTGCGCCGAGCCGCGAACGGCGCACGAGATCGTCGCGGCGTTCAAAGCGCAGACGCGCAGTTCCCTGCCCGACCGCCGCATCATCATCGCCCTGCAAACGCTCGTCGAAGGAGGCTTGATCGCGAAGCACGCGAGTTGAGCACCCGGACGTTTGAAATCATCTCGAAAGGACGGCTTGCGAAAGTGACCACGAAAAAGAGACCGAAAACTTTCAACATCGGCATTCCGCTCTATCCCGGCTTCGACCCGCTCGACGTGATCGGCCCTTTCGAGGTCTTCACGTGGATGAGCTACATCTGGCAGAAGCGCAAGGTGCAGGTGCTGCTCGTCGGCGCGGCCGACGCGGACACGGAAAAGCCCGCGCCTTCCACCTCCTTCAGCGGGATGACGATCCTGCCGCAACACACCTTTGACGATTGCCCGCCGCTCGACGTGATCTTTGTGCCGGGAGGCGACGCGGGCGGCGTAAAAACTACGATGACGGACGAGGCGTATCAAGCCTTCCTCAAGCGACAGGGGAAGAAAGCCGGATATGTCTCCTCGGTCTGCACCGGGGCGTTGATCGTGGCGTCGTCCGGTCTGCTCGACGGTTATCAGGCGACGACGCACTGGTCGCTCGTGCCTTGTCTGAATTTGTTTCCGAAGGTCAAAGTGGTCAACGGCTATCCGCGTTACGTGGTGGATCGAAACCGTGTGACGGGCGGCGGCATCTCTTCGGGGCTGGACGAAGCCCTCCACATGACCGCTCTCATCACCGGCGACACGCACATCGCCAAACGCGTCCAACTCAGCATTCAATACAACCCACACCCGCCTTTCAACGACGGCGACCCTTACAACGCCGAATACTCCGTCTACGAAGATACGCACGTCGCTTTCAAGGATTACATCGGCGAACTGTGCAAGGCGATTCGAGAAGTCGTCGGCAATTCTCAGTAGTTCTCTCAACGCTTCACTCGACCGAAGCCCACAAAGGAGCAACTTCGATGAGACCTGAAACTCGTGCTCTCGCCCGTCTCTTGCAAACGATCAGCGTGGCGGCCTGTGTGTTAACCGTTGTGGGCGCAACTGTGGCTCAGGAGTGCCGGCAGACGATTACGGCAGACGTGGTTGCTCTCGATCAGCCCTTCATGTTCAACCGGCTCGGCACGTCGCAACCGCAGGGGATGATCTTCGCCCTCAAACGCGATGTCATTAATGCCGCCACGTCTGAGTCGTGTGACGACCCGAAGGCCAATTGCAAGGCCGGTCAGGTGACGTTACGGCCGGATAAGCGCCCGCGCCCGATTGCCCTGCGCGTCAACGCCAGGCAATGCCTGCAAATCAACTTCACGAATTTGATCGACCCGAACCCGACGCCGAACTCAGGGCTTCCGGCGACGACCACCGCGAGCCTCCATCTCGTCGGCCTCGAACTCGTCCCCGCACGCGATGGTCGCAATCCGCCGCAGCCCGGCATCGACAGCGATGCCACTTACGTCGGCGTCAACAACGACAGTCAGGCCGTGCCTAACGGCAAGACAAAAATTTACAAGTATTACGCCAAAGAGGAAGGCACGTTTCTCGCCTACAGCGCGGCGGGCGATTGGGCCGGACAGTTGCAATCGGGTCTGTTCGGCGCGGTCACGGTCGAACCCGAACACGCCGAATGGTATCGCAGCCAGGTGACGAACGAAGACTTGCGCCTCGCCGCCTATTACGTGAAGGAGACGAGCGACCGCACGAAGACCGTGAGCGTCACCGATCATCCTGAAATGATGCTCACGCGCGAGTACAATGAAGGCGGGCAACCGCTGACGGCGACGGTCGAAGGCCAGCCACGACAGGTGTGGACGATCACTTCGCTCCAACCGAGCCGACAGACGATCCAGACCGCACGCGTCGTCGTCGTCGATAACCGCGTCGTGATGCTGGACGGTCGCCCCCTGATCAATTACAACGCACTCTATCCTGCGAACCATCCGCGCGCCGGGACGCCCATCCTGCGCATGATCAACGCCAAGCAGGAGATCGTCCACACAGACCTGACCGCGCTCATCACGGGGCCGAACGCGGGTCGGTTCTCTTACGCCGACAACAGCCCGAGCTTCTACGAAGTTCCGGCTTCGCCCGACCGTCGCCAGCCGTTCCGCGAATTCACAGTCATCTATCACGAAGCCTTCGGCGCGGTGCAACCCTTCGCGCAGTTCTACGACACGCCTCTGAACGGCGTGCTCGGCGCAAACGGTTCGGGCGCGGGGACGGACACCTTCGCCATCAACTACGGCATGGCCGGGATCGCGGCCGAAGTGTTAGCCAATCGTCTCGGCCTCGGCCCGATGGGCAACAAGGATTCGGTTGATTTGAAGTACGAGGAATTTTTCCTCAGTTCGTGGGCGAACGGCGACCCGGCGATGATCGTCGATGTTCCGGCCAACGCGCCGAATCAGGTTGTCGGTACGTCCGCCACGGGCACGAAAGTCGTCAACCCTCTGGGCGCGGGCGGCGCACCGTCGTTTACTCAACCCCCATCGAATCAAAAAGCGACCAGAGTTTTCTACCCGGACGACACCTCGAACGTCTATCACAGCTACATGCGCGACCACATGAAGTTTCGCCTGCTGCACGGCGGCGGCGGCATCACGCACATACATCACCTGCACGCGCAACAGTGGTTGCATTCGCCCAACAGCGACGACGGCCATTATCTCGACAGCCAGATGATCAACCCCGGTTCAGGCTACACACTGGAGATGGTTCACGGCGGCAGCGGCAACCGTAACCTGACCGTGGGCGATTCGATCTTTCATTGCCACTTCTACCCGCACTTCGCCAGCGGCATGTGGTCGCTCTGGCGCGTCCACGACGTGTTCGAGGCGGGCACGCCGCTCGACAAGAAGACCGGCCAGCCCGTCGCCGGTTCGCGTGCACTGCCCGACGGCGAGATCGCTGCGGGCATCCCGATCCCCGCCGTCGTTCCGCTGCCGACGCTGGCGATGGCTCCGCCGCCCGCGCGCGTCTCGCTCGCGGCCGATGGACGTCGCGTCGTGGTCGAAGACCTGACGACGGCCGACGGCAAGCGCTACCGTAATCCCGGCTTCCCCTTCTTCGTGCCCGGCATGGCCGGACATCGAGCGCCGCATCCGCCGCTCGATTTCGCCTGGGAGGAAGACGACCGGGGCACGCCTCTGCTCGACGCGAACGGGCAGAAGCGTTTGCTCGACGGCGGACTGCCGCGCCATCTCGTGCTCGACGGCAAAACAGTGCGCGAGTTTCACACGCGTTGGGATTTCAGCAAAGACTTCGTTCTCTACAAAGACGGCAAGCCGGTTGACGGCGGACTCGTCGCCTTCGAACTTCCCGAAGGCGGCACGGAAGTGGAACGTGCGGCCATGGCCGCGCACGCGCAACGCACGCACCCTTCGTTCCAACCGAACGGCGACCCCGGCAACTTCATTCTCAACGGACTCCCGCCCGCGCACGGCGCACCCTACGCCGACCCCGCCGTTGACGACGATGGCAACGCACGCGTCAATACGCGTCGCTATCAGGCGGCGGCCATCCAGTTGAACGTCGTCTTCAACAAGAAGGGTTGGCACTTCCCGCAGCAACGCATGATCACTCTCTGGAACGATGTCAACCCGACCGTGCAGGGCACGCGCCCGCCGCAGCCCTTCTTCTTCCGCGCCAACACGGGCGAGACAATCGAATACTGGCACACCAATCTCGTGCCGGACTATTACGAACTCGACGACTTTCAGGTGCGTACGCCGACCGACCTGCTCGGCCAGCACATCCACCTCGTCAAGTTCGATGTCACTTCGTCAGACGGCGCGGGCAACGGCTGGAACTACGAGGACGGCACGTTCAGCCCCGACGAAGTTCGCAACCGCATCGACGCCATCAACCTCTCCGGCGGCCTGCACAACTTCGACACGGCGACGCAATTTCGCGGCACGCGGCAGACCATACTTAAAGCCAAACCCGCCCCCGCCATCTTCGGCACGCCGCCCGCCGGTCAGAACTGGCTCGGCGCGCAGACGACGATTCAGCGTTGGGACACAGACCCTTTGCTCAACAATCGCGGCGTTGACCGCACGCTGCGCACCGTCTTCACGCACGACCATTTCGGCCCCTCGACGCATCAACAGATCGGACTCTACGGCGGACTGCTCGTCGAGCCGGAAGGATCGAAGTGGTTCGACCCCGTCACGGGCGAATTGTTCTACGACCTGCGCCTGCGTCGCGACGGCGGCCCGACGAGTTGGCAAGCGGACATACGCACCTTCAACATCGCCGACAGCTACCGCGAGTTCGCGCTTGAGTTTCAGGACTTCCAACTCGCTTACACCAATCTGAGTCCCGCCCCCGGTCGCGACGGCAGGCCGCCGTCCGTGCCCGCCTCTCCACTCTTCAACGTCTGCCCCAACCCAGACCCCAACACGCAGAACTGCGCGGTCGCAGACATCGTCGCGCAACTCAATCAAGGCGGCGCAATCCCGCCCGCCCTCTCGCAATCGTTCTCGCGCAACGGCATCACGCTCTCGGCCAACGCCACCGTCGCCGTCCAGTCCGCAGGCAAGACATGGCAAATCAACAATCCCCTCAACTCTCCGAAGGACGGTTCAAAGCCCTCTTGCAGTCATCCCACGGTCGTGTGCAACAGGTATCCGGTCGCTTTGAACGCGGATGCGGCAGTTGGCTTGCAGGTCACGAATCTCGACATGGCTCCCGGTTGGTCGTCCGCACAGACTGCCATCAACGCACCCTTCGACTCGGCCAACGCCGCGAGCGGCGCGCCCTACCCGATGCTCATCAGTTCAGTTCCGATGCAGGGCACGTTCTCTCTGAACTACCGCAACGAGCCGCTGCCGCTTCGCGTCAACACCCAACCGACCAACATGCTTTCAACGCCCGCCGCGTCGGAACTCGCCTTAACGCCCGCCGAGCGTCTACAGGCTTCAGACCTCTCGTTCGTCTTCAGTTCGATCAAACGATTCGACCGCGACCTCAACCGACAGCCCGTTCCGGGCGGGCAGATCAATCCGGCTTGCGACCCCAGGCAATCGCTCTGCTTCACCTTCCCGAAGCGACCGCTCGTGCCCGAAGGCAGTAACGGCTACTTCGGCCAAGACCCCTTCACGCCGCTCCTGCGCGCCTACGCCAACGACAACGTGCAAATCCGCACGCTCGTCGGCGCGCATCACAACCCGCACTACTTCAACCTGCACGGCGTCAAATGGTTCAAAGAGCCTTCGCACACCACCTCCGGCTATCGCAGTTCGCAGACGATGGGACTCTCCGAGCACTTCGAGATGCTGTTTCGCCTGCCCTCCGCGACGACGACGCGCACGCGCCCCTTCGCAGACTATCTCTATCAGGCCAGCGCCGGAACCGACGGCCTGACCAACGGCCTCTGGGGCATCATGCGCGCCTACGACCGCCCCGTCGATAAACTGATGCCGCTCCCCAACAACCCTCAAACCGGCACGCCCGCCGCCGCGAACGCTTCCGCGGTCGCAGACACCACGAACGCCGAGTCTGCTTCCGCCGCACCGCGCCCGCCCGCCGGGGCAACCGGCGCGCGTAAGTATCACGTCGTCGCCACGACCGCCGCGCAGGCTCTCCCCGCAGGCACGCTCGTCTACAACTCGCGCGGCCAACTCGTCACCAGCGACCCTGCGACCTTCGCCCCGCAGACGAACATCGAAAACCCATACGCGCTGATCTACGTCCTCGCAGAGAATCTCACTTCGCCCACTGCTGCCGGTAAGCTCAAGCCCGGCGCACGCATCGAACCGCTCATCCTGCGCGCCGCCGCCGGAGAGTGGATCGAAATCACTCTGACGAACGCCTTCGATCCGTCGAATGCGAAAACGAATACCACCTTCACGCAAACCACTCCCGCGCTCTCGCCTTTCACAGCGCCCACGCCAGTCCCAACGACGACGCCCACGCCGCCCCCGACGCCCACACCGCCGTTACCAGTCATCCCGCTTCAAACATCGACGAGCGCCGGGTTGCACCCGCTCCTGCTCGCCTACGATGTCTCGACGAGCGACGGGGCAAACGTCGGCTTCAATCCGATTCAGACGGTCGCGCCCGGCGAGAGCCGCAAGATGTACTGGTACGCGGGCAGCCTTGACGAACGAGGCAGGGAGACACCAATCGAACTCGGCACGATCAATTTGTTGCCGTCCGATCCGTTGCAGCAACATCCGAAGGGTCTGGTCGGCGCGCTCATCGTCGAGCCGAAGGGATCATTCTGGTGCGAGGATGCGAACGGCAGCGCGTCGGCTTCCGTCTACATGCAGAGCGTGAGGTGCGACGACATCCGCCGTGGCAGTCAAAAAATCAAACCCGCTTTCCGTGAATTTGTCGTCATCACGCAGGACGATCTGACGCTCTATTCCGGCAACCAGAGCGGCGTCCCGCAGCCTTACGGCGGGACTAGCTCAAGCGTCAACAACAAGACCGAGCCGATGTCTTATCGTTACCCAACACCTCCGCCGTCGCCCACACCGCCGCCATCCTTCCCCAACGGGTTCGACGTGTCCGCTTCGCAGTCGAACCGGCAGGTGCAGGCCGAACCGCAGACGCCGATCTTCAGCGCGACGGCCGGAACGCCCGTCCGCTTCCGCATGCTTCATCCGGCGGGCGGCCCCGGCGCGGACGGCAACGTCATCACCATCGACGGCCACGTCTGGCAGGAAGAACCTTACGTCAACGACTCGCGCGAGATCGGGCACAACAGCGAATCGCAGTGGATGGGTTCGCGCGGCCAGCACGGCGCACGCTCGAACATCGAGATCGTCCTTGATAGCGCGGGCGGCACTTACAAAGTTCCCGGCGATTACATCTATCGTTCGCTGATCGCACTGCTCGGCGGCGGCGACATGCAGGCCGGAGTCTGGGGAATTTTCCGCGTCCTGCCTCCGGGGCGAGATGCCGTCTACATCAGTCAGGCGACACCCAAAGGCAGAGAGATCGTCATCAACGGCAACAACACCATCAACCCAGACACGGGCGGTTTCGCACTTACCAATCAACTCTACGCGGGCGGCATCGACCCACGCACACAAAAATGCTCCGGCCGGCCTCTGCTCGTACCCGTCTTGCCCAACGCCTCGGACGGAAGCTGGAAAGCCTCCATCCCCGCCGCTCAAATCCAAAAGGTCTGCGTCCAATCAGCCTTCGGCGGCGCACAGGAGATCACGCCCGCTGCTTCCACCGTCAAACCAACTGTCACAGCTTTAGCCGCCGGTACTCCCCTCCCCCGACCCACCACCGGGCGGCGATACCGCAAGAACAAGTAAAAACAGCAGGCCACAACACGCAAAGGGCGCATGTGCGAGATCGGCACATGCGCCCTTTCATCGCAACTGCTCTAACCGAGCCGTTCTAGCATCCCGGCTAAGCAAACCGTGTCGTACCACTCGGCGCTCTCTTCAAAGTCCCACACTGCCGAGAGGACTGCATGGCAAAATGCCCACCGTGCCAGACGCTCCCGCCTGATAGATAACTCATCCGCGAAAATCGAAAGACGCCTGTCGAGCATCTCCATGATCGCGGACTCTGCTGTATTGCACGGCAGTTGATTCAGCATGAAGGGACTGATCTCGTAACCGGGATCACCGACAATGCCTTTCGGATCAATGGCGACCCATCCTCTTTTTTCTGAGAAGAGGATGTTGGCATGGTGCAAGTCTCCATGAAGAATCACGCTGCTGTCAGATGTCGCGTTTAGCTCGGCGAAGGTATCTTCGGCTTTGGAGATGAGTTCCGCTGGGAAGGGGCCGCTGCCGCCATCAAATCTATCCCGAAGTAGTGCAAAAGCTCGGAACCAAACTGTGAGAGGCGGGAAAGAATGTGCAGCGGGAGGAGTGCATTGCCACAGCCGGCGCATGAGCGTCGCGGCAGTGCGTGTCGCTTCCGTGTCCTCTTGCAATTTGTAGAGCGGTGTGCCGGGAGCGACACGCTCCAACAGTAATATGCCGCGCGGCGCGTCGTGGTCTAGCAGGCGCACCGCTCCCTTTCCGTCACAGAGTTTGAGGGCTGCCGCTTCAGTGTTTAACTCAGGACAAGGGACGCCGAGTTTCAATACGATCTCTATGCCGTCCGGCATCTGGCCGGGGATGACCAGATGATAGGAAAGGTTCTCGAAAGGCTGTTCCAGTTCGAGCGACCAGCGGGCGCAACTCTCGCTCAGTAAATCAGGCAGACGCAACAGCCATCGTCTGCCTGCTTCACCGTGAACCCGCTCGACTGTCTCCCTCAAGCTATAAGTAATCAATGGGCGTCTCTTCGGTGGTCATATCAGACCAATACGCCTCTCAACAGGCCGTTTGTTTCCTGTTAATTCATAAGGTTTTCTGACGTGACCACTACTTCCGAACAAGAATACCGGGCAAGAGCAGTTGACAACATCAAATCTGCAACACCGTCTGTTTTTGCAGAATCCACGCCTTGAAACTTGATTTCCGGCGGCGACTAAAGTATGTTGCCGCGTCGAACAAAGTCAGGCGGGCTGCCAAAGTCTGCATTTGCCGTGATCTTCTTTCCGGCCTCGCCAAGCCATTTAAAACTAAAGAACGTATCTCAAGCCCTAGACTAAGGTTGCCTGTCGGGCGGCTTCGGTCTACCTCTAAGGAGTTCCCCATGTCATTCCCCAAATCTCTGCGCCTGCCAGCGTCGCTCGCAGTGTTCGGCCTCGCGGCTTGCGCCCTGCTGCTGCTCCCTTTCAATTTTCCCACGGCCACGGCGTCGCACACACCTAACCCGTCGAGCGTCACCGTCGCCGGAAGCCTACAGAGCGAACTCGGCTGCCCCGGCGACTGGCAACCCGAATGCGGCGCAACTCATTTGAGCTACGACGCGGGCGACGACGTATGGCAGGGCGCGTTCTTCGTCCCCGCCGGTAACTGGGAGTACAAAGCCCCGCTCAACAACAACTGGAACGAGAACTACGGAGCGGGTGCGCAGCGGGACGGCAACAACATCCCGCTCTCGCTCGGCACAGGTCAGAGCGTCAAATTTTATTACGACCATAAGTCGCACTGGATTACGAGCAACCGCAATTCCGTCATCGCCGTCGCGCCCGGCAGTTTCCAGTCGGAACTCGGCTGCGCGGGCGACTGGGATCCGTCCTGCCTCCGCTCCTGGCTGCAAGACGCGGACGGCGACGGCACTTACACCTTTCAGACCACTCAGCTTCCCGCCGGAAATTACGAGAGCAAGGTAGCCATAGGCGAAAGCTGGGACGAGAACTACGGCGCGGGCGGCGAGCGAAACGGATCGAACATCTCTTTCAACGTTCCGTCCGACAACGCGCAGGTGACTTTCAGCTACAACCCGACCAGTCACGTCCTGACGATAACGGCGGGCAACGCCACACCGACGCCCACCCCTCTGGGCAACGTCGAGTGGGATGGACTGAGACACGACACGTTCGACAGCTACTACCGCAGCCCCTTCGGCGCTGTCCCGGCCGGAAACAGTGTGACGCTGCGTTTCCGCACGGCGCATTTCGATGTCACCGCCGTTCATGTCCGCGTCTACACCTTTGACACCAAGACCGGCGCGACCACAGGCCCCGTCGATCATTCGATGTCCTTCCTTGAAAATCGCACTGAAGGCGGAACCGAGTACGACATCTGGACGCGCACGCTTCCCACGCCGTCGTCGTCCTCGATTCTCTACTACAAGTTCCGCGTCACGGATCAGGCGGACGAAGATTTCTACAGCGACTCTTACGCGGACGACCACGACAACCTCAATCAGGGTGGCGCGGGCAGTCCTTCGGACGGCGAGCCTTTCCCGGCCTTCCAGATCACGGCCTACGACCCGAACTTCCAGACGCCCTCTTGGCTTCACAATGCCAACGTCTACCAAATCTTCCCAGACCGCTTCCGTAACGGCGATCCCAATAACGACTACTGCCGCCCCGGCTCGACCGCCGGCTGCCCCACGTTCTACGGCGACCAGACGCCTCTGCTGCGCGAACCCTGGAACACGGCCATCGGCGATCCGCGCCAGCCCGGCCAGTTCAACGGCCAGTACGGCACGCAGTTCTACGGCGGCGACCTGAAAGGCATCGAGCAGCAACTCGATTACCTGCAATCAATCGGCGTCGATACGCTCTATCTCAACCCGATCTTCAAGGCCGTCTCCAACCATCGCTACGACACAGACAACTTCCTCGAAGTTGACCCGGCGCTCGGCGGCGACGCCGCGCTGGCCTCGCTCAAGACGGAGATGGAGCGGCGCGGCATGCGCCTGATCCTCGACGGTGTCTTTAACCACTCGTCTTCCGACAGCATCTACTTCGATCTGTACCACCGCTACAGTCAGACCGACGGCGGGTGCGAGAACACTTCTTCGCCCTACAGAAGTTGGTTCAACTTCTTCAACCAGAATGCGCCCTGTGCCTTCGGCGACTACGAAGCGTGGTTCGGCTTCGGCAGTCTGCCGGTCTTCCGCGACGACTCGCCCGGCGTGCGCGACTTCTTCTACCGCACGCCCGGTACGAACGTCACACAGTACTGGTACGAGCGCGGCGCGTCGGGCTGGCGCTTCGACGTGGCGAATGAAATCTCGCACGACTGGTGGAACGAATACCGGCCTCTAGCCAAAGGCTACAAAGCGGACGGCCCGCTCGTCGGGGAAATCTGGCCGGACGCCAGCCAGTGGCTCGCGGGCGATCAACTCGACTCCGTGATGAACTACCGCTTCCGCAAGAACGTCCTCGGCTTCGCGCGCGGGCAGTTCAACTGGAGCGACAACGACAACAGCGGCAGCAACACCATCGTCGCCCTCTCGCCCAGCCAGTTCGATCACGCGCTGCGCTCAGTGCGCGAGGATTACCCGGCCGCCGCCACCGCCGCCATGCTCAACCTGATCGACTCGCACGACACCAACCGCTCGCTCTACGTGCTGACCGTGGGCGGCGACAACGGACTCGCGCAGGCGAAGGAACGTCTCAAGCTCTCGGCGCTGTTCCAGTTCACGTACCCCGGCGCACCGATGGTCTATTACGGCGACGAGGCCGCCATCAATGCGCCCTCGCTCGCCAACGGCGTCAACGGCCCCGAAGACGACCCTTACAACCGCGCGCCTTACCCGTGGGCTGACCTGCCGGGCGACCAGAGCGCCTACGGCCCCGCAGACCAGTCTGTCGTCGGCTACTACAAGACGCTCGCGCACATGCGCAAGCAGAACGCGGCGCTTCGCACCGGCTCGTTCCAGACGCTGCTCACGGGCGACACGAACCTTTCGACGACCGACGACAACACCTATGCTTTCGCACGCGTGGGCGGCGGCGAGACGGCCATCGTCGCGCTCAACAACGGCGCGGGCAGCAATACGGCGAGCGTTCCGGTCGCCGCTTACTTCACGGACGGCGCGCAGCTTCGCGACGCCTTGAGCGGCGCGACCTACACCGTCAACAATGGTAGCGTCCAACTCACGCTCGCCGCACGTAGCGGCGCGGTGCTCTTTGACGCTTCGTCAGCGCCCGTTGACACGACCGCTCCCGACGCCTCTATCAACGTCAACCCGCCCGCCAACGCTGACGGCTGGCACAACTCGACTCCCGTGACAGTCAATCTCACGGCGACCGACGACGGCAGCGGCGTTAAAGAGTTGCGCTTCTGGATCAACGACGGCGGCGTCACGGTCGTCGAAGGCGGCGCGGCCAGCGTCCAGATCAACGCCGAAGGCACGACCAACATCAGCGTGCGCGCCATAGACAATGCCGGAAACGTCAGTCAGGTCGCCACGCAGACAGTCAAGTTAGACCTCACGCCGCCGGTCATCAGCGGCGCGTCTGCGAACCCCTCAGTCCTGTCGTCACCTAATCACAAGATGCGTGACGTGACCGTGGACTATCAAGCATCGGACAACTTCAGCACCGCCGCTTGCACGCTCACGGTTACGAGCAACGAGCCAGTTGACGGAGCGGACGACGGCGACACCGCACCGGACTGGGAGGTCTTGGACGCACACCGGATCAGACTCCGGGCTGAGCGATCCGGTGCAGGCACAGGCCGCGTCTACACCGTCACCATCACTTGCGCGGACGCCGCCGGCAACACGTCGAACCGCGCTGTAACGGTCGCCGTTCCACGCGGACGTTAGCGGCGACAAAACGCACTGACTACGGAAAGTGTGTCATGAAGAAGGGCGCTGACTCATCCAGAGTCAGCGCC
>DASZCS010000106.1:0-15516 GCA_035942855.1 Pyrinomonadaceae bacterium | reverse complement strand
TCAAACGGCCGCGCACGATTTTTGTGCGACTACTTCTTGTCCTGCGCGTTGCCTTTGCCTTCCATCGCCTCCATCAGGATGTGCTGCATGGCGAAGGAGTTCGGCAGGCCGAGCAGGCTGCCGGGGCTGAGGCCGAAGGGGCCGCCCTCGGTGTTGGCCGCGAGCGTGATGCGGTCGCCCTGCGCGTAAGCGTAGGCCAGCGTCGGCTCGGCACCGGCGGCGAAGGCTGCGATGGCCTTCTGCTGTTCCTCGCCGAGCGACTTCGCGCGTTCGCCCACAGCGCCGGCCAGCGGTTGCAGGAGCGGCGCGAGGTTGTGATAGAAGACGGCCGAGAAGTTCGTGTTGCCGTCTTCGGGCAAGGCCGCAACGAAGCGCGGCGACGTGACGAGCGACACGCCCGATTCGCGATACTGCAAGGCGCGTGACAACAGCGCGGCGGTCGGCGCGGCGATCAGGTAGCCCTCGGCGTAGGTGTAGTGAACTTCCAGACCGAAATCCACCGAGCGCAGCGTGTAGATGTTCGGACTGCCGCCCGAAGCCGTCAGCGTCAGACCTTTCTGACCGTGCTGTGCCGCCCATGCGTTCAACTTCCCGACCACGTTTTCGAACGTCCCTTGCAAGTGCTTCTGGTCGTAAACCTCCATGATCATCTTCCACGAAGGCGTCGGCAGCACGGGGCCGTCGATGGCGAAGGCGAACTCACCGCCGAGCGGCGCGGCAAAGTCGCGTTTCAGATCGAGACCGTTCTGCGCTTCGAGTTCACGCAGGCGCTTGCGCAGGTCGGGCGAAGCGGTCTCCATGAAGCCGAGCAGATCGTCAACCAACAGGGTCGGCTCTTTGACGACGAAAGCGGTCGCCACGTTCGCGTCGGGCGAGACGAACTTGAGCGCGCCCATCGGCCCCGGCGCGGCCAGCCACGAGGCGATGCCGCGACGCGGTTCGCTGAAGGTCAGGACAGCGCGGCTCTGCGTCTTCGCTTTGACTTCCTTCTGCTCGACGACGAAGTGCTTGAGGTTCAACAAGCCCGTCTGACGATAGAGTTCGAGTTTCTTCTGGCCGTCCTGCTGTTTCGCCGTGTCCTTTGTCGCCTGTGCGACGACGCGTTCGAGGTCGGCGGCGACGATGAGGCCAGCGCCTTCCTTGTACACGTCGGTGATGCGCGAGTAGAAGGGCGTGCCGACGAAACGGTTCGTGCCGGGCGCGCTCAGGTTGGCCTGCAAGGTCTTCAACTGTTCGAGCTTCGGCGAGGCCGCGAAGAAATCGTTGCGCACCCAGATGTAGAGTTCGTTGTTATTGCCCGTGCGCGCCGTCTTCTTGTCGCCGTTCGTCGCAGTCGCGGCGGCGGGCGCAGTGGTCGTGCTCGGGTCTTCGACGAAGCGGACGCCGGGCGCGCCGCCCTTCGAGGCCGACTTCAAATCGTTGATCTGCTTTTCGACGAAGGTGCGGAAGCCCGCGGAGTCCTTCAACTCGCCGAGGACGAGGAAGGCATCCGGCTCGCCCTGCGCGTTCGTGCCCGCCGTGACGACGATCTCGTCGCCCAGGTACTGGCCGAACTCGCGCACGCGCGCCATCGTCTGATTCAGCCCCGGCCCGTGCGCCGTGGAAGATTCCTGTTCCTTCATCCACTGGCTCAAAGCCGGATTCTGCGCGATGCGCTCCTGCATGATGCGGTGCGATTCGCCGAGCTGCGTCGCCAGGTTAGGCAGCGCCGCGTAGAGCACAGTGCCTTCGGGCGCGAGGTCCAGGAAGCGCGTCGAGTAGCGCACGCCGGGGTGCGGCACTTGCTGCGCGATGTCTTTGCGCAGGGCGGCCAGTTCCGTCACCATCTTCGCGTAGCGCGTCGCGTTACGGCTCCAGGCAACGTCGTCTTTGACGGCGACGGGTTTCAGGCTCGCTCCCGTAGTCGTCTGGTCGCCGGGGAGCAGAACCTTGTCCGCGCCCGCGTGGTTGACGTGAACTTCGCCTTCCACCACGGAGACGCGCGAACCCTTCGTGCCGCTGCCGACCGCGAAGATCGTGCCCTTGACGGAGACGAGCGAATCGGGCGTGGCGACGAACAGATGCCCCGCACCCTGCTTGGCGGCTTCGACGATCACGTCGCCGCGATCCAGATGCAGCGTCACGCCCTGACCGTTCTGCGAGATGGAGAACTCCGAGCGCTCGCGCATCTCGACGCGCGAACCGTCGGCCAGGCGAACAACCGCGCCCGAATCCTTCGCCGTGCGCACGCGCACGCCCTTGCCGATCTCTTCGCCGACGACCATCGCCAGAGTGCCCGCGTCGGTCACGCGATAGAGCGCGCCGCTCGTGCTCTCGACCGTGGCCGCGAGCGCGCCGCCCGCATCGAACAAGCGGTTCGAGAAGAACAGCCCGCCGACGAGCACGGCCACGGCGACCGAAGCCGCCATCGCCCAACGCCACGCCGTGAAGTTCGTCTGCGACTTGCGCGCCGCCGGACGGTTGAACTGCGCACGCGCTGCGGCCGCACGCCCGGTGCGCGCCTCTTTCAGAGCCTTGCGGCAGGGGATGCATTCCTGCGTGTGGTCTTCCAGCAGGAGCGCCCGCGCCGGCGTCAGTTCGTGGCGCAGGTAAGACGGGATGAGCGACTGAAAATCAGTGCAGTTGTTGATGTATTCGGACGGCGCGACGACGGGCAAAGCCGCCGGAACGGTCGCGTCCTGTTGTTCGGCGGCGACGCGCGCCCACACGCGCGCGGCCGCTTCGTCAACGGTGCGCACGTCCGGTTGGTCGTGGTGCACGGCCTCGATGGATCGGTCAATCATTGCTTCAAGCTCTTTTTTATTACGCTTCATGATGTTTCTCCAGATACTCACCAATCTCTCCGCGCAGGCGCACGCGCGCGCGGTGCAGCGTGACGGCCACGACCATCTGCGACATCCCCAACATCTCGGCGATCTCGCTGTTGTCGTAGCCTTCAAAATAGCGTAGGACGAAAACTTCCGAGGCGCGCGTGCCGAGGCGCGCGACCGCCTGACGAATGAGTGTCCGCATCTCGCGGTCGGCCTGTTGCGCTTCCGGGTTCAAAATCGGACTTTGCAAAAGCGCCGCGTCCACGTCGTCGAACGGTACGGAGCGCGCACGCGTCCGGCCGCGCATCAGATCGAGCGAGGCGTTGACGGCGGCGCGGTGCAGATAGCTGCCGGGACTGGGCGCGAGATCGCGCTTCTCTTTGTTTGCTGCGAGGCGCATGAAAATTGTCTGCAACACGTCTTCGGCGTCGGCCGAACTGCCCGTGATGCGATAGGCGGTGCGGTAAACCTGCTCGTAATGCTCCTGGAACAGGTTTTCAAGTTCTTCCAGCCCGCCACTTTGGGGAACGGGTTTCAGTTGGGGTGCTGTAGCTGGCACATTATTCTCCTTCACTTCGTCACCACCCATAAAACGCCCCCTCGCAGGGTTTATTAACAACCCTGCCGAAAAATTTCCGCCAAATTTCCGCCTTGATGGATTTAGGACAACGGGCGAGCAAATCGGAAACGCGAGAATATAACCGCACACGCGCGGCCTTCAACCGTTTTTACCGGGAAAAACCTTTATCCGACGAATTTGTAGCCGAGGCCGTGGATGGTGAGGATGAATTGTGGGTAGTGCGGGTTGGGTTCGAGTTTTTGCCTGAGCCAGGCGATGTGCACGTCTACGGTGCGCGTGGAGGGCATGGCGTGGTAGCCCCAGACTTCGTTCAACAACTCGTCGCGCGAGATGGTTGCGCCCCTGTGCTCGATCAGGTAGCGGAGCAATTTGAATTCGCGCGCTGATAGTTCGACCGCCCTGCCTTCGCGCGTCACTTCGGCGCGGCGAAAGTCTGCGCGGACGGGGCCGAACTGGTACACGTCCGTGACGGAGGCCGCAGGGTCTTCGTCCGCCGTGCCGCGCGCTCCGGCGGGGACGCGACGAAGCAGCGCCTCGACGCGCGCCAGCAGTTCCATCATCTCGAAAGGCTTCGTCACGTAATCGTCCGCGCCGATCTTGAGGCCGACGACTTTGTCCACCACCTGCCCGCGCGCCGTCAGCATGATGACGGGCACGCGTGCGCCGCGCTGTCGCAGGTCGCGGCACACGTCGAAGCCGTTCTTGCGCGGCAAGCCCACGTCCAGAATGACGAGGTCGAAAGTTTCCGCAAGCGCGCGCGAGAGTCCCGTCTCGCCGTCGGTCGCCGTCTCGACCGCGTAGCCTTCGCTCGTGAGGCGGTCGGTCAAAGTCATCAACAGCCCCGGTTCGTCTTCCACGAGCAGAATGCGCTGGCTCATAGGTCGCCTCTCGCGGCCGCTTCGCCGCGGCCGTTGCCGCCCGCAAACGCGCCGTTTCCGTTCGCGGTTTCAACGTGGCCGTTCGCGGCGGGCAGGTGGATCGTAAACGCACTGCCGCGCCCGTGCTCGCTCTCGACCGTGACGCGCCCGCCGTGAGCCTCCACGATCTGTTTGACCAGACTCAAACCCAACCCGTTGCCGTGAATCTGTGCGGCGACGACTTCGCGGCCGCGATAAAACGGTTCGAAGATGTGCGGCAGGTCTGCGGGCGCGATGCCTGCACCGCGATCTTCCACCCTGATCCGCACCTCGCGCATCGCGCCGCCCTCTGCGCGGGCAGACAGTTTCACCCAACGATTCTCGCCGCCATACTTCACGGCGTTCGCGAGCAGATTTTGCAGCGAGCGGCCGAGCGCGCTTTCGTCCGCGAGGACGTGCGGCAGACCTGCGGGCACGTCGCGCACGAACTCGAACCCGGCATCGTCGCCCACTCGCGCCCCCGCGCGACACGCGGCGACCGCCGCATCGATCACGCTTTCGATTGAGACGGGCGCGAGTTTCAGTTCGCGCCGCCCCGACTGAGCGCCCGCGAACTCCAGCACCTGCTCGACCATCTCGGCCAGCCGCCGCCCCTCTCTGTGTATGACCTCGCCATAGCGTCGCACCTGCTGCCGATTGTCGATCACGCCGTCGGCCAGATTCTCGCCCGCCGAACAGATCACCGCGAGCGGCGTGCGTAGTTCATGCGTGACGCCCGCGACAAACTCCACCTGTCGCCGCGCCAGAGTTTGCGCGCGATGCGTGGAGACGAAGATCAGCGCGACGCTTCCGGCGAGCAGCAAGAGGATGCCGAAGCTGACGAGAAGACTGCGCCGCCGCGCACTCGTGACCGCCGCGTCGAGCGACCCCGCGACGTGCGTGACGACGAGTTGCCAGCCGCCCGCACGCGCTTCCGGCAGATGCAGACGCCGCATCGACAACTCGCTCGAACGACTCTCGAAGACGCGCACCGAAAACTTCTTCCCGCGCGACTCCTCACGAGCAGCGGACGCGCCCGGCGCACCTCTGTCCTGAGACGAAGCGGGAGCGACCATCTCGCGCTCCTCTTCGCGCACGCGCCGCGAGACAAAGGGCGGGACAAGCCCCTCCATCCCCTCCAAGCGAATTTGCATAATGTCTGCACGCGCATCGCCCGCCTCTGTTTGCGCATCGCCCGCGTCCGGCTGTGCTTCACGCGCGCCCCTCCGCGTGTCGTTTGCGGGCGACTGTTGCGCGTTGCCTGCGTCTCGCCGCGCTCGAGCCTCGCCCGCTTCCGGCGCGGATTGATAGATGATCTTTCGCGTCTCGCCGCGTTCAACCACAGCGATGTGGTAATCGAGATTGTCGCCGCTCGAAAAATAACGGCGTGCGAGCGCAGGCCACAGTTCGCCTCTCATGTAATCGAGATCGAGCGCGACGACGACGTAAGTTGCTAACGGCGAATAGTTCGTCAGCACGAGCCGGCTCTCGTTCTGCGGCGGCCGGGCGGGCGCACCTGCTGAGGCGCGGCCTGTCGTCGTCTCAGCGTTCATCGTCTCATCCGGCACGACGGGGATAATGACTGCCGGAATCTCCCGATCCACGTTCGGCTGCGGCGCCTGGAGCCTGCCCCCGTTGTGTTCCGGAAACAAAGGACGCTCGGCGAGCAACCGGCGACCATCCGCGAAGCGACGCCTGAGCGCGTCGAAACGCGCAGGCCACTCTGTGACGGAAGTAAACTTTCGCTCCCCCGCGTCGAAACGCGCGAGTTGCAATCGGCCGCCCGCGTCGCTGCCGTCAACGACGTAGATACTCGTCACCAACCGCGGATGCGGCGCACCCGCGCGCCACGTTCCGTAACGTGCAGCGTAAGCCTCGCCGTCGCGCCTCTGCCACGCTTCGGCGTCGAGTTTCAAATTGAAATAGATACGCCCGAGTTCGCGGTCGAAGTCCTCCGCGAAGCGCGCCGCGCCCGCGCTGAGCGTCGCCTGCATGCGCTCGCGCTCGGCGGCGCTCACCTGACCGAGCCAGCGATACTGCAACGCCGCCAGCACGCCGAGTAACACGACGAGCGACGCCGCCAACAACAGCAGCAACCATGAAGGGCGACGCTGATTGAATACACCTCTCACGTCTGCAATTTATCATAGGCCGCACGGCCTGCCTTCAGTCGCACGCGAGATTTTACATTCTTAACATCCGCCTGCGCCGCGAGTGCGCGGCGCACACGCTTCCGGCGTCAAATAATTTTCCACGGCACGTTTAAATTAATCATTGACTTGGAATCTCTTTAGGAATAATGTGCGCCCGCGTTCACTCTCCAGCTAACGAACCTCTCCACTTTCGTTAGCCTCACACAAGCCGCTCGTCGCCGCTACAGCGTATGCGACAAGGCTTGCCAACCTACCCTCAGAGAGGAGACTCTTATGGCCACCAAAAAAAGTGCCGGTAAAGGGGCACGCTCAGGCAGTAAGGCCGCGCAAGGTTCGGGGCCGACGCAATTCTCCGTGGGCGAAGGGAGACTGACGGTTAAAGTTCCCCAGACGACCATGGAGTTCGGTGCGCCCGGTTCGGCTTTGCAGACTTTCTTCGCCAGAACGGATCAGGATTCCTCGCCCGGCTGGAACGTTCTGACTATCAGAGGGCTAACGCCGAACACGCGCGTTATTACCGTCTGGATGACCGAGTGGTCGGCGGGCAACTTCTCGCACGCCGGAGCCGCGTGGTTCTACACCTACAGCGTGCAACTCTACAATCAAGGGAGAAACTGCCGCGTGCGTTACTACCTCGATTGGGGATCGCACCTGCCCACAGGCGCGCAGGTGGTCTACGGGCCGGGCTAGTTCAGACGGCGCAGGACAGGGCGAGGGAGACGAGAAACGTTCCGCTCGCCCTATCTGCGCCCTGCATCCACACACCGACCTCTACCGCACATCACTCTGTCTCCTGACACATTCCTCATCGCCAACCTTTCGAGTCGTTGCGGGCACGAGAGCAACGCGCACTTCCGCGTTAGACTCTTTTCGTCCCGGCATGGTTATAATCCGATTCGTTCGACACGATTTCGCACAGGGGAGATTGACAATGGCAGGTGACAGAGAAGCGGAGAAGTCCTATTCGACCAGAGAGGTCGTCGCCAAGCTCCGGCGTCTGGCCGATGCTCTAGAGCAAGGGAAAACTTTCGAGATACAGATCGCGGGCGAGCGCATCCGCGTGCCGCCCGACGCCACCGTCGAGTTCGAACACGAACGGCAGGGCGACGAAGAGGAAATAGAGATCGAAATAAAGTGGGAAAACCGCTAACCGCCTGTGGTCGCCGCACGCAGTCAGCGCCCTTCATTCGTCAACGCGGCGGCTTGGTGTGTTGTTTGCGCGCGGCGACTCAGTTCCAGCGTCAGCAGTCTTCCTTTACAGAGAACGTAGCCGTGAAAGATTCGCCGTCAGAGTTGAGGAGCATGTTCTATGGCAGCTTATATCGTCGTCGAAGTTGAAGTGCAGGATAAAGACAGGTATGAGACTTATAAGCAGATGGTTCCGCCGTCTCTCGCGGCCTATGGCGGGCGCTTTCTAGTCAGAGGCGGCGAGGTGGAGACACTCGAAGGTGATTGGTCGCCTAAGCGGTTGGTGATTGCGGAGTTTCCTTCGGTGGAGCGCGCGAAGGCGTGGTGGTCGTCGCAGGAGTACGCAGAGGCTAAGGCGCTGCGGCAGGCGACGGCGCGCAGCCGTATGATCGTGATCGCGGGCGTCTAGGTAGCTCTTATCGCTCCGTCGCTGTCGGGCGTTAGATGCTCTCGCGGAAAGGCTAAAGATTAGTTAACGGAGCACACTCATGCAGGTACACATAAACCAAAGAGCTATCGTGTTTTGCACTCTAGCAGTGTTTATCCTTTTAGGATTCGGCTCCACGACCCGGGCGCAAAAGTGCGGCAATTACGGAATCTTTCTTTTCGTCACTAACAAGTCCGACAAAGCTATTAAAAACGTTCGGATTCGTTTGATACCTGAAATCAAATGGGATCCGACGGGAGAATTCAGACGAGACCCGAAGGATGAAAAACTCTTCCATTTCGTTATCGGCGAAGGCACCTCTATCCCCGGCGAGTATGATCTGCTGGTCGAAGCACCGGGGTTCAAGACGCATCTTCAGAAAATCAGATTTAAATACTGTAAGACACAATACCTGACGGCTAAGCTGGTTAAAGGCAGAGACCCGCGCCCGGCAAAGAGCCAGCCGTGAATCAGGCACTAGACGAGGGGTTGTAATTAGCGCGTCCCGGCTCGTCAGACGCCGCCGCCTCTCAAGAGCATTCTTTGAATGGCGTTAGGGGGTTAAGTTCGATGTGGTATGGCTTGCTTGCAGACCTCGTGCTCGCTGTCCACGTTGCTTACGTCGCTTACATCCTTCTGGGTCTGCTGCTGATTCTGGTCGGGCTATGGCGCGGATGGGACTGGGTTCGCAGCCCCTGGTTCCGGCTCACGCATCTGGCGGCGATCCTCATAGTGGTCTTGGAACTGATCTTCCAAACCAACTGCCCTCTGACGGTGTGGGAAGTGAACCTGCGCAAGCTGGCCGGTCAACCCGTCAGCGAAGCGACGTTCATCGGACGCTTGCTGCACTATCTACTCTTCGTCGCCGTTCCCGGCTGGATGGCGCAGGTGATCTACATCGCGTGCGCGCTCGTCATCCTGTTGACGTTCGTGCTGGCTCCGCCCCGCCGTCGGCGCGGGAATCAATCGGCCTGAGATAAGGAGACGAGGATGCTGTTCATGGTGATCGAGCGGTTCAGGAATCGCGACGCCGCGGCCATTTACAGGCGCTACAGGGAGCACGGACGGATGATGCCGGACGGGCTGCACTACGTCGGCAGTTGGATCGAAACCAACTACGACAGGTGCTTTCAGTTGATGGAATGCGACGACCCGCGCCTCTTCGAGCAATGGACGATTCACTGGCAAGACCTGATGGAATTCGAGATCGTCCCCGTCATCACCTCCAAAGAAGCCGCCGAGACGTTCACGACTCAACTCTCCTGAACGCTTATCCACCACTCCGCCACCGCGAGAGATTTTACATTCTTTACAAACACTTTTCGTCGGCTTAACCATTCGCGCGGGTTGCTCTCGTAGTATCCATCTGTGCATTGCACTCATCTCGGAAAGTTTGAAAGGAAGAGAGAAAATGCGTCCGACACTCTTACGTCTCACTTTGCAGAGGCCGCGCGCGGCGGGTCTGTTGTTGCCGGTGGCAAGCTTCATTTTGGCGCTGGCGAGTTTCAACGCGGCGCAGCAGCCGCGCATGATCGAGCAGCCCGACATGACGATCGACGCGGCGACGCGCACGCAGGTCATCGAAGGCACGCTGCAAAACCTGCGCGATGGTTATGTCTTCCCGGAAGTCGCCGCGCGCATGGAGCAGGCCATCCGCGAACGCCTGGCGCGGAAGGAGTATGAACACGTCACGAGCGCGCGGCAGTTGTCGCAGATGCTCACGGAGCACTTGCAGGCCGTCAGCCGCGACAAACACCTGCGCGTGAACTATCGCGCACAGCCGCTCGGCGAAGGCGACATCCCCGGCGCGCGCATCGTGCGCCGCGTGCCCGCCGGTAGCGGCGACGCACCCGCTAACGGCGCGGGCGGCGAGCGTCGCATCATACGCGCGCCCGGCGGCGCGGAGACTCCGACGGACGGCGTGCGGCGCGTGCGCACAGGCGCGGGCGAGGCTGCGGGCAATTTGGGTCTGGAGAAGGTCGAGACGCTTCCGGGCAATCTCGGATATTTGGAGTTCAGCGAGTTCAACCCGTCGGAAGAGGCTCTGGCGAGAGTCTCCGAGGCGATGAACCGTCTGGCCGACACGGATGCGCTCGTCATCGACCTGCGCCGCTGTCGCGGCGGGGCGAGCAACACGATCACGCTGTTGATGAGTTACTTCTTCGACAAGTCCATACACCTGAGCGACGCCTACGACCGCATCAGCGACAGCACACGCGAATCCTGGTCGCTCGCTTCCGTGCCCGGTCGCCGCTACGGCCAGAAGGACGTTTACATCCTGACGAGCAGATTCACCTTCTCGGCCGCCGAAGACATCAGCTACACGCTCAAGAACCTGAAGCGCGCAACCATCGTCGGCGAAACGACGGGCGGCGGCGCGCACCCGGTCAGAGGCCGCAAGCTGAACGAACACTTCTTCGTGATGGTTCCCTTCGCGCGCTACATCAGCCCCATTACGAAGACCAACTGGGAAGGCGTCGGCGTCGAGCCGGACGTAAAAGTGCCCGCCGCGCCCGCGCTCAAGGTGGCGCAACTCGTCGCGCTTAAAAAGCTCGCCGCCAACAAACAACAGAACGCCCAAACCGCTGCGCAACTCAAATCCCTCATCGAAGCCTTGCAGAAAGAGGTAGACGGACTGAAATAGTGACTGGTAAATGGTAAATGGTAAATGGTGAATGGAGAAAGACAGTTCTGATCCATTCACCATTTACCATTTACCATTTACCAGTCTTCTCTTCACCGTTTCTTCTCGCACGTTGCCAAGCCGTCGTCAATCTTGTCTAATACGCTTCGAGTCGAGTCTTCCCCGAACGCATTTTCCTGACTTCCGAGGAGGTAAGTTTGATGACCCGCAAATTTTTGAGTCCGGCGTTGCTTCTGGCGCTGGTCGTCGCGGCCTGTGCGCAGCAGACGACGCAGAAGACGCCCGCCGGACAGCAAGCACAACCGGCCACGCCCGCCGGCCCTGCGCCGCAGGCGGCCGCCCAGACGCCGCCCGCCGCGCCCAAGACCCACCTGAAGGTGGGCGACCCCGCGCCCGATTTCACGCTCACCAACACGAAAGGCGAGCGCGTCAAGTTGTCCGACTTTCGCGGCAAGAAGAACGTCGTGCTGGCCTTCTACGTGTTGGCCTTCACTGGTGGTTGAACGAAGGAGCTACAGGCGTATCAGTCTGATATCGCCAAATTCGACGCCACCGACACACAGGTCTTAGGCATCAGCGTTGACAGTTCGCCCGCCAACGCGCGCTTCGCCGAAGACATCAAGGTCACGTTCCCGCTCCTCAGCGATTTCAAACGCACGACCGTGCGCGATTACGGCATCTTCAACGAGGAACGCGGCTTCGGCACGCGCGCCACGTTCGTCGTCGATAAGGAAGGCATCATCCGGCACGTCGAACAGGGCAACACGGCCATCGACCCGTCCGGCGCATATCAAGCGTGCAGCATCTTCACGAAGAAGAGTTAAGTCTCAAGCAAGTCCTAAGTCTCAAGTCCCAAGTCCCAAGTCTGAATGCTGCTTTTGACTTGGGACTTGGGACTTGAGACTTTGTAGTTGACTTGGGACTCGGGACTTTCTTCTTGAAAACTTTTAGCCCGCCTGATCCGTTTACTAAATTGCATTACCGGCAAACACAGTTTCTTGCTTCAATCCGACATTTTGGAATTACACCTTTAGGAGTCGCCCGTGAAGTCGAATATCAGTGTCCTGTTTCTTCTGCTCGTCCTCGTCGCCTGCGCCCCCGCCACTTTCGCACAGACACATCGCGCCTCGATTCGCGGCACGGTGACTGATCCGAACGGGGCTGTCGTCGCGGGCGCAAGCGTGACTTTGATTAACGAGACGACCAACGAGCGGCGCACCGTCGTCAGCAACGACGAGGGCGAATATTCGCTCGCCGCGCTACCGCCCGCGCCCTACCTGATCGAGGTCGAAGCGCCCAACTTCAAAAGACAGAGCGGGCAGAGAATCGTGCTGCAAGTTAATCAGGAAGCGCGCCTGAACGTCCGTCTCGACATCGGACTGACGGCGGATGCCGAGACGGTTTACGGCACAGCGCCGCTGCTCGAACAGGACACGCCCGCGCTCGGCACAGTCATCGAAGAGAGACAGATCAGGGAGTTGCCGCTCGACGGTCGCAACTTCCTCGAACTCGCGCTGCTCGCTCCGGGCACTGCGCCGTCCGCGCCCGGCTCGGCCGGATCGGTGCGCGGCGACTTCGCCTTCAGCGCCAACGGCGCGCGCGAGGATTCCAACAACTTCCTCCTCGACGGCGTCTATAACCTCGACCCGAAACTCAACAGCTTCGGCGTCCGCCCGCCTGTGGACGGCATACAGGAATTTGAGATTTCCACAAGCACCTACGACGCCTCTTTCGGCCGCAACTCCGGCGCGCAGGTCAACGTCGTCTCGAAATCCGGCACGAACACACTGCACGGCACGCTCTACGAGTTTCACCGCAACGCCCGCTTCGACGCGCGCAACTTCTTCGCGCCCGCAGACCAGCCCGACCCGAAATACATACGCAACCAGTTCGGCTTCTCCTTGGGCGGCGCGATTCGCCGCGACCGCACCTTCTTCTTCGGCGACTACGAAGGCACGCGCACGCGCGAAGGCATCACGCGCGTCACCAACGTCCCAACCCTGCGTGAACGAAACGGCGACTTCTCCCAGTCGCGCGACCAATTCGGCAACCCCGTCTTCGTGCGCAACCCTTTCGCCATCGACCCCGTGACGGGCACGCCGCTTCCCTGCGGCCTGATCTTAGGCACGGCCATCACCGCAGGTTGTTTTCCTAATCAGACCGTCCCCGCACAGTTCCAAAACTCCATCGGTCGTGCCATCGCTAACCTCTACCCGCTGCCGAACCGCAACGTCCCGTTCGCCAACTTCGTCTCGTCGCCTACTTCCACCGACCGCAACGATCACTTCGACCTGCGCTTCGACCACCGTTTCAACGATCGTTCCACGTTCACGACACGCTACAGTTTCGGCGACCGCGATCTGTTCGAGCCTTTCACCGGGCCGACCTTCTCGCTCGTGCCCGGCTTCGGCAACTTCGTCCCGCGTCGCAGCCAGAATTTGATGCTCAGCGAAACGCACGTCTTCTCGCCACGGGTCGTCAACGAAGCGCGGTTCGCTTTCAGTCGCGTCGCCTCGGCCGTCACCGCCGAAGGGCGCGGGCGCAGTCTCAACCAGCAGGTCGGCCTGCCGGAACTCTCCACGAACCCGCGCGACTTCGGCCTCAGCTTCATCACCATCACCGGCTATTCGCCCCTCGGCGAAGAATTCAACAACCCGCAGCAGAGCACTTCGAACGTCTTCCAGTTTCTCGACAACGCGACGCTCGTGCGCGGTTCGCATCTCGCCAAGTTCGGTTTCGAGTTTCGCGCACTTCAACAGAACGCCTTCCGCGACGTGCAATCGCGCGGCTTCCTCACCTTCTCCAACAGCTTTCCGCTGACCGGCAACGCACTCGCAGACCTCTTGCTCGGCTTCCCCGCTCTCACGGGCGGCGCGCGCCTCGACAACCATCAACACCTGCGCGGCGAAAGCTACGCCGTCTATGCCAACGACAGTTTCCGCGTGACGCCGCGCCTCACGCTCTCTCTCGGCCTGCGCTACGAATACAACTCGCCGCCCGTGGATGCGGAAGACCGCGCGAACCTGTACGACCCCGCGACGCGCACGCTCTCGCGCGTCGGCACGAACGGCATCCCCCGCAGCGGCTACGAAGCCGACAAAAACAACTTCGCCCCGCGCGTCGGCCTCGCCTACACCTTGAACGACGCGGGCACGACCGTCCTGCGCGGCGGCTACGGCGTCTATTACGATCAGCCCGCGCTCGCGCCCGGCGAAGGACTCTATTTCAACGCGCCCTACTTCGACTTCAATCTCTACTTCTCTCTGCCCGGCTTGCCGCTCACGGTCAACAATCCGTTCCCGCAAAACTTCCCCTTCCCGCTGCCCGACACGGCGCTCGCCTTCCAGCGCGACCTGCGCACGGCCTACATGCAGCACTGGAACGTCAACATCCAGCAGCAACTCGGGGCAAGCCGCGTGCTCGAAATCGGCTACGCCGGTTCGAAGGGCACGAAACTTTTGACGGCGCGCGACATCAACCAGCCGCGCCCCTCCACGCTCCCCTTCGTCCTGCGCCCCGTCCCGCAGTTCGACGACATCAACTTGATCGAGTCGCGCGGCAACTCCAACTATCACAGCCTACAGGTGCGTCTCCAACAGAGACTCACGCGCGGGCTCGCGCTGCTTTCGTCCTACACCTACGCCAAGTCAATCGACGACGCCTCGAACTTTTTCACCAGCGCGGGCGACCCCAACTTCCCGCAGGACAGCCAGAACCTCAGGCTTGAACGCGGCCGCTCGAACTTCGACGTGCGCCATCGTCTCTCGGCCAGTTTCTCTTACGAACTGCCGTTCGGTCGTGGCCGCCGCTTCCTGAGCGACGAAGGCTTCGCGACGACGCTCCTGTCCGGTTTCCAGTTCAACGGCATCCTGACGCTGCAAACGGGACGCCCCTTCACCGTCGCCCTGCTCTCGGAGATCGACAACAGCAACACCGGACGCTCCACGCTCGGCTTCGGCGCAAACGACCGCCCGAACGTCGTGGGCGATCCGAACGCGTCGAATCGCACGCCGGAGCGTTGGTTCAACACGGACGCTTTCACGTTTCCCCCGTCCGGCACGTTCGGCAACGCCGGTCGCAACGTCATCGACGGCCCCGGTTATCAAAACTTCAACGCCTCGCTCTTGAAGAACACGCGGCTCTCCGAGCGCATCAACCTGCAACTGCGGCTCGAAGCCTTCAACCTCTTCAACCACCCGAACTTCAATCTGCCCGACAACTTCCTCGGGTCGCCCACCTTCGGCCAGATTCTCTCGGCGCGCGACCCGCGCCACTTGCAGTTCGGCGCGAAGCTGTTGTTTTGAGGGAAGCTGTTGGCTAATAGCTGTTAGCTGTTAGCCGTTAGCTTTTGTTCGTTGAAAGCTAACGGCTCTTGCTTTTGTTGTCGGCACGCTCGCGGCGTGCTTTGTACGCGCCGCGGCGCGCGCCTAAAATGAGGCGTTCCTATTTTCAAGAGCGCGGAGGGTGAGGATGATGGCTGACGAGAAGGACAACAAACGGGGGAAGGGTAAGACGGCGGGCAAAGGCGGATCGGTTGCGAGCAGTACGCCGAACGAAGAAGGGCGCGCGTCCGGCGGCGGCAAGCAATCTTCAAGTTCACAAGCGCCGAAGGAGAGCAAAGGCGAAGCGGGCGGGCGCGGCGGCGGGTTGCATTAGAAGCAGGGACGAGTCGAAGCTTTATAAGGGGCGAAAGATAGAAGCCTCAAAGGGGTAACACGTAAAAGCCCCGCAGGGGCGGAAGGTAGTAGCCCCGTCTGTGAGGGCGGGGTTATGCAACATTCTAAACACGTCGAAGCCCCGGAGGGGCGACACATGCAT
>DASZCS010000105.1:0-30277 GCA_035942855.1 Pyrinomonadaceae bacterium | reverse complement strand
GCGGGTCTTCGAGAGCGACGCGACGGACGAGGCCGTGGACTTCGTAGCCTAAGTCTAAGAGATGTTCTGCCAGATAGCTGCCGTCCTGTCCGGTGATGCCGGTAATGAGTGCTTTCTTCGTCAATGCTTCTTCTCCGAATGTTGTTTGAATGGGTCAAGCATAAAGTTCTTTGTTGGGAGAATCAAACGCGTCATTCTCCAACGTTCCCTGAGCGACAGGCCGCGAAGCTCAAGATGGTGCGCGCGAGTTTCGGCGGACGCGTTTAACTTGCTTTGGCGACGCCCGCCTCCGAGCCGTCCGTGCGCCGTTCGCCAATCGCTTCGAAAAGTTTTCGTTCCAGGCGATCCACGCTGGCCGCGAGCGACCATTTCCCGGCGACTTCGCGACGGGCGGTTTGCCCCAGGCGGCGCGCGGATTCGGGATCGTCTAAAAGTCGCGTGACCGCCGCAGCCATCTCGCGCGGGTCGTTGTCCACGAGCAGTCCGTTCGTGCCGTCGATGATGGTTTCACGCATGCCTCCTTCGGCGACGGCGACGACGGGCAGGCCGCAGGCGTTCGCTTCGAGCGGCGCGAAGCCGAACGGTTCGAGGCGCGAACAGTAGATCATGAGAGCGGCGCGATTGAGCAGTCGGATGAGTTCGTCGTCGTCAATTTTCACGCGCGGCTCGAAGTCGACTTCGAGCGCGGTGGCCAGTCGCTTCATCTCTTCAAAGTAGAGTGGGTCGGCGGCGTTGCCGATCCAGATGAGACGCGGGCGGCGAGCATGCGGGATGGCGGCCACGGAGCGCAGAGCGAATTCCACGTTCTTGAGTTTGACGAAAGCTCCGAGGCCGACGACGAAATTCTCGCGCGGCAGATTCAGGTCGGTGAACTTCTCCGTGTCCACGCCGAGATAGCAGACTTTCGCGTTAACGCCGTAGGCGCGCAGGATGCTCTCGCGGCTGTAGAAAGAGTTGACGAGCATCAGGTCAAAGGCTCTGGCGTTACGCACCTCTTCGCGCAGCATCACGCGCCACGACTGCGTCTTGATCAAGTCCTTGAAATATTCGCCGAGGTAAGCGGGAGACAAGTGTGAGCGCGCGGGTGCGGGCGGCGCGTTCCAGATCGGCTCGGGCATCGCCTCGAAAAACTCGCGTGTCGGCTCTTGCAGGTAGAGCACTTTGGGGAGCGAGACGTAGCGCCCGATGGAACTGACCGCCTGAAAGAGCGAACTGTTGGCGAAGAGTAGATCGAAGCCACGCCCGTTTATCTCGTCCGCGACGCGTTGGCAATGGCGGTCGAGCGCTTCGATGCGAGCGACAGGGTCGAGACGGAAGGTCGTCAAACGGCCGAGCAAATTTTTCTCGGCGCGCGGTTGCCAGTCGAGCGGCACAACGTGTTCGGGAAGCAGTTGGTTGAGCGGCAAGTAAGTTTGATCGGCCGTCGGCGGACACCACGATTCGACGGTGTGGCCGCGCGCCAGAAGGCCGCGCACGTGATAGTAGAGAGCGCGTTTGCCGCCGCCGCTCGGAAGGTTGTGCCAGACTGCAATCTTCATGTTCTGTAGTTCAAAACTGATCGCGCGAAACTGTTACGACTTCGCGTGGCGGTAGCGCAGCGGGCGCAGGAGCGCGGCGTACAAGGCTTCGACCGGAATCACCACCGCCGCAATCGAGAACAGGCCGAAGGAGAGCGCGTATTGACCTGCGCGCCAGGCGGCGCTCGCGCCCGTCAGTCCCTCACGATAAAGTCCCATGCGCACGAGCGGATTGCGCACGCAAAAGTCCAGGAGGAATTGCAGCGTGAGCCGTAATTTTTCGACAGACCCTTGCACGGGCGACAGCCAGATGCTCCGGCAGAGTTCTGCCGTCAGTCGTCCCCAGTTGACCGACATCGGGCCACGCGCCGCTGCGGCAGGCCCCAGGGTGGCCGCGGCCTGTTCGCCCGTCTTGCCTTTGATGATGCGATAGGAGAACAACTTCTCCGGCACGAGCAAGACCTCGCCGCGCAGGGACATCTCCAACATCAGGATCACGTCGAAGCCCCAGGAGGGTTGCGGCAGACGCGTCGAGGCCAACACGGCTCGGCGCATCAGGCCGTAGAAGTCGTACCAGTAGAGCGAGCGCGAGATGGCGCGCACTCGCGTGCGCACATCCCGCGCGCCCATGCGTATGCCGACGGGGAAGTCTTCTTCGGCCACCTCGCGGCCGTCTTCGTCTATGACGCGGATGCCGGTGCAGCACATCACTGCGTCGGGGTGCGCTTCCATTGCCGCTACCGTGCGGCTGAGATAGATGGGCGCGCGCAGGTCGTCGAAGGCCGCCCACATGAAATACTCGCCGCGCGACAACTCGAAGACGCGGCGAAAATTCCAGACCGCGCCCATGTTGCTCTCGGCGCGTTGAAAGCGTATGCGCGTGTCGCGCGCAGCATACTCGAGGCAGATGTTCGCAGTCGCATCGGTCGAAGCGTTGTCCGAGATGATCAACTCGAAGTTCGCGTAGTCCTGCGCGAGCAGAGCGTCGAGCGCCTCGCGGACGTAACGCTCGGCGTTGTAGAGCGGCATCCCGATGCTGACCAGCGGTTGACTGCTGTGCGACAAAGACTTCACTGATTACCGAACCCGGCGAAAACTCTCATCCGAACTTTGACGACAAACCTCTCCATCTCTCTTTGTGTCTTTGTGCCTTCGTGGTGAACATTTAATCAACCACTAAGACGCGAAGGCACAAAGGAACATGGAAGTTCGTCGCAGCTTTCAAAATCCCCACGCGCACCGCTCCAAAAAAACTTTCGTCTGCGCGTCGGCCTCCGCGTACTGGCGCGTGCGATTGTCTGCGACGAGGAGGTTCTGCTGTTCGCCGCTGCGAAAAGTTCGACTCTCGCGCCAACGCTCTTTTTCGTAAGCCAGCCCGTCGCGCCCGACGACGAGTGCGCGCAAACCTTTATCGAACAGTTGGCGCGTCAATCCTTGCTTGCCGCTCTCGAACGCGGTGGCGTCCATCTTATTCCCGATCACGCCCACCTTTAAATCGAGCATCACGTCGCGCGCGATCAAAAAGGCGTTCGTGCGGACGTGATAATTGGGAAACGGATCAAACACGGCGCGCGCTTTTGCCAACTCGCCACGCTCCGTCAGGTATTCGCGTAAACCTTGTGACGGACGCCGCGCGTGACGCAGGCTGTAGGCCGTGCGCCGCAGGTAATCGAACGGACGGAGCGCGCGCGCGAGGCTCGTGTAGTGGCTTTCGTAAGAGCCTGTGGCGCTCGTGACGCCGACGCCCGGCGTGCGCGCGTGCGCGTAAAGTTTCGCCAGCCAGCCTGCGTCGAGCACGCGGCTGAACGAATTGAGAAAACAGAAATACGCGTCACCGTTCGCGCGCGCGGCGGCGAAGTAAGGGGCGATGTCGAAGCCCTCGTCGGCAACGAACATCGTGCGATGTGCCGTCGCGTCCAGAAGCGCGCGGTACTCTGCGGGCAACGCCTGTGTCTCGAAGCCCTTGCACAGCAGCAACAACTCGTGCGCGACGCCCGCCTCGTGTTCGCGGTATGAACGCAGGAACTCCGCGAAGGGCGACACACCGTTCTCAGCCCGAACTAAATGAGCGACACAAAGATTCGACATGCGTTACGGCGACGCGGCGTGAGTTGAGTCGCACAGAGCGACAAACAAAACCAAGACTTGAACCACGAATTCACACGAAACGACACGAAAAAGTTTTCGCGTCATTGTTCGTCTGTTTTCGTGTGAATTCGTGGTTTCAACGTTTTCTTCGTCACTCTAAATTCAAGCGTGCGCCCGCCACCATTCTATCGTCTCGTGCAAGCCCGCGCGCAGACTGTAGCGCGGCGACCAGCCGACCTCTCCTGTCAGACGCTCGACGCTCGCTGCAATCACCGGCGGCTCGTTCGCAGGCGCGGGCAACGCGCCGAGTTGCACGAGTTCGGACTTGCCGAGCGCGCGCCCGATCTCTTCGACCACTTCCTTCAAAGCGACCGTGCGCCCCGAAGCGACGTTGACCGCGCCGCGCACGTCGCTTGCGAGCAAGGCCACAAAGGCGTCGGCCACGTCATCGACGTAGAGAAAATCGCGTAGTTGTTCGCCGTGTGTGCAGCGCGCGGGTTCGCCGCGAAGCAGAGCGCGGATGACGGAAGCGACGAGCCGCTGCGGGTGCTCGTGCCGGCCGTAGAGGAAAAAGACGCGCCCCCACGCCGCGCTCAGGTTGCGCGCGCGCGCGATCCTTTCAAGCTCGACTTGCAGCGCGTGTTTGCATTTCCCGTACAAGGTCGCGGGCGCAAGCGGCGTCTCCTGTTCGGAGCAAAGGCCGTCGCCGCTCCAATCGTACTCGGCGCACGTCCCGGCGGCGACGATGCGCTCGCCGCCCTCACGCGCGAACGCGTCGAACAAACGGACGCTCGCGCGCAGCCAATCTTCGTTGACCGGCGCAGTCCAATACTTTCCCGGCTCTGCGTACCAGGCCATGTGCAACAGATGCGTCGGCCGCACCTCCTTCAAGACGCGCTCCGTCTCTTCGCCCGACAACAAATCCGCCCTGTGCCAGCGCACGCGCGCCCACATGTCGAGCGATGTGTCGGGCGCTGCATCGTGCGATGCGTCGTCTTCTTCGCGCGACCCCGCCCCGGCGATGTCGCGTGTCGAGACGGCGTGAATCTCCGCGAAGCCGCGCGCGGCAAGCGGTGCGAGACAATGACGCCCGATGAAGCCGGTCGCGCCGGTCAAAAGCACTTTCTTCATAACGCGACGCAGAGGAGCACTTTCGTCATAGAGTGAAATCGGAATACTCGCGGTCGCGCGCGATGATGATGCGCTCGCCGTCGCCGCCCGCGTCCGGCCAGTCGATGCCGAATGCGGGATCATTCCAGCGCACGCCGGACGCGTGTTCGGGCGCAAACGCGGTTGACATCTGATAGAAGACTTCCGTGCGATCCACGAGCGTCTGAAAGCCGTGTGCGAAGCCTTCGGGCACAAAGAGCATGCGGCGATTCTCGGCCGTCAACTCGACGCCGATCCATTGTTTGAACGTCGGGGATTCGGGGCGCAGGTCGATAATCGCGTCGTAGATCGCGCCCATCGTGCAGCGGACGAGTTTGGCCTGTGCGCGCGGCGCGCGTTGAAAGTGCATGCCGCGCAGAGTGCCGCGCCGGTGGTTGTAGGAGATGTTGCATTCGACGAGCCGCGCATCCAACCCTGCGGCGGCAAACTCGCGCTCAGACCAACTGCGCGCGAAGAAGCCGCGCACGTCCTCGAACAACTCCTGCTCGATCAGAAAAGCGCCCGCCAGTTTTGTTTCGTTGAAGATCATAAATCAAGAGAACGCGCATGCGAGAGCGACGGAGACGGCCGGGCAACTCTTCGCGTGCGCGCGTCCAGTTGCGCGCCGCTCGTCGCCCCGGTCTGCCGTTCTGCCGTCGGCAACTCGCCGCGAAACTTACACGATTTTAACTTCCGGGATGGGGAGGATGAATCGACCGCCGCGCTCGCGGTAGGCCGACTGTTGCGCGAGAATCTCTTCTGCGAAGTTCCACGTCAGCAGCAGCACGTAATCGGGCATCTCGGCGAGCAACACTTCGGGCGCGCGTATGGGCAGGTGCGTCCCCGGCGTGTAATAGCCCTGCTTGACGGTGCTGCGGTCGGCGACGAAATCCAAAGTTTCGCGCCCGAGTCCGAAGTAGTTCAGAAGCGTGCTGCCCTTGGCCGACGCGCCGTAGACCGCGATGCGTTTGCCTTCGGCCTTCAGGCGCGCGAGCAGCGCCAGCAACTCTTCGCGCAGCCGCGCCACCTCCTCGCCGAAGCCGCGATAAAACTCCATTTGGCCGACCCCCCACGCCGCCTCTTCAGCGAGCATTCGCGTGACGCGCTCGGAGACACCGCCCGCGCGTTCGACCGCCGCTTCTTTGCCCGCGACGACGAGGAGCGAGCCGCCGTGCAGCGGCAACAGTTCCACGTCCTGTATGCGCAGGCCGTGGCGTTGGAAGAGTGCGTCGAGCGCGGTCAGAGAGAAGTAGCACAGGTGCTCGTGATAGATGGTGTCGAACTCGCGCTTGTCGATCATCTCCTTGACGTAAGGCGCTTCGATGACGGCGACGCCCTCGTCTTTGAGCATAATTTCCAGACCGCGCACGAAGCCGTTCAAGTCGGCGACGTGTGCGAGGACATTGTTGGCGTGGATCACGTCGGCGCGTCGCCCTTCGGAGGCGAGCCGCGCGGCCAGGTCAGCGCCGAAGAAGTCGCACACGGTCGGGATGCCGCGTTCTTCCTCGGCGATGCGCGCGATGTTCGTCGCCGGTTCGATGCCGAGCACGGGCACGCCCGCGCGTTTGTAATACTGCAACAGGTAACCGTCGTTGCTCGCCACTTCGACGGCGAGACTCGCGGGCGAAAGCCTGCGCTCATTCATCAGCCGCGCCGTCAACTCTTCGGCATGCTTGAGCATCGTGTCGGAGAACGAAGAGAGATAGAAATATTCGCGGAACAACTGTTCGGGCGGCACTGTCTCCGTGATCTGCACGAGCGAGCAGGCGGGGCAGAAGACGAGATCGAGCGGAAAGGTCGGCTCAGGCTCTCGGAGTTGTTCGGCCGTCAATAGGGCGTTCGCGAGCGGCGTGCGGCCGAGCGAGAGGATGAGTTCGAGTTCGTGCGCGCCGCAGGAGCGGCAGGCGAGCGAAGGCTTCGTTTGAGATTGCTCTTGTGCGCTCACGCGTTCACCCCCAAGAAGTTTTTGTACCACTCGATGGTGTGCTGCAAGCCTTCGTCGAGCGTGTAGAGCGGTTGCCAGTCGAGCGTGGTGCGCGCTTTGGCCGCGCTCAGGTATTGATGGCGGATTTCGTTCGTCGCCTCGTTGCGCACTTCGGGTTCGAGGTCTGAGTTCATCAAAGCGAGGATGCGTCGGACGAGTTCGAGCACCGTCACCTGTATCTCGTTCGAGAAGTTGAACGCCTGACCGTGCAGCGCCTTGTTCTCCGCGAGTTTTTCGGCGAGCACCATGTTGGCGAGCGCGCCGTCTTCGGCGTAGAAGTAATCGCGTATGAACTGGCCGTCGGAGCGTATGACGGGGCGCTGGCCGCGCAGGATGGAGCGGATCGTGCCGGGCACGATGCGATTCCAGTTGAGGTCGCCGCCGCCGTAGAAGTTGCCGCAGCGCGTGACGGCGACAGGCAGGCCGTAAGTGTAGCCGTACATCTGCGAGATCAAGTCGGCGCACGACTTGCTCACGTCGTAAGGGTGACGACCTTCGAGTGGCGCTTCCTCGCTGTAGGGCAGGACTTCGTGATCGCCATAGGCTTTGTCGGACGAAGCGACGACGATCTGCTTGACCGTGGGGCTGCGGCGCGCGGCTTCGAGCAAAGACCATGTGCCCGCGATGTTGGCCTCGAAGGTCGAGACCGGATTGCGATTGGCGATGCCGACGATGGTTTGCGCGGCGAGGTGGATGACGGTGTCGATCTCGTATTCGCCGAGCGTGCGCTCCATCAACTCGCGGTCTTCCACGCTGCCGCGCACGGTCTTGACGCGCGCCTCAAGTCCGGCGCGCACAAACTCGCTCTGCGGAACTGAATCGCGCACCAGACAGACCACGTCCGCCCCTGCGGCGAGCAGGCGACGCACGAGCCAGCCGCCGATCAGTCCGGTTGCGCCCGTCACGAACGTCGGTCGGTCGAGCCAGAAGCCTTTGTTACTTGTCCCGTTGCTTTTCAACTATCTACTCCCAAACTTTCCACGGCGCGCGCCCCTCGTGCCAGAGATTTTCCAGCAGGCGTTTGTCGCGCAAAGTGTCCATGCATTGCCAGAAATTTTCGTGGCGATAGGCCGCCAGTTGACGGTCGGCGGCCAGTTGTTCGAGCGCGTCGGCTTCAAGCACGCAGTCGTCGCCCGTCAGGTAATCGAAGACGCCCGGCTCAAAGACCATGAAGCCGCCGTTGATCCAGCCCTCGCCGATCTGCGGCTTCTCTGTGAAGTCCGAGACGAGGTCGCCGTCGAAGACCAGACCGCCGAAGCGCGCCGGAGGACGCACGGCCGTGACGGTGGCGAGTTTCCCTTGCTGCTTGTGGAACGCAAGCAGTTCCTGCAAGTTCACGTCGCAGACGCCGTCGCCGTAGGTGAGCATGAAGGTCGAACCTTTCAGCCACGGTTCGAGACGTTTGACGCGACCGCCCGTGGCCGTCGCCTGCCCCGTGTTCTTGAGATGGAGCACCCAGTCTTCGCAGTCCTTGTCGTGCGTGTCGATGTGGCCGCTCCCCATGTCGAGCGTCATGCTGCCGTTCAGGTTGCAGTAATCGACGAAGTAGCGCTTGATCAACTCGCCCTTATAGCCGAGCGCGATGAAGAACTCTTTGAAGCCGTAGTGCGCGTAGTGCTTGATAATATGCCAGAGGATCGGACGCCCGCCGATCTCGACTATCGGCTTAGGCTTGACCTCTGTCTCTTCGGCGAGGCGTGTGCCTAAGCCCCCCGCCAGAATCACAACTTTCATCAGACGTTTCCCCTAGACGTAGCGTCCCGACCCCGATGCCGAGCAACCGCTCCTCGCTGACGTACCCCGCAATGGGTTTGACGATGTTTTTCGCGCACGCACCTGAGCCGGACGCGTTCCACGCCGTCGCAGGCCACCGTGCCGTGCAGAATGATATTTCATACCCGGACGACAGAAAGACAGCATCAGTTCTGCTGTCCTGCTGCACGCCTTCGTAGCATGATCGGCTCAATATTACGCTTGAACAATAAAGCCCGAATTTTATTGCTGTCCGTAGCCTTGATTTGCGATCGGCCGGTCTGTCTTGCGGCGCTTTGCTCTGCGCCCGCCGATGCACACGTTCTCAAAGGATACTTTCGAGCAACTTTACTTATTAACCAGTTTTGGAATGACTCTACACATTATCATAAGCTTCAACTACCGCATCAATGCGTGGCTTGCAGAGGGTTCACCTGTTCGAAGACATCAAGGATATTATTGTAGTTCCGCTCGTTTTTTTCCGCATCCCATTCGGGAAACTGCTTGAGGCCCGATTTCAGCTTTTTATACAGCCACTCACGCCGACCCTGTGAAACAAGTCGCTTCAAAGTTAAGAGGGTCAGCAAACCCGTGCCGTAAGTAATTTTTTCCGACAATCTCATGCGTTTCCAAAAGGCATCCATATCTTCTTTTGACATGCTCTTGGTCGCGTAATACTGCTCAAAGACATGACTAATCTGTAAGAGGCGATAGCGACGATAGTTAGCCTGAATGTCGAATTCCGCCCCGTAGTTCGCTTTGATAGCCTCGATGGAGAACAACCATGACGTATTGATATTGCTCCCGGGCAGTAAAACGCGCTGTAATTTGAGGGCGCTCTGCGGGTCGGGCAGGGTTTTTAAAAACTCTATTCCCTCTGCTTCACGATTATTAAAGTGATAGAAGCCATAAGATTTTGGCGTGACGCCAATTGTAACCAGCGGATACGGGCAGATTAAAATGCGCTCCGCTTTGAGGAACATCACATTTGTCGCATAGTAATCCGGAAACGGCGACTGGAAGAACGGGCCTTTATCTTTCAGGGAACTAATAAATTTCCGGCTAATAATTGAGAATTGCATATTAAAGCCATATAAAACCCTAAAGTTCATGAACTGCTTAACCAATTCAAGAGCTTGAGGCTTGTCTAACAGATATGGTTTCTCGTTTGAGACTAACTTTAAAAAGCTGGCATAACCGTAAGGTTGCAAGTAACCGTCCGGTGAGCCTGCGTAAACACCGGGATAGACGTAAAGGAAGGCGCTGGTATAGATAAAATCAGGCTGCTGATATTCATTGATCAGGTCGTAGACGGTTCTGAAGTACCCTTTCATTAAACAATCGTCATCACCCAGCATGATAATGTAGTCGCCGGAACTGTTCTCCAGAGCGTTATTCCAATTATCTGTGACCGGGATAAACTCATCGGTTCTAAAATACTTAATGCGAGCATCGCCGAGCGATTGCACATACCCCTTAATATCTTCTTCCGAGCAGTTATCAGAAATGATAACTTCCCAGTCATCGTAGTCTTGACGACGCACTGTCTCCACCGCATATTTGAGATACTCCAAGCGATTCCGCGTCGGCAAAAGCACTGAGAACTTCATCCTAGCATCTCCTTTGAAAGACAATCGTATAAGCGCTGCCGCGCAACCCGCTCTGCTCAACCGGACGCAAGAGCCAGCTCACCGCGTCGCCGATCCTGCGGGCTAATAGCTTAGCCCGTTCGCTAAAAGTAATAAAATTACCGAATGACTCTCGCCATCCAAAGGCATTCCAACCCAGGGTTCCCACGTCTCTTGTAGTAATTAATCTGGTGGTCAGTCCGAGACTCTCGGCGCGCTGGACGAGGACGGATATTGGTATCAGTTGGAGATGTCGGGGCGCATCTACGTGAGTCCAGAATCGTCCAAGCACCCGAAACTGAAAAGCGAATGGATTCGGCGCGGCAATCACCAGGACTCCATTTGGAGCTAGGCTGGTAGCGGCTGCCTCAAGTGCCTCCCAAGGCTCCGGCAGATGCTCAAAATTATGCCATAGTGCAATTATATCATACGATTTAGTTGCTTCCAGTGCCTTGCCTACGTCTGCACTGTTGATCGCCTGCACCCCGACCACTTCTGTCAAAAACCGGCAAACCCCGGAATCCATCTCAATCGCTTCAACTTCGTATCCAGCCTCCTTAGCCAGGCAGACAAAACCACCGCCGCCCGGCCCGATCTCCAGCAGTCGTCCGCCCGGAGCAAATTGTTTGACGATCTCTATCTTGTATTGCTCCGGTTGAGCCGCCCGTAACAATTCTGCATATGTGGTAATGCTCGAATAGTAGCTTGGCGGATAATAATCTCCTAAATTAGCCGGGATGGGGCGGAGGAAGATAAGCTCACAGGCGGGACATCGATAGTAGTTAAAGGTTTCTCCAGAAAGCCGCCGGTTCCGGTCTCCAGTCTCGAAGAATCTTAATGACTTTTCGCTGCACTGAGGACAAACTTCTGTCAATCCAAGCTTGTTCTTCATTTTAGAAAATATATGTCACCCTGATCACAGGTTCTGTTGCCACTATTTTATCGTCTCTCGCAATTCAGCACACAAATCATACTCAAGGCGACCGGCGCACCTCTTCACATAAACGCTTGGCATCCCCGTATCTTCATCAAGCTAATATAGTCTCGCGCTCGCTTGACCTGAACTCTGTGCGCCAGTCAAGTAGTGGGCGAATGACGCCGTGCATCGGGCCTGCATAATCACCACGCGCCGAATCGCCCTCCAGGCTATCGATCACCTGGAAGGCGACAGCATCACGTTCGTAGAAATGAACAACAACCGGATCGTGCGTGCTGACTGCCGCTCCGACGATGAGCGTGCCTTCCGAAAACAAGTTGCCCGGAATCCACGCCGTGCTTACATAACGCCCGGCGGGACGCGGCTTCTGTCGCCATGCCGGATCGCAATCGTGAGTCACGAAGACGTAAATGCCCTCTTCGTTATAAAAATGCAGATTCGGCACGAGCACATGTCCCGGCGTGAGCACTTCATATTCCATCTCGACCCCGATGGGGCGGCGAATGTCCACGGCTTCAGTCGCCTCGCCTTCCTGCGTGCGCACTCGTACCGAGAGCAGGCGCACCACCTCGTTGCCGGGCGCATTCTTCAAATCTTTCCACACGCGCACGGCGGCTGTGCCGACACTTGAACCAAGATAGGTGCTCACGACTTGATGCGACGGGCCGTCTTCAAGTATGCCGCCCCCGCTCAGCAAGATCGTGCGCGGGCACAGGCGCGTGATGGCGGGCATGTTGTGCGAGACGAACAGCACGGTGCGCCCCTGCTGCCCGACCGTGCGCATCTTGTCCAGACACTTGCGCTGGAAACGCGCGTCGCCGACGGCGAGCACTTCGTCCACGATCAAAATCTCCGGCTCAAGGTGGGCCGCGACGGCGAAGGCCAGACGCAGATACATCCCGCTCGAATAATGCTTGACCGGCGTGTCGATGAACTTCTCGACCTCTGCGAAGGCGACGATCTCGTCGAACTTCTGCGCGATCTCCTGACGCGTCATGCCGAGGATCGCGCCGTTCAGGTAGACGTTCTCGCGCCCGGACAGTTCCGGGTGAAAGCCCGTGCCGACTTCGAGGAGCGACCCGACGCGCCCGTAGAGATCGACGCTGCCCGTCGTCGGCTCCGTAATGCGCGAGAGCATCTTCAACAGCGTGGATTTGCCCGCGCCGTTGCGCCCGATGATGCCGACCACCTCGCCCGCCTGCACTTCAAAACTCACGTCCTTGACCGCCCACACCTTGCCGCCGCCGTTCTCGCCGCGCCGCTGCGCCCACCTGAAGGGCGCGCGCGCTGCGCCGACGAGCGTTTCGCGCAGGGTGGAATAGGCGGCCTGCGGCCCGCCGATGCGGTATTGCTTTCCCAGATGCTCGACTCTGATGATGGTTGCCATCGCGTGTTCAGATGATGTCGGCGAACTGTTTTTCCATCCGCCGGAAGACGACGACGGAGCACAGCAGCAAGACGAGCGTGGTTAAGCTCGCGGTCAAAAGCGCCATCCAGTCGAGCGGCAGGCCGAGCAGGACAGCGCGATAGCTTTCGATGATGCCCGACATCGGGTTCAGCGCGAGCAGCCAGCGCCAACGCTCAGGCACGACGCTCGACGGCAAGATGACGGAAGAGACGAACAGCCACAGTTGAATCAGAAACGGAAGCGCGAAACGTATGTCGCGGTACTTGACGTTCAAGGCCGAGAGCAGCAGCCCCGTCACGGCCGCGCACAAAGTTGTCAGGACGACGAGCGCCGGCAGCAGCGCGAGTTGCCACGTCGGCCGGACGCCGTAATAAACGAGCAGCGCAACGAGCAGTGCAAACGATAGGGCGAAATCCACCAGCCCCGCCGCGACTGCCGCCAACGGCACGAGCATGCGCGGGAAGTAGACTTTGGTGATCAGGTTGGCGTTGCCCACGAGGCTGTTGCCGCTCGTCGTGACGGCGTTGGCGAAGAACGTCCAGGGCACGAGTCCTGTGAAAGCGAAGAGCGGATAGGGCACGCCGTCCGGCGTGAGTCCGGCGACGCGCGCAAAAAGCAGCGTGAAGATGAGCATCAAAAAGAGCGGCTGCAAGATGGCCCAGGCCGCTCCGAGCACCGTCTGCTTGTAGCGCACCTTGATGTCGCGCCACGTCAAAAAGTAGAGCAGTTCACGGTACGCCCACAAATCTCCGAGGTCGAGCGCCACCCGGGACGTGCGCGGGCGGATGCGTACGAGGGGCTCTGCGGGCAGTTGCGGCTGGGTTGACGTGTGGCCGGACGCCGGGTGGGAAGTTGGAGCGCCTGCGGAGTGGACTTCTACCTTTTCAAAACCGCCCGTGCTTTCGCGAGTGCTCAAAACCTTCAAATCCAATCTTCGATATTATTCTTCCGGCGGGATTCAACGCCCGAGGAGTGGGGCGCGTCGGCGCGCGGGCGCTGCTATAGACGCAACGTATGTTTTTAGTCGAACTCGATAAGACGGGCAAGTGTACCCGCGCCCCCGGCGTGCGTCAAGCGACCCAAACGCCGGACAGGGGGTAATAGTTGACGGCGACCTGAAGCTGTATCGTCAGCTTTAAGGCTCGCCGTCGTCATAAATTGCCGCGACCGGACAGCCCTCCATCCCTTCCCTGCAAAGCGCTTCTTCTTCAGGTGTGCCCGGTTGCTTAGAGACGTAAACATTATAGTCTGCGTCCATCTTGTAGTGCTCGGGCGCGACGTCTACGCAGGCGGCGCTGGACGTACAGCAATCTTGATCGACGTAATATTTGCCCGGCGCATTTAGTGGGTGCTTCCTTATTCCATTACTCATACCTGCAACCTTCCTTCATGGCCTGCCGAGACCTTGCGTCGCCCAACTGCGGTGCGAGGCGACGCGCGAGGCCGCGCCCGTGACTTTCGGCGGCGTGTCGGCGACGTTCGCTTCGATAGTATTGTTGTTCGCGCCCGTGCCTGCGGCTTCGACGATCTCATCGCTCGCCACGCGCGCGGCGCGGTCGATACGCACACGATTGCCGCGCACCTGCGTCGCGGTCGTACCCATCAGGCTGATGGCGACGTTACCGCCGCCGCCGACGCTCACCAGTTCGTTGTCGCGTATGACGTGCCCCGACCCGTAAGCGATGATGCCCGAGTTGGACGTGCGCTGAATCTTGTTGCCCGCCACGGTGACGCGGCGCGTGCCCGCCGCGACGAAGATACCGAAGACCATGTGGCCGACGGCCGCGTCCGACAGGACGTTTCCGATGAGCGTGTTGTTCAAAACGTCCACCGGGCCGTAGACGGCTTGGCCTGAAGATTGCACGTTGATGCCGTTTCCGGCGGAAGGCTGCGGCGAGTTGGTGAAGTCGAGCAGGTTGTCTTCGATGCGTATGGCCTGCGCCGTGTCCGTCACCGTGTTGGTTTCGATGTCGATGCCTGCGCCGTTCGACCCCGAAAGCCGGTTGTGATCCTTGATGACGTTGTTAGCAATCAACACGTCGCGGCCGTTGACGACGTTCAAGCCCTGATTCTGAACTTGAAACAGACGATTGCGCAGCATGCGCACGCCCGCCGCACACTCGCGCTCCATCCCGCGCCCGCCGCAGCCGCCGACAGAAGAGAGACCGCTCGATCCGCCAGCGGTGATACCGTTGCCCGTCGTCCCGTTGAGAAAGACGTTTTCGACGAGGACGTTGTGCGAGTTGCCGAGGTCAATCGTTGAATACGTGCCGTTGGAAGCGGCCGTCTGTCGTCCCTTGATTTGCAGATCGCGGATCGTGACGTTGCGCGTGACGCCGTGGAAGTAGCCGCCCTGCGTGTGGATGCTTGAGATGTACGGGGCGAAGACCGTCGGGCGATTCGTGATGGGCGGCTCAAGGAGAATCGTGTTCCAGCCGTCGCCACGGATGGTCGTGTCGTCGCGGAAGCGAATCATGCCGAGTTCGGTCTGTATGTCCTGCGAAGGGTTGCCGGTGTAGGCTTGATGCAAGGTGTAAGTGCCGTCGTGAAACCAGAGCGTGCGCCCGCGCGAGAGGTTGACGAAGGTTGAAATTGTGCCGCCGCCCGTGACGTGTATCTCGCCGCCCGGCCTGTCCGCGCCGAGCGTCGCGTCGCATGCGTTGATCTTCGCGCCGAGGTCTGCGCCCGGCATCGACAACTGCGCGACCCGGCAGGCGGGCTGCGCCACAGCGGTGGCGGCGTTCGCGCCCGCGACGCTTCCCGTCTCGGCGCGGCGCGTGCTCCCTTGCGCGAAAACGGAAGCGGACGCCGCCGCTGCTCCGCCTCCAGCCCCTGCGGTCAAGACCGCACACATTAAAATTGTCGCCAACACTTTTCGCATGATTCTTCTCCGCGACAGACCCCGTTATTCAAAAATTTTCGCGCGCAAGTTTGCCGCGCCTGCCGTCACTCTAACGGCGCGCGCCCCAAGTTCCAAAGCCGCGCGCCCTTCTTTTAGAGTCAAGGCCGCGCTCCGGGTTTGCTTTCGCATGCCGTTTTATTTGCGAAGAGTTCACAGATGTGTGAAGGCGCGCGGGCAAGTGGAAGACGCGCTTGCTTGAAGCAGGAAACCTTGCTGCGAGGCCGGACGGGAACATACGGCGCGCGGCTCGCGGAGCTGAAAATTTTTTCTTTGACTGAGACGACCGACTGTGTTAAACCCACAACCACATTTGTCAGCTTACATCGACATGCCCGTGTGAAGTCCGCCTGTCGTTAGCGTGTCTTTGGCGAAAGGTTTTCCTGACAGACCTTAGACGAAACCGAGCACGCGAAGCGCTTCGCTCATTGAATTCATTTCTGGCAGATAGTTTGACGCCCTCTTTGCAACTCTACGTACAACAGGCGCGCATCTTGCCACGACTCCCGAACAGTCTCCCCGAACGGCCGACATGGGCTGGCCGTCCGGCACGCGTATCTTGCCCAAAACTCATTGAAGGAAGAGAAAAACCATGAACCACTCTACAAGAGCTTTCAAATTCCCCGGCCTGCGCCTTGCGCTCTACGCCGTCGCACTGCTGGCGCTCATCGCCGCGAGCGGAAGTTTCACGAGCGTGAACGTCTCGGCCAACCATCCCGTCCTCGTCGAAGGCAACTGCGACAGCCCCGTCCCCGGCACGACTATTGTGTCCCCGGCGGGCACTTGCGGCGACTATGACGGCGACGGACGCATCGGCACGGCCGAAGACACCGACGGCGCTGACCGCATCTTCGGCACGCTCAAAGCCGCTCTCGGCCCCGGCACGGGCGCAGCCGCAGGCACGGGCGCGAACAACAACGGCCGCATCACCATCGTCAAATCCGGCCGCTTCGCCGAACAACTGCTCATCGGCATGACCATCCCGGCCTTCCCCGACCAAGGCTCAGCTACTCCCGGCAACGTCACCATCGAAGCCGCGCCCGGCGTCGAAGCGAACATCGACGCAGTGCTGCAAGGCGACCCGGCGGGCGGCAACACCGCGCGCCAGGCAGGACCCGGCATCACGATCTTCAACGGGACAACCAACACTCCGACAACCGTTGTCACCCTGCGCAACCTCGTCATCCGCAATTTCGCGAACGGCATCGTGACGGCGGGCAGCACGCGCGTCAACATCGACAACTGCCGTATCGAGAACAACCGCGATAACGGCATCCTGATCACGGACTTCGGGCAAGTCGTCGTCTCCCACTCGAAAGTTCAGGGCAACGGCTTCCGCATCCCCGTCTCCGGGTCGCCAAACCCCGGCGCGGGCATCACTGTGACAGACGGCGCGCAGGCGCGTATCTTCCACACCGTCGTCTCGAACAACGCCGGCCCCGGCATCGCCAGCGCCACGGGCAACGCGGCCAGCGTCGTGCTTTACAAAGTCGTCTCCTCTTTCAACACCCCTGATCTGATGGGGCCGATCACCATCGCGCCGAACCCGAACTTCTCGAACTAAACACGAGTTCACAGGGCGGCAGTTCAGCGCAACATACAAGAGGCCGGAGGCGAGACTGTTACAAGTCTCATCTCCGGCCTCTCGCTTTGTTCGTCAGTTCCGGTTGAAGCTTTCAATCCAACGCGAAACTTTCGCGCCAGTCGGTCGCTTCCTCAAACTTCGGCTGCTCCTCTTTCAAGAGCACGCAGGTCTCAAGGACGAGCGCGTCCATCTCCGTCCGCATGAAACAGCGATAGCTGTCTTCGGGCGTGCAGACGATGGGTTCGCCGCGCACGTTGAAACTCGTGTTGACGACCACCGGGCAGCCGGTCTTTTGCCGGAAGGCTTCGATGATCTCCCAGTAGAGCGGATTCGTCTCGCGCCTGACGGTCTGGATGCGCGCCGAATAATCGACGTGCGTGACGGCCGGAATCTCCGAGCGCACGGTGTTCAGTTTTTCGATGCCCCACAGCGCGCGCTCCGCTTCTGTCGCCTCACGGCGTCGAGCGGAGCGCACGTCGGCCACGAGCAACATGTAAGGGCTGTCGGTGTCGAGTTCGAACCACTCGCCCACCTGTTCGCGCGTCACGCTCGGCGCGAAAGGACGAAAGCTCTCCCGGTATTTGATCTTCAAGTTCATCACCGACTGCATGCGGGGCGAGCGCGCGTCGCCGATGATGCTGCGCCCGCCGAGCGCGCGCGGCCCAAACTCCATACGCCCCTGATGGAGGCCGATCACTTTCTCTCCGGCCAGCAACTCCGCGACAACCTGCGGCAACTCTTCGCGCCCGTATTTTCGATAAGGCAGGTGACGCGCTTTGAGGAACGCTTCGATCTCTTCGACGGTGTGGCGCGGCCCGAGGTATGAGCCTTTCATCCCGTCGGCGTAAGGCGGCACATTCCCGTTTGCGCCGTTTGCTTCGCGCGGCGATGCCCAAGTCCCTGCGCGTTCAGGACTCAGGCGCGGCTGTTCCAGATAGCGATGCCAGATGGCGAGCGCCACGCCCGCCGCGCCGCCCGCATCGCCCGCCGCCGGTTGAATCCAGATGTCCTCAAACTTGCTCTCGCGCAGGATGCGCCCGTTCCCGACGCAGTTCAGAGCGACGCCGCCCGCCATGCAGAGTTTGCGCGCGCCCGTCTCGCGTTGGGCATAAGCCGCCATCTTCAACATCACTTCTTCGGTGATGACTTGAATGCTCCGCGCCAAGTCCATCTCGCGCTGCGTGAGGCGCGCTTCGGGCGTGCGCGGCGCGTCGCCGAACAACTTGGCAAACGCGCGGCTCGTCATTTTCAGACTGTGCGAATAGCCGAAGTATTCGTGGTTCATGCGCAGGCTGCCGTCGTCGCGTATCTCGACCAAACGCTCTTTGATCAGATCGACGTACTTCGGCTCGCCGTAAGGGGCAAGCCCCATCACTTTGTACTCGCCGCTGTTGACTCGGAAGCCCGTGTAGTAAGTGAACGCGCTGTAGAGCAGTCCGAGACTGTCGGGGAAGCGCAACTCTTTGAGCAAGGTCAGTTCACGCCCGCGCCCGATGCCGATGGAACTCGTTGCCCATTCGCCCACGCCGTCCAGAGTCAAAATCGCGGCCTCTTCAAACGGCGACGGGTAGAAGGCGCTCGCCGCGTGGCTCTCGTGATGATCGCCAAAGAGCAGTTTCCACTTAAACTCTTTCGCGCGTCGCTTCAAGTCCTTTTTGTCCGTCAAGCCATCGACGCCGCGCGCCACCTCGGCCGAGATCAAATCCGACATCCAGAGTTTCTCTTTCATCCACGCGGGCATCGCTTTGAGGAAGGAAGGGAAACCTTTGGGGGCGTAGTCGAGATAAGTTTCGAGCAGGCGCTCGAATTTCAGGAGCGGCTTGTCGTAGAAGGCGACGTAGTCGAGCGTGTCGGTCGTGAGACCCGCTTCTGCGAGGCAGTAGCGGACGGCGTGTGCGGGGAAACGGTGGTCGTGCTTGCGGCGCGTGAAGCGTTCTTCCTGCGCCGCCGCGACGATCTCGCCATCGACGACGAGACACGCCGCCGAGTCGTGATAAAAGGCCGAGAGTCCCAGTATGCTCGTCACTTCCGATTCACCTTACCTAGCCTTGCAGACTTGCGCGCCGCGGTCAGAACAGTGGGTAGAGGAACGGGGCGAGAGCGGACGATTGCGCAAAGACGAGCGCCAGGCCCACCAGCACGAGCACGACGATGATCGGCAGCAGCCAATACTTCTTGTTGTACTTCATCAACTCCCACAGTTGGAGTAGAACCTGCGCTTTCGACATCGAACCTCCGAACCTTCCGCGTACAGCTTTCTTTCGAGCAGCTTTTCCTTAGTACATCTTTTCGTAGTGCTTCGGATCGACGCGCCGCTCCGTGTAAGGCTTCCAGTAAGACTCCGTGCGACCCGCTCTGCGGCCGAGCGGGTCGCCGCCGGTCAGGCGACGCACGAGTCCGATCGGCGTCACGACGAGAAAGAAGACGAGCGCCAAAATCACGCGCGTCATCACGAACCCCAAAGCCTCGGCCAAGCCCATCCACAAACGATTCGGCACGACCAACAGCTTCGGGCTGAGCGCGCCGAGCAGCATGAGCGACGCGCCGAGCACCAACAGCACGAGCGAGAGCGTCGGGTACCGCCCGCGATAAATCCACCAGCCGCCGAGCGCCAGAAACACGCCGCCCACCAGCAGTCCGAATTCTCGCTCCGCTCGATACGAGCGTTCCTTCCGTCCCGAATCGTTCTTGATGGTTTTCACCTCGCACACGTGCGACAAAATCTTTGCCGACGATCAAACCGGCGACGAAATCTGCCGACATTCAAAGCAGTCAATGTAACCGCGCCTTCTTCGGAGCGTCAAGCAAGCGCTTCTCGCGCCGCTCGACGAGCACGCGACCGCGAGAAAAAAACTCCGCCCGCCTCTTCGCGCTGGAAGAGACGGGCGGAGCGTGACAAGCGTTAGTTCGACCGCGAACGTTAGCTTTGTGAGATGGGTGTGATCACGCCGACGTTCGGTGCGTCGATACGGTTCGTGCCGAACGTCTTGAGCGTCCCGCCGACGTTGCGCAGGGCCGTTGCGCCGCCGCCGATGACGGAGTTGGCGACACGCGCCGTGCCGAGATCGACGCGGACGCCGTCCACGTTGTACATCAAGACGCAGCTATCGACGTTCACATCCGCATCGGCCGTGCCCGCCACGCGGACGCCGGCGGAACTCGCGCCGTTGTGCGTGGAGATGACACCGTTACGCATCGTGACGCGCGAACGCGCTCCGGCTTCGATGCCGTCGCCCGCGCTGTTGTTGACCTGGAAGTCTTCGATGGTGGCAAGGATGAGGCCGCCCGAGCTCTGGAAGATCATGCCGTTGGTAGCCGCGTTCCTGACGGAAACGTTCTTGATATAAACTTCGGCCACGCCGGTCGGGACGTTGATATCGATGCCGTCGCCGGTCACACCGTCGATGTTCGTGTTCTCGATGTGGAGCGCGTTGCCCGCGATCATGCGGATGCCGTCAGTGCCGCTGCTCGCGCCGTTGATGTCGATCCAGTTGACGCGGACGGTCTTGCGCGTGTCGGCCGCGTCGGTGATGTTGACGAGAATGCCCTGCGGCGCGAGCGCCGAGAGGATCGAGCCGTAGCCCTGTCCCTGTCCGCCGCCGTTGAGGGTGATGGATTTCGTGATCGTGATCGTGCCGAAGCCGCCGGGATCGAGCGTGCTGATCTCGCCGTCGCGCGCGGTCTTCGAGATCGCGCCCGCGTAAGTTTTGCAGGGGGCGGTGCGGCTGCAGGGGTTAACGTCGTCGCCAACGCCGGATACCCAAGTGCGGGTCGCCTGTGCATTTGCCATGGCGGCGAGGGCTAAAATGAAAGTGATCGTAGTGAGAATATTGAGGGTCAAGCGGCCTTTATTCATGGGAACTCTCCTTCAGCGTGGGTTTATGCTGTTCAGTGTAGTTTGTCGGTAAGACGTTCAAGACGGTTTTCGTCGCGGGGTTGTGCGTATGTGCCGCTCGCGAGGACGGCAGCGTTACAATTCGGGACTATCAAAGCACGGGATACGCGTTGACCTCATGCATGAAGCCCGTAGCTTTTATACTAATTTTCGGAGGCTGTCAATAGTTCGAAAGCCCTCTCAAACGCGAGTTCGAGCGATGTGCGAAGACGCTTCAAAGCACCTATTCTTGACACCCTTTCGAGCGCGCACCTATACTCCGACGCTTAAACTTTCAGCCGCTTTCCGAACAGATACTCCGGCGCTTGCCGGCTCGACAAAATTTCAGGCGGGCGCTGCGGGACAACAGTGACCGGCGTGCTTCGCCTTCGCATCCGAGAGAGTCAAACGGGCGCGCGCTTGATAAGCGACGCGTCAACTCTTCCCCACAAACATTTCATGCAAAAACTTTTCGTCACGGGCGGCGCGGGCTTCATCGGCTCGGCCTTCGTCCGACTCGCGCTCGCGCGCTGGCCGGATTCGGAAATCATCAACTTCGACGCGCTCACCTACGCGGGCAATCCTGACAACCTCGAAGGATTGGACGCTGCGCGCCATCGTTTCGTGCGCGGCGACATCGCAGACCGCGAAGCCGTCCTCGCCGCACTCGCCGAAGACACGGACGCCATCTTCAACTTCGCCGCCGAGTCGCACGTCGACCGCAGCATCGAACGCGCAGACGATTTCCTGCGCACCAACATCACGGGCACACAAGTTCTGCTCGACGCCGCGCGCGTGCGGCGTGTGCGTCGCTTCGTGCAAATCTCGACCGACGAAGTGATGGGCAGTCTCCCCGAACAAGACGACGCATTCTTCAACGAACAGTCGGGCTTCGCGCCGAACAGTCCTTACGCGGCCTCGAAGGCTGCGGCCGAACATCTGGTGCGCGCCGCGCATCACACGCACGGACTCGACACCGTGACGACCCGCTGCGGCAACAACTACGGGCCGCGCCAGTTTCCCGAAAAGCTCATCCCGCTTCTCCTGTCGAACGCGTTGCACGACGAACCCGTCCCCGTCTACGGCGACGGGCAGAACGTCCGCGACTGGATTTACGTCGAAGATCACTGCCGCGCCATCGCGCTCGCCTACGAACGCGGAGCGGCGGGCGGCATCTACAACATCGGCGCGCGCAACGCACGGCGCAACATCGAAGTGGTCGAATCGATCCTCGCCGCGCTCGGCAAACCCGCCTCGCTCATTCGCTACGTCAAAGACCGCCCCGGCCACGACCGTCGTTATGCCATCGATCCTGCGAAGGTGGAACGCGAGCTAGGCTGGCAGCCCGAAGAGACCTGGGAGAGCGGACTTGCTAAGACGATCCGTTGGTACGCGGAGAACACTGAATGGATCAGGCGCGTGCGCGACGGCGCGTACCGCGATTTTTATGCGCGGCAGTACGGCTTGGAGGTCGGCGCGAAGTGAAAATTTTGATCACGGGAGCGGGCGGCATGGTCGGGCGCGCGCTCGTCGCACACTGCACGGAGCGCGGCGACGAAGTGTTCGCGCACGAACGCGGGAGCCTCGACATCACGAACGCTGAAGCCGTGCGCGAGATGTTCGAACGCGAGCGCCCCGATGCGGTCGTCAACTGCGCTGCGTGGACGGACGTTGACGGCTGCGAGTTGAACCCGGAGCGCGCGCTTTTGATCAACGCGGAGGCCGTCGAGATTCTGGCCGCGCAGAGTCGGCAAGTGGCGGCGGGCTTCGTCACCATCTCGACCGACTACGTTTTCGATGGCTCGAAGGAAGGCTTCTACACGCAGCGCGACGACCCCGAACCGCAGAGCGCCTACGGCATCGCCAAACTACAAGGCGAGCGTCGCGCGCAGCGCGTCTCGGCGCGCACCATCGTCGTCCGCACAGGCTGGATTTTCGGCGTGGGCGGACGAAACTTTCTCGCCACGGCCGTCGAACGCGCGCGGCGGGGCGAACATCTGAAAGCCATCCACGACGCCTACGGCACGCCGACCTACGCGCCGCATCTGGCCGCGCGCCTGCGCGAACTGGCCGAGCGCGATCTGCCCGGCACGTATCACGTCGCGGGCGGCGGCGCGGGCGCGAGTTTTCTCGAATTCGCAGAGGAGGCCGTGCGCGCCGCCGGAGTGGAAGCCGAGATCGAAAGCGTCTCGATGGACTCGCTGTCGCGCCCCGCGCCGCGCCCGCGCAACTCGCGCCTGCGCTGTCTGCTCTCGGAAGCCATCGGACTCGCGCCCCTGCCCGAGTGGCAGACGGCCTTGCGAGAGTTCGCTGCGAAATAAGGGATGAGAGCGGAGGGATAAGGGATGAAAGAAAGCATTCAAGCAAGTTAAGCCTTCTTTTCATCCCTCACACTGCCGCCCTTATCCCTGCTCTCTCCCCTTCATCCTTCCGCCCGTCTCTGTTATCATGCGTCGCTTGCATACGTGTGCCCGACACGGTTGGTATTTCTGAAGTTTTAAGGTTGAAAGAAGATGTCTCAAGATAATCGCCTGCTGCCGTTGACCCCCGGTACGACGAACCTCGACCGCCCGCTGCGTGAACTGACGCAGCCCGACCGGCCGAACAACACCTATTCGCTCACCGAGCCGACGCACCTGCGCGACTACCTGTCGGTCGTGATGAAACGCAAGTGGCTCATCTTGAGCCTCATTGTCGTCGTCACCTCGCTCGTCGCGATCCAGATGTATCGCCAGCCGACCGTCTATCGCGCCGAATCGACCATCCAGATCGAGCAGAAGAAGACGAATCTTTTGAAGACGAAAGAACTCGTCATCAACGGGCAGAACGATCCGGCCTACTGGGGCACGCAACTCGCACTGCTTGAGAATCCGCGTCTGCACCGCAAGGTGGTGCTTGCGCTCAACCTGCAAAACAACCCGGCCTTTATCGGTCAGGCGCGGCCGAGTTTGTTCGCCGCCGTGCGCCGCATCTTCTCGCGGCAGAAGCCGCCCGCACAGCCAGCCGCGGGCGCGCAAAACAGCGGCCTCGCAGTGGTTGACGACGCGCCGCAGCCCACGCAGGAGACCCAGGCCGAGAACCTGACGCCCGAACAGTCGGCGAAGATGCTCGCCTACGAAGACGCGTTGCGCGCCAATCTGACCATCGATCCGGTCGAGCGCACGAACCTCGTCAAGATCGTCTACGAGCACACCAACCCCGAACTGGCGATGAAGATCACGGATACGCTGGCCGCCGTCTTCATCCAGGACAACATGGAGCGCGAAACCTCCGGCTCGAGCAAGAACGCCGAACAACTCGCCAAGAACATCGTCGACCTGCAACTCGCCTACCGGCAGAAGCAGGAAGAGATCATCGCCTTCAAGCGCAGCCACAACCTGCCGCTCGGCGCGGCCGACGGTCAGGATTTGACGAAGGCCATCCTCGGCATGTCCACCACGCAGATGATGCAGGCCGAGGAGAAACGCAAGGAACTCGAAGCCTCCTATCGCGTCGCGCAGAGCGCGCAGGATATTTACTCCATCCCGGAGGTGATGAATAACAAGTCCGTGCAGGAGCTTCGCGACAAGCTGAGCGCGCTCGAAGAACAGCGTCAGGCGCTGCTCGTGCAGTACACGGAAGAGTGGCCTGCCGTGAAGAAGATCGACAAGCAGAAGGCGCAGGTGCAGACCGCGCTCGACAAGCAGGCGAAAGACGTAGTGCAGACGATTGAGGCCAGTTATAAGGCCGCAGTGATGCGCGAAAATTCGCTCCGGCAAGCGAACTCGTCCGCGCGCGGGCAGGCCAACGCGCAGAGCCAGTCCGAAGGCCACCTCGACATCAAGCTGCAGGAACTGGAAACGATCAAACAGCTTTACAACACCGCCATCCAGCGCCAGAAGGAGTTAGACGTGGCGGGCACGGACGTGCCGAACAACATCACCATCTCGACGCCCGCGCGCCGCGCAGATATCGTCGGGCCGCCGCGCGTGCGCAATATCCTGATCGCGCTCTTGCTCTCTCTGGCCGCAGGCATCGGTCTGGCCTTCCTGCTCGACTACCTCGACGACACGCTCAAGTCCATCGAGGACGTTGACCGTCACATACACCTGCCGACGCTGGCCTTGATCCCCGCGCCGCGCCCCGAACGCCGCTTCGCGCTTCCCGCGCGTGGAGCACTGCCCGCGCCGGGTGCGGCAGGCGAAGCTCCGGCCACCGCGCTCGCGCTCATCGAAGAGAAGCGTTCGCCCGTCGCCGAAGCCTATCGACACCTGCGCACGTCGCTCCTGCTCTCTTCGGCCGGGCAGCCGCCGAAGACCGTCCTCGTCACTTCGAGCCAGCCGTCAGAAGGCAAGACGACCACGGCCGTCAACACCGCCGTCATGCTCGCGCAGACCGGCGCGGAAGTGCTCATCCTCGATTGCGACTTGCGCCGCCCGCGCATCCACGCACACTTCGGCCTGCCGAACACGCGCGGCGTCACGAACTACCTCTCAGGCGACACCAACATCGGCGGCATCGTTCAGGAATACGACAAGCTGCCGAACCTGAAGATCATCACTTCCGGCCCCGTCCCGCCGAACTCGGCCGAACTCTTAGGCTCGGAAGAGATGCGCCGTTTGATCACGCTGCTCAGCGACAACTTCACGCACATCATCATCGACTCGCCGCCCGCCATCTCTTTCACGGACGCTTCGATTCTCTCGACGATGGTTGACGGCGTGATGCTCGTCGTCCACGGCGGCCGTTCGTCGCGCGCCGTCGTGCGTCGCGCCAAGCAGCAGCTTCTGGACGTGGGCGCGCACATCTACGGCATCGTCCTCAACAACGTCAAACTCGAATCCTCGGATTACTACTATTACTCCGGCTACTATTCGAGCTATTACGCAAACGAAGACGAAGATCAGACGGTTGCGACCGACGAGGGCGAGTACGCCGAGACGGCGAAATCGAAATAAGACGGTTTCAAGTTTCAAGTTTCAAGTCTCAGGTTTTCGGCTTTAACTTGAAACCTGAAACTTGGGACTTGAAACTTTTATGAGAGAGTTCTGCGCCATCGCCGACGACGTTGTCCTGGGGCGCGACGTGCAGATTTACAACTTCGTCAATCTCTACGGCTGCGAGATCGGCGACGAGACGCGCATCGGCACGTTCGTGGAAATCCAGAAGGGCGCACGCGTCGGCGCGCGCTGCAAAATTTCCAGCCACACCTTCATCTGCGAAGGCGTCCACATCGAAGACGAAGTTTTCGTCGGCCATGGCGTCCAGTTCATCAACGACCGCTACCCGCGCGCCACGCGCCCCGATGGCACGCCCCAGACCGAAGCCGACTGGACGCTCGAACGCACCACCGTCCGGCGCGGCGCATCCATCGGCACGGGCGCGGTGATCCTCGGCGGCATCGAGATCGGCGTGCGCGCCAGCATCGGTGCGGGCGCGGTCGTCACGCGCGACGTGCCCGCGGGCGCTGTGGTCGCCGGCAACCCGGCAAGAATCTTAAGAAGGGATGAGGGATGAGGGGTAAGGGATGAAAGATGAATAAGAAGATCGCGAGTTGAAAACTTGCCCTTTTCTTGTTCATCCCTCATCCCTCATCCCTCATCCCTTGCTTTCATGTCTGTTCCTTTCGTTGATCTGCAAGCGCAGTATCGCGCCATCAAAGGGGAAGTTGACGAGGCCATCGGGCGCGTCCTTGAAAACGCGGCGTTCATTCTCGGGCGCGAGGTCGAAGCGTTCGAGACGGCTTTCGCCGATTATCTGGGCGCGCGTTTTTGCGTCGGTGTGAACAGCGGAACGGCGGCCATTCAACTCGCCGTCACGGCCTGCGGCGTGGGTGCGGGCGACGAAGTGATCGTCCCGGCCAACACCTTCTTCGCCACGGCCGAAGCTGTCTCCACGGCGGGCGCAACGCCCGTCTTCGTTGATGCCGATCCGGTCTCCTACACGATCGATGTAAACAAGATCGAAGCCGCCATCAGCGAACGCACGCGCGCCATCATGCCCGTCCATCTCTACGGGCAGGCGGCCGACCTCGACCCCATCTTCCGTATCGCCGCCCGCCACAATCTCGTCGTCATCGAAGACGCGGCGCAGGCGCACGGCGCAACTTACAAAGGCAGGCGCGTCGGCGCACGCGGACACGCAAACTGTTTCAGCTTCTACCCCGGCAAAAATCTGGGCGCATACGGCGAGGGCGGCGCGGTCGTGACAAACGACGCCGAAGTGGCGCGGCAGGTGCGCCTGCTGCGCGACCACGGATCGGAGCGTAAGTATCGACACGACATCATCGGCTACAACTTTCGCCTCGAAGGTCTGCAAGGCGCTGTGCTCGGCGTCAAACTCAAACATCTGGACGACTGGAACGAACTGCGCCGCGCGCACGCCGCGCGCTACAATGACTTGCTCTCCGGCCTGAACGACAACGGCGCGCTCACGCTCCCCCGCGAGATGGATTACGCCCGCCACATCTATCATCTCTACGTCGTGCAGACGGAAGCGCGCGATGCGCTGCAACAACACCTCGCCGCAGCGGGCATCCAGAGCGGCATACACTACCCCGTACCAGTCCACCTGCAACCCGCTTACGCCTCGCTCGGCCGACGCGCGGGCGACTTCCCCGTGGCCGAACGTCTTGCGGCGCGCGTGTTGTCGCTCCCGATGTTTCCGGAGTTGACCGCCGAACAGATCGAGCGCGTGGCCGAACGCGTGCGCTCCTTCGCCGGTAGTCAGTTGTCCGCCGCGCGTGTTTAACTATTTCGCTATGATCACCATCGGCGTTATCGGCTGCGGCTACTGGGGGCCGAATCTCATCCGCAACTTCGCGGAGAACGAGCGCGCGCGTCTGCGTTGGATTTGCGACACGGACGAAAAACGGCTCGGCGCTATCGGCCGCCGCTATCCTTCGGCGCACACCGCCGCAGACTATCGCCAACTGCTCGCCGACCCCGAACTCTCAGCCGTCGTCATCGCCACGCCCGTCGCCACGCATTACCGTTTCGCCAAAGACGCGCTGCTCACAGGCAAGCACGTCCTCATCGAAAAACCTTTCACGACCACGAGCGCCGAAGCGCGCGAACTGGTCGAACTGGCCGAACGAAATCGCCTGACCTTGATGGTCGATCACACGTTCGTCTACACGGGCGCGGTGCGTCGCATCAAGCAGATCGTCGAGAGCGGCGAACTCGGCGAGTTGCTCTATTTCGACTCCGTGCGCATCAACCTCGGACTCTTCCAACGCGACATCAACGTCGTCTGGGATTTAGCGCCGCACGATCTTTCGATCATGGATTACCTCGTCGCACGCCAACCAGTCGCCCTGACGGCCACAGGCAGTTCGCATATCGAAGCGGGCATCGAAAACATCGCCTACGTCATGCTGCGCTTCGCCGATTCTTTCATCGCGCACTTTCATTTCAACTGGCTCTCGCCCGTCAAAATCCGCCGCACGCTCATCGCCGGCAGCCGCAAAATGATCGTCTACGACGACATCGAACCGACCGAGAAAGTGCGCGTCTACGATAAAGGCGTGACGACGAACCGCATCGAATCCGACAGCGACAAAGAGGCCGCTTATCAAACGCTTGTCAGCTATCGCACCGGCGACGTGTGGGTTCCCAAACTCGATTCGACCGAAGCCCTCACGCACGTCTCCGCCGAATTCCTCGACGCCATCACGCATCGCCGCGCGCCGCTCACGGACGGCGCGGCGGGCTTGCGCGTCGTCCGCCTGCTCGAAGCCGCGCAGGAGTCGATCAATCAGGGCGGCAAACTGATCGAACTATAATGATGTGTGGTTCAAGTGAACGGATGAATGAAGCCGAATACATCGAGAAGTTGTCTGCTTCGTGGCCGCGCGGCGCGGGTGTGTGGGCTTCTAACAGGTTACTGGATTTAACCGACGAAGCAGTGCAAGCATTCCCCGAGTCGGCGAAGTTATGGGTGATGCGCGGCGACCTAATTCAGCTCGGAACGGGTGAAACTGCACACACGCTGGAAGATGCCTTAGCCTGTTATGAGCGCGCTGTGTTGATTGATCCAAACTTCGTGGAAGGGTGGGAAGAGATCGGTCATTTCTACGACGCTGTGATGGACGAAGAAGAGCGTGCGAGAGAGGCATTTCAACAAGCCAGAGTTCTAAAGGATACACATGTCTGAAGCGAGAATAATAATGAACGTGTCGCTGCTCGACCTTAAACAGCAGCACGACGCGCTCAAAGAAGAATTGCGCGCGGCCGTCTGTCGCGTCCTCGATTCGCAACAGTTCGTGCTCGGCGAAGAGGTGCGCCTGTTTGAAGAAGAAATCGCGCGCTACTCGAACGTGCGTCATGCCGTCGGCTGCGCTTCCGGCTCCGACGCGCTTCTGCTCGCTTTGATGGCGCTCGACATTAAAGCGGGCGACGAAGTGATCACCACACCTTTCAGTTTCTTCGCCACCGCCAGCGCCATCACGCGTACGGGCGCTGTGCCCGTCTTCGTAGACATCGATCCGCGCACCTACAATCTCGACCCCGCACTCGTCGAAGCCGCGATCACGAAGCGCACGCGCGCCATCATGCCCGTCCATCTGTACGGGCAGTGCGCCGCCTTTGACCCGCTCGCTGAAATCGCCGCGCGCCGCAATCTGCCCATCGTCGAAGACGCTGCGCAGGCCATCGGCGCGGAAGACGACGGGCGGCGTGCCGGTTCGTTCGGCCTGATGGGTTGTTTCAGTTTCTACCCGACGAAAAATCTCGGCGCGGCGGGCGACGCGGGACTCTTGACAACCGACGACGACGCGCTCGCAGAACGTCTGCGTCGCCTGCGCGTCCACGGCGGCGCGACCGAATACCTGCACACTGAGGTCGGACTCAACAGTCGCCTCGACGCTTTACAGGCCGCAGTCCTTCGCGTCAAACTCCCGCACCTCGACGCCTGGTCGCAGGCGCGGCGCGAGCGCGCCGAAACCTACTCGCTCCTGCTAACGAACGCGCACCTGCCGTTCAAACTGCGCGCTCCGTTCATACGCGAAAACGTCCGCCACATCTTTCACCAGTATGTCGTGCGCGTGCCGCATCACCGCGACGCGCTCGTGGAGCATCTGCGCGCGCACGGCGTCGGCGTCAAAATTTACTATCCCGTCCCGCTGCACTTGCAGGAGTGCTTCCGCTATCTAGGCTACGAGCCGGGCGCGCTGCCCGAAGCGGAACGCGCCGCGCGCGAAACGCTCGCCCTGCCCATCTACCCCGAACTGCGGCTCGAACAGCAACAATACGTCGTCGACGTCATCAGCCGCTTCCGGCCATGAACGCTCAACGTGCACGACAGACGGGCGGCGTTAATTTCCGTTTCCACAAATTTCATTCGGAGAAGAAGCATTGACGAAGAAAGCACTCATTACCGGCATCACCGGACAGGACGGCAGCTATCTGGCAGAACATCTCTTAGACTTAGGCTACGAAGTCCACGGCCTCGTCCGTCGCGTCGCTCTCGAAGACCCGC
>DASZCS010000104.1:0-39333 GCA_035942855.1 Pyrinomonadaceae bacterium | reverse complement strand
CGACGAAGACATCGGCGTCAGAAGGCAAGGGTTCGTCTCGCTCGTGCCGCAGCCGATAGAATCGATCAGGGAGTATCAGGCGATCACACTGCTCGCACCGGCGCAGTTTGGGAGGAACATCGGGGCGCAGGTGAATGCGGTCTCGAAGTCGGGAGGGAGCGAGCATCACGGCACGCTGTACGGGTATCTGAACACGAGTCAACTCAACGCTCGCAATCCCTTCGATACAGTGTTCGGCAATGCTGTCTCGCCTTTGATGTCCGGCAGTCAGAGCGTCGTGGTGGCCGACGACGTGGTGCTGAGTAGCACCGGGCAGGCCGTCGCCATCAACCCGCGCCCGCTCACCGTGCAGAACGGCAGCGGCGGCAAAGATTCGTTCACGCTCGGCCAGTTCGGCTTCGTCCTTGGCGGACCGCTCGGCCGCTCGCGCGGCGCGGACAATCCTGCGCGCATGTTCTATTTCATCTCGGCGGAAGGCTACCGCCAAACGGCCGTCAAGGAAGAGAGCTTCGCCGTGCCGACGGTCGCGCAGCGCGGCGCATACGGCACGGGCGCGAGCGGTCTCTTCTTCGACCCCTTCAACAGCGACCCCGACAATCTGGACGCCACGGCCTTCGCCGTCCCCACGTCGGCGGGCGGCGACGCTGTCTTCAGTCTCTTTCCCTTCCCCAACAACCCGCAGGGCATCTACGGCGAGAATACCTTCACGCAGACGCTCCCCGCCAACGCACAGGGCAAAGTGATGTCCGCGAAGTTCGACGCCAACTTCCGCATCCGTGGACGCGAACAGTCGCTCACGAACCGTTACAACTACACTGACGACTGGCGCACTATCGGCGTCACGGGCGGCGCGATCTTCTCTTCTCTGCGCCCGCGCGTCCGCACGCAGAACAATTCATTCTTCTTCAACAGCGAACTGTCGGGCGCAAACTCCACGCGCCCCTTGTTCAATCAACTGCGCCTCTCCTACGGCCGCACGCGCCTGAACTTTCAAGAGGAACGCGACGCGCAGTTCCAACTGCCGAACACCACGGGCGGCGGCGCACCGTTTCTCCTGAACGCGCCGCTCCTGGAAAACTTCACCTTCCCGCGCGTCATCTCCGACACGGAGTTTGGCGCAAACACAGGCCCCATCATCTACCTCGCCGCGCCCGGCCAGACCGTGCAAAATGCGATGCAGCCCGGCCCGACCGGACAGGTCTTGCGCCTCGGCGCGGTCGGTCAGGTCTCCATCGCCGGATTCAGCCCGCTCGGCGTTGACGTGTTCAACTTTCCGCAGCGACGCGTCAACAACACTTACCAGATCGCCGACGAGTTGACCTTGCGCGCCGCAGGCCACAGCCTCGTCTTCGGCGCGGACACGCGACGCACCGAACTCAATTCGGAACTGCCGCGCAACTCGCGCCCGCTCGTCACCTTCGCGGGTGCGCCCGAACTGGCCTTCGACGACGAGGCGGAAACCTTCTCTTTCACCGGCCGTTTCGTCCGTCCCGAAACGCTCGCGGCGGCGAGTGCGCCGAGCGGCTTCTTCCAGACGCTCGCGCTGAGCGGCGAGTCGGCCATCAACCTGCGCTTCTATCAACTGAACTTCTACGGGCAGGACACCTGGCGCGTGCGCCCCACGCTCTCCGTCTCCTATGGCCTGCGCTACGAGTACAACACGCCGCCGCGCGAAGTGAACCGCCGCATCGAAGACACCTTCAACTCGCCGCTTCTCGACTTCGTGCCCGGACTGAAACCTTTCATCGGCAACCGCACCTCCATCTTCGAGCCTGACCGCAACAACTTCGCGCCGCGCGTCGGCGTCGCCTACGCGCCGAACCTCTTCGGGCGCGACCGCGGCCTGACGGTCATTCGCGCCGGTTACGGTCTCTTCTACGATCAAATTCTCGGCGCGGTCGTCAGCCAGTCCAGAAACGTCTATCCCTCTTACCTGACGGTGAACTTCGCGGGCGGCTTGAACAATCTGGCTTTCATCGAAGGCGCGCGGCCGGGTGAAAACAGTTGCCCCACGAATCCGCAGACCTTCTTCACACGCTGCCCTTACAGTTTCATCAATCCGAGCAACCCTTTGCCTAACCTGACGGGCAGGCCGGGCGGCGTCCGCCTCGTGCAACCGGGCACGCTCAACCAACTCAACCCCGCGCTCACCTTCGCCGAGACTATCAACTTCATCAACGCCATCGTGCGCGGCGGCGGCGACATCCCGCCCGTCAGCGGCTTCGGCGCGACGCTGCCCGCACAGCAACTCGACACGCCGATGGCGCACCACTTCACAGTCACCTTCGATCAACAGTTGAACTCGAACCTGACGCTCGGCGTCGCTTACGTCGGCACGCGCGGAAGTAAACTCCTGCGCTTCACGACGCCGAACCTCGGCCCCAATGCTTACGTCGCGCCCATCACCTTCAGCTTCATCCAGCCGACGAGCGGCAGCAGCCGCGTGCCCCCCGCGCCCGACTTCTTCGGCCTCACGCTCGCGCCCGGCACGCGTCTCTCTTCGACCGCGGACATCACGGGCGGACGCCCCGTCCCGAACGCCGGTACGATCTATCGCTTCGAGACGACGGCACGCTCCCGGTATCACAGCTTGCAGGTGCAGGCGCGCGGTCGCTTCCGTCGCGGCCTACAGTTTCAAGCTGCCTACACCTTCTCGAAGGCCGAGGACGACGTGTCGGACGTGTTCGATCTGGCGGGCGCATCCTCGCTCCCGCAGGACAGTTTCGACCTCGACGGTGAATGGGGCGCGGCCAACTTCGACGCGCGCCATCGCTTCGCCTACAACTTCATCTACGACTTCTCGCGCCTCTCGAACGGCGACGGCTTCACACGCACGCTACTCGACGGTCTGCAACTCGCGGGCACGGGACAACTGCAATCCGGCCAGCCCTTCACCGTCAACTCCATCTACGACGTGAACCTCGACGGCAACTTAACCGACCGCCTCAACACCACCGCCGGACTCGAACGCACCGGCGACCGCCGCCAACCTTTGCGTCTCACGGCCGACCCGGCCACGCTCCTCGCGCCCATCGGACAAAATGGAAGTGTTCGCCGCAACACCTTCCGCGCCGGAAGTCTCGTCGAACTAGACCTCGCTTTGATCAAAAACCTGCGGCTCGGCGAAACGCGCTCCATCGTCCTGCGCATGGACGCCTTCAACTTCATCAACCGCGCCAACTACGGCATCCCCGTCCGCTTCCTCGAAGCCCCAGGCTTCGGCCAAGCCACCAACACCGTCACGCCCGGTCGCCGCATCCAGTTCGCCCTCAAACTAAACTTCTGACGCGCTCTCTACTTTTGCGAAACATGAAAGGCTCACCTGTCAGGTGAGCCTTTCATGTTTGAGCAATAACTTATCGTCCCTCTGAACTGCTTGGCCGTCTCCTTCCGCACTTCAACTTACAGATGTTCGCCCCCTGCGAAATCGCAATAAGTATTCAGGCTCGACCCAGATCGTGTTGTGGCTTTTGATCTTCTTCGTGAGGTTGAGTTCGGCCAATCCGTATTCGTTGAAATTCTCGACCCTGAAAGTTTTGCCCAGAGCGAAGCGAAATACCGTGCGCGTCTCGCGTGCCATTTTCGCAACGGCGGGCGGAATCACGGCGACACGAACCCAGTCTCCCACACGCACCGGACGCCCAATCTGATCGATGGGTTCAAAGTACATAACGCCGCTAACTAATCTCTCAACTGCGAGACGCCTCCCTGCACCTTCGTGACGACGAGCGGGCGTGCGGCGAGTTCGCGGCGGTAGAAGACACGCGGGCGCTGGAGGCTGCGATTTTCGGGGATGGCAATTCTCTCTTCGCCATCCACGAAAGCGAGCGGCTTCTGAATCTGGCCGAGCAGCCCCAGCCCGCGCGTCTGCTTCATGCTTTCAAGCTGCATGAGCGGCACGCGCTCGGTCGCGTAGTCGAGCCATTCGCCCATCAGCACCTGACCGTCGCGCGGGCGCGAATCGGCCGCGCCCTCTTTGAGTCCCTGCACGACGAGCGCGTAGGTCAACAGACCGTGCCCCAACTGCGTCGCCTCCTTCGCCGCCTGATAGCCCTGCGCGGCCGTCAGGATGAACATGCCTTTCTCGTAGGCGAGTTGCGCCAAGCCCTTCGAGTTCATCGGGCCGAGCCGTTTGTCTTCGGCTTCGAGCACCTGACCCGAGTTGCAGGCGTCGAGGACGAGGGCGGCCTGCGCGGCGTCCACGGTGTCGAGCGCGGCTTCGAGTTCGCGGTCTGAGAGACTGTGCTCAAGGAGCGTCTTCATTCCTGCGGGTTCGATCTTCGTGCGCGCGCCCATGTAGCCGAGGTCGTGCGGGATGATGTAGAAGCGTTGCCCCTGCGCGATGCCGTGCCCTGCGTAGTAGATGATGACCGTGTCTTCGGGCTGCGCGCGTTTGAGTTTGGCGAGATCTGCCGGAGCGGTCGGCGGCAAGGCCGACTCGTCGCCGCCGAGGCGTCGGATGGCGAGCAGCAAGTTGGCCTTCGTGCTCTCCGCGTCGATCAGGCGGACGACTTCGATCTTGCCGAAGCCTTCGACGCGCGACTGCGCCTTCTGCACTTCCACGCCGAAAGTCTCCGCATCGGCCTTGGCGAAGTTCAGATCGAAAGCCGCGTTGGCATACTTGTTGACGCCGACGGCGAGAATGTAAGCCGTGCCCGCGCGTCTTAAACTCTCGTCGCCGCGCACGCGCAGTTCGGCATCCACGCTCTTGACGTTGTCGCGGTTGAAGGCATAGGCCGTCAGTTGATTGTCGCCCGCCACGACGGGCACGTCCGCTTCGACGACAATTTTACCACCGCCGCTCTGCTTCAACACGTCGCCGCGCCACGCACGCACGAGCAGGCCGTTGCGGAAAAGGCGCACGTCCTGCGCGCCGCTCCCAGCAGAGTTGCGCGCGTCGGCCGGTGCTTCCGCCACTTCGAGGCGCACGCGCGCCGTGCGCGTGTTGACCGTCGGCGCGTTCGTCGTGCCTTCGGGCGCGGCGGCAAGAGAGAGACGCACTTGCGGCTGTCGCCGGTCGCGCTGCGTGATGTCTTTGGCGGCGCGCGGGCTGCGCCCTGCGAAGATTTCGCCGAGCAGTCCGGGCGCGTAGTATTCGTTGAAGAAGACTTCGACCGGGCGCACGTTCTGCGTGTTCTGCTCGAACCGCCAGAGGATCTGATTCCAGGCGACGGGCGAACCGTCGAACAGACCGTCGGGCGCGACGACGAGCCAGTCGGCGCTCTCGCGCAGGGAGACGAGCGTGGCCTGTAGTTCGCCGCGCGCATCGCCGGTCCAGACGCGCGCGCTGCCGTCTTCGCTGCCGCTGATGAGCCAGCGGCCGTCGCGGCTGAACGACAGTGCGTTGACCGCATCCGTGTGTGCGCTCGCGGTGCGCGTCTCCTGCCCGGTCGCGGTTGTCCAGTAAGTGATCTCGCCGCGCTGGGTTCCGGCAAGGACGCTCGCGCCGTCCTTGGTGAAAGCGACGCTGGTGAGAATGTCCGCGCCGTTCAGAGTGCGCAAGGGTTGGCCGCTCGTCGCATCCCACAGGCGCACGGTCTTGTCGTAGGCGGCAGAGGCGAGAGTCTTGCCGTCGGGACTGAAAGCGAGCGTGCGGACGAGCGCCGTGTGGCCTGAGAGAGTTTGCACGGCCTGACCGTCCGCAGCGTTCCACACCTTGACCTCGCCGTTGGAACTGGCGGAAGCGAGCGCCTTGCCGTCCGTGCTGAAAGCGACCGTTTGAACTTCGCCGCCGTGTCCGGCGAGCGTGCGCAGTTCGCGCCCGGTGGCCGTGTCCCAGAGTTTGATCGTGCGGTCGTTCGAGGCGGTGGCGAGCGTGCCCTGAGCGCCGAAGGCGACGGCATTGACGCTCTCCGCGTGCCCTTTCGGCGCGGGCAGTTCGCGCCCCGTCATCACCTCCCACAGTTTGACGCCGCCGCTTAAGCCCCCGGCCGCGAGCGTGCGCGAGTCTGTGCTGAAAGCGACGGAGGTGATGGGGCCGATGTTGCCCGCGACGTTGCCGCCGAGATTGCGCAACTCGCGTCCCGTCGCCGTCTCCCACAGGCGCACGGTGCTGTCCTTGCTGCCCGAAGCGAACCACTTGCCGTCGGGACTAAAGACTGTGGTGTAGATGCTCGTGGCGCGCGTCTCCAAAATGTGCAGGTCGCGCGGCGCGCCGACGCTTCTGAGCACGACCGTCTTGTCGCCGTTACTGGAAGCGACGAAACGGCCGTCGGCGCTGAAAGTGGCGGCCTCCAAAGTCTCCAGACTATCGGCGTCCGAACTCTGGCCGAGTTGCTTGCCGCTCTCCGCGTCCCAACGCACAAGCGCGAGCGAGCCTGCGCCCGCAGAGACGAGATGCCGCCCGCCGTCCGTGAACGCGACGGCCATCACCGGATCGCTGTGCCCCGTGAGGGTGCGCGCCTCGCGCCCCTTCGACACGTCCCAAACTTTGATCGTCTTATCGAAACTGCCCGACGCAAGGCGTCTGCCGTCAGGACTGAAAGCAAGTGCACGCACGCGTTCGGCGTGACCCGCGAGCGTGTGCAACTCGCGCCCCGTCTGTGTGTCCCACAGCTTGACGGAATTATCGCGCCCGCCCGTCGCCAGAACTTTTCCGTCAGGGCTGTAGGCGACTGAGAGTACCGCGCCCGTGTGTCCCGCGAGCGTGCGCTCAAGTGCTCCGGTCTGCGTGTTCCAGACGAGCGCGGAGTTTTCGGCGTTCCCTGCGGCGACGTGCTGCGCGTCGGGGCTGAAGGCGACGGCGTTGATGCTCCCGCCGCCGCTCATGCTTTTCAGTTCGCGCCCCGTCTGTGCGTCCCACAACTTGACCGTCCCGTCCACCGAACCGGAAGCCAACCAGCGGCCGTCCGCGCTGAACGCCACGGCCTTGACCCACGCGGCGTGCCCCGTCAGCTTGCGCAGCTCGTATGCGCGTTCCGTATCCCAGAGGCGCACAGTGTTGTCTTTGCTGCCCGAAGCCACGAGCCGCGCGTCCGGACTAAAAGCTAAGCCGTCCACGCGCATGGCGTGTCCGGTCTGGAGCACGAGTTCCGGCCGGCTCGTTTCGTTCGCACGCGTCTGTTGCGCCTGCTGCGTCCGCGACGCGTAGACGAAAGCGGCGGCGCACACAACAAGCGCGCAGCAGAGACTCAGAGAGAGACGACGAAGGCGACGACGCGCGGCGCGGCGCGTTTGGGGGTTAGGCGACGCTGTGAAGTTTTTCATGTGATGTATTACTGACGAGCCATGGGGAAGGTTCTGACAAAGTTACCGCTTGGAGAGCGGGGCAGCGGCGGCAACTTAGGCCAAAAGCGCGCGGGTGTCAAGAAATTCGGGGCTTTACTACCCACGCGCCGCGATGCTCGCAGGACGCGGCGCACCCTGCAACTGCACGGGCGGCTGCGGCGCGCAACAGATTTTCACCAGACGTTCGCGGTCGCGCTGCATCTCGCGATCTTCCCGCAGCCACGCGCGCACCTCCGCGAAGAGACGCGCCGCGTGCGCGTCGTCAGGCGCGGAGATGCGATAGTGCATCCACTTGCCTTCCCTGCGCGCCGCGACCACACCCGCGCGCCTGAGATATGCGAGGTGACGCGAGATTTTCGGTTGGCTCTCGCCCAACACTTCCACGAAGAAACAGACGCACACTTCGTCGTCCCCGATCAAATTCAACAAACGCAGCCGCGTCCGATCTGCTAACGCTCTGAACAGACGCTCCATGTCGAACGCCTTCACAGTCTTTCCCATCATCACCCCCGGAATACGAATCGTCAGTTTCCAGTTTAGAGAAGTTCCCGCTTCGAGTTAAAGCGCATGAACTGAAAACTATTTTTTCATATACGCCTTGACACATGTGTTTGCCGAGCGTATGATGCGCTCACATTCGCCAAGGCGAATATATCATGACCGGAAAGGAAGTGGCAAAAATGGAGCAGCAAACAGAGAGTCGGGCGCGTGCGCTCAAGGCGCATCTGGCGTTGAACGTGCGGAGCGTGGAGCGCAGTCTGGAGTTTTACCGGCGGATGCTGGGGATCGAACCTTCGAAGGTGCGTCGCGGTTACGCGAAGTTCGACGTGGAGAACCCGCCGCTTAATTTAACTTTGAACGAAGTGCCGTTCGGCGAGCGCGGGGCGCTCTCGCATCTCGGCATCCAACTGGCGACGACCGAAGACGTGCTCTCGATGCGCCGCAACTGGAACGAAGCCGGACTGGACACGCGCGACGAGATGGCGACCAATTGCTGTTACGCTTTGCAGGACAAGACATGGGTGCGCGACCCCGACGGCAACGAGTGGGAAGCCTTCGTCGTGCTCGAAGACAATCTGACCGTCACCTCAACGTGTTGCGCGCCGCAAGAAGAGGTGCAGACGCGTGAACTGCCGACCAGCGACGTGGCTTCGGCGGAGACTGATGCGGCGCAAGCGACGACAGGGGCGGCCACGTGTACCACTGCGACGGCCGAAGTCTCCTCTTGCTGCGCGACGGCCGCACCGGCGACTCTCTCGCGTTGAGCGACAGGCGCGGAAGGGAGAGCGCGGCGTGTGACGAATAGACTAGACGCGAAGCCGTCGCTCGGGCGGCGTGCGACGGCCGAAGCGTGCGGCACGGCACTGCTCTTGGCGGCCGTGGTCGGCTCAGGGATCATGGGCGAGCGGCTGGCGGGCGGAAGCGTCGCCCTCGCGCTCCTGGCGAACACTGTGGCGACAGGCGCTGCGCTCGTCGCGCTCATCCTCGCCTTCGGCTCGATTTCGGGCGCGCATTTCAATCCGGCCGTGACGCTCGCAGACGCGACGCAGGGCGGACTCCGCTGGCGCGACGTTCTTGTCTATCTGGCGGCGCAAACCGCGGGTGCGTTCGTGGGCGTCGCCATAGCGCACTTGATGTTCGGCGAGCCGCTGTTCTCCGTCTCGCGCCACGCGCGCGAGGGCGGCGCGCAGATGTTCGCAGAAGGCGTGGCGACGTTCGGCCTCCTGTCGGTCATCTGGGGCTGCGCGCGCACGCGCACACCAATGGCCGCCCCTTTTGCCGTTCCCGCTTACATCACCGCGGCTTACTGGTTTACGTCTTCGACCTCGTTCGCCAACCCGGCCGTGACGCTCGCGCGCACCGCCACGGACACGTTCGCAGGCGTTCGCCCGGCCGATGCGCCCGGCTTCATCGCAGCACAACTCTTGGGTGCGGCCTTGGCGACCATGCTCTTTCGCTGGCTCGCGCCCGCGCTGCCGAAGGATGCCGCGTCGGTCGTCTTTCCACGCGACGACGCGGAGACTAAAGGGAAAGGAAAGGACGGATGACGACAAAACGAAAACGCGTCCTTGTTTTGTGTACGGGCAACTCGGCGCGCAGCCAGATGGCGGAAGGCTTGCTCAGGCACGATGCGGGCGGACGCCTTGAGGTTTTCAGCGCGGGCACGAGGCCGAGCCGCGTCCGGGCGGAGGCCGTAGAGGCTTTGCGCGAGCTGGGCATAGACATCTCAGGCCAGCGCTCGAAGTCCTTGGAAGAGTTTGCGGGGCAGGCGTTCGATTACGTCATCACGGTCTGCGACAACGCGCGCGAAGAGTGCCCTCTGTTTCCGGCCGGGACGCAGCGCATCCATTGGAGTTTCGACGACCCGGCCGCCGCAGAGGGCGACGAAGCGGCGCGGCTCTCTGTCTTTCGACGCGTGCGCGACGAGATACGCGCGCGCCTCTCGGAGTTCATTGCGACGCACAAATAAGTTCGCCTTGACGCGCGCCGGACGGCGATAATATCTTACGCCGCGTGAAGCGTTGCTCTGCGGCCGGTCGCAAACGCTCGTCGCGCCGCACTCTCTCGCTGTGAGCAACGCGCCGCAATTTTCCAGAGCCGCGAGGGACACTTACACACTTTGCCGACAAGCATTCCCCCACACGCCTTTCCCGCACCACGCACACACTCGTCAACCAACGTTTCGCTCAAATTTTTGCGCCCGGCGTCGGCGTCGCGGCGTCGCGTCGTGCTCGTCCTGCTCTGTCTCTTCGCCGTGCCGCTCCTCTGCGGCGCGCAGGAGCGTCGTAAAGGTGAAGCGCCGAGTTTGTTTCCCGTCCGGCAGGACGGCAAGTGGGGCTACATCGACCGCACGGGCAAACTCGTCGTCCGGCCGCAGTACGACGTGGCGTGGGAGTTTTCGGAAGGTTTGGCCTACGTGAAGGCGGGTGCGCAGCGCGGCGTGATCGACAAGAGCGGACGGATGGTCGTCTCCCTACAGCAGGTTGATCTGGCTGGTCTCTTCTCCGAAGGACTCGCGCCCGTGCAGACGGCGAGCCAGCCGCCGCGCTTCGGCTTTATCGACCGCGCGGGCAAACTCGTGATCAACCCGCAGTACGACGCCGCGCGCGGTTTTGAAGAAGGACTCGCGCTCGTCTCTGTCGGCGGCAAATACGGGTTCATAGACAAGCGCGGTCGCATCGTCGTCAAACCGCAATACGACAAGGCCGCGAGTTTTTCCGAAGGTCTGGCGGCGGTCGTCATAGACAACAAACACGGCTACATAGACCGCGCAGGCCGTCTCGTCATCGCCGCGCAGTACAACAACGCCTATAACTTTTCCGAAGGCTTGGCGGCGGTGGCAGTTGGCGGCCGTTACAGCTGCATCAACAAGCGCGGCGAAGTGGTCGTGCCGCAGCAACCCGGCTACGTCGGCGCGTTCGCCGAAGGACTCGCGCCCGTCATCGTCAACAACCGTTTCGGCTACATCAACCGCACGGCGGTCGCGGTCATCGCGCCGCAATACGATTGGACGGGCGGTTTCAGCGAGGGACTCGCGCTCATCAAACAGGGCGGCAAGTTCGGCTACATCGACCGCAACGGCGCGCAGGCCATCCGCGCACAGTTCGACAACGCGCACAACTTCAACGGCGGCGTGGCGCGTATCTGGCTCGCGGGCAAACAGGGCTACATCGACAAGACCGGCAACTTCGTCTGGAAGCCTACGAAGTAAGACGTAGAACGAAAGAATTAAAGAAAGGAACCACGAATCCACACGAAACGACACGAAACAGGATGCAACTCTTGTTCGTGTTGTTTCGCGTGGATTCGTGGTTCCGTGTTTTTGTTACTTTCTCACGCCGGAACTCGGCCGACGTTCTCTTCGATGAGCGGACGTATTGCCGCATCAAGTTCGTCTTCCGTCGCGTTCGCGTCCAACTCGAAGTTGAACAACGTCCAGTGTTCTTCGTGCTCGGCCGAAGCGCCGGGTTCGAGACGGCGGAGCGGCGCGAGCGATTCGACTTCGATGAAGTCGCCCGCCGTGTATGTCTCGCAGTTGCAGCCGTAGTCCGGGTAGTTCGCGCCCTCTTCGTATGAAAAGCGTTTGACGAAAAGCGTCTCCGTGTGTTGATAAGCAGCCCAGCCCTGCTTGTTCAACATGCCTGCCTTCTGCGGGTGGCTGGCGTCTGCATCCGTCATCAGGCGTATGAAGCGTCCGCCGAGCGACCAGCGCGCGTCAGAGAGATTCGTGTAGTGCCAGAGGACGAGCGGGCGCGCGGGCAAGAGGTAATCGTCCCACGAAATGTAAGGCTCTTGCGGGAAGATGGCCGTGCCGCCGCCGCGCATGATCGTCAGAGCCCACGGCGCGGCCTCTATCGCCCACAAATTTCGATTCGTGATCTTGTGCCGCACGGAGAGACCCGTGCCCTCCGCGTCGAGCGCGACGCGCATCTCCTTCTCAATACCGGTCGCCGCTTCGACCGGCGCGGTCAGGCGAATCGTGCGCTCGTCTTCGCTCTCGACGGCGACAGGGGCGTTGTCGGGCGCGTAGCTGCGCGGCTTGGCTTCGGGCGCGACCCACAGGCGATGGCCGCCCCATGGTTTGAAGTCGCCGAGTTCGGTTGTCATCGTCGCCTCCGGCACGACGCCGAGAATATTTTCCGCGCCCACAAAACCGTAACGGACGATGCGCGGCCCCACGTCGCTCGTCAACACGACTTCGACCGCCTCGTTCGACAAGCGGTAACAATTCGGCAGTCCGAGGTAAGAATTTTTTTCCACTTTGCCCCCTCCCTGTGCGATCATGCGCTCCTGCGCTCTTTGGCCTCGCAACGAGTTTACCCGTCCAGGCAAGTTTGCCACAACGAACGCACCCCACGCCGCAGACGACCGACTCGCCGACTCGCTGCCACACTTAGAGACACGAAGATGGAATCCTCCCCCACGCGCCTCCGCACCAGGATACTACTCTCGCTCGTGTTGCTCGTCGCGCTCCTGATCTGCTGGATCGCCTTCGACCTCACACGCACGCACGCGACCGAACTGCGCCGCTTCGACGCAGACGAAGTCGCGCGCCTTGAGACGGCGATGTGGCGTTCCTATTACGAGCGACGCCGCCTCAGTCTCTTCAACGAACTGGCCGAGTTGCTGCGGACGCAATATCATTTCTCCTTCTGGAAATCGAACCGCGTTGCCTACTATGCGGCGCGCGCCGCCTTCGTCTTCAAAGACGGCCGCAACCGCGCCGACTACGAGCGCGCTCTGCCCTACCTCATGGACTTCTACAGTGCGATCCGCGAAGCGAGCGACGTGCCCTTCGACGTTGAGCGCGTGGCACGGCTCGAACTCGAATGGTGGATCGTCCACCGCGAGCGTGCGAAATACAGGGACGGCGATCTGGCGCGCGCGCTGGCCGAAGCCGCCGCGGAGATTTATCGCGTCCCCGTCGAACGCATGCACGAGCACGGACGTCTGCGCGCCGAGGCCATGACCATCCGCGACACGCGCGCCGCCGCGGCGGGCGGCGTCACCGAAGCGGACTGGGCGCGCATAGATCAACTGCTCCACGCCTCCTGGCAGTCGCTTCACCGTGCCGTCAACTCTTAAAAGCTGTTCTCTGAGAAGTGCGCCCGTTGCGTTCAAATCTCGCTTGCTAGACATTCGCGCCCCGATAATTTAACTTTGTCTACTTCCAAGCATGGGCAATTTTCATGCGGAGAAAATGCGGCGCGCATTCCTCTCTGCGAGAGCTTGAGCGAAAGTGGCGGAATTGGCAGACGCGCCAGACTTAGGATCTGGTACCGCAAGGTGTGGGGGTTCGAGTCCCCCCTTTCGCATCTCACGTTGAGAATGATTTTGGACAACGTACTTTTATAAATTTGTAGAGGAAGGATGCCCGCGAGGCTCCGAGCCAACTTCCACGTCGGCGACGGGCGCGGGTTTTGTGTTTATGAAGACAGAAGTGGTTGACGTTTCCGCGACGCGGAAGGAACTCAAGATCGAGATCGACGCCTCGGACGTGCGCGCCGAACTGGAACGCGTGACCGAACGCTACGCGGCGGCCGTCTCCGTGCCCGGTTTTCGCAAAGGGCGTGCGCCGAACTCGGTCGTGCGCCAGCGTTATAAAAATGAGATTCGCGGCGAGGTCGTGCAGAACCTCGTGCCGCAGGCGATCAACGAGGCGATCAACGAAAGCGCGCTCAACGTCATCGGCGAGCCGGACATACATCTGGACAACAACGAAGCTCTGGAGAAACTGGGCGACCAGCCTCTCTCCATCCACGCGCACGTCGAGGTGCTACCCGAAGTCGCGCTCGGCGAGTACAAGGGCTTGGAAGTCGCGCGCCGCACGCGTCCCGTCACGGAAGAGACGGTCGCCTCGATGCTCGATAACTTGCGCGAGCAGTCGGCCTCGCTCCAACCCGTCGAAGACCGCGCCGCCGAAGCGGGCGACAGCGTGACGGTCAACTTCACAGGGCGTTACCTCGACCCGCCTTCGGAAGAAGAGATCAAGGCCGAGGACGTGGAAGTCGTGCTCGGCGGCGAGGGCGTGCTCGCCGATTTCAACGAACACCTGACGGGCACGCGACCCGACGACGTGCGCACCTTCGTCGTTAAATACCCGCCCGATTTTTCCTCGCAAGGGTTAGCCGGGAAAGAGATCGAATACACGGCGACCGTCACGGCCGTCCGCCGCAAGGAGTTGCCGGAGGCCGACGACGAGTGGGCGAAGACTTTCGGCGAAGAGATCGATTCGCTCGACACTCTGCGCACGAAGCTGCGCGAGAATCTGACGGATCGCGCGCGCATGGAGTCGGAGCATCGCCTGCGCGACGAGGTGATGGGGAAGCTCATCGAGGCGCACGAGTTTGAAGTGCCCGAATCGCTCGTCAAAAGTCAGGCGCGGCGTCTGCTTGAATCGACCGTCCGCGACATGATGCAGCGCGGGATGGATCCGCGCAATCAGCAGTTGGACTGGGAGAATTTGCAGGGCATGTTGGAGGCGCAGGCGACCGAAGATTTGCGCGGCTCGATCCTCCTCGAACGCATCGCCGACGCCGAAGAGATCGAGCCGACGGACGAAGAGATCGAACGCGAGATCGAAGCTATCGCCGAAGGGTCGCGCCAGTCCGTAGAGCAAGTGCGCGCTGCCTTGACAAAGCAGGGAGGCGAACGTAGCATCGCCGACAGATTGCGCCACCGCAAGGCGCTCGATCTTCTCATCGAAAACGCGCGCATCAGCGAAGAGGAATGGCGCGAAGATGCGCCGCCCGCTTCCGCCGCACCAGAGGCCACAGGGCAAGCGACCGAGCAGGGCGACGAGGGCGGGGAGACTCAAGCAGGCGCGGCGCAGAGCTAGGCAACAGACGGTGCGCGTGTGAAGCGTCGGACTTTCAACTTGGCAAAAGGTTTCAGGAAGTTTGGAGTTTTAAGTTTATGGCTTTAGTCCCAATGGTGGTCGAGCAGACATCGCGCGGCGAGCGCGCCTTCGACATCTACTCGCGTCTGCTCAAAGACAACATCATCTTCATCTCGACGCCGATTGACGATCAGATCGCCAACCTCGTCGTCGCACAACTGATCTTTCTCGAAGCGGAAGACCCGGAGAAAGACATCTCGCTCTACATCAATTCGCCCGGCGGTTCGATCACGGCCGGGATGGCGATCTACGACACGATGCAGTTCATTCGCGCCGACGTTTCTACCTTGTGCGTCGGCCAGTGCGCTTCGATGGCGGCGCTCCTGCTCGCGGCGGGCGCGAAGGGCAAACGCTTCGCTCTGCCCAACTCGCGCATCCTCATTCACCAGCCTTCGGGCGGCGCGGAAGGACAGGCCACAGACATCCGCATCATGGCCGAAGAGATCATACGCATGCGCGAGTTGACTTCGAACATCCTCGCCAAACACTCCGGCCAACCCTACGAGCAGATCGAGCGCGACGTGGAGCGCGACCGCATCATGTCGGCCGTGCAGGCCAAAGAGTACGGGCTGATCGACGAAGTGATCACGCACCGCGAATAAATTTTTACCCGGCGTGTTTCGTCCGCGGACAAACGCAGACGAACGCGCCGGACTAGTTTTGTGCTAGAGTAGTTCCCCGGCAGACGGCGCGCTTCCCCAACGCGCCCCGACGTTCGCGGGCACAAAGACCTTATAGAGCAGCCCGCCCGTTCTTTAAATCACTTAGACAGTCTGAAGTTGGTTTGAAACCTCGAAAGCACGGAGTCCCCTAAAACTTATGGTACGTCGTCCCGATGATACGTTGCGCTGTTCGTTCTGCGGCAAGTCGCAGAACGAGGTGAAGAAACTCATTGCCGGCCCCACCGTCTACATCTGCAACGAATGTATCGACATCTGCAATGAGATCATCACCGACGACCAGCAGGCCGAAGCCGTCGCCACGCGTCCGCCTTTGCCGAAGCCTTCCGAGATCAAGAGTTTCTTAGACGAATACGTCATCGGGCAGGACGAGACGAAGAAACGTCTGGCCGTCGCCGTCTATCAACACTACAAGCGCATCGAGATCGCGCGGCGTCGTTCGGACGTGGAGATACAGAAGTCGAACATCCTCCTGATGGGGCCGACCGGCACGGGCAAGACCTTGCTCGCGCAGACGCTCGCGCGGATGCTCTCCGTTCCCTTCACCATTGTCGATGCGACGACTCTGACCGAAGCGGGCTACGTCGGCGAAGACGTGGAGAACATCATCCTCAAACTTTTGCAGGCCGCCAACGGCGACGTCGAGCGCGCGCAGCAAGGCATCATTTACATCGACGAAGTAGACAAGATTTGCCGCAAGGACGAGAACCCTTCGATCACGCGCGACGTGTCGGGCGAAGGCGTGCAGCAGGCGCTTTTGAAAATTCTCGAAGGCACGATTGCCAACGTCCCGCCGCAGGGCGGCAGAAAACATCCGCATCAAGAGTTCTTCCCCATCGACACCACCAACATCCTCTTCATCTGCGGCGGCGCGTTCGTCGGTTTGGAGAAAGTGATCGAGCGGCGCATGCGCAACAAGTCTTTCGGCTTCCGCGCCGACATCAAGGACAGCACGGAACGCTACTCCGAAGCGATGGCGGCGGCGCAGCCCGAAGACCTCGTGCGCTACGGCCTGATTCCGGAATTCGTCGGCCGCCTGCCCGTGCTCGGCGTCCTGAACGAACTGGACGAGGGCGCTCTGATGCGTATTTTGACCGAGCCGAAGAACGCGCTCGTCAAGCAGTATCAGAAGAAGTTCGAGTACGACAACGTGAAACTGCGTTTCACGGACGATGCGCTGCGTGCGATTGCGCGTCAGGCGGTCGAGCGCAAGGTGGGCGCGCGCGGACTGATGATGATCATGGAAGAGTTGTTGCTCGATTCGATGTACACGCTGCCGTCGCAGAAGCGCATCAAGGAGTTCGTCATCACGAGCGAGATGGTCGAACGCCGCCGTGCCGTGCCGGGCGAAGCCTTGACGGGCGTAGACGACGCCGCCGCCTGAAATCCGAAATTCAAAGAGCACTTGGAAGGACTTTAAGAGATGCGAAAAGCGGCTCTCGTCATCTTAGTCGTTTCAGGTGCGTTGACCAGTCTCTCAGCTATCCTCTGGCTCGTCGGCCTCATCGCCGGCATCGGCGGTTCGCTCATACACCTCTTCCTGCTCTCGATTCCATTGTGGCTTATCGGCGTGGTCGTCGGTATCGTTCTGCTCGTCGTCAGCGGACGCGACACAAAAGTTTGAAGAGGGCTTTCAAAGTCGCTTCACTTTTCATTCGGCGAAAGGAAACTCAGACGTGTTGAGAAAGTTCGGAGTAGGGGTGTCCGCACTCCTACTCTTATTTGTTTGCACACAGGCGGTGCAGGCACAGGAGACGTTGAAGCGCGCTGCGCAACAAACTCCGGCGGCAACCGAACAGGACGACGGCGAAGACCCTTGCCCCGGCGCGAACACGCAGTTCGAGTTGAACCAGTGCGCCGCGCGTGCGAGAGATAAAGCCGACGCGGAACTGAACAAGGTCTACCGCGACTTGTTGAAGGACACGGGCACGACGGAGCGCGCGAAACTGCGCGCCGCCCAACTCGCGTGGCTCAAGTTTCGCGACGCGCACTGCGACTACGAGAGCATTGGCAACAAGGGCGGCTCGATCTACCCGATGGTCATGAGTTTCTGTCTGGCCGAAGTGACGACGGCGCGCGTTAAGCAACTGCGTGAGATTTTGCGCGAGCAGTCGGAGCAATAAACGACCGCGCCGGGGTTTTGTAAAACTCCCTGGCTGCGCCGATTTTCGGCCGGTGGCGCGCATCGGCGAAATCGTTTACAATTCAGTTTAGTTCGCAATACAGGGCGAGCGGCATCGAAGCGGCTCGCCCTTCAAGTTTAAGTAGTTTGCCTGGCGAAAGAAGTAGCAGTTTTATGGAAGAATATTCAGACCGCACGCCTCTGGACATTGTGAGCTATCCGATGGTTCCGATCCGCGATGTCGTGATCTTTCCGTTCACGAAAGTCGCCTTCAAGATCGGACGCCCCGGCTCGATCCGCGCGCTCGAACAGGCGCTCGCCGCCGACCGCACGATTTTCCTCGCCACGCAGCACGATGCCTCGATTGACGAGCCTGTGCCCGCGGAGATTTACGGCGTCGGGACGATTGCGCGCATCCTGCAAGCGCAGAAACTCGACAACGGACAGACGAAAGTGGTGGTCGAAGGGCGCGAACGCGCGACGACCATTCGCGTCGAGAATGACAACGGAGCGTTCACGGCCACCGTGCGCCGCGCGCCCTCCGCGCTCGAAAGCGGCCAGCGCATCGAAGCCCTCACGCAGCGCATACACCAACTGATCGAGCAACACCTGCGCCTTGCGCCCGAAGCGCAAACCGATGCCCTGCAACAGGCCATGCGCAACCAGGACCCCTCGCACCTGACCGACGCGCTCGCCTCGCAACTGCGCATCTCGGTCGAAGACAAGCAAGGGCTACTGGAAATCTTCTCCGTCCACGGGCGCATGCAGCGGCTCGTGGAAATTCTCGAAACCGAAGTTGACAAACGCCAGCTCGACCGCACGATTCAGGCGCGCGTCAAACGGCAGATGGAGAAGGCGCAGAAAGAGTATTACCTGAACGAGCAGATCAAGGCCATCCACAAAGAACTCGGACGCAAGGACGAGAAGGCCGAGGTCGAAGATTTGCGCAAGAAGATCGAAGAGGCGGGCATGTCGGACGAAGCGAAGGAGAAAGCCTTGCAGGAACTCCATCGCCTCGAAGCGATGCCGCCGATGTCGGCCGAGGGCACTGTCTCGCGCACATACATCGACTGGTTGCTGAGCGTGCCGTGGAAGCAGAAGTCGAAAGAGATCAAAGACCTTCAGAAAGCCGAAGAGGTCTTGAACGAAGACCACTACGGGCTGGAAAAGATCAAGGAGCGCATCCTCGAACACCTGGCTGTCCGTCAACTCGTCAAGAATCCGAAAGGCTCGATCCTCTGTTTTGTCGGCCCGCCGGGCGTGGGCAAAACCTCTCTCGGCAAATCGATCGCGCGTGCGACGGGCAGAAAGTTCGTCCGCCTCTCTCTGGGCGGCGTGCGCGACGAAGCGGAGATACGCGGCCACCGTCGCACCTACATCGGCGCGCTGCCCGGCCAGATCATCCAGATGATGAAGAAGGCGGGCACGACCAATCCCTGCATCCTCTTGGACGAAGTGGACAAACTCGGCGCGGATTTTCGCGGCGACCCATCGGCCGCCCTGCTCGAAGTGTTAGACCCTGAACAGAACAACTCGTTTCAGGATCACTATCTCGACGTTGAATACGATCTTTCCAAAGTCTTCTTCATCGCCACGGCGAACGTGCTGCACACGATCCCGCCCGCGCTGCAAGACCGTCTGGAAATCTTGCGCCTGTCCGGTTACACAGAGCGCGAGAAGTTGGAGATCGCGCGTCGTCATCTCGTCGCCAAACAGGCGGAGGGCAGTGGCCTCAAGTCCGAACAGGTCGAGTTCACGGACGAAGGCTTGCTCGAAATCATCCGCTCCTACACGCGCGAAGCGGGCGTGCGCAATCTCGAACGCGAGATCGGTTCGTGCTGCCGCAAGGTGGCGCGCAAACTCGTGGGCGAGAACAAGGGCGACGACTTTAAAGAGGTCGTGACGGGCGAACGCGTGCGCGAGATGCTCGGCCCCATACGCTTCCGCCAGCAACAGGCCGCGGCCGAAAGCGAGATCGGGCTTGCGCTCGGCCTGGCTTGGACGGAGGTGGGCGGCGAGGTCTTGCAGATCGAAGCGACCCTGACGAACGGGCGCGGCGGCGTCCGTCTCACAGGCAAACTCGGAGAGGTGATGCAGGAGTCGGCGCAGGCCGCTCTCACCTGCGTCAAGGCGCGCGCCGAACGGCTCGGCATGAGTCTCGACCACGTGCGCAAGCGCGACCTGCACGTGCACATTCCCGAAGGCGCGATCCCGAAAGACGGCCCTTCGGCCGGTGTGACGCTCGCCACCGCGATGGCATCCGCCTTGACGCGCGTGCCCGTCCGCAAAGACGTGGCGATGACGGGCGAGATCACTCTGCGCGGCAAGGTGCTGCCCGTTGGCGGCATCAAGGAGAAGATGCTCGCGGCGCACCGGGTCGGCGTCACGACGCTGATCTTGCCGAAAGATAACGAGAAGGACTTGGCGGAAGTGCCCGAAGAAGTGCGCGCCGCCATCACAGTCCATTTCGTCGAGACGATTGACGAAGTGCTCCCGCTCGCGCTTGAAGACGCCTGCCCGACCAACGGCGCGACCGTGGACACAGCGCAGCCACCCATCTGGTCAACCGAACAACCCTCGCAAAGCACGCCGACGATGGCAGACTAATTGAGGGATGAGGGCGGAGGGATGAGGAATGAATTAAGAAAGCATTCAATCGCTTGAGTGCTTCCTGTTCATCCCTCATCCCTCCGCCCTCATCCCTTATATCCTTCCCGCCACAGACTAAAGGAGAAAATCACTGCATGGGCAAACATGACGATGCGGACTTGATCTTGAAGCTCTACGATCTGCGCCGCGAGGAGACGATGCGCAAAGCGCGACAGTGGATGGCCGCCTTCAACCCCGAAAGCGTGCAGGACATCATGGAAGTTGCCACGGGCGAGCATAACGCCTACCTGCGCATGGTGATGTCTTACTGGGATATGGCCGCCTCGCTCGTCAACAACGGCGCGATTGACGAGAAGATGTTCAACGACGCCAACGGCGAGCACTTCTTCTACTACGCCAAGTTTGAGCCGTTCATGGAAGAATTGCGCGCCGCCTTCGGCCCGCAGATGTGGACGCACCTCGAACAACTCGTGATGCGCTCGCCCAATGCCAAAGAGCGTCTCGCCAAAATGCGCGAGATGTCCAAAGCGATGGCCGCACGCCGAGCCGCTTCGGCCGCCGAATCCAAGTAGATGGGTTTCGAGTTCCGAGTTTCAGGTTTGCAGGACTGATGTTCTTCGTCCTTTAACTTGAAACCTGAAACCTGAAACTTGAGACTTATGAAAATCACGAGCGCCGAGTTCGTCAAGAGTTCGTTCACCGAGCAAGACTGGCCGCCCGCACGGTTGCCGGAGATAGCTTTCTTAGGGCGTTCGAACGTCGGCAAGTCGAGTCTGATCAACTCGCTTTTGGGCGTCAAAGGTTTAGCGCGCACCTCTTCGACGCCGGGGCGGACGCAGGCGCTCAACTTCTTCCTCATCAACCGCCGCTTCTATTTCGTAGACCTGCCGGGCTACGGCTACGCACGCGTCCCGCGCGCCATACGCGAGTCGTGGGGCGAAATTGTGACGAGTTACCTTGCCAAGCGCGAGTCGCTTGTGTTATCAATTCAAATCGTAGATTCGCGTCACGATCCCTCTAAATTGGACTTGCAACTGCGTGAATGGTTGACGGCCTATGCGAAGCCGCACCTGACGGTTGCGACGAAATCCGACAAGCTCTCGCAAAATGAGTTGCGCAAAAATATCGGGCGCACGCGTGACATCTTAGGCGCCACGGCGGCGGGCACGGGAGGCGAAGTCTTGGCCTACTCCGCCGTCACAGGTTACGGACGCGAACGCGTCTGGAGCGCCATCGAAGGGGCCATTACCGTCTCACACTCCCCCAGTTGAAAAGTCGAATCGTCGCCGCGAGGCGACCTTGCGGGTCTTGACGGCATCTAAGCGATACGTTAGAAACTTTTTTTCCCGCACAGAACAATTCGTTGAACTTTGCCGGGATGCGAGACGTTCGCCGAAGGAATCGCCAACCACCTCGCAAGATAACCGCCGGAAACATCGCCACTCCTGCGCGCTTGAGCGCCGCCCCGTGGGGGTTCGCGCGCGCACCTGAGGCATCATTCCCGACATCATTTAAGGATTTATTTTCATAACGCGACTCCCCGAAAGAGTCAGCCAGCAATTCAATCTCATTGACAGGGACACGACAAGAGTTGGACACAACTCTTGTTTAGAAAGGGCGGCTCACGCATACATCACGCACGAACCGCACTCACAGAGAAAAGAGAAATGTCACAACGTACACCACGCACACGAAGCAGCAGCAGTAGCAGCAGCGCCGTCAGCACGGCCAACGGCAACAGCAGCGAGAACGGCAACCGCGCCAACACGGCGACGACCGCTGCGGCCGTCGTCGAGACGCCCGCCGACGATGTCGCGGAGAAGGATTTTCTCCCCTCTGGCAGCGGCGACGCTTTCAATCTGGCGACGCTCAAGGAGATGTCCATCTCGAAGCTGACGCAGATCGCCAAGGACATGGACGTGCCCGGCGCAACAGGGATGCGCAAACAGGAACTCATCTTCAAAGTTCTCGCGGCGCAGACCGAAAAGAGCGGCCTCATCTTCTCCGAAGGCGTGCTGGAAACTTTGCCCGACGGCTTCGGCTTCCTGCGCGCTCCCGAATACAACTATCTGCCCGGCCCCGACGACATCTACGTCTCGCCGTCGCAGATACGCAAGTTCGACCTGCGCACCGGCGACACGGTTTCCGGCCAGATTCGTCCGCCCAAAGAAGGCGAACGCTATTTCGCGCTCATCAAGGTCGAGGCCATCAACTTCGAAGCTCCCGGCGAAACGCGCGACAAAGTCTTCTTCGACAACTTGACGCCGCTCTATCCGGACGAGCGCCTGATGATGGAGACCGAACCGGACACGCTCGCTGCGCGCGTCATCGATCTCGTCACGCCCGTCGGCAAAGGGCAGCGCGGCCTGATCGTCGCGCCTCCGCGCACGGGTAAGACGATGATGCTCCAGACCATTGCCAACTCTATTACGAAGAACCATCCGGAAGTCTCCCTGATCGTGCTCCTCATAGATGAGCGTCCGGAAGAAGTCACGGATATGCAGCGTTCGGTCAACGGCGAAGTCATCTCTTCGACCTTCGACGAGCCGCCGACGCGCCACGTGCAGGTGGCCGACATGGTGATCGAAAAGGCCAAGCGACTCGTCGAGCACAAGCGCGACGTGGTCATCCTGCTCGACTCTTTGACGCGTCTCGCACGCGCGCACAACGCCGTCGTTCCGCCTTCGGGCAAGATTCTCTCCGGCGGTATCGACGCCAACGCCTTGCAGCGTCCGAAACGTTTCTTCGGCGCGGCGCGCAACATCGAAGAGGGTGGAAGTTTAACGATCATCGCCACGGCCCTGATCGATACGGGTTCGCGCATGGACGACGTGATCTTTGAAGAGTTCAAGGGCACGGGCAACTGCGAAATCCATCTCGACCGCCGCCTCGTCGATAAACGCCTGTTCCCCGCCATCGACATCCAGCGCTCCGGCACGCGCAAAGAGGAACTGCTCATCAGCAAGGAAGACCTCGCGCGCATCTGGGTGATGCGCCGCGTCCTGAACCCGCTGTCGCCCGTCGAGCAGATGGAAGTCGTGCTTGAACGCCTGGGTAAAACCAAGTCCAACGCCGAATTCCTCGCCTCGATGCAAAGCTAAATGACTGGTGAATAGTGAATGGTAAATGGTAAATGGTGAAGAACTGTCTTCCACCATTTACCATTTACCATTTGCCATTTACCCGTTCACCGCTTGTCACTTTTCGCGGCTGTTGCGTAAAATGGCTGCCTAAGGCTTTGCAGTACAGACTGTTGGTGACGCTTCTCTCCTTCGGGGAGTGGTGTCGGGTGAAGAGTGTTGCGTGTTGCGATCTTATCGTCGGAGGCTGTGCCGTTCGCCAAGACGGGCGGCCTCGGCGACGTGGCGAGCGCGCTTCCGAAAGCTCTCATCGGCACGGGCGAGGTGGATGCGAGTCTTTTCATCCCGCTCTACGAGAAGACGGATCGCGCGCTGCTCAGTCGCCTGCTCTTTGACAACGTGGAAGTCGAATGGACGGGCGGCAACCGAAGCGTCCGCGTCTTTTTGAATGAAGAGACCGTGGGTGCTCCGGTCTTTCTCATCGACGCGCCGGAATTTTTCGCGCGCCCGGACATCTACGGCTACAGGGATGACCACACGCGCTACGCCTTTTTCTGCCGCGCCGCGCTCGCAGTGATGAAACGTCTGGGGCGGCCGCCCGATGTCGTCCACGGCAACGATTGGCCTTGCGGCTTCGCCGTCGCGGAACTGCGCGCACGCCGCGTCTACGACGATTTTTATCGCGGGACGCGCACGCTCTTTTCCATTCACAATCTGGCCTATCAGGGCGCGTTCGACCCGGGCGCTCTGGGCTATCTCGGATTCGGTTGGGGCGAAGTGCACAACGCTTTCCTTTTGGAAGGCGCGGCCTCTGCCTTGAAGGCCGGTTTGATGCTCGCCGACGCGCTCTCGACCGTCAGTCGCCGTTACTCTTTCGAGATACAGACGCCGGAACAGGGTTACGGCCTCGACTGGTTGCTGCGCATGCGACGCGACCGTCTGATCGGCGTCACGAATGGCGTCGATTACGACGCCTGGAATCCGGCGACCGACCCGCACATCGCCGTCAACTTCAGCGCGGACGATCTGACGGGCAAGCGCGAATGCAAGCTCGATCTGCTGCGGCGTTTCAGTTTGCCGGAAGAGGCGGAACGACCCGTCATCGCCATCATCTCGCGGCTCGTCGCGCAGAAGGGCTACGACCTGATCCGGGAGGCTGCGCCCGCCATACTCGAAACGGGCGCGTTTTTCGTCGCCCTCGGCGCGGGCGCACGCGAGTATGAAGACTTTTTGCAGTCGTTACGCGATCACGCGCCGCACCGCGTCGGGATTTTCAAGGGCTACGCGGGCGAACCGCTCGCGCACCAGATCGAGGCGGGCGCAGACATCTTTCTCATGCCGTCGCTCTACGAGCCGTGCGGTCTGAATCAGATGTACAGCATGCGCTACGGCACCGTCCCCATCGTGCGCGCGACCGGGGGCTTGGACGACACGGTGGAGAATTTCGACCGCGCGCGCGGCACTGGCAACGGTTTCAAGTTCGGAGAATACTCCGCGCGTGCCATGCTCGGCAGCATCTACGAGGCTCTGTTCGCCTACGCAGACAAAGACGTGTGGCGTCAGATTCAACTGAACGGGATGCGCGCAGACAATTCCTGGAACGCGGCCGCGCGCAAGTACGTGGAGGTTTATCGCGCCGTCGCGGCGATGTAAGCAACGCGGAAAGCATCTAAAGATACGGCGCGGCGCGAGGTGAAATTTCGCGGAAGTTTTTTAGCCGAAGAGTCATACACACGCGAGAGGTTTAGAGCAATCATCCGGCTCGCGCCAATACAAGTAGGAAGAAGGAGAGTTATCTCATGAGTGAAAGCGAATTTGTCAACGACGTGAGCGACGCCAATTTCGACGCCGAAGTGCTACAGTCGGATCGTCCCGTCCTCGTGGATTTTTGGGCGGCTTGGTGCGCGCCTTGCCGGATGATCGCGCCGACCGTGGCGCAGGTGGCCGAGAAGTACGCCGAGAGCGCACGCGTCGTCAAGTTGAACGTAGACGAGAACCCGAACGTGCCGCAGAAGTACGGCATCAAGGGCATCCCGACGTTGATCCTGTTCAAGAACGGTAAGGAAGAGGAGCGCGTGGTGGGCGCGACGAGCAAAGAAGCGATCTCGCGCATGATCGACAAGCACGTCGGAGCAGGTACGGGCGCGGCGAACGCCTGAGTTTTATCGTCGCCGGCGACGGCGCGGGGCGCAACTTAAACGCAACCCCGCGCCGCTCCCGGCGTTTGTCGTCAAACAGTCTTACGGATTGTTCAAGCGCGACGCTCAAAGGCCAAAGTGCCGAGGCACACGAAGCCACGCGCGGCGCGCGACTCCCGGACGCTCGATGAAACAGACCACTAACAGCCGCTCGAAGAGTGCCGCCGGTCGTTCACGAAAAACCAGTAAGCGTCGCCTGCTGGAAGAACGACTGACGGCGGCCAAGCGTCTGCGCGCCGTGGAGGACGCTCGGTTTCGTGCGCGGCAGGCGCAAGGCAAGCTGCGCCGTTTCGTCAGCGCAAACTTTCGCAAGCAGGAAGTCATCGACGCGCTCGCGCTTCGTCGCGGCGAGTGCAATCGTTGCGGGGCGTGCTGCGAGATACTCTTCAAATGCCCCTTCCTCAAGAAGCACGAGGACGGCACGTCCACCTGCGGCATCTACGAAGACCGCCCCAATCAATGCCGCCTCTTCCCCATCGAACGCCGCGACCTCGACGAAGTGCGCGGTCAATGCAGCTTCTACTTCATCGAGAAACCGATCAAGCTGGAAAGAGCAAGCTGAGAAAGAGCCGTTAGCTGTTAGCTGTTAGCTTTTAGCCAGACAAACAGCTAACAGCTAATAGCTAATAGCTAACCATGTCAAAAATCATCGTGGTCATCGGCGCGCAGTGGGGCGATGAGGGCAAGGGCAAGATCGTCGACCTGTTGGCCGAACGTTTCGAGATCGTGGCGCGCTATCAGGGCGGGCACAACGCAGGCCATTCGGTCTACGTCGGCGAGCGTGCTTTCGTCTTGCACCTCATTCCCTCCGGCATCATTCATCAGGGCAAGACCTGCGTGCTCGGCAACGGTATGGTCATTGACCCGAAAGCCTTCTTCGAAGAGGCCGACCGCCTCGCCGCGCAAGGTTTGGAGATCACGCCCGAACGCATACGCGTCAGTTCGCGCGCGCACCTGATCCTGCCCTACCACCGCGCGCTCGACCACACGAGCGAGGAACGACTCGGCAACGAACGCGTCGGCACGACCCTGCGCGGCATCGGCCCGGCCTACGAAGACAAGGCCGGACGGCGCGGCATCCGCGTCGCAGACGCGCTCGTGCCCGATGTATTGCGCGCGCGCATCGAGCGCAATCTGGAAGACGCCAACCGCATCATCGAAGCCTACGGCGGCGAGGCTTTGGATGTCGAAACGGTCTTCACGGAGACTTCACGTCTCGTCGAACGACTCGCCCCCTTCATCGCCGACACGACCCATTTCCTGAATCGCGCCGCACGCGACAATCGCTCGATCCTGATCGAAGGCGCGCAGGCTACTCTGCTCGACGTCGATCACGGCACATATCCGTTCGTCACCTCTTCGAGCACGACGGCCGGGGGCGCAAGCACCGGGACGGGACTCGCGCCGCATCGCATCACGGGCGTCCTCGGCATCGTCCGCACCTACACCACGCGCGTCGGCGAAGGCCCCTTCCCCACAGAGATGCTCGAAGGCGAAGCGGAACTCGGACAACTCATACGCGAGCGCGGCCACGAGTACGGCGCATCCACGGGGAGGCCGCGCCGCTGCGGCTGGTTCGACGCCTTCGCCACACGTTACGCCGCCGAGATCAACGGCTTCACCTCCGTCGCCCTGACCAAACTCGACGTGCTCGACGCGCTCGACCAGATCAAGGTTTGCACCGGTTATCGCCTCGACGGGCGCGAGGTCGAATCCTTCCCCGCCGTCTCGCAAGACCTGCGCCGCGTCGAACCAGTCTACGAGACGCTGCCCGGCTGGAACGCTTCGACCGAAGGCATCACCGAGATGTCGAAACTTCCGCCGAACGCGCGCGCCTACGTCGAATATCTCTCACGGGCCATCGGGGTCGAAATCGGTCTCGTCTCCACCGGGCCTGAGCGCGCGCAGACGATTCTCAATCACGGCTCCGCGCTCGACGAATGGCTCAAAACCGCGTGACGACTGGCTCTCGCTTGCCCCTCACCTTCAACGTATGTAAAATGCTTCTCACGCGTGGCCGTTGCCGTAATCAATTCTCAACGAGAACTCATCGGACGAGTCAAAGGCGTGCACACCAACGCGCGCACGACACGCTTGAAATCTCCGCTTTGGGCCGATAGCTCAGTTGGTAGAGCAAGTGGCTTTTAACCACTGGGTCGCAGGTTCGAGTCCTGCTCGGCTCATCAATTTTCCAGAGGAAAATTAAAGAATAAAGGTAGCAGAAATGCTGCCTTTTTCTTTCTGAAGAGTATTGCGAAGTTATCTAATTCGCTTTCACAATCTCATCAAGCCACTTCTTAGAAAACTCTTTGACCATTGCAAAATCCTCTTCAGATTTGAAGATTTTGAACGTATGGGCAAAGATTACTCTTTGCTTCACTCTCACTATTCCCATGCCGTTAACGAAAACCAAGTCCCTTTGTAATCCCCCTACCTGAAGCTTTGTTTTAATTAACAGGAGTGTTGCATAGATCGTAGGAGTCTTTACTATCTCACCAAGATTTACAGGTTTAGAAAAATCAATCTTTGCTTCTCGCTCAAGTAATTCAGTCAAATTCTTATTCCGAGCGTCCCTCAAAGACTTCATTTCCGGACTGCTAAGATCAAAAACCTTGCCGCTATCGCTTTGAACATAAGAAATTATGGCTGAGAAATCAGTTGCGGAAAAATCTACTTCTCTAAATTGCTTTGGAATAGTAACGTGTGTATAGAAAGGCAACTCTTCCTTAATTCCCACTCTTAGCTTGTCCAACACTTCTTTCGGTACATGAACAGCCAGTAAATCCAAATCCGCCGCATTCGTTCCAGAAAAATGACGCTTTACAAACTCCGATTGCGAGAGTGCTTCCTCAAACCCACCGGGAGGCGGAATAACTACAGTTTTATTTCCTAATTGGAAATTTGAATTACTTTCTTTAGCAGTTGTTTGTGGAGTCTTATTGTGTTCGTCGCTCTTCGGAGAGTTTGAAGATGGAGACTGAGCGACACTAATATTTATAGTGATTATGACAAGTAGAATTAAGAAGAAATGGCGTTTCATAGATTTAATCATACTGTTATGAGTTGGGAGTTGTCTAAGGGTTTGGATGGGGAATTCTCTGTTAGAGGTATTTTGAACTTTGCAGAATTTTTTGTTGTTTTCAGGATTGGATGAGATTTTATGGCAAATAATCATTTAGCGACTCAAACTTTATTACGGCCATGTTCTTTAGCCGGAAGAACAGCGTCATCTGCACCTTTGAAAAACTTGGCAGACTAGTCAAATTGTTCTGAATTGGCGGACGAAGGAGGGAGAAAGTTTCCGTATCGGGTGTTTTGGTCTCTTGCGGAAATTTCCGATCTTCCGGTGAAGAATTTGTCGGACGAATTGTTAAAGCAAGAGGCCGTCCCGGCGTTAACAAAGGGTGGAGAGATGTCTAAACCAAAGAGCCATGCACTGTATAGAAACGATTGAGCTGATTCATAAATTTTCAGAAAATGAATTGGCCTTGAACTGTGTAAATCTTCAGGTTATTGAAGGCACTATCTATGGGTTTTTAGGCCCGAACGGCGCGGGAAAAACTACGACATTAAAGTTGATCCTGGGGTTGCTCAAAAAGCAACACGGGGAGATTTTGGTTTTCGGAAAGCCTTTTGAAAAAAATCGTGTGGAGACTTTAAGAAATATTGGTTCCATGATTGAAAGCCCTTCCATTTACGGGCAGCTGACAGCTTTTGAAAACATCAGGATTTGGCAGAGGATTTATCAATGTCCGAAACGGCGAATTCAGGAAGTGTTGGAATTGGTCGGTCTCGGGCAAACCGGCAGTAAAAAGGCGAATCAATTTTCGCTCGGAATGAAACAGCGTCTGAGCATTGCGATAGCTCTGCTACACAATCCGCCTTTGCTGATCCTGGATGAACCGACGAACGGTTTAGACCCGAACGGCATTCTTGAAATCAGAGAGTTACTGCAAAACCTAAATCAGCATCACGGAATTACGATTCTGATTTCCAGCCATTTATTGCCCGAGATCGAAAAACTCGTGACGCACATCGGCATCATCAATCAAGGGCATCTATTGTTTCAGGGAACACTGGCGGAATTGGTTAGCAAGCGGCAGCAAAATTCATTCATAATTTTTGAAACGAACAACGACTCTAAAGCTTCGCAAATCATCAACGAGTTCAGCGTGATCTCGCGGATTGAGCCGGGCAAAATAGTAATTCCGATTCTCGAAAAAGAGACAATTGCCGCAATCAATCAGAAACTCGTGCATAACGGCATCGAGGTTTATCAAATCAACAAGATCGAAAATGATCTGGAGAAGATTTTCTTTGACGTTATCAGCGAGTAGAGAGAATGAATTTCATCAACAGTTTTCTCAGTGAATGGCTCAAGAAGAAACGCAGTCTGGCGTCCTGGCTGGTGATTGTTGGAGCATCTTTTACGCCTTCGATTATTTTAATGTCGAGAATAAAAAACGCCGGGAGATTGTCTGCTCTTTACGCTTCGGATGATTTTTGGACGAAACTCTGGAATCAAAGTTGGGAATCCATGGCGGCTTTTTTACTGCCAATCGGGATTATTTTAGCGGTGAGTTTGATTACTCAAATCGAATATAAGAACAACACCTGGAAGCAGCTTCACGCGACGCCACAAGGTTTTATCACGATATTCTCGGCTAAATTCCTGGTGATACTGATAATGCTCTCGGAAGTCTTCGTGCTGTTTAATGTCGGAATTTATCTATCAGCGGTTATTCCCTCAATGCTGTTCAGCAATATTCCATATCCGGCCGCGCCGATTCCTTTTCTGTTTTTTTTGCAGGCCAATATCAACTTCTTTCTTGATTGTATGCCGATTCTGGCTCTGCAATATTTGATAAGTCTGCAATTCAAGAATTTTTTAGTCCCGATTGGAACAGGTTTCGCAATCTGGTTTTTGGGAGTTGGTATGCTGCCGTGGAAGTACAGCTATATTTTTCCATATATCCACAGCACAATCGATTTTTTAATCAGTTCAGGTCAATTCGGTAATCGGAGCGCGCCGCCGATAGATATTCAACTTCTCGCCGTTATCTATTTTGCCTTATTTACAATCGCCAGCTACTTTTTATATGTCAATAAAAAGGAGAAGGGTTAACGCTTTGAAATGTAAATAAAACAGGGGCGCTCACGATGAGCGCCCCTGTTTTATTTGTCCCTGCTCTTTGTGCGGAAGATAAACGCGCGATCAATTACATCGAAAAAGTTTCGCCGATCAAGTCTACTTCCTGGACGTAAGTTTCATAAGAGGTCAGCAGTCGGCCGGTGTCGCGGTGTTCGTTACGGAGGAGTTCCGTGGCGAATGTTGCTCTGATTGGCTCGGAGAAGAAGAACCCTTGCGCGTATCCGCAGCCGAGATTCGTGAGACGTTCCTGTTGCTCAAGCGTCTCTACGCCCTCGGCCACCACCTGCATCTTGAGCTTGGAGGCGAGAATGGCGATCGTCTCCACGATGCCGAGGCTCTCCTCTTCGAGACACATGCGATTGACGAAGGAGCGGTCGATCTTCAGGATGTTGATCGGGAAGCGGTGCAGGTAGCTCAAACTGGAATAACCCGTGCCGAAATCGTCGATGCTCAGTTGGACGTTGATGGAGCGCAACTGCCGGAGCATGGCCGTCGCCACCTCCGCGTTCTCCATCACGACGCTCTCTGTGATCTCCAGACGCAAGCACTGCGGAGAGAGTTTGGTTTCATTCAGGATGTGTTTGACTTGATCGACGAGGTCGGTTTGACGAAACTGGCGGCCGGACAAGTTGACGCTCATGGTGAGCGGTGTCTCTGACGGAAACTCGTTCTGCCACTGTCGCAGTTGACGGCACGCCTGTCGGAGCACCCACGTCCCGATGGGGATGATCAGTTCCGTCTCTTCCGCAACGGGGATGAATTCGACCGGCGAGATGAGTCCCCGTTCCGGATGATTCCAGCGCACGAGCGCCTCGAAGCCCGTGATCTTCCCCGTCTCCAACTTCACTATCGGTTGATAGAAGATTTCAAACTCTTCGCGCTCCACGGCACGGCGCAGATCGGTTTCGAGTTGCAGCAGCGAGATGGCGCGTGCATGCATGAGCTTGTCGAACACCTCGTAGCTGCCGTTGCCCTGCGCCTTGGCGCGGTACATGGCCGTGTCCGCATCGCGCAGAATCTCTTCGGCGCTTTCGTAGCTCATGGTCGAGAGCGCAATGCCTGTGCTGGCGCTCGTGAACACTTCGTGGCCGCCAAGGTTGAACTTGGTCAACATCTCGCGCTTGATTCTCTCGGCGACGGCAAAGGCATCGGCCGAGTGAGCCAGGCCGTTCAGCAAGATGGCAAACTCGTCGCCGCCGAAACGCGAGACGGTGTCTTCCGGGCGGATGCACTTTTTCAGACGCGCGGACACATCCTTCAGCAGATGATCGCCGAGGACGTGTCCCAGACTGTCGTTGATGTTCTTGAAGCGGTCAACGTCGAGGAAGAGGACGGCGAAAAGATGGTCGGGGTGCTGCTGCGCCTGCTTGATGGAGATTTGCAGGTGGTCTGTGAAGAGTGCGCGGTTCGGTAATCCTGTCAGATCGTCGTAGAAGGCGGCGCGGTGCAAATGTTCCTCGGCACGCTTGCGCTCGGTGATGTCCTGCGATTGCACGATGAAGTGCATGGGCTTGCCTTGTGTGTCGGCCACGGTCGAAGTGCTGACGGTCGCCCAAATCTCGCGCCCGTCGCGATGCAGGTAGCGCTTCTCGCGCGTCGACGTGACCATCCCGCCTTCGAGCATCCGGTACATATCCGTCAGACTCTCGCCGAGGTCGTCCGGGTGTGTGACCGACTGGAAGTTTCGGCGCAGCAACTCCTCTTCGCTGTATCCCAACAACTCGCAGAGCGAGCGGTTGACGCTCAGCCAGCGCCCATCCGTACCGACAAGAGCCATCCCGGCCGCGGCATGATCGAAGGCGCTGCGAAAATGTTCCTCGCTCTCTCTGAGCGCGCGGCTGATGCGCATCTGTTCTTCGGCGTGCATCTCCGCCTGCTTCGCTTGCGCGGCGGTCGCCTCCAGTTGTTTACGATAGGTCTGGTAGGTGAAGTAGATGATCCACATGATCGGGATCGTGATGGCGAAGGCATAGAAACTGCCGCCCGTCACCAGCATGGCGGTGAGCGCGGCGGCGGAGCCTCCGGCGAAGTACGTCACCGAAGTCCAGAGGTAATACTCCTTCCAGGTCTGCCGGAAAGGGCGGTTGATCTTGAAAGACTCTCTGAGCGCGGCGATGCCTGAGTTGCCCACGTACTGAACGAAAGCCATGAGGCTCGCGGCCGCGATGAAACTTGAAGAGAGTTTGCTGTGTGAGAGTGCGGGCAGAGAGCCGAAGAACCACTCGACCACGGAGGCGGTCAGAAAGGTGGAAGTGCCGAGCAGCGCCGCGTTGAAGCATCTCGTCAGCCAGAGTTTGCTGAAGCGCATGGAAGAGAAAAACGCTTCGGCAGAGGCCAGGAGCACGGCAGCCTCGCCGCCGTACAGGAGCATGCACAGAAAGACGAAAGTGTCGGAGACGGTGATCTGAACTTTGAGCGGCGAGAACTCGATGCCGACGCGCGAGCCGACGAGGATGGTGACGGCTGAGATGAAAAGGAAGCGCAGGTCGATGTTCGAGTGCGGAAGAAGCAGGAGGCTATAGAGACAGGCCGCAGCGCCGGTGGTGATCACCAGTCCCATGAACGGTTTGTTGTAACGCTGCCTGTTCAATACTCTGTTTACCTTAAGGGGAAGGTGAAACGAACTCTAGCCACCGATTCTTTAGCGAGTGATGTGCCAGACGAAATTCTGGAACAGGTCGCCGGATTGCTCAGGAAAACAGGGAAACGTGATATCGAAGAGGCAAGGCAGGACGTTCAAATTGCCCGATTATGGGCGATTTAACGCATGCCCCATCAGATTGATGGAAAGACGGTCAGCCCGCCGAGCGATCAATTTACAGAGACGCCATGCGCTGCTGTGGGCCCGGCACGTGTTCCACAAAAATCTTGTCGATGATCTTGCCGGAAATGACAGAGGCTCCGGCGCGTGCTCGCGCCAAAATCCGCTCATACACAAATAGACAAGCGCGCGGCTCTGTTGCCAAAGCCGCGCGCCCGCGTGTCGCCGGAATTTTCGGATTAACTCAAGACCGCTGAAGTCGCCGTCGTCCGCGTCCCGGCGGCAATTACGTTGTGCCTGCGGAGATGAAACGAATCACGGTCATCATCTGCTTTTCGTGGTGGCTGCGGCCGTGTTGGAATAGGCCGAGTAGCCGTTCGAGTTGAAGGCGCGAATTCTGAAACGATAGGCAGTTCCCTTCACGAGTCCGGTCATGGAGAGAGACTTGACGCTCGCCCCGGCCTGTGCGACCTGCGCGAAGTTAGTGCACGTCGAACCCGTGCAACGTTCGATCATGAAACCGGCCTCGTTCGCAGACATATCCCTCCAGGATAAATTCAACTGCGTGGTCGAGGCAGCGGCCGCGGAGAGCGTCGAGGGTGCGGCCAGCGTGGAGACGAGCGATTCGGGGACCACCACCATCGAAGCGGTCTGGTCGCCATAGATCATAACTCTATCGGTCGTGTTCGAGACGTTCCCGCTGAGCACACCGTCAGAGACGAGTACGCCGTCCGAAACCAGCACCCCGTCGCCGAAAACCATATTGTCGCTGACGAGCACGCCGTCAGAGACGAGCACGCCTGTCCCGCAAAAGACCGTGCCGTCCGAGACGAGCACGCCGTTGCTGGTGATGATGCTGTCGCTGACAAGGACGCCATCAGAGACGAGCACGCCATCGCTGACAAGGACGCCGTCGGAGACGAGTACACCGTCGGAGACCAGCACGCCGAGGGCGTAGACCTTCTGATATTTCGTGATCAGATTCGAGCCGGTGGCGAACGTGTGCTTCAACACGACCGCGCCGCCCCAGTTGAAGGTCGTACCGCCGATGGTCGAATTGGGCGTCGGTGCAGTTGTCGTGAGCAAAGGTGCGCCGAGCGGCGTCGCGGCGGAGAGATCTGTGCGGACGAGTTTGGCGAGCCGCATCGCGCCTTCGAGATTGAGTTGTCCCGTCCCCTGCTCGAAGTTGTTGAAGCCTGCGAGCGGTTGGGCTGTGTATTGAAGGATCGCTTTGACGAGGTTGGGCGTGAGAGAAGGATTAGCTTGCAGCAAGAGCGCCGCCGCGCCTGCGACGGCCGGGGTCGCCATCGAAGTGCCCGACAGATACATCTGCTCTTTGACTGCGGAGCCGCTGACGTTAGCGTCGAGTTGCGGATTGTTCGTGACGAGGTAGTTGCCGAACGACTGCGCCTCGACGATCTTGTTGCCGGGCGCGACCAAGTCGGGCTTGAGTAGATTGTCGTAGTGGCGCACGCCCGCGAGGTCTGTGTAGTAGCTGCGCGTGGGGCCGCGCGAACTGTAGGTCGTCACCGTGTCGTCGTTGCGTGCGTCCGTGCCGTAGGTGTTGGAAGCGCCCACGGTGATAACTGAAGGTTCGATGCCGGGGCTGTGAACCTGCCCGTAGAGTTTCGTGCCGCTCGCGTCTTTACCCTCGTTGCCTGCGGCGGCGACGACAACGATGCCGGCGTCCACGAGTTTACGCGCGGCGAGGCAGATGGCGTCGTTGCGATAAGAGTCTGCGGCGACCGTGCCGAGGCTCATGTTCAGGACGCGTATGTTGTAAGCCGCGCGGTTCGTGTAAACCCAATCGAGCGCGGCGAGCAGACCGGAAGTGCTGCCCCGCCCCATGCCGTCGAGCACACGCAAATTCAGGATGTTGGCATTCGAAGCGATGCCTGTGTAAGCGCCGGCCGAGACGATTCCGTTGCCGGCGGCGACGGAGGCGACGTGCGTGCCGTGGCCGTAAGGGTCGGCGGTGCTGCCGAGGCCGGTGAAGTCAACGTTCGCAGTGATGCGCGTGCCAAGGCCGGAAGCCTGTGTGAACGCCTTGTGTTCCTGATAAATGCCCGAATCGAGCACGGCGATGCCGATGCCTGTGCCGTCGTAGCTGCTCGTCGTGCCCGTCATCTTGCGCGCGGCGTCAGCGCCCGTGGTGAGCGACAGGTGGCCGAGAGATTTCACTTCGCGGTCGAGCGAGACGTAAGCGAATTCGTTCTGCATCGACAGCAACTCGGCGACGCGTGCGGGCGCTTCGACGACGCGCAGGTCGAAGTTGCGGAAGCCGCGTTTGACCTCTGCGCCGAAGGCGCGGACGAGACCTTCGTGCGTCTCGCTCCATGCGCCCGCCGAATGCAGGATAAACGCGACGCGCTGATCCGGGTTACGCCGGTTGCGCTCGCGCAAGTCCGGAGAAACTTTCTCCTGCTGCCCCGGCCGCGGCGCTTGCCCTTTCGCGGACTGTGCGCTCGCCGTGCCCGCGGGCAGCCCGCCTAGGAGCAGACAAGCGAGCAACAGGAGAGAAGCGAATTGGTGTCTGTCGATCTGATTCTTCATCTATCGTCCTTCGGGAACTCCCACTACCGTATCGCTGCTGTCAAAAGCGACTTAGGCTGGTAAGTGCGTGCCCGCTTCCGTTTTCACTGGAAGAAGGCTCTTATCGGTGACTCAGAACTTTTGTTGACTCAGAACTTATCTCTAAAGAACATCTCGATGCGAGGCGAGTCGTTCCAGCAGTTGGCAAGGAATGTGCCGGAAGGCGCGGAGCGCAGGAAAGACGGAGAAAGCCTTGGAAATGCGCGTGGACTGGAAAAAGATGCGGAGACGGGGATGAACCAGTTTGACCGCTTCGTGCAGGATTGAAAGAAGCATCGGTCATAATGGAAACATACGGACGCAAAACTCGCGGCGCGAGATGTTATTGCTTCCGGCGAGCGCGCAGGCGTGAAGCGAGAAGAAAGCGGGCGGGGCGTTCGAAGAAGTGTTGACTTCCTCAAACGCCCCGCCCGCTCGTGTGGACGTTCGGTTAAGGCCGGGTGGCGAAGCCCGGCGCGTTTAGTGTTTAGCGGCGAGCGCGACGCGCCGTGGTGTTGTTCGTCGTGCCCGCTTTGGTCGTCGTGCGCTGTTGCTGCTGGAGACTCTGTTCGAGCGCGGCGAGACGCTGCTCCATGCTCGCGTTGGCGGCGCGCAGGGTTTGCACTTCGCTGCGGAGTTGTTCGACTTCGGCCGTGCGCTGTTGCAGTTGCGTCGTGCGCTGGTCGAGCGCCTTGACGGCCGCGAGGCTCACGCCCGCGAGGTCTTGGACGCCGATAGAGGTGTTGCCCGTGCCGAGTCCGAACTCCTGGTAGAAGTCTTCGGCCATCGGCCCCATGTGGCGCACGTTGCTGCCCTCGGCGGTGTAGTTCCAGGTGCTCACGGGGATTTTGCGCAAACGCGCCAGCACGTCTTCGCCGCTCGCCAGTTTGAAGTTCTCCTTCGTCGTGCGGCTCGAAGTGCAGTTGAAGACGCCGGAGCCCGCGGGCAGGTTGCAGCCCGTCGTGCCGCCGAGGTTGGTGCGGAAGCGGAAGCCGCCCGTGGCGCGCGCCGCGAATTCGTTGTTGGCCGTGTTGCGGAACGTGTCGGCCGTAGCCTGCGCCGCGCCGTCCGACCAGATGAACGTGCCGGTGAAGCCGTTGTTCGAGGCAAACTTGCCCATCGCCGTCGTATTATCCTGATCGGCCGTCACGTTCTGCCCTATCGCGACGGCGGCGAGGCCGCGGATGTTGAAGGTCTCAGGGTCGCAGCGGCCGTTGATCATCGGGCCGCCCGAACGCGCGTTGTTGCCGAGCGCGACGCCGTAGGTGTCGCAGACGCGATTGCCCGCGCCAGCCGAGAACCCGGCCGCGCCCTTCACCTGATTGCCGCTGCCGAAGACGATGGACGAAGTGCTCTCGGCCGAGTTGGTGTCGCCGAAGGCGAGAGCATAGAGTCCCGAAGCGGTCGAGTTCGAGCCGCCCGCCCAAGAGAAGAAGCCGACGTTCGCGTCGTCCCATTCGTTGTCGGCGTAGCCGGAGCGGAACGCGCCCTTGTAAGTGTGCCAAGAGGTGCGGTAGCCCTTGCCCTCCATCGGCGACGTGCCGATGCCGAGGTTGCCGGTGGCGACGAAGCTGCCGTTCTGGAAGACCTTGAAGAAGGCAGGCGTGTGGCCGCCGGGGCCGCTGCAACAGGTCGAACCGCCGCGCAGGTTGATCATCGGCGCAGTGCCGTTGGCGTCGCCGACCGAGAGTTGTTCCGCGCCGGGAACGAACTTGATGAAGTTCGCGTCGGAGTAAGCCTTGTTGACTGCGTCGCCCGCATTGACGGGGTTGCCGACATCGGTGATGCGCGAGCCGTTCGTCGAGAGGCCGGCCGAGAAGAGGTTGGGGCTAGCCCAGACGTTGGAGGCGTTGAGGCGCGCGATGTTTGCCGAGATGCGGTTGTCGCCGATGAAGCCGCTGGTCGCCGCGTCGTTGATCGCGTTGACGATGCTCGTGCCCGAAAGTGTGCCGCCGCCACCGCCCGTGGCCGCGCTGGTCATGGTAGAGCCGTCGGGGAAGATGAGCGCGCTGCCCGCACCCGTCAGGCGAAGGCTGCCCGCCACTTCGAGTTTCGATTGCGGAGCGGCCGTGCCGATGCCGACGTTGCCCGCGTTGGTGATGCGCAGACGTTCCGCCCAGGGCTGCCCGGCCGTGTTGGTCGAGAAGACCATGTCGTTAGTGATCGGCTGCCCCGGGGTCGCCATGCCGAAGGCCGCCGCGCGCGTCGGGAAACCGCCTACGGCCGAGTCCTTCCAGAATTCCATCGAACCTGAGCCGCCGACGAGCGTTAGCGGCGTCTTCGTCCCCGTAGCCACCATCTCGACGACGTGGAAGTTCGACGCTCCGCCGAAGAGCGGCGCGCTCTGGCCGAAGACCGTCAGGCCGCCCTCCTCGTAGATCGAGGAGTCGCCGACCGTGCCCGCGCCGTCGAGCCACTTCGTCAGCTTGTTCGTCGTGCCCGTTCCGGAGAGCGCCGCCGCCGAGGACGTGTCGCCGACCGCCACCGCCGCCGTCGAGGACGAGGCCGCGCCGCGGGCGGAGGTGAGCACCGTGCCGTCGTCGAAGCGGATGCCGCCGCGTGCGCGAATGGTGCCGTTCACGTCGAGCGTGGCTTCGGGTTTATCCGTGCCGATGCCGACCTGTCCGCCCGGCGTAATCCGCATCTGCTCTTTATCGTTGCCGGAGAAGATGTCGCCCGTGCGCAAAGTGAGCGCGCCTTTGGTGCTGGTGATGCGACCGTCCTGCCCGTCGTGCGCCATCACGGTGATGTCGCGTTCCTTCTCTTTGCGCAGGACGGTGAGAGCGCCGTCCGCATCGGCCAGTTCACTTTTCTGTGCCTGCCTGCTCGCGGCGGCCGCCTGTTTCTGCACGTCGGACAACTCCTGCTCGCGCACGCGCTGCACGGTCGCCTGACCCGCTTGCACGGAGAGACTGCCGAGCCGCTGTCTGGCACGCCCGCGCAAATCTTTAACCGTCACGACGCACAAATATGAACCGTCGGCCGCGCCTTGCGGCATGTCCGACGGTTGCCAGTCGAGGACGCTGCCGGAGCGCGCGCCGGAATCAAAAACGCGCTCGCCGCCGGGCGTATAAATTTCGAGACGCAACTGCAACGCATCGGTCGGAGCGGCGAAACGCACACCCCCGCCGGCAACGGCCGTGGCCGTCACAGTGGCGGACGCAGCCGCCTGCGCATTGTCGGCAGGCGCATCTGTCTGCGCGAAAGTGCTGCTAGTGAAAAGTCCCAAGACCAGAATGAGCGAGAAAAGATGACGACGGATAAACATAAGAAACCCCTTCTTCCTATAACCTATGATTTCGCGCGCCGGTTCTTCACACGGCGCATATATAAAATTTCCCTTCACTGGCTAACGCGGAAAGGAAATGCTGAAGGGATCAGTTTTTTTGGAAGGAGGAAAAGCAGTAAGCCGTGAATCGTAAAGCGTGAATAGAGAAAACCGTCTTCTACTATTCACGCTTTACGATTCACGATTTACTTGTCTTCTGTTCATCGTTTTTTCAGGCGGCGGAAAAGTAGCGGCGTGGCGACGC
>DASZCS010000103.1:0-20294 GCA_035942855.1 Pyrinomonadaceae bacterium | reverse complement strand
CCGCGAGGGCGAGCGCGACCGCGACGGCGGCGAACCACGAACGACGCTTCCGCGCCTCAACCGCCGGTTTGCTCTGGCTTGTCATAAGATTGATCCTTTACCTCCGTGAAGTTTGACTCGCGGCGACCGCTTCGGCCGTCGGAAGTTGTGTTAGTTGATTGATGCGTGCACGCAGGGCGGCGACGTAGCCGTCGCGCGTTGTCTGGTCATAGTCTGCGGCGCGGAAGGCTTCGCGCAGTTGCTCGTCCGTCAGTTGCGAGAGTTGTTGTCCCATCCAGCGCGCGTCTTCGACGGGGATGTTATTGATGACGCGCTCTTTCATCGCCTGACTCTTGGCGTAGCCGGGTTTGAAGAGTGAGGCGAAGAAACCGCCGCCGCCTTTCGGCTTCGTGTGATAGTCGAACTTGACCAGACCGTTCTCGACGCCGACGACGAACTTGCTGTTGCGGAAGTCTTCGAGGTTGTTCTTCGAACGCTTGCCGCCGAGGCCGCCCACCTTGCCGAACGTCGCGCCGATGTCTGAGACGAAATAGCGCGCTTCCGCCTGTCCGCTCTGCGGGTCTTTAAACGCGATCACGAGATTGTTTTCCGGCCGGATGTCATAGTTGCCGAGCAAGGCCATGAGCACCTTGAGGCCGTTGAACTCACGCTGTCCGACGAAAGGATTCTTCTCCCAGTCCCACTGCGTTGCGCGTTCGACGTTCTCGCGACGCGGCTCGAAGCGTGCGCCGCGCACCGTGTTCGTGCGCTGCTCGACGAACTCCTGCCCGCGCGCCAGTCGCGGTAGGTTCTGCACCTCGACGCGGTTGAAGTAGTAAGACTCTTCCGCGAAGTAGCCCATCGCCCAGACGAGACGCGTCGCCACCGTCTCGGCCTGCGCTTCCTCGCCCAACTTCACTGACCACACGACGCCGCGTGCATCGCGCACCTTGAACTTTGGCGACGAGCCGAGTCGATCTTCTGCGATAAAGGTGTAGGGCGCGGCCGGGGCTAAATTCGCCGCGCCTTGTCCCGTGCGCAAATCGCGTGCGGAGATGTTTCCCGGATCACGCCACACGACGGGCTTGCCCGGCGCGGCCGTCTGCGACGACTGCTGTGCGAACGCGACGGAAGAAAAACTTGCCATCAAAACGAATGCGAGGATGAGGGATTTACGAAGCTGGGCTATAGACAACATGATGTGAACAATCTCCTTTCGGCAACCAACCATCTACTTTCGATTTACTTTCCCGCCGCGCCTCTGAAGTCGGTTGCGATACGCGCAACCGGCGCGAACACGAGCGGCCTCTTCAAGTCAATGCGGCCTCTATAACTGTTAAGGCGTAATTTCGAGACGAACGGGATCACACCTGACGGCGCACTCTCTCGCGCCCCGCGCCGAAGGCGTGCGACGATTCGCACGTTCAAACATTCCCAAAGCGAGTAACCATAGGTTGTTTCGGGACATCTAAGGGGTGTGAAAAAGTTGATTCTTCTGGGTGCGGCGGCGTGGCTTGTGGTCGCGCTCCTGGCTGCTGCGGAGCGTGCGGGGCTGAGGGTGAGAATGTCGGCCGTCGCATTGCCGTTCAAAGCCGCGATGCTTTACTCGCAGCCGCCGGACGCCGCTCTCGTTGTGCCGGTCGAAGGCGTGCGTGCGGCGCAGATCAAGAGTTCGTGGCACGCGCCGCGTTCGGGCGGACGCCTCCACGAAGGACAGGACATCTTCGCCGCACGCGGCACGGCCGTGCGTTCGGCCACCGCAGGCTACGTGGTGCGTGTGGGCGAAAACGCGCTCGGCGGCAACACCGTCTACGTCCTCGGCGCGGGCGGGCGCACCTACTATTACGCGCACCTCGACGCTTACGCGCCAGCCGCCGCCGTCGGCTCCCACGTCACGCCGGGAACCGTGCTCGGCTACGTCGGCACAACCGGAAACGCGGCGGGCACGTCGCCCCATCTACACTTCGGCGTCTATGCGTCCACGGGCGCAATCGACCCTCTGCCTCTCTTAACCGACGACACGTCTTTACACTCACCTGCGCCCGAAGCGAAGTAAGCTGAACCGAGTTTTTACGCGTGCGAAGACAATTCAACCGCACGTCGCTCAGGCGTCCGCGTGCGGCCTGACTATGCGTCGTTCAGGTCGTTCAGAGTGACCGTCGCCGTCGTTACTTTTGAATGAATCGGTCAGCGTGAACCACACGAGCGCACACATAGCTTCCGCACGCCGGTCGAAAAACTCACATTTTATCGTGGCTTTTAGCTTTTCTCGCCTCTGGCACACCCGTCGCTTACTCAAAGGCCGACTCGGCCTCTAGTCGCGTCTGCTCTTTACTTCAAAGAAGTCACCGATAAGAGCCTTCTTCTGGTGAAAACGGAGGCGGGCACGCACTTACCAGCCTAAGTTTCGCACGCGGAATATGGCAGTGGGAGTTCCCGAAGGATGTCACGGATGAATAGCCGGAAACGATATTCTCACATCGCCCGCTTGACGGCATTTTTACTACTCGCGGCGCTCAGCACAACCCTTCTTGCGAGTCTCCCCGCAGGAGCACAGCGCCCCGCGGGACGAGGCGGCAAAACTCCGAAGGCGAAACTCGATAAAGTTTCGCCGATGCTGCGCGAGCGTGTGCATCGTTCGCGCGCAAGGACTGAGACTGTCCCTGTCATTCTGCAACTGCAAGAAGCGCCGACGGGCAGGTTGAACGCTCTGCTCAGTCGGAACGGCGTCAGAGTCAGAGCCGAGTTTGAGAGTTTCGACGCGATGGCGGTCGAACTTCCGCTCAACACCATCGAGGAACTAGCCTCGTTCGAAGAGGTGAGAGTCGTGACGCCGGATCAGGAGGTGCGTCTGCTCGGTTTCGTCGAAGGCACGACCGGCGCACGCGACATGCGCGCGCGTTCCGGCAACAGCGGTTTCAAGGGCAGGGATATGAATATCGCCATCCTTGATTCCGGCGTAGACCAGGAGCATCATGGCGTCGGCGGCATCACCTTCCAGAAAGATTTTACGGGCGAGAACATCACCGGCGACCCTTACGGCCACGGCACGCACGTCGCCTCGCTCGCGACCGCGACCGATCACATCTCCAACGGCGCTTACAACGGCATCGCGCCGGAAGCGAAGATCGTTAACCTACGCGTCCTCAACTCGCAGGGCATCGGCCACTCTTCCAACGTGCTCAGAGCCTTGCAGTGGATTCTCGCGCCCGTCGATCCGAACAAGCCTCTGAGCGAGAAGAATCACCAGAAGTACAAGATTCGCGTTGTCAACTTAAGCCTCGGTGCGCCCGCGCTCGATTCTTACAAAATTGATCCGCTCTGTCTGGCGGTGCGCAAATTGGTTGACGCAGGCATCGTCGTCGTGGCCGCCGCGGGCAACGACGGGACGGACGCTTCGGGGCTCAAATACTACGGCCGCATCCACAGCCCCGGCAATGAGCCTTCGGCGATCACCGTCGGCGCTTCGAACACGTTCAACACCGAATCGCGCGACGACGACGTGATAACCACCTACAGCTCTCGCGGCCCCACGCGCAGCTACCAGACGGTCAACGGCCTGCGCGTCTACGACCACGTCATCAAACCAGACCTCGTCGCCCCCGGTAACAAGTTGGTCGCCGCCAAGTCCGTCAACAACGCTATAGTCGGCCAGAACAGCTCGCTCGATGTCACGCCGAACAGCAACTCAAACCACAAGATGATGCTGATGAGCGGCACTTCGATGGCGACACCAATCGTGGCCGGAGCCGTGTCGGTGCTGCTGCAAGCGAATCCGCGCTTGACGCCGAACATGGTCAAGATGCTTCTACAGTACACGGCGCAGCCGCTCAACGGCTTCAACACCTACGAGCAAGGCGCGGGGCAACTCAACATCGACGGCGCAGTGCAGCTGGCGAAACTTATCCGCACAGACCTCAACAATAAAACGAAACTCGGCACGCCGCTCCTGATCAGCGGAAGCGTGCTGCCCACGCCCAACACAACCATCGGCGGCCACACCTTCCAGTGGGCGCAGGGCGTGCTGCAACATTACGGCTACATCGCCGGAAGCGATCTGATCACGAAGTATCAGCGGATTTACAACCTCGGCGAGAGCTTCGGCGCAGGCATCACGATCTCGAACGGGATCATGGTGTCGGATGGCATTATGGTTTCCGACGGCATCACAGTGTCGGACGGCATCATGGTGTCGGACGGGTTGCCGATGGGCAGCGGCAATCTGTTCATCAACGGCATCATGGTGGCGGATGGCATCATGGTTTCTGACGGTCTCGCACTCGGCGACGGCATCATGGTTTCCGACGGCATCATGGTCTCGGATGGGATCATGGTGTCGGACGGCATCTGGTCGCTCAGCGTCCTCGTCAACGGCAACAACACAAGGAGCATGCCCGTCATTGATGACGACGGAGACGAAGACTAACTGTCCGCTCGCGGCCTCTCATACGCCACCAGCGGTTTCGACGGAAAGAATCCTCAGAGTTAACTATGTCTGCTACCTCACACACAATCACGGCGAGCCGGGCGTCGGCCGAGCCTCTGCCGGAAGATAAAAGTGAAGAGGCGTTAGCCTTCCTCGCCGAGCGACCGCTGCACACGGTCATCATGGCCGGGTTATTGCGCGAGCATGGCCTGTCCGTTCCCGCGCCGCGCGGCAGGTTCTATGGTTGCCGCCAACGCCACAGTGGCCTGCTCGAAGGCGTCGCACTCATCGGGCGCGCCACCTTGTTCGAGGCGCACACGCACGATGCGCTCATCGCGTTCGCTGAACTGGCGCGCGAGTCTCCGTCAGTCCATATGATCATGGGCGAAGAAGCGGAGTTGAACCAATTCCTGGGCCATTACGACCGGGACGGCCAGAAGCCCCGGTGCTTTCGTCAGGAATTGTTCTACCAGTTCACGCGAAGCGATACGGCGACCGAAGGCAGCCAGGGGCTCCGGCAAGCCACACTCGAACATCTGGACAAGGTCGTCTCGGCGCACGCCGAAATGGTGGCGGAAGAGACCGGCCTGAACCCGCTCGACGTAGACCCGGCGGGCTTCCGCGAGCGTTGCGCCGCGCGAGTGGCAAGGGGAAAGGTGTGGACTCTGATCGAGCAGGGGAAATTGATCTTCAAGGCCGACGTGATCACGGAAACTCCCGAAGCGGCTTACGTGGAGGGAGTGTGGGTTAGCCCCCAACACCGCCACGAAGGATATGGACGGCGCTGCTGGACGCAACTGAGCCGCGCCTTGCTCCAAAGGTTGCCCTCCTTCTGCGGCTTCGTCAATGTCGAAAACGCCGTGGCGCACGCTTTTTACGAGCGCATGGGCGGCACGCTGCTCGGCACGTATCGCAAGGTCTACCTCTAGGCCATCCCTCTCGTCCCGCGACCCGAAGGCGCGCGGTGAACTCTCCCGGCCGTTTAAATCACACGCCAACTCGCTGTCAGGTTGACAGGGCTTTCGACCTGTCTGAACGGTCGTCCTGCGTCAAGCTGACTGATAGGCATCCGCCCCTCTCTCTCCGACCCGCCGTTTCCGGGCAAATTCAGCACTCTTCAACTGAAAGTTCGCTGGCACGCCGCTCGCTAAAGAGAGCGACATGGGACGCCTCTGCCTGTCCCTTTTAAACGCCCCTCCCGGCGTGAACTCTCATCGCGATAGCTACAACAAGCGAAGAGTCCTTCAATGAATAAGCAGAATTTCCACCAATTCTATCTGCGACTCATCATCGCGCTCGGCGCGCTCGTGTGCCTCTACTGTCTCCTGCGGCTCGACGTGTCGCGCATCGACGTTCGCTTCCTGATTTTTGCCGCCGTCACGCTCTGTTTCGGCTCGCGTCTGGGGATCGAGTTTTCCCAACATCGCGTTCAGGTCACCGTCTCGGACAGCTTCATCTTCCTCACCCTGCTGCTCTACGACGCAGAAGCCGCGGTGCTGTTAGCCGCCGCCGAAGCGCTCTGTTCCTCGCTCCGCTTCTCCAAAATCTGGTTGATCTGGTTCTTCAACGCGGCGCTGCTGGCTCTCTCTACCTTCATCACGGCCAGCGTCGTCAGTTATATCTTCGGCAACCTGGTCGCTCTGGGACACGGCGCAATCTCCGGCGACTTCATCGGGGCTATCTGTCTCATCGGCTTCATACAATTTCTGGTCAATTCGACCATGCCGGCGCTCCGCCAGTCTTTGAAACTCGACCTGCCTTTTCTGCAAGTCTGGCGCGAGTGCTACGTCTGGACTTCGATCACTTACTTCGCGGGCGCTTCGGCCGCAGGCATCACCGCCAAACTGATCAACGGCAACGGCTTTTACGCCTTCATCGCGATGATCCCGATCATCGCGATCATCTACTTCACCTATCAGATCTATCGTAAGCAATTGCTCGCCACGCTCGCGCAGGCGGAGCAGGCCGAGCGGCACGCAGAGGAGCAGCGCGCCATCAGTCAAGCCCTGCGCGAGAGCATCGAGGAGCAGAAGGTCATCAGTCAGGCGCTCAGGAAAAGCGAAGAACATTTCCGTAGCGCCTTCGACTACGCGGCCGTCGGCATGGCGCTCACCGGCACGGACGGCCGTTGGCTGAGCGTCAATCGTTCGCTCTGCAAACTCGTCGGCTACACGGAAGAGGAACTGTTGCAGACGAACTTTCAGTCCATCACGCACCCGGACGACCTCGGCGCGAATCTCGCAGACCTCTACCAGATGCTCGAAGGCAAACTCGTCACGAGCACGCGCGAGAAACGCTACATCCACAAAGACGGGCACGTCGTCTGGACGACCGTGAGCGCTTCGAGCGTCTTCGACGAACAGGGCAAGCCGATGCACTTCATCGTCCAGGCGCAGGACATCACCGAGCGCAAACTGGCGGAGGAACAACTGCACCGCGCGGCCTTCTACGATCCGCTCACGGGGTTGCCCAACCGCGCACTCTTCAGAGACCATCTGGGGCTGGCGCTCGGCCGCGCCGCGCAGCACCCGGATCACCTCTTCGCCGTCCTCTTCCTCGACATAGACCGCTTCAAGAACATCAACGACTCGCTCGGGCACGTGGTCGGCGATCAACTGCTCACGGCCGTCGCCGCGCGCCTGCGCACTTGCGTCCGCCCGCAAGACACCGTCTCGCGCTTCGGCGGCGACGAGTTCGCCGTCCTCCTGAACGGCGTCCAGCATTCGGCCGACACGCTCGCCATCACGGAACGCATTCTGCGCGAGATCGAAGCGCCGTTCCGCTTGAGCGGCTACGACGTGTTCACGAGCGCCAGCATCGGCGTCGCGCTCTCGGCCGTCGGCTACGACGGCACGGAAGAGATTCTGCGCGACGCGGACACGGCGATGTATCGCGCCAAGGAGCAGGGCAAAGGCCGCTTCGAGGTCTTCGACAAAGTGATGCACGCGCGCGCCGTCTCGCGTCTCAAGATGGAGAGCGATCTGCGGCAGGCGCTCGAACGCAACGAGTTCGAAGTCTACTACCAGCCGATCATCGACTTAGAGACGGGCAGCCTCTCAGGCTTCGAGGCGCTGCTGCGCTGGCAACACCCTGAGCGCGGGATGCACTCGCCCGCCGAGTTCATCCCCGTCGCAGAGGATACGGAACTGATCATCCCTATCGGCGAGTGGGTGTTGCACGAAGCCTGCCGGCAAGTGCGCGAGTGGCAAAAGGCTTATCCTTCCGACACGCCGCTCACCATCAGCGTCAACCTCTCCGGCAAACAATTCAAGCAGCCCGACCTGGTGGGACAGGTCAAACAGGTGCTCTACCGCACGGGACTCGACCCGCACTGCCTGCGGCTTGAGATCACTGAGAGCATGGTGATGGACGACGCCGAAGCGGCCACGGCGATGCTCCGGCAACTGCGTTCGCTCAACGTCCAACTAAGCATCGACGACTTCGGCACGGGCTACTCTTCCTTGAGCTACCTGCACCGCTTCCCTGTCAACATACTCAAGATCGACCGCTCCTTCGTCGGCCGCATGTCGATGGATGAAGAGAGTCTCGGCATCGTCGAAACCGTCATCACGCTCGCCTCCAAGCTAAAGATGAGCGTCATTGCCGAAGGCATCGAAACCCAGGAGCAATGGCAAAAACTCAAAGCCCTGCGCTGCCACTACGGCCAGGGCTACCTCTTCTCCAAGCCCATCCCGGCACAAGCCGCCGCCACGCTAATCAACGACGAATGGCAACGCCGCGACCCCTCGCGCCTCATCGCCGAACCCACGCCGCCCGATGAAGTCGAACTACTGAACGGCAACTATTCGATGTAGTGCCCCTCTCAATTACAAACCAAAAATGCGAAGCCCCGGCCGGGACGAAGGAGCGTCAACTACGAGCCTTCTTTCACCCAAGCCGGGGCTTCGCACTATAACTATGTTGAGTTTGATTCAGTTCTGGTCGCTACTAATCTTTCTCTCGCTCTTTCGCTTCCTTCTTTCTAATTTGTGATTCCGCTTCCTTATCATTGAAAGTTTTAATAACCGCTATTGCCTCCTCATAATCCAGGTTGGTTCTAATAATCTCACTACGCCCTTTTTGCCCACTTTTTAAATAAGTATTCTGCCTCTTAACCTCATACTTAATTGATGGGTCGCCATCAAATTTTGCTTTCTGTCCCGGCGCTGCTTGTACTGTGTAGATATACATTGCTACTCCTAATGTTTAGTTCTGGCTTAACTATGTGATGACCAAAAACTAACCTCTCTTCTTTTCCGGTTTCACCTTGAAGCCACTACTCTCTGAGACTTTTTTAGCAGGAGTGGAGAAGGTTTGTTCTTTACGTTTATCTGCGCGTTCTGCGAGGTCTTTTTGAATAGCTTCCTTCAATCTCTTTTTAGCCCGTTTGTTCATGATGGACGATTATACAGAATAAAACTTCTAAACGCTCGATGAGCTAAAGATTATTGATAATTCTTTTAAGAGTATAATTCATTCAGTGTGTTAATGAATGTGTTAACGCACAGGTTTAGAAATAGACTTGAACTGGAAGGATAGTTGTAAATCTTTGATTTACCGGGAAGGTTGATGCCGGAGGTCGGACTCGAACCGACATGAGCAGTGAAGCTCGCTAGATTTTGAGTCTAGTGCGTATACCGATTTCGCCACTCCGGCTGAATCAACAGTTTACACGCACTGGACAGGAACGAAAAACCGGGTCTAGTGCGTGTCTCCTACCGATTAAAAGGATTCTACCATAGGCTCTTAAAAATCCGTATTCGGAGAAAAACAGCGATAGTGGGTCAGTTTGAAATTCTGAGCCAACATCTATGCGCTCGCATTTTCAAACTGACCCACCAGGAGGCTTCGACAGGGGTTTTAGCGTGTGAGTTGCACCTGATCCGTCCTGAATGAGCCGCTGCCGGCCAGTGGCGCGAAGTTAAAGCCCCACATCTGTGTGAGTGTTAGCCCGTCGTTAGGCGCTCCGCTCGGTTGCCAGTCCGTCCGACGCGTAAAGGAGTTAAGCGGAATTATCATGCGCCTCCACCCCATCAGGTTATCGACGAATTGATACTCGAAGCGTTCAGAAGAGCCTGCCGTGTTGCCGTTGTCGTAAATTTCCACACGGAACCTGTTACCGGAACTGCTGCCATAGAACCAAAAGTCGAGGTTGGTATAGCCGCTCCAGTTCCGGCCAGCATTGAAGAACTGCTCTATCCCGCCCCACTCAGAGACGTTGTAGTTCACACTCATCGCATAGTTGCTCGCGTAACCCGGATTGAGCGCGCTGGCCGTGACGCTCGAACCGGGATTGGCATAGGTAGTCCATCCCGAAAGCGTGCCGCTTTCAAAATCATCGAGCACAAGCGGCGGGTTGAATGTCGAAGCTGCGGAGGGGTAGAGCTGACTCGCTGGAATGATCTGTCTGGTTTGAGTCGGGCTAGACCAAGAGAGACGTGCTACGGCTCCTCCCGCACGCTCGTAGAATTCCATGCGAATGTCGTAGCGTTGCCCGGCGTTAAGCGTGATCGTGCCGCTATTTTCCGTGGCCGGGTGATCCGTCCAGTTATTGATGACCTGTGTGCCGTTGACCCACAGGCGCACGCCGTCGTCGCTCACGGTATGGAAGGTGTACGTCTCCGAGTAGAGGGGCAGCACCTGTCCTGTCCAACGCACCGAGAAGTTGTCGGAACTGACACCCGCGCCGGGGTCGCTGCCCCAGTCGAAGTTAACGGTCGAGTCGGTTCGACTGAACGCGATTGCGCCCTCCGGGGTAACGGAGTTGTAGTAATCACCTTTGAGTCCCGTGCCGGGTGCGGGTGTCGGAGGCGAAGTCAGATAGCCGGCCGGAACGGGGAATCCCGAATAGAAAGTGACGGCGTCGTATGTGCCGGTCGTGCTTTTTAAGATATACCAGGCGTTATTCTCATCCGGGCGATGCACGGCAACATCCGCTTTACCATCGCCGTCATAATCGCCCGGAATCGGACGGTCGCCGTTTTGACCCCAATGTACGCCATGAAACGCACCGTCCGAGCTATTCAACCTATACCACTCGCCGACACCGGGACGGAAGACTGCGATGTCGGTCAAACCATCGCCGTCGTAATCGGCCTGCACCGGCCAGTCGCTGGCGACGCCGAACACGACCCCGTGGAACGTGCCGTCCGGACGGCGGATATACCATGTGCCGTCGGAAGGGCGAAAAACCGCAATGTCGGCTCTCGCGTCGCCGTCATAATCGCCCGGCACGAGGCGGTCGTCGCTCAACCCGAATTGCACAGAAGACATGCTGTTGTCCCTGCTGTTCAGAATGTACCAGACGGTATCTGAAGGCCTGAAAACAGCGATGTCGGTTTTACCGTCGCCGTCGTAGTCGCGTGGAATCGGTCTATCAGTGCCATAGCCGAACTGCACGCCGTAAAACGATCCGCTTGTGTCGGTGGCGATATACCAAGTCCCGTTTGCCGGGCGAAACACGGCGTAGTCGGTTTTGCCGTCGCCGTTATAATCGCCGGGCGTAGGGATGTCTCCGCTCTGGCCGAAATAGAAAGATACAGCCTGATCGTTCGAACTGTTGCGAGAACGCCATTCTCCCGTCTCCCGGTTGAAAACTGAAACGTCAGTCCTGTAGTCGCCGTCGAGGTCTGCACGGTTGTCGTGCTCCGAGTTGAAGAGCGTGTAAAGCAGTTTGTTGGGCGAACCATCGCCGGGGTTGACTACCTTGTCCGGCGTGGCGTTGCCGACCAGCGCACGACTCACCTGCGAAGGGTCAGCGCCCGGACGGCCGCTCAAGTATCTTGCCGCCGTGCCGGCAACGTAGGCGGCGGCCATCGAAGTGCCCGACTTTAAGATGGTCGTCGTATCGTCGAAGATGGAGGCTGTCGGGATGTCCACGCCGGGCGCGAACAGGTCGAGCGCAGCACCGTAGTTGGAAAAGGTCGCGCGCGCGTCGTTAATGTCCGTTGCCCCGACGGTCAGGGCTTCCGGCACTCGTGATGGTGAGCGCGTCCCGGCATCCGCGTTGATGTTGCCCGCCGCCAATACGTAGGTCACGCCCGCTCCGATCGAGTTGTGCACCGCCGTGTCGAGCGCGAGGTTAGCTCCGCCCGAAGCGCTCATCACTGCAACTGCCGGCTTCTGATGATTATTCATCACCCACTCAATCGCCTCGATGATCTTCGTCGCCGTACTCTGGTTGGTACAACCGAAAGCTCTCACGGCGAGCAACTGCGCGCCCTTCGCTACACCGTAAGTCTTCCCGCCGACGATGCCCGCCAACTGCGTGCCGTGACCGAAGCAGTCCTGCCCGTTGCGCCCGTCGCCAACATTATCGAAAGCGACTGAAGCGCGTCCCTCAAACTCTTCGTGCGTCGTGCGGATGCCGCTGTCGATGAGGTAAACACGTGTCCCCGCGCCGTTGTTCGCGTAAGTGTAGGTGTTCGATGGCGGCTGGCGGCGCTGGTCGATGCGGTCGAGCCCCCAGGGAGCGCCCTGTTGCGTGGCGGCCAGTTCCAACACTGTGTCCTCTTCGACATAAGCGACGAGCGGGTGCCGTGCGAGTGCTTCGGCCGCCTGCTCGCTCATCCGCACGGAGAAGCCCCGCAGGGCGTGCCTGTAGAGAGATATCAGCCGCCCGCCGTAGCGTTGTGAGAGGTCGGCTGCGCGCGTCTCTACGGAGCGGGCGGAAACTTCGTCTTTGAAGACGACGATGTAACTGCCGGGGATGTTGTCTGCGTGTTTGTGAATGGCGGCGCTCTGATTCTGGCCTTGCGCATCGGCCGTCGGGAGCAGCACTGCGATAACAAGTGAAGATAAGATTAGACAGGCGAGGAGGACTTTTCTCATGATAGGGGTCTCCGAGAATCTTGGTTGAGTGTTTTGTGAAAAGGTGAAGAACAGCAGAAAAGAGGCTTGATCCTCGCTTCTGACCGGAGGCAGCTTTGGCAATCTCTATGCCACCTTCATCCGGGCGCTAAGAACAAGAGGCAACGACGATTACTACATAATCCGCATCAGAGATGATGCGCGGCACGTGTTTCAGGGTGAGACAAACAGGAGGGATGAGTGGCACACAGTGAAACATGGTGATGAGATATTTCGCTCAACACCAGACCAGGACAACAGCTATCAATGAAGCCTTACGCCGTGACATCCACAACCGGGAGAAGTGTTCGCATTGATGCCCCGTCTCCGTATGGGCTAAGATACGACAAAGGGGCGATAGATTAAGAAATGAACAAAAGCATAATGCGTTTATCAATGTCCACGTCGGCGTTGACGGCAATGGTTCTGTTCATCTTTGTCGGGGCGACCCGAGCGCAAGCGCAAAGTTCGCCGCTTTCGTCCGCGCGGACGATCCCATTCAATCGCACCCTGCCCACCTCCTGTAAAGAGAAAAGAATTCGTCTGACGGGCGATTTTCAGGTGCAGTACAAAGTCGCGCGCGAGGCCGGGAATCAGACATATATTGAGGGCGACATTAATGCGGACAGGATTACCGGTTTCGGACTGACAAGCCGCAGCAGATATAAGGCTGTCGGTGCGGGTCGCCTGGAATCCAGCGGGCCTTCACCAACAAGTTTCACTTACGTCTTCAACTTCGCGCTCAACAAATCGGGGACGACCGACGGTCTGATGGGACATGTCAAATTTCGGATCAGCGTCAATGCAAATGGCAGGGTGAACACCAGCATCGTCGAGGCAAGCGTCGATTGTGCTAATTAGAAAATTTCCGGCCGCGTCTTCGTCCATCTCCGCGCACAATTAGCTTTCCTGTCTATTCCTTGGGTTCAGAGGACTCGATTGACTCAACATCTTGGGGCGCCGCGTGCATTTTTGCCCGGCGCGTCCTTGTGAATTAATCGTGCTAATGATAGATTCTGCCGTCACCTCCTTGTTAGATGTCGGTCAAACGACGACCCTTGCTCCATCATGAAGTACCTCAGATTAGTCAGACATCTCTTTCCCGTCCTGCCCTCGATTGTGTGCATGCTTTGTCTGAGTCAAAGTCTCCGGCCGCAGACACGAAATGACCGGCGGGCGAGGCCGACGCCCCTTAAAATTCTCAACAGTAACAGAGAGCGGGATGGACTGCGCGGGCCGGTTCGCCGCCTCCGCACCGAGGTGGCTAAAATTAACGTCGAGGCAAACGGCCCCGTGGAGGGGAGCCGCTCCCTGCTCGAACTTACCGTATATGATGTCGGCGGTCAGCGCATTGATAACAAAACCTATCCGGTGGTCAATAGTCCCGTCGGTCAGGAGACGCACGAATATGACGAGCAAGGGAACTTGCTGAGAACCACCGTCCGCGACCAGAAGGGGTCGGTCTTAAGCCGCAGCGACTACTCCTATGAATTCGATACGGCCGGGAACTGGGTAAAGATGACGACATCTCTCGTCGTCTCCGAATCGGGCCGGGTAAGGTTAGAACCCGTGGAAGTTACATATCGCACCATTGTTTATTACTCGGGCGATAATGTCGAAGCATCGCAGGCAGCCGGGGAAAGAAAGACGTTGAGCCCCGCTGCACTGGCTAACCCCGGCAAAGACTCATTCCCAAATAGCGAGCCTGTGAGCAGAAGTTCTCAGAGAATGTCGACGACGAACACTCCGGCCGCTGTCGGCGTATTTGCAGCCTCGGTGGCCGAGGGAGGCGTTGTGCCACTCGCGTCAGACGATGCGCCGAGCGAGGCGGTGAACACAGAGCATCTGACAGATGTAGGACTGCTCAATGACAAGGCGCTCAGCCTGCCGAGCCCTGCCTACCCGGTCAACTGGAGAAAAGCCGCCGCCCCTCTCATCGTAACTGTCGAAGTTGTGGTGGATGAAACCGGGCGGGTTATTTACGCGCGCGCGGCCGAAGGCCCCGTGAAATTGCGGCGGGTTGCCGAGAGCGCCGCGCGCCAGGCCGGTTTTCTTCCGTTTCGCGCAGGCGGGCGGCCATTCAAGGCTAGAGGGCTTCTCAGCTATAGCTTTCCTTTTGACCCGCAATGACGCAGGGCTGTATTCCACGGAAGTCTCTACTAAATTAGATGAGGCTCGCATAACCGATGCAACACATGCGCTTCATGGTTCTCACCGGACACCTTGATGACTATTCCCTGCCGGGACTCATCAAGATGCTTCATGGTCAGCGAAAGACGGGGCGCTTACAGATCGACTACGCGGAGTCTCCGGCAGCTTTTTATTTTGAAGACGGTAGGCTGGTCGATGCCAGAATCGGGGATTTAAGAGGGCTTGAGGCTGTCTATCTCGCCTTATCATTAGCGGGTGCTTCCTTCAACTTCAATCCCTTAATCGAGCCTCCCGAAAGAACCGTCAAAGAGCGGGAGCAGAAGTTAATCAATGGCCTGCTTGAAGCACCCGCCGGCCGTGGAAGTTTGGATATTAGCGTCACAGGCTCGACGCAGAGAGGACTTCCACAGGCACTTCCGACCGACGCGAACCATTCATTACTGCCTGCTGCCGCCGACAGCAAATCCGTCGTCCCGGCGGGGGTTGAGGAACGTTTGATAACCGAAGTGGGAACGTTGCTCGCATCGCACTCAAAGCGTTTCGGGCGCGAACGGGCGATCTACGCGACCATCATCGCCGTGCTGCTACTGCTCACTGTTATTTCCAGACTGCGCGATGACGCGGCATCGACGGACAGCCAGTCGCTTCCTAATCGCTCCGAAGTTAACACTCCCGGAACGAACTTGGAGAGCCAGCCATCTCCGGAAACGTCGAAGGACAATGTGCCAACGGCTGACCGAACCAAGGCCGTCGAATCTGTGCCGGTGCAGACACCTGGTTCCCCCAGACAGAGCGCTGCGAAGAACAATGTGCGGTCGAACAACCCTCCGCAGATGCCGGGCGCGTCAGAGCCAGCCAGACAAAAAGAAGCGAAGAAATCAAAGGACTCTTCCGCCGGTGATCAGGGTGAACGAATAGTGAAGGTCTTATTGCGAGTTGAGCACGGACGCGTGCTTCAGGCCGTAGTTCAGAACTCCAACACAAAGCTGGCATCATTCGAGTCGCTGGCGCTCAGAATAGCCCGTCAACGTCAGTATCCGCCCGACTTTAGTGGACAGGACGTACTGCAACTCAAAGTGAAACCCTAGGAGAGAGCGACGCCCGCGTCGCAGAGGCGCGGGTGCACTTGAGGCTGGCTGCATAGTTTTGTCAGCCATCGACAAAATCGGAGAGGGACAACGAAACTAAACCCTCGCCTTTTTTCTTGTGCTCTTATCCCGGCGTGTGATTAAATGCGCCCCTCAAAGTCACGTCGGTAGTCTCTAAGAAGGTGTCGCCATGCCCCGTCAACCTATCGTCGCTCTAGCCTCATTAAGTTTGCTGCTTCTGCTGTCCGTCGCCGTGAAGGCCGACCCGCTCGTCATCACCGGGGGGACGGCAAACATTCTCGGCCCCGCCACCGGCCCCGCCGTCGCCAGTTTCAACCTGCTCGCGCCGGGATTTTCGGCCACTGGTATGGGAGATCGGAACTCCGCCGCCGGGTTAACGATCATTAACGGCCGCTCAACTTTTCGTGGTTCCTTTACGAACGGTGCGGCTTCAGGGGGCGGTGTCGTCTTCCTCGACACGAGACTCGATTTCACACTGGCTCCGTTTACCCCTCCCGATCCCGCCAGCGGCGCGGACACCGCCTTTGTGAGCAGAGCCTTCACCATGATCGGCGTCTTGGATATACGTGCTTTTGACGTGGGGCTTCCAGTCCTCTTCAACTCGGAAGTCTCCGGCAGCGGCTTCGCGCTGATCACTTACCAACGTATTTCACCGGACTTGTTCATCCCGACGAATATCACCTATTTTTTCGGTGCGACCGAACCCATCCCCGAGCCGGCGACTGTAGTGTTATTCAGCATCGGACTAGCGGGCATCGCGGCGAAGGTGAGACGGCGGCGCAAAGCGGCTGGCGAGGCTTAGCCTGCGTGCGCTATCGGGCTGTCTAAATGTCGGAGCGTTCGGCGTCGGGTGATGCCGTCGTTATACTTCGGCGACGCATCATTCTCCCTCCTCAAACCCCATTCCAACTCGTCATCGTAATTCACTCTTTCCGATCTCCGATATTCCCTGCATTGAGAATAAATCCTGAGAAGAAATTCAAATGCTGTTAATAGCATCCTCTTTGGCACGTTATTAGAATTGGCCGTTCTGCTCTTGCGTTCCTTTCCGGAAGATGCGCTCTCTGCTGAGAGCATCGCGAGCAGCCGCACAGTTAGTAGACCCTGACAAATTCGCGCCGGAGCCAACCGGGAATTTCCCCACGTTTCAAAAGGAAGATTTGAATGTTCAGAAGAGAGTTTTTGCAAGGATTAGTATCGTTCGTGTTCGTCGCCTTGCTTGTCTGCACGCCCGCTTACGCGCAGGACAAGACCGCCGAGATCGACAAGATTTTCAGTTGGGCTAAGCCGGACGCGCCCGGATGCGCGGTCGCCGTCTCCGAGCGCGGAAAGCTGGTCGTGAACCGCGCTTACGGCTCGGCCGACCTTGAGCGCGGGGTCGCGTTGACGCCGAGTTCAATCTTCGACATCGGATCGGTCAGAAAGCAGTTCGTCGCCGCCGCAGTCCTCCTCCTCGTCGAGGACGGAAAACTTTCTCTCTCCGACGACATCCGCAAGCACTTCCCGGAACTCCCCGATTACGGCCGGAAGATCACTGTAGACCATCTGCTCACACATACCTCCGGTATTCGGGACTGGACTGGGCTTCGGGCACTAACGGGAGGGAAAGTTGACGACGTAGTGAGCCTGACTGTGCGCCAGCGCGGCCTCAACTTCGCGCCGGGCGACGAATGGTCTTACTCGAACAGCGGCTACGTGCTGCTGACGGATCTCGTCGCGCGCACGAGCGGGATGTCGTTTCCCGATTTCACGCGCAAGCGACTGTTCGAGCCGCTCGGAATGAAGACGACTTTTTCGCCGGTCGATCTGCGGGACGTTATCAAGAACCGCGCTCTCGGTTACGAAAAGGAGGGCAACGGCTGGCGCGTGGGAATGTATGTCGGCAACGAGCGCGGCAGCACTGGCGGCGCGATCCTCGGCACGGCGGCCGATCTCGTGATCTGGAACGACGCGCTGACGAGCGGACGCCTCGGCGCATTCGTCACCGATAAGCTTCAGGAACAGGCGAAGCTGAACAACGGCCGGAGGCTCGGTTACGCCCGCGGCCTGATGGTGGACACCGGGCGCGGCGGCAGACTGGTGTCACATTCCGGCGGCGCGGCCGGGTACAGTGCATGGCTGGGTCGCCTTCCTGAGCATGGCCTTTCAATCGCCGTCCTGTGCAATTCGGACGAAGCGTCCGCGACGGCGTACGCACGCCGTGTCGGCGAACAGTTTCTGCCCGCAGCGGTCGCCGCAACAGTCGAGGCCAAAGCGCCCGCAGCGGTCGCTGGAGGCGCGGGCGTGGCGGGAGCCGATCTGAACAGCAAGGCTGGACTCTTCGTCGGCGAGCGCAACGGCGACACGCTGCGCCTCGTCGTCAACAACGGCGTACTGCGCATCCCCGGTTTACGCTCCGCCCTCGTACCGGTAGCCAAAGACCGTTTCCGCAATCCGAGCGGCGATCTGTCTTTCATGTCGCAGGACGAGTTCGAGTTGAACTTCCTGTCACAGGACGAATTCGAACTGAAGTCGATGGAGGGGCAGACGACGCGGTATCGCCGCGCTCAACCCTTTGCGCCCACCGCAGCCGACCTGAACGCTTTTGCCGGCCGATACGAGAACGACGAGGTCGGATCAGTCTTACGAGTAGTGCCCGGAAAAGACAGTCTGGTGGTACACCTTGAAGGCTCGTCTGGTAAGGGTTCGGAAATTCGGTCGGTCTCCCGCGACACCTTTCAGGTCAGAGGCGTGACGGTGCGCTTCCTGCGAGACAAGGACGGAAAGGTCGTGGGCTTCGACTACAGCAATCCGCTGGTACGCAACATCAAATTCACGCGACTGAGCGAGCGCGCCAGCGGCCGTTAGCGCCGGAGGGAAGGAAAGGTTGAACCGCGCGAGCGGCGGGAGGAACGGACAGGGGATAACCCGGAACGACCAATGCGGTCTGCGGCGCTTGGTGGTTCAGTTTGAAATTCTTAGTCAACATTAATGCGGCTTGCGTTTTCAAACTGAGCCACCGGGCTGCGGCGGCATCTCACCTCTGGGACGAGACCCTTATCTTCGCTTCATCACGCCTAACAACCCTACCAACTCTTTATCACATTGTCTTTGTCCGGGGAGATGAACGCCGCGCGCGGGAAGATACGCCTGTGAGACGCACCCGTCCAAATATAATGCGTTCCGGCAATGTAGCTGTTCCTTAAACACCGAGGCGAAGTCGTGCAGGTTCACCTCTCCTTCCGAGATCACGATGTAGACCTCGTCGGGCGACTTCACCCCGATCCCGTTCCGCACGTATCGAGATTGTGAGTCGGGCTTCAGGTCTCGATTTATCTCGCCGTCGATAACCAACAGCGGCCCGGATTGCGTGGCTTCGCGGACACTTGCCTGTCCGCTCAGCGAGTTAAACTTTTCCGATTCGACTATCCCTGCGCCGTCCTCGGCGACGTAGAAGACGCCGTTCGGCCTCGAATAGAAGTTCCCCTCGCCGGGATTTAGATTAAGAGGCGTCAACGTCACGCCTCTTTCGACGTGAAGCCCTTCGGGCGTGTAATTCTCGGAGTAGATTCCGGCGTTAGTCAGGGCGAGCAGTTCGCCGCCGATCTGGCTGTAGGCCTGGTCTAAAGAACCGTAAGGCACACCGGCGGAATTTTTCCAGAGCACCCTGATGAGCGCTGTCCTCAAATCGACACGCAGGACTATATATGTCGCCCGGCGGGAGGTAAGGCAACTGACTTCCAGACCCTCGGCCGTATAAGCGGGGCATTCAAAAGCAGGACGGTGAGATGCTCTCCCCGGGTTCGGCGAGTCTCCGCAGGAGACAAGGAGCAACACGCCGAGGGGTAGGAAAAGCTTAGTGCGTAAAAAGCAAGACCTCACACTGCAAAGCCCTCTTCGTTTGCAATTGTTAAGTTCGACGGAGCACAGACTTTACGGAGCAATTTTCTCCGCATCAATGTAGAAGTTGCGGTTAACTTCAAATGTTTTGATCTCTTCGGGGGAGGCAAAAGTCTGTACTGCCTCGTTCGGCGTGATTACGACTTCCTTGCCGTTAATGGCTACACGAAGCGGCATCGCAAACCCTTTGACCACTCTCTCATAGTTGAACGACAGCGTCTTTCCGTTGACCTTGTATTTTAAGAGCGGGATCTCCTTCGTCCGCAGGTATTGATCGAAAACCTTGCCGAGGTCGATGCCGGCCTTCTTGCTGATATATGATTCAACCTGCTCCGTCGAAACGGTCTGATGCCAGAAATCGACATTGAGGCCGCGCAGGATGGAGAGCCATTTAGCATCGTCGTTGATGACGTGGCGGATGGTATGCAGCATGTTCCCGCCTTTGGTGTACATGTCGCCCGACCCTGTTCTGTTCGCGCCGTAAGTGCCGATGATCGGCCTGTCGTTTCCGATCAGGCGGCGAGTGCCGATCATATAATCTTCCGCATCTTTCTTGCCGAAGTGATACTCGACGAAAAGGCTCTCCGAATAATTCGTGAAGCCCTCGTGAATCCACATGTCGGCCGCATCCTTCATCGAGATGTTGTTGCCGAACCATTCATGTCCGGATTCGTGGACGATGATGAAGTCGAATTTAAGGCCGATTCCGGTGCCGCTCCCATCTCGCTGGAGGTAGCCGTTCCTGAACCAGTTGCCGTAAGTGACCGAGCTTTGGTGCTCCATCCCGGGGTATGAAACCGCGACGAGCTTGAAACTGTCTTCGTAGAAAGGGTACTTCCCGAACCAGTGCTCGAAGGCTTCAATCGTGCGGGGGGCTTCTTTGAACTGCCTGACCGCGACAT
>DASZCS010000102.1:0-40858 GCA_035942855.1 Pyrinomonadaceae bacterium | reverse complement strand
GCGTAAACGCCGGTAGCCGTCGCGGCGGTGATCCTATCCAACGCCGGATGCTGAACAAGGCCGGGGCGGCGACGGAGTAAAACTATCGGCTCGCCATAGATCTCGGGGACGTGACTGACCGGGTGTTTGACCTCGTTGACGCGGCCCCACTTGCTTTGGAGCCTCACAATCGTGCCGCCGCTGACCTCGATGACCAGCGCGCTGTGGGTGATGACTCCGTTCTGACCGTAGATGAGCACGTCGCCGGGCTGCGCGGAGTCCATCGCCACGCCGACGTAGTCGTCGGACAGGAAGAAGTCCGGAAAGTTGTACCAGCCTTCGTGTGTCGGAGCGAGCGCGAAGCCGTGGCAGTTGTACCTGATGGTTGCGTCTTCGACTATGTCCGCCTCCGGAAACTGATCGGCCATGAGTCTCCGGAGCAATTCCCGGTCGGCCGCGTGGATTTCCGGCTCGTCGTTTAGGCGGTGCAGATGGTCCACCTCCCTGCCTTTACTCGTTTTGTGTTCAGGCACGATGACATCTCCTTTCAGCGCGCGCGGCGGCGTGCCGCGCGCGGTTCGTACGTGTAGCGTCTTCAGGCATGTGCGCCCTTCATTGTGACAAGCCCCTGCTCGCTCAACAGCAGCAGACCGTGGAAGCCGGCCTTGAGCGGCGACACGCCCTCTATCTTCTCCTTCGCGGCGAAACTGCCCGCGACTTCCATCACGTTGCGCGACCCGTCACATAGACTGAGCAGACGGCCGGTGATTCGGTTGAGTTGACGTACCTTGATCTTGCTGCGCCCCTTGATTAGGGCGAGCGACACCCGCTCGGCCGGAAGGTGTGCCTGGGCATGCCACGTCTTAAATTCCATCTTTAGGCAGCGCCGTCCCGAGTGCCGTTCAGTTGCAAGGCCGGTGTACTATGCTTGTCACATTCCCCGATAGAAAGGAACGCCGATGCCGAAGACACTTTTCAATGTAGGTTGGGTCATCCTGCTTCTCATGGCCGCCGCGCTCACGCTTCTCTCAATCAACTCTACATACATCCCGCTCGTGGCCGGGCCCGACGGCGTCACGTCGTCGGTCACAATCGACGACATCGGAGCGAAGACGTCCCCCGAGGTCGCGACGGCACTCCGTGGACGACGCGTGACGGCGGCGACGTGGGCGCTCGCCTACGGGCTCATGCTCTGGGCGGTGCTTCTCGTTCCCTACAGGCGCGGCGAGCGCTGGGCGTGGTGGGCCATCCTGCTCTCGCTCTTGGTCTCGCAGCTGCTCTCGCTCGCCCGCATCCCGATGCTCGACACGCAACAGGGGGCGGCTGCGTCGGCAATCCTCATTGGCATCGCGCTCGTCGGTCTTCTGCTCGGCGCCCGGCACGTGTTCGGGAAGCGCGACTCCTGAAAGTAGTGTTGCCAAAACTTCCTTATCACCAACTGTTGCAGACAACATGAAGGGGCGCGGGCTGTGAATCCGTCGCCCCTTCACGTTGTCAAATATTGACATTTCGAGCGGCTGACATTTCATACATTTTCATACATTCAGCTGCCGCGTTCTCTTCCCTCCCCTCTCGATGTGGACACGCGGCCACGTCGCCTTTAAGCAAGTTGCAGTTGAGGCATAGCACCTGATAGCGACCATCCCTCGGCCATCCCTGCGCGATCAAGTATTCGTAGAGCCGGGGCTTGCGTTTCCGCCCCTTGAGCGGGTTGACGTGATCAAATGGTCAGGGCGCGGGCCTGAGACTCGCCGCAGCAGGCGCAGCGTCCACCATAGGCGGCGAACGCGCGGGCGCGCATCACTTCCCGATCTGCTGCCGGCCGCGCCTCCCCGTGCGGCTCCGGAGCAAGATGGAAGAGGCGCAGGGCTTCGGTCAACTTCTTACGAATGCGGCGCACGTCCCTCTGTGAGAATTTGCGATCCGTATTCGCCTTCACGATCTGCTATGCGCTCGAAAGGCTGCCGATGATTTCCAGACCGCCAAAAGTCACTGGTTTTCGTCGAGAGCTTGTTGGTTCGAGCCAAGACCTGCCGAAATCCTACGGTTCGAAAGAATATTAAGTACACCCGGCTCAGTAACGTTAATTATCTGCTGATTTGATCGTCATACATTTGCGACTTCAATGCGCGAGGGCCGTTAGTAAGTCTGAAAAAGTGAAGCAATGGAATTAAGAATCACCAATATATCTAAAAAGTATCCAAATGGTGTCCAGGCACTTAAGGATGTAACACTCACGATCCCGAACGGCATGTACGGTCTGCTTGGGCCCAACGGGGCGGGCAAATCTACGCTCATGCGAACACTAGCTACGCTGCAGGATGCCGATGAAGGCAGCATCCGCCTCGGGGATATAGATATTCTCAAGCAGAGGGACGAAGTCCGCAAAACCCTCGGCTACTTGCCTCAGGAGTTCGGTGTTTATCCAAAAGCGAGTGCCGAGAAGCTGCTCGATCACTTCGCAGTCCTGAAGGGCATAACGCAGCGCGGCGAGCGAAAGGATATTGTCGAGGCTCTTCTGCGGCAGACGAATTTGTGGGACGTGCGTAAGCAGAAGCTAGGTGGCTACTCAGGCGGTATGCGACAGCGTTTTGGGGTTTCTGTCGCTCTCCTTGGCAATCCGAAGCTGATGATCGTGGACGAACCCACCGCCGGTCTCGACCCGGCAGAGCGCGTCCGCTTCCTCAACTTGCTAAGCGAGGTTGGTGAGAGCAGCGTGGTCATTCTTTCCACTCATATCGTGGAGGACGTGTCGGAGCTTTGCACCAGAATGGCGATCATCAATAAAGGGCAGATCCTTCTCGAAGCTGAGCCGCTATCGGTCATCTCCGAGGTCAAAGGGCGCATCTGGCGTCGCATCATAGAAAAAAGTGCGTTGGCTCAGGTCGAACGAGACCAGCGGGTGATCTCGACCAAGCTGCTTGCGGGCAAGACCGTTGTACATGTGTACGGGGATGAACGTCCGGGCTCAGATTTCGAGCCTGTCGAGCCTGATCTCGAAGACGTTTACTTCAGCACTATGAACGGGCACCTCGGCAAACTGTCTGGACAGCCTCGGCCGGAGGCACAGTCATGAAGTTTTGGGAGATCTTTCGCTTCGAGCTTGCTTATCAAGCCCGGCGTGTCGCCGTGTGGTTTTATTTCGCGGTGCTGATGATAGTCGCCTATCTTTTCGTCACAGCAAACTACATCTACGACGCCCGCGACGGTGATTTTTTTCTCAACGCACCCCTCATCGTTGCGAACATCGCCGTGTTCGGCAGTCTGATCTGGCTGCTGATGGCTGGCGGAATCGCTGGCGATGCGGCGGCAAGGGATGTGCAGACGCGCATGTACCCCCTCACCTACACAGCCCCGATTAGTAAAGCTTCTTACCTCGGCGGTAGGTTTTTAGCGGCCTTCGCAGTTAACACTTTTATCTTGCTGGCTGTTCCGGCCGGTGCCCTTGTCGGCATGTATTCGCCGGACGTTGAGCCCGAGATATTGGGTCCGTTTCGGCCAGCCGTGTTCTTGACCGCATATGCATACCTCGCGCTGCCAAATGCTTTCGTCGCCACCGCACTTCAATTTGCGTTTGCGACACTGACCCGCCGCCCGATAGCCAGCTATCTTGGCAGCATGCTCCTGTTCGTTACGGCATACATCGCGGCACCGGTTGTTTTCATGACGAGCCCTGACGTGGGCAAGCTGGTAGATCCGATCTTCGTGATCGGCGTTGGCGAGTTGGCGGCCGTGTGGACCCCGATCGAGCAAAACACCCGCATGATCGCCCTCGAAGGCCCGCTGCTTTTTAACCGGCTTATATGGCTCAGTATCGGGCTGGGGATGCTGGCACTGACCTATATCCGGTTTCGTTTCGCTCAACCTACGGCACGAACCTGGGGCAAACGCATTTTAAGGAAAGATCCGGATCTATCGAGGGATACAGCCCATGCCCAAAACTCTTCCATCGCGATACCTTACCCGACACGGAAGTTTGGAGCCGCCACACGTCTACGTCAGACGCTCGCCATCACCCGAGATTCATTTCTGGCCCTCGCAAAGAGCGGGGGCGGGCTCGTAGTTCTCATCGTCATAGCGCTGCTGGTTGTGTTGATCTTGCCCCTGCAGCTAAATCACATGGGCGTTCCGTTGCTGCCGAGGACTGGTTATCTCCTCACCTATCTCACGGCACCTCTCGCTAATCCACAAACCAGAGCATGGATGGTGATCCCGCTTCTCATTATCTTTCACGCGGGTGAGTTGGTTTGGCGCGAACGAGAAGCAGGTCTGGGCGATATTAGCGGCTCGGCTCCGGTACCGGAGTGGGTGGCCTTTCTCGGCAAGTTTCTGGGCCTCACTCTTCTACTCGTCGTCTGGCAAGCTCTCCTCACAATCGCCGGAGTGCTAACCCAGGCAAGTATGGATTACGACAAATTCGAGATCGGGCTGTACCTGAAAGTAATGTTCGGGCTGCAACTGGTCGATTACATCCTCTTTGCTCTGCTGGCCCTCGTCATTCATGTTGTCGTCAATCAGAAGCATCTCGGCCACCTTTTCGCGCTGATCGTTTATGGGTACATCGCATTCGCTCCACTCCTGGGAATAGAGCACAGGCTACTGGTATATGCGTCGGATCCCGGTTGGGTCTACACGGACATGCGTGGCTTTGGCCCCTATCTCGCCCCATGGGTGTGGTTCAAACTGTACTGGGTCGGTTGGGCACTGCTGCTGGCGGTAGTTGCGAGGCTTGCCTGGGTAAGAGGCAGAGAGTCCGGCATCCGTGAACGTCTCCGAACCGCACGGCGGCGCTTCACCGGACAAACGGCTATGACTGCGGGTCTGGCAGCAGCGTTCATCATCGCGACCGGCGGTTTCATTATCTACAACATGCACGTGCTCAACGTATACCGGACCGGCTCCGACGAGATCGTCCGGCGCGCCGAATACGAACGCCGCTACGAACAATATCACGGCCTGCCACAACCGAGTCTCGCGAGTGTCAATCTGCACGTCGAGCTCTATCCCGACACGCGCTCTGCGGATATTCGCGGCTCTTATCAACTGGTCAACAGTTCGGCGACGGCAATCGAATCGGTTCATTTATCCATTCCGTCTGGAGGCAAGATGAAGTCGGTCTCGTTCGACCGAAAGGCGGCACCCGCGATCATCGACGACGAACTCGGGCACAGTATCTACGTTCTCGAACAGCCGCTTCAGTCGGGCGAGAGCCTTCGGATGGATTTCGAACTGCACTCTGCACCGCATGGCTTCGGCAACCGCCGGACTGACGCCCTCGTTGTGCAAAACGGATCGTATATTACCGACGAGGCATGGATGCCGGCGCTCGGCTATCAGCTCGAGCGTGAACTCACCGACCCGAGTGAGCGCCGTGCCCGGGGGCTCGTCGAGCGCTCTCCGATCCCCACGCTCAATGATGCTCGGGCTCATGCGGAAAAGAAGTGGAGCGAGCGGATCAACTTTGAGGCTGTCGTTGGCACGAAAGAAGGCCAAACGGCCATCGCACCCGGCGAGCTGCGCAGGGCTTGGACGGAACGCGGCCGCGGCTACTTTCACTATTCGACCGAGGCCCCGATCACTAACCGCTATGCCATTTTTTCAGCCGATTATGCGGTCAAAGAAGTTCGCTGGAATGATGTGGCGATCCGGATATTTCATCATCGGGGGCATGAGGCAGGGCTCGACCGCATCGCCGAAAGCGCACGCGCGTCGCTTGATTACTACACGCGAGAATACGGGCCTTACCCGCATCGAATTCTTCGGTTTATCGAAAACCCCGTGGGCGGACTGGGAGCGCATGCCGACGCGGCCACCATCGACTACGGCGAACCCTTCTCACTCTTGAGTCCCGGCGACGGCCCGCGAGATGTGGATTTCGTCTTTGCCGTCGCGGCCCACGAAATGGCTCACCAATGGTGGGCACAGCAACTCGCGCTGGCACGGGTCGAAGGCGCTCCTCTGATGAGTGAGACCCTCGCGTGGTATTCGGCGATGCAGGTTGTCGAGCAAACCTACGGCCCCGAGCATCTGAGGCGGCTTCTCGATCTTATGCGGGTTGCTTACGATAGCCCACGCTCGCGGGCTTCGGTGCCTCTGCTCCAGGCGGCCGAATGGTTTCAGGGATATCGCAAAGGTCCGTTCGCGATGCACGCGATGCGCGAGTATATCGGCGCGAAGCAGGTGAATCAGGCACTTCGCAACGTGCTCGAGAAGCACCGGCCTGGAACATTTCCCCTGTCCACCTCGCTGGACTTATACCGAGAGCTTCAGGCGGTCACACCCCCGGAGTATCAATATCTGTTGCACGATCTGTTTGAGGCCAACACCTTTTGGGAACTCGACACCAAGTTGGCAACGGCCGAGAAGACCGAAGCCGGTACCTGGCTGGTGACGCTCGAAGTCGAGGCAGGTAAAGTCGCTGTGGACGCAGAAGGCAATGAAACTGTCGTTCCTATGAATGACTGGATCGAGGTCGGCGTGTTCGCTCCCGCCGGCGCAGACGAGAAAATTGGTAAGCCGCTTTATTTGGAAAAACACCGAATTTTATCGGGCAGGCAGACTATTACTGTTACGGTGCCCAGCGAACCGGCCAATGCAGGCATAGACCCAAATTACCTGCTGATCGATGTGAACGTGAACGATAACATCAGGAAAATCAAACTATGAAAAAAAATCGCCGACGCGATCTGTTATCCATAAGATAATACTTATCCGTACATCAGTTCTTATGTCGGGATAATCAGTAGTTTCTTTCCAAGCTCTCCGGATTACCGCCTCTCACAATTTGCAATCCATGCATAAACGCCTCTTGACCTTCGTGTGCTTGGAAGTGATGTTTGCAACATAACCTGTCAACGTGATAAGAACGTCCTTGCATCAGGGCAACCAAAATGCCTCTTGCACATCTATTTACTCTCGGTATAGTGGGTAATTAGTGTTGCTGTTCCGGGTGTTCGTATCTTCAGGTCTCTGCCGGTTACTGCCAGTCCCTCGCGGTTCCCGCCAATTCCTTATCTAATTTAAACCAGCTATTAACTGCTTCTTCAGCGAGAGATTTGCTTATGAGACACAAAACAATCGCGCCTCCTTGCGTCTATGTGCGAACACGCTTTGCGCGCCTCTTCGTGTTCTTCGTCCTGTGTTTGAGCACAGCATGGAGCCTCGACACCTCTTCTTCTGCCGCCGCCGTTGACTGCACTACGCCTACTTTCGGCCCCCCGACCTTGTACGCGGCGTCGGGAATCACACGCGCCGCCGCAACCGCTGATTTCGACGGCGACGGCAACGCAGACATCATCACCATAAGCACCTTCGACCCCGGCGTGGTATCGCTTTTTCTGGGCGACGGCACGGGCGCGTTTCCGTTCAGGGGTGTTCTCGGCGATGGTAAGGGGCGCTCTCCGACGGACATCGCGACAGGCGATTTCGACAGCGACGGCCGACCCGACATCGTGATCGCTAACGGCAGCTCAATACAGGGGCAGGCCTCCGTGTACCTGAACAACGGACTTATTTTCGACAGACATATTCCGCTGCGTTTTTCTAATGCCGACAGTAGTTCGGGAGCAGTGGCGGTCGCCGATGTTAACGGCGACGGTAAGTCGGACGTGTTGGTCACGGACACAGATTTTAACGGGGTGAGCGTCGCACTGGGCGACGGCGCGGGTAACTTTAATAACTTCAGGGGATTTAACTCCGGCAGCTCTTTCCCGGTTGACATTCTGGCGCGCGACTTAAGCGGCGACGGAAAGGTTGACCTCGCCGTGGCGAACTTAAACGGGGGACTCTCGATCCTTCTGGGCGACGGCACCGGCAGTTTCGGCGCGGCGGCTCCTTACGCGGCTGGCTCGAAACCCTCTTTCATCGCCTCCGGCGACTTCAACTCCGACGGCAAAGTTGACCTCATCATCACCCCTAACGGCGGTGCGGAGCATATCTCGATCCTGTTCGGCGAAGGCGCGGGGGTTTTCTCCGCACCTTCGAACATCGCCATCGGAGGTAGAGCGCCCGTCAATGTCGCGGTCGCGGATTTTAATGGAGACGGCAAATCCGACCTCGCGTTGAAACCCCTATCGGCCAACGTCATGATTCTCTTGGGCGACGGCGCGGGCAACTTTAGCCAGGGCGTCAGTCCCGGCTCGGGGCCGGGCTATATCCTGACGCCCGACTTGAACCATGACGGCAAGCCTGACCTGTCGGGGTTCGGGGGCTTTGTCGGAAACAATGTCTCGGTGCTGCTCAACCGGTGCGGGGCAACGACGGCGAGCCTGAGTTTCAACATGCCGGTCTACGGTGTCTCTGAAACTGCGAACGTCGCGACCGTGACGGTCATTCGCAACGGGTCTCTGGCCGGCCCCGTGACGGTTAATTACGCCACCTCCGACAACACGGCGTTCAGCCCGGCCGACTACAAGGCAACCTCGGGCACGCTCAGTTTCGCCGATGGCGAGGCGAGCAAGACCTTCACCGTCGAAATCGTCAATGACACGAGGGACGAAGGGGCGCAGGCTTTTCTCGTGACGCTAAGTAACCCGTCGGGAGGGGCTGTGCTCGGAGGACAGAATGTAGCGAGTGTGAGTATTAATGACGACGACCCGACACTGACTTTCTCCGTCAATGATGTCACTGTGGCGGAGAGCGATGGCCGCGCCACGATCACCGTCACCCGCACCAGCGACCTTTCCGGTGTCGCTACTTTGGATTACCGCACGGAGGACACCGACACCTTTACAGTGAGTTGTGCCGACAGCGTTAACAATAGCGGCTTCGCGTATGCCCGCTGCGACTTCGCGACCACGATAGGCAATCTCTCGTTCGCACCGGGCGAGTCGCAGAAGACCTTTACGATTCCGATCATCGACGACGGACACGCTGAAAGGCCACAGGAGACTTTTGGAATTGTCTTATCAAACCCTGAGCGCCCCGGCCCAGTCTCAACGTCGGCGGCCACCATCACTATCACTGATAACGACGCGGCGGGCGCGCCCAACCCGATCATCACAAGGAGTCCGAGCGACTACCCGTTCTTCGTCCGTCAGCAATATTTGGACTTCCTCTCGCGCGAGCCGGAGCCGGGCGAACCGTGGACTGCGGTGATGAACCGATGCCCGAACGTCAACACGGGGCCGGAGATCAACACGGACTGCGACCGCATCGCGGTGTCGGGCGCCTTCTTCGGTTCGCCGGAGTTCCGCCTCAAAGGCTTCTACGTGTTCCGCTTCTACCGCGTGGCCTTCAACCGCTTGCCGCAGTACAGTGAGATCGTCGCGGACATGAGCTTTGTGGCGGGGGCGACGGCCGAGGAAGTTTACGCCCGCCGCGCGCAACTGGCGAGGGCTTTCACGGCAAGGGATGAGTTCTTTGACGCCTATATCTCAATGACGAATGCGGAGTACGTCGCGGCGCTCCTGGGTCGTTATCGACTGGCCGCCGTGACGACGCCTGACCCGGCAGCCCCGGACGGCGCGACGAAACTCACCCTGACGAGCGCCGACCTGACGAACGGCCTCAATGCGGGCGTGTTGACGCGGGCGCAGGTGTTGCGTGCCATCGCCGACTCCGACGAGGTGGGAGCGGCAGAGTACAACAGCGCGTTCGTCGCCGTGCAATATTACGGTTATTTGAGGAGGACGCCGGACGATGATGGCTATCAATCATGGTTGCGCGTGATTAATCAAGACCCGAACAACGTCCGCCTCATGATCAACGGTTTCATGAACTCGACGGAGTACCGTCTCAGATTCGGCCAGCCGTAAACTGTAATGATCGTAAGCGAGCGTGGCCGCCCGAGCTATGACAGCCCGGGCGGCCACTTCATATGGCAGTGTTGCAAGAATAGTCTTTCAGGTATTACCCATCGTACAAGTTGATGCCCCGGCTCGCTCTTGGCAACTCCCGCGCCCCTTCGACCTCATCCACGGAAAGCCTCTCTACTCTGACGCGAGCGCCCGCCACGGAACACAAAGCGCCCTGTTTACCAGCGTCCTGCGAAAATGCGAGCGTCCAATGTTTAGATTTGCTGCTTATGGCAGCAAAGGCTTGATGACCGCCCACAGTTCGTCAGTTACCGACTGCTTCGCCATGCCTGATAGTTTACATGGCGACTTTAGGTTTTGTTAGACGCTCTTAGATCAAGCCGCGAAACTTCGTGGCGCTGGCTGCGTAGCCGGGAAACACCCGTTTCAGGTCGGCCTGGCCGAGGTGCTTCTGGGCGACTTCGCCGAACACATCGCGGAAGTCTGTGGTGAGTGCGAGGTCGCGCCCGTCGTAGAGTTTGTCTGTGTCGAGTCCCGGCCATTGGCCGTAGACGCGACCGCCGTGCGTCCCGCCGCCGATGACGAACATGGCGTTGGCGTGGCCGTGATCCGTGCCCCGGTTGCCGTTCTCGCGCACGGTGCGGCCAAACTCTGACATCGTTAAAATCAACACGTCGTCCATGCGCGCGCCGAGGTCTGTGTAGAGCGCGGTGATGCCGTTACCGAACTCGGTCAGGCGCAGGGCGAGTTGCCCGCGCGCGCCGCCCTCGTTGACGTGCGTGTCCCAACCGCCAACTTCAGTGAACGCGACTTCAAGACCGACGCCCGCCTTGACGAGTTGAGCGATCTGCAAGAGCGCGTTGCCGAAGGGCGTGCGCGGATACTGTGCGCCGTTCTCTGGTCTGTACTGCGCCGGGTTCACCTGCTTCAAAAAGGCGATGGCCTCGAACGTCTCTTTGCCAGTGCCGCGCAGGGCATCGCCCGCCGCCTGTTCGTAGATGTCCTCGAATCCGCCCTGCACGGTCTGCGAATACTGACCCGCGCGAATGGAGAAGTCCGCGAGGTTTGAGATGGCGAGCGCGGGCGCGCGTCCCTGCATCGTGCGCGGCAGGTTTTGCGTCATCGAGACGCCGCGAAACGGCGAAGCTTTCGCGTCGAGGCGCGACTGCAAGTAACGATTGAGCCAGCCGTCGGGCGTTGACTTGACGCCGGGCGTGCCCGATTCCATGTAATCCTGCGCGTCGAAGTGAGAACGTGTGTTGTTGGGCGAGCCTGCGGCGTGGACGATGGCGAGGCGCTTCGCGTCCCACATCGGCTTGAAGCCCGCGAGCGCAGGGTGCAGGCCGAAGAAGCCGTCGAGGTCGATGGCCGACTCGCCGCTTGCGCCCCTGCCCGGCTGCGCGACGGCGATTGAAGGGCGCAGCGCGTAATAATTTTTCTCGCCGTGCGGCACGACCATGTTCAGGCCATCGACCGCGCCGCGCTGAAAGATGGCGATCAGAGTCTTACGTCGCACGCCCGCGCGCGACCCTTCGGCCGCCAGTACGCGTTGCAAAAACGACGGCGACGCGCCCGCCAACCCGACGCTCGCTAAAGCGATTCCGCCCGACTTCAAAAAAAACCTGCGATTCATTTTCACCTCTCGAAAACAGTGACGAGTGACAAGTGACAAGTTGAAAACCGGGTTCGCTCTCTGCCTGTCACTCTTCGCTGGAACTACAGCTTGTCTTTCGTCTCGTCACTTGTCAATAAAACTTCTTGCTTTCCGTCTCGTCGCTCGTCAATAAAACTTAAAGCCTCGCACCTTCAAGCCTGTCTTCAACTCGCCACTCATCACTGTCTTTGAAACTCGGGCGAGCCGAGGATGAGCGCGGCGATGCGCGCGGCTTCGGGGAGCGGAGCGTTGGCGGCGATCATCTCGCGCCTAGCGCCGCCGCGACGCCCGCCGCCCGTGCGCGGCATCTGCGTTTCGTCGTTGCTTGCCGTGCGCGTCATGGCGTCTGCGGCGGCGTTCGCTGGTGCGTTCGTTGCGGGCATCGCTTTGTTCGTTGTGGCCGCTTCGTTCAGTTGTTTGAGCAAGGCCGCTTTCGTGCGCTCGGACATGTCGCCTTGCAGGATGACCGAGGCGAACTGTTCGATGAGGCGCGACTTGTCCGCGCCCTGTGCCGCATCGCCGCCGACGATGCGCGCGAGATTGACGCGCGTGCCGTTGATGCGGTTGCCGACGAGTGCGAGCGCGAAGTTCATGCGTTCAAGGAGCGCGCCGGTATTGACCCAGTGCTCGGCCGTGTCGGGGTAGCCGGTGGGCGCTTGATATTGATAGAGCGGTTCGCCCATGCGCGCGATCCATTGATGCAGGGCGGGCGCGCCCGTCGTCTCGCCGCCGAGCGAACGGACGGCGCTGATGGCGAGTTCGAAAGGCGTCTTGATCTTGGCGCGATAGTTTTCCGGCGCGTTGAATTCGGGAGACGCGAAAACGGCGCGCAGAGTGGTGCGAATGTCGCCGTCGGATTTCGTGTAGGCCGCCGCGATGCCTTCGACCAGAGCAGGACTCGGATTGTCCGTAACGAAACGGCGCGCGAGTTTCGTCGAGATGAACTTCGCCGTCGAAGGATGCTTCGAGAGAATGTCGAGCACCATCAACCCGTCGTTAATGCCGCCGCCCGCCGGAATCTTGTGGCCGAGCACGGTCTTTTCGCCGTCGTCGTGCAGGCGCGGGTTGAAGTAGAAAGTGCCTGCGCGCTCGGGGTTCGTCAAGCCCGACGCGCCGCCAAGTCCACGCGGATCGAAGATCGTCCAGCCCGTGAAGCAGCGCGCCACTTCCTGCACGTCCTTCTGCGTGTAACCGCCCTCGACGCCGAGCGTGTGCAATTCCATCAACTCGCGCGCGTAGTTTTCGTTGATGCCGCGACGCATCCGGCGCGGCTGCTGTTGCGGCGGCGCGGGCTGCTGCGCTTGCGCCTCTCCGGCGGACATCTTCGCCTGCTCGCCCATGCCCGCACCTTGCGCCTTCGCTTCACGCCGCGCCTGTCGCCTGCGGTTCATGCGGCCGCGCTGCGGCGCGTCGCCGTCTTGCATCGCCTCTTCGGCGTTTCCGGCTTGTGCGCCTGTCAGAGTCTCGAAAAGACGCTTGAGGCGGGGGCGCTGGCGTGCAGCGTTTTGTCCGGCCGACGGGCTGACGCTCTGAAAGTTGTCGAGGTAGAAAAGCATGGCGGGGCTTTGCGCCGTCGCCAGCAGTAAGTCTTTGAACTTGCCGAGCGTGTGCGGGCGTATGGTGTCGCGGTCGTAAGAAACCAGAAGCCAACGATCCGCGCCCTTGTTGGCGTAGACGTTGAAGTGGTTCGTCCAGAAATCGACTAAGACTTCTTGCAACTGCCGTTCGCTGTAGGTGGCGCGCAGGATGCGCGACGTCTGCAACTCGGCCGTGATGCGTGCGGGGAGCTGCAAGTTGTTCTCGCGGTAATATTCCTGTATGGCCTGCCGGTAATCTCTGCGCGCTTCGTTGCGGCCTGGCACGGCCGTCTTCGACGCCGGATCATTCGGCATCGCCGCGCCTTCCGCGTCCATCTTCCCTGCTTCTACAGCGCCGGGCTTCGGCGCTTCGTTTGCGCCCTGCGTGCGATTCTCTCTCAGTTCCGCGAGGTCTGCGGGCAGACGCCCCTGCCGCTGCAAGGCGCGCAGGAGTTGGCCGGGCTGCGGGTATTTGCGGTAAAGCTCTGCGGTCGTCATCCAGTAGGACGAGAGGTTGCGGAGCTTGGCCTCGGTCGCTGCATCGTCGATGCGTTCGGGCGCGAGTTGCTGCTCGATGTAATTTTCGAGGCCGATTTTGCGGACGCGCTCCACGTCGCTGGGGCGCGCACCGAAACCGAGTCGATTGAGCACGTGCAGGATGCGCCGCTCGTCGCTGAGCCGCGCAGGCTTTCCCGAGGCCGTTGATTTCTGCGCCAAGGCCGCAGACGGCACGGACGCAAACGATCCGGCCGTGAGCGCGAAGGCGAGCAGGAAGGCCGTCGCGCGGCGCAAACGGCGCGCGGCCGTGTGATAGAGAGACTGGTGCGTAAAAATGTTCATAAACGTGCCTTACTAAAATTCGATGTTCGGTAAAGACCTATGGGAGCGAGGCTTTTTTCCGAGTTTGAGATAACTCGTTCGTTTAGACGCGCGGGCGCGCTAAATGGTTGAACCTTTTTGTGGCGGCTTGCACGCGAAAGATTAAAAAGGCATCCAGCACCGCCCGTCGCCCGGCAGCAAAGAGGAAGAGGCGGCCGAAGCCCTCGCTTCTCCGGCCGCCTCTTCTCATGTCGCCCTCAGAGTTCCCAGTGGAGACGGGGCGAACATCTCGATGCTCCCTGATGCTACGGATTGGCTTCCCGGCCGGCGCTTCGTAAGACCTGACTGACGGCCTCGGAATCAAGAAACGTTTGGCGCTGCGTTTCGTCTTGAATACCTTTGGCGATCAGGTCGATGACGGACGCCGCTTGCTCGAAGGATTCGCGCGCGCGCGCCACATCGCCCGCACGCTCGCGCAGGCGACCCTGCTCGGCATAAGTCTTCCACTCTTCGACCGGGACGGGGTGCGCGTCGAGGCGTGCGAGCGACTTCTCCAACTCGCTTGTGGCCTCCGCGTCTTCGCCGCGCCCGGCGGCAATTCTGGCTAGCAGTCGGTGCGCGACGGCGATGTACTTGTGCGCCTCGTAGCGCGTGGCGATCTCAAGCAGGGAGAGCGCGCGTTCGTGCGCCTCTTCGAGTTCGCCCGTCGAGAGAAAGTGCTCGCACTGCCCGGCTCGCAGGCGAATCTGGTAGCGCCAGCGAAACCAGGCGTCGCGCCGGAAAATATCTTTCACCTCGCGGAACGACTTCAACGTCTTGTCGCTCTCGCCCGTGTGCCGGTAGTCGATGCCGAGGTTGATCAGAGAGTTGGCCTGCGCTTCGAGAACGTTGGCCTTGCGTCCCACGTCCAAACCACGATTGTTGTACTCGCGCGCGCGTTCGAAGTCCTGCATCTCACGATAAATCCAACCGATGCAGTTGGGGATACGCGGCGACCAGAATTGCTCGCCTTGACGACGCGCGATCTCCAGCGCCTCTTCGAAAGTGGCCAGCGCCTCGGACATACGCCCCTGATTGCCGCGCGTCATGCCGAGGACGAAATAGCTTTCGAGCAAGAGGAAACCGTCGCGCAGTTCGCGCGCGAGTTCCTGCGTCTCCTTTAACATCTCTTCGGCCGCCACGTAATCGGTCTGGAAAAAATAGAGTATCCCGCGCCACGCCAGTCCGGTCAGCAAAACTTTCTTATGTTGGAGCACACGCGCCTCGGCGATGATTTCGTCGAGCATCGTTCTGGCTTCGGCCAGTTCGCCGTAGCCCAGATTCTTCAAGGCGATGACCTGCATCGCCTCGATGCGCAGGGCGGCGCTGCCCGAACGCTCTGCGAGGGCAAGTATCTCGTCGGCGCGCGCGGTGATTTCGTCCAGCCGGTGAGAGTAAAAGAGCGTCATCGTCAGCGCGTTCAAGGCGGCCGACTCCTGCGCCGTAGATTTCAGCGCGCGCGCCTGAGTGAGCATCTCCGTGTAGTCGTCCACGGCTTCCGAGAAACGCCCCAGAGAGAGATTGACCTCGCCGCGTTTCTGATGAAGCTCCAACAGATGCTTCGTCCTGTCTTCGTCCGCCAATTTCTCCGTGAGTTCGATGGCGTGCGCGTAATGTTCGGCAGCTTCGGCATAGGCGTAGAGCCGCGCGGCGTTGTCGCCCGCATGAGTGAGAAACACGACGGCGCGCTCGAAAGCGCGGCCGCGCTCGAAGTGCATCGCCAGTTGCCCTGCGATGCGCGGCGCTTGCCTGCCGTAGTGCTTGACCAACTCTTCGCCCGCCTGACGGTGAAGCAGTATCCGGCGCTTGCTCACCAATTCACTGTAGAGCATGTTTTGATAGAGCGCGTGGACGAAGCGGTAGCGCGTGACGAGCGACCCATCGGGCAGTTCCTCTTCCCCGACGGTGAGGATCAAGCGATGAACTTTATCGAGCACGGCGAGACGTTCTTCCGTTTCGAGATCGTCTGCTCCGAGCAGTTCGGCGACGACTGTGGACAGAAATTCGTCGCCCGCAACACTCGCATATTGAAGCGTGCGCCGGTCTTCCTCGCCGAGCGTCTCGATCTTCTTGCGGATCATGCTGCGCACGCTCTCCGGCGCTTCCACGTCCATCTCGGAAAGCGGGCGGACGAGCGACCAGCAGTTATCGATCTTCGCGATCTCGCCGCGTTCGACGAGAAACTGCACCAGCCCCGTCGCGAACAGTGGATGCCCCTCGGTCTTACTCTCGACGAACGCAGCGAACTCCGCCGGAAAATCATTCGGCGCGAAATGCGCGTCGAGGTACTTCGCAATGTGCGCCTCGTTCAAAGAGGCCAGCGCGATCTCTTCGGAAAGGCGGCGCGCCTGCATTTCTAGTTTGTACTTCTTGAGCGGGTGTTCGCTCAGTTCCACCTCGTCTGCGCGCAGTGTGCCGAGCATGAGCAGGCGCTGGTCGCCGATGCGCTGGCTGAGATGACGCAACAGGTCGATGCTCGAAGGATCAGCCCACTGCAAATCTTCGAGAAACAGAACGACGGGCGAAGAGGAAGCGAGCGCCGCCAGCGCGTCGCCCATCTCGCGCAACATGCGCTCCTTGGTCACACCGGCAGGGTCTTGCTGTTGCTGCGGCATCTCCAGCGCGGTCGTCGAAACCAGAGCCGAAGGGAATTGCAGACACCACGTCGGCGCATAGGTACGCAGCACGGCGGCCACGCGTTCGCGGTGCGGGGTGTTGAGCAACGCGCCGATGGCATCGAGAAACGGGAGATAAGCCTCGCCCGTCCCGTACTGCTCGACGCAGCGCCCACGCGAAAAGAGAAGCCCGGAATATTTCCTGCGCGAGCGGCGGATGAATTCGTCAACGAGCGAAGTCTTGCCGATGCCGGGTTCGCCCGTCACGAAGACGACGCGGCCTGAGCCACCGATGGTTTGGCGCAAAGCGTCGTCGAGTTTGCCGAGTTCGCTTTCGCGCCCGACGAACGATTCAGGCTCGCCGTTCGTTCTCGAACCTTCGCTCACCTGCGACGGAACTGAAACGTGCTCTACAGTTCTGCCCCGCAGCGAGTTTAAAGCGACGGCCAGTTCCGCGGCCGAAGCGTAACGCTGCTCTCTGTCCTTCGCCAGCGCGCGTTCGATGATCAGATCGAACTCGAAAGGCAGTTCCGGCCTGAGCTTGCTCGGCGGCGTCGGATGCGTGGTGGCGATCTCATGCGCGACGGTGAGAACGCTCGCGCCGCGAAAAGGCAGATGCCCCGTCGCCATCTCGTAGAGCACGCAGCCGAACGAAAAAATATCCGAGCGGGCATCGAGCGCCTCGCCGCGCGTCTGTTCAGGCGACATGTAAAAGATCGTCCCGATGACAATGCCTGCGCCCGTCAGATCAATGCGCGTCGGCGCGGTGGTAGAGACGAGCGTTTCCCGGTCGTAACCGGCGGACGCATCCACGAGCTTCGCCAGACCGAAATCCAGCACCTTCACCTGACCGCGCGGGGTGAGCAGGATATTCTCCGACTTGATGTCGCGGTGAATGATGCCGATGGCATGCGCGGCGGCGAGCGCGTCGGCCACCTGCGCCCCTACGTCGAGCAGGAGCGAGAGCGGCAGAGGACCGCGCGCGGCCATAGCACGCAAGGTCTCGCCCTCGACATACTCCATCACGATGAAGTCGAAGCCGTCGTGGTCGTCAACCGAATGAATGGTAACGATGTTGGGATGATTGAGCGCGGAGGCCGAACGCGCCTCGCGCGCAAGACGCAGCCGCGCAATCGTGTCGCGCCTGGCGTCTCCGGGCAACAGCTTGATGGCGACGTGGCGGCCGAGTTTGATGTCCTCGGCGCGATAAACTTCTCCCATCCCGCCCTGTCCGAGTTTCTCGACGATGCGGTAATGTTTGATCGATTGCCCGACGTTGAGAAAGTTCATCGACACCATTTGCTGCGAGGCATAAGCGAGGGGTGAATTTTGTGCTGCGGGCGTTGTTCGCAAGAAAGAGCTTGGCCTCTGCTCCGAGTCTGTCGCTTTCATCGCTCTTTCTCCACGCTCACATGTTTCCGAACCGACACACGCGTGCCCGTCCTTATTTGTATACGCGAGAAAAATCAAAGATCGGGATCAACTGCGGGAGAGCATTTTGTTTGTTTCAGTTTATCCTGCGCGTTTTCAACGCACGGGGCGGGGCGTGCTGACCGGGCTGCGATTGCCCTGCCTGTCCACGGCGCGGACGCCGAAGAAGTAGTTGTCTTTCGACATCCCTTCGACCGTGTAGTTCGTGACGTTGCTGACGGCACGCGAGTTCGTCCAGACGGGCGAGGACGTTTCGCGCCAGACGACTTCGTAGCCCGCCAGATCGTCTTCCGTGTTGGCCTTCCATTCGAGGTCTGTGTCGTTCGTCAGACGACGCGTGAGCAGGCCGACGCCTTTCGGGCGCGCCGGGGCGCGTGCGAGCGTGGCGAGCGCGGCGGCGTTCGTGCGCGCCACCTGCGCGATGTAGCCGTAATCGACGAACTCCGGCAAGTCGCCGTAGACCGTGCCCCCTTCGGTGCGGACGTTCTGGTGCTGGTGCTTGTATTCCTCGTTCGTCTCGGTGAAACGCACGGCCGCGAAACCGCGTTCGAGGAACGGAATGTGATCGCCACCGCGAAGATACCGGTCGCGTCGGTAGACGAGCCGCACGTCGAAGGTGGGCAGATAGAGGCTGGCAGTCTCTTTGATGAAGCGCGCGAGTTGACGCGAGGCCGAATCGTTCTCGCCGCCCGTGCCGCGCCGCACGTTTGCCTCTTCCGGCGTCTCGTTCGACGGCACGCCTTCGGAGAAGACGCGCACGGAGTTGCGGTCGCGCACGCCGTTTCCGCCAAGGGTGTTGCCCACGATGTCATTCGTGAACATCGCTTCGATGTCGAGTTTCTTCTGTTTGGCCTGTTCGGCGTAGTGTGTCGCGCCGAGCAAGCCCTGTTCTTCGCCCGCGACGGCCATGAACACGATGGTCGCGTCGAACTCGCGCCGCGACATGACGCGCGCCATCTCCAGGACGGCGGCCACGCCCGAAGCGTCGTCGTTTGCTCCCGGCGCGTCGCACTCGGCGTCCGTGGGGCTGGTGCACATCGAATCGTAATGACCGCTGACAACGTACATGCGTGCGGCGGAAGCAGGCTGCGAGCCGCGCAGCGTCGCCACGACGTTCGTGATGACGGTCGGTTGCGGGATGCGCCCGCGCGGGGGCGGCATCGCCTCCTGCGTGTAAGACTGCAACTCAACGGTGAGGCGTCCGCCCGCGCCGCGTGCGATCTGTTCAAACTCGCTCTTGAGCCAATCGCGCGCCGCGCCGATGCCGCGCGCAGGGTTGTTCTGCGCGGAGAGCGTGTTGCGCGTGCCGAAGGAGACGAGTTTGCGGACGATGCGTTCGATGTTGCGCGGATCGATCTCCGTGAGCATACGAGCCACTTCCGGGTCGCGCCGTGTTGAAGCGAAGGCTGACCGTGCGTTGGAAGCGTTCGGGCGACGACTCGCCGCGCCGCCCCTCGTCGTGCGCTGCGCGTGCGCGGGCATGAAGTTTGTGCTGAGCAGAAAGGCGACGACGGCGATTGAGGCGCACGCGCGGCGCGCGAGGTTCGAGTTGTTCGGCATGAGATAGTTTGTCCCCGGTGCGTTGATGTGTGTTCCAGTCAGTTAAAAAACTTTGCGGCTTCCTTTTGCGTCGGTGCGGCGTGGTTACTTCGCGCGTTCGCGTTCGACGAGCAGGCGGCGCAGGATTTTGCCGGAAGCGGATTTCGGAATCTGTTCGATGAATTCCAAACGCCGAATCTTCTTGTAAGGTGCGACGCGCTCGGCGACGTAACACATCAACTCTTCTGCCGTTGCTCCGCCCGCGCCCGACTTGCGGACGACGAACGCTTTCGGCAACTCTCCCGCTTCTTCATCCGCGACGGGCACGACCGCCACGTCCGCCACCGAGGGGTGCGACAGAAGCAACGCTTCCAGTTCGGCCGGGGCGACCTGCATGCCCTTGTATTTGATCAACTCCTTCAAGCGATCCACGATGAAGAAATGGCCGCTCCCGTCGCAGTAGCCGATGTCGCCCGTGTGCAGCCAACCGTCCGAGTCAATCGTCGCGGCCGTGGCTTCGGGGCGATTCAGGTAGCCCTTCATCATCTGCGGCCCGCGCATGCAAATTTCGCCTTCCTGCCCGCACCCTAAAACCTCGCCCGTCTCCACGTCCACGATCTTGCATTCCGTGTTCGGCACACACTGACCGACCGAACCGCACTTCGACCAATCGAACGCCTTCGGCGTCAGGTGTATGGCGGGGCTGGTTTCCGTCATGCCGTAACCCTGACGTATGTAGCAACCGAGTCGTTCGTAGCACGCGCGTGCGAGTTGTTCGCTCAAGGGGGCTGCACCGGAAAAGAGCGTCTTCAGTTTCGACAGATCGTAGTTGTCTACGGATGGGTGCTGCGCGAGCGCGAGCATGATCGGCGGGACGACGTGCGCGAGCGTGACGCCGTAATCCTGCAAGACGCGTAGAAAAGTTTCGAGGTCGAAGCGCGGCATGAAGACGATGGTTGCGCCTTCGTAGAGGCCGACGTTCATGATGACGACCATGCCGTAGATGTGAAACAGCGGCAGCACGCAGACGAGCGTGTCCGACTCTTCGACCAACTCGCACGCCTGCACCTGCATCGTGTTCGCGATCAAGTTGCGATGCGTCAGCATGACGCCCTTCGGCAGTCCCGTCGTCCCGCTCGAATACGGCAGCGCCACCACGTCTTCGCGCGGATCGATTTCAACCGGCGGCGCTTTCAAACTCGCGCCCGCCGTCGGCTCGCTTCCCTCCCCGCTGCCCTCTTCGTTAGCGTAGAGCGAGGCGAAGGGCGTCGCGTCCTCGCACTCGCCGAAGACGAAAATCTCTTCGACGTGTGCCCCGGCGGCGGCCTCGCGCGCCTTGTCAATTAAGGCCGGAGTGGTGAGCAGGTATTTCGCGCGCGCGTCTTCGAGTTGATGCGCGACCTCTTCGGTGGTGTAGAGCGGGTTGAGCGTCGTGAGCGTGCCCCCGGCGAGCGAGACGCCGTGGAAGGCGATGGCGTATTCGGGCGTGTTCGGACTATAGATGGCGAACACGTCGCCTTTACGGAAGCCGCGCGCGGCCAGTCGCGCGGCAACCGCGCGCACTGCTTCGTCAAGTTGCCTGTAAGTGATCACACCTCCCGTCACAGCATCGATCAAAGCGGGCTTGTCGCCGCGCTCGCGCGCACGCGCCAGCACGAACGGAGTCAGAGACACATCAGGAAGCTCGATGTCTGGATAGGGACTGCGGAAGATCATTTTTCAGACCTCCAACGGGCGACTGTGAAAGGCGGGAGGATAGTAAATGGTGAATGGTAAATAGTAAATGGTGAATGGATCGAACTCAGTTTCATCCATTCACCATTTACTATTTACCATTCACTGCTATTTGATGCGGTAGGCGCGGCCTTTCCAGACGACGGTGATGTCGCCGCCGAGGGCGTCGGCGATACGGCGCAGTTGCGGTTCGTCGGCCGTGAGCGCGCGAAACTGTTCGGAGTTGCGGCGGACGACCGTGTATGACTGTCCGGCCGCATAGGCCGTGTCAACCCACGCGTCGCCCTGGCGGCGGAATCTTCTCCCGGCAACGCTGCGCGTCTCGGCGACAGACTTCGCGGCGCGCGCACCGCCCGCGGGTTCGGAGTCTTCCTTCGCGCGTTTCTCGTCCTTGTCGCGTTCGGCTTCTCGCGTTTGTACGCGATCTGCGGCAGCACGTGGCGATGCGGCGGTCGAGGCCGCTAGTTCTCCGCTTCTTCTGTCGTTGCGGTCGCTCGCGTTGTTCGCCTCGGGCGCGCGACGGTTCAACACCTGTTCGTTGTTGCGGCGCGGCCCGCTGATGCGCTCGCGCTGCTGCCGGTTCTCGTACTGGCGATTCTCAACATCGCTGTTTCTCTGTTCGAGCTTTCGCATCGCGGCGGAAGAGTCGCCGGTTTTGTTCTTCGCCTCCTGCTCGGACACAGCCCCGCCGTCCACGGTGATAGGCGCAGGCGTGGGCTGGGGCAGAGCCATCTCCGGCATGGCGGGCGCGGCCGCCACCGCACCGCTACCCGCAGAGGGCACGGGCGGAGGGGGCGCGTCTGCGGCGGAATCATTGAGCGGTGCGACTACCACCGGCTGAGACGTTCCCGAGCGCGCGGTGTTCGCGGCGATCTCTTCTCTCGACTGAGAGTCGTTCGGGTTCGGCGCACTCGCATTCGAATTAGACGCAAGCGTTCCGCTCTCGCCGGGCGTGGGCGACGGCGCGAGGTTGTCGTTCTGCGACGCGTGATGCGCTTCCGTCTGCGTCGCAGTCGAGCGCGCCGTCTGCGCTTCCGTCGTGTTCCGTCGCGCGATGGAAGTTTCTTGCTCCGACTTGCGCGTCAAGACGATGTAGGTGACGGCGCTGACGAGCAGCAGGGCGAGCGCGGGCACGGCGTAACGCAAGGCGCGCGGAGCGAACAACGCGGCGAGGCGTTCGCGCCAGGTGATGCGCGTGGATGCTTCTGTATGCACGACCGCGACATTTTCGCGCGCATTCAACTGCGCCGCCGTGCCTGCTGCGAGCATGAGTTGCGTGACGCTGCGGCGGCAGTCGTCGCAATCGGCCAGATGCGACGCGTAAGCGACTCGCGCCGCGGCGGGCAGAGCGTTCTCCGCGAAGGCGCTCTGCTCGTCTGCGTCGAGATGCGCGCCGGCAAAAGGCTCCGCGCGGCGGTCGCCCGATGCAGCACGAGCGCGTCGCGCGCCCTCTCGCAACAGCGAATCTATCTCTTTGTCGAACTCTGCTTTCATTAAACTTCCATGCAAACTCTAACTAACTTTCGGCCATTTATAGAACGCGCCGCGCCCCTCAATCTTGCGTCCGTCGTGCCGGTCGCGCGCAGCGTTCGACGCGCGCGTCTCGGTCATTTCATCGGACGCGCGCCGCACCCTTGCACGCTTCATTCGTAAAGTTCCTCGCGGCGCTCGCTCGTCGTGGCGGATGCGTCCGCTCCGGCGAGCATGCGGCTGAGGTCTGCGTCGAGATGCGTGGCGGCTTCGGCCAGCGTGCGCGTCGCCTCCTGTTTTGTCCAGCCCTGCTCTGTGACGAGAGACGCTTCGACGCGCTTGCGTACCTCCGCGTGCAGGCGCGTCAGGCGGCGACTCGCCGTCGCCTCGTGTACGCCGAGCACCGCGCCCGCTTCGCGCAAACGCAGGTCGTCGAAGTAGTAGAGTTTGATCAGCAGACGGTCTTCCGCGTCGAGTCCGGCGAGCGCACGTGCGAGCGCGCGTTCGAGCGCGTCGGCCACTTCGCGCCCGGCGAGAGCGCGTTCCGGGTCGGGCGCGGCCGAGACGGTGAAGTTGTCCGTCTCCTCGTGCGGCTCCTGCGCGAGACGGTCGAAGTCCGTTGCCTCTTCCGTCTGCACGAGCCGCGCCGACTTGCGATGCCGGTCAACGGCCAACTGCCCGACGACTGCGCGCAGCCAACCGCCGAGCGAACCGCACCCCGAATAATAAGCCAGCTTGCCCGATGCGCTTCCGTCCGCACGCGCGCGCAGGCCGTACAGGTCAGCCCAGACAGACTGCGCCAACTCTTCGGCCGCGTCCTCGTTCGGCGAAGCGCCGCGCGCCGCCGACAAGACTGTGGCGCGAAATCCTTCCATCAAATCAGACCACGCCCGCTCGTCGCCGCGCTCGCACGCCACCACCAGACACAGATCGTCTGCGCGCAAACTGTCGAGAAATTCCGCGATCTCCGTCTCAGATGCATCCGGCCGGTGGCGCAGCAGGTACTTCTCCAGCACGCCGCCCACACGCGACAGGAGCGCGCCCGCGTCGAGCGCACGCGCGTCAAGCGCACGCCCCAACAGGCGCGCCGTGCCCTCGCGCAAAAGTCGCTCCGTATTTGCCGTCGCCTTTCGGCTCATCGTCGAATTTGATGCTCAGCCTGCCGAGCGCGTATGCTAACACAGGGATGAGGGATGAGGGATGAGGGATGAAAATGTCGCTCTTCGGAAATTGCTTCGTTCCGGCTAGAGAGCAATAGTTTGTACTAAAGAAAGCTGCCCGACAGCTATTTTGACACCTTTCGTATTGGTCGGCTAGAGTCTGACGTAGGAGCGAGGAACAAAGCGAGCCGTGAGCGGATGAACACCGATCTGTTCATCCCTCATCCTTCATCCCTCATCCCTTAATTATCGTGCTGCGCATCACGGAAATTTTCCGTTCCATTCAAGGCGAATCGACGCACGCCGGGCGGCCGTGCGCCTTCGTGCGCCTGACGGGCTGCCCCATGCGCTGCGTCTGGTGCGACAGCGAATACACGTTCACGGGCGGCGAACGCCGCACGCTCGAAGACGTGATGGCCGAGGTGCGCGCCATGAACTGCCAACTCGTCGAAGTGACGGGCGGCGAACCGCTCGCGCAGCGCGAAGCCTTCACGCTCATTTCGCGTCTCTGTGATGAAGGCTTTGAGGTGCTCGTGGAAACGGGCGGCTACGTCTCGACCGAAGCGGTCGACCCGCGCGCCAAACTCATCCTCGACGTGAAGTGCCCGGCCTCAGGCGAAGCCGAACGCAACCACTGGCCGAACCTCGAACGCTTGCGCCCCGCGTGCGACGAGATCAAATTCGTCATCGCAGACCCGGCCGACTGGGACTACGCGCTCGACGTGATCGCACGCTACGATCTCGAACGACGCGCACACGCCATCCTCGTCTCCCCTGTCTGGGGACAAATCGACTTGCAGTTGCTGGCCTCGCTCGTCGCCGCAAGCGGCCTCAGCAAAGTTCGCCTCCAACTGCAACTCCACAAACTGATCTGGGGCGCTGACGTGCACGGAGTCTAAAATGAAGGGATGAGGGCGGAGTGATGAGGGATGAACAGGAAATTTAAGAATTGATTCAATGGTCAATGACTCAATTCTTATTCATCCCTCATCACTCCGCCCTCATCCTTAATATTATGGGTGGATACGACGAGAGAGCTTTGGCGGACGTGGCAGATGCGCCGGAGGAGTTTCCGGAAGAGGGCGCGTGGTTAGGCGTGTGTCTGGTATCGGGCGGGATGGATTCGTGCGTGACGGCGGCCATCGCGGCAACCGAATGCGAAGAGTTGGCCTTCCTGCACGTCTCTTACGGGCAGCGGACTGAGGCGCGCGAACGACGCGCTTTCCACGAACTCGCAGACCACTACGGCGTGGCGCATCGTCTCGTCGCCTCGATTGAATATCTGGCGCAGATCGGCGGGTCGTCTCTGACGGACGCGCAAATCCCCGTCTCGCAGGCGGACTTGAACACGCGCTCGATCCCGACGAGCTACGTGCCTTTTCGCAACGCGCACCTGCTTTCGATTGCGACGAGTTGGGCGGAAGTCATCGGCGCACGCACAGTCTACATCGGCGCGGTCGCGGAAGACTCTTCCGGCTATCCCGATTGCCGCCCCGAGTTTTACGCGGCCTTCCAGAGCGCCATCGACACGGGCACGCGCCCCGATACGCGCGTCGAGATCAGAACGCCCGTAATACACCTGCGCAAATCCGAGATCATCCGGCGCGGCCTCGAACTCGGCGCGCCGCTCGCGCTCACATGGTCTTGTTATCAAGCTGAAGAGAGAGCGTGCGGTCGCTGCGATTCGTGCGCCCTGCGGCTGCGCGCCTTCGCCGAAGCAGGGCTGGACGACCCCATCCTTTACGCTTGATTTGAACGCCCGCAATCTGTTATTAGCTGGACGGAAACGACAACCGGACGCCGCGCGCGCGCATCTTACGTGGCGGCTGAAGACTTGATGAATCCCCCGTTTAAAATTAAACTTCCCGCAGAATCATTTACAGGAGAAGCCCAACATGCGTACTCAGAAATTCACACACTTCTTCGCCGCCGCGCTCGTCGTCGCGCTCCTAGCCGTTGCCGCCGCGGCACAGTTTACGACCACGGCCACGGGCAAAGTGACGCTCAAACAGGCCGATGGCACTGAAACTCCCGTCGCCGACGCGCTGGTGGAGTTTCACCGCACCGATATTAAACAGAGCTTAAAAACGAAAACGAATAAGAAGGGCGAATACGTCTATGCCGGGCTCGATCCGGTCGGGACGTTTACTGTCATCGTCAGCGCGCCGGGCGCAACCTCGACCTACATCGCGAACGTCCGTCTTAACCAGCAGCCGAACAACAACTTCACACTCAGCCCTGGCGACGGCAAAGCTCTAACGCTTGCTGAAGTTCGTGCCGCGAGCGCAGGCGCGGGTGCGTCGAAAGGAAGTGCGACGCCTAGCGCGGCCAAATCCGGGGATGCACCGAAGATGACCGCCGAAGAGGCGAAAAGGCTGGATGAAGAGGCAGCCAAAAAACGCGCAGAGGTCGAAGCTAAGAATGCGAAGATCATGGAGCGCAACGAAAAGTTGCCCGTCGTCTTCAAGGCCGCCAACGATGCCTTCAACGCCAAGAAGTATGACGAAGCCATCTCGCTCTACGATCAGGCTATCGCCATCGATCCGCAGGAAGCGGGCGTCTATCTGAACAAAGCCATCGTCCTGCGCACACGCGCCGTCGACAAGTACAACACCGCCCTCAAGGCCAAAGATCAGGCGGGCAAAGATGCGGCGCGCGCCGATTTGAAGCTCTCCACCGAGACGGCCGAAAAAGCCATCGCCACCTACCGCACGCCGCAGGCCGACCGCGTCGCGGGGGCGCCCGACGCGGCCAAGAAAGCTGAGTTGGACTATCTGTTCCAGCGCGCAGAGGCTTACCGCGTCGCCCTGCACACCAACGCGCAGGTTGACACGGAGGCGGGCATCAAGGCGTTCCAGGAGTACATCGCTGCCGAAACCGACACCGCGAAGAAGACCAAGGCCGAAGCCGCGCTCGGCGACGCACTCTTCCAGGGCGGGCGCATAGACGAATCCATCGCCGCCTACAAGGCGATTCTCGCCACCAGCCCGAACAACCTCGACGCCATTTACGGCCTCGGCATCGCGCTTGCCGCCGATCCGACCGGCCAGAAGACGGCCGAGGGGCGCGACATGCTCGAACAGTTTGCCAGCAAAGCGCCCGCGACCGACCCGCGCAAGCAGATGGCCGAAGAGGCCGTGGCCGGACTCAACGAAGCGCTCAAACCCAAACCGGCCGACAAGTCGGGCACGACGACCAAACGACGCAAGAGCTAAATCGAGCAACTGCCGAGTCGGCTAAACTCGTTTCACACATGAAGGCGACGCTCAAAACCGGGCGTCGCCTTCTTCTGTTTAACACGCTGTCCCTTCAACATTCTCCATCCTGTTCAGATTGACGTGCCCCGGCCAGCTCTCCCTGCGTTCCCGGAAATTGCTGTCAGACAACAATTTTCCCATCTTCCATCCCTTCACAACACGTCGCCGCATATTCATCTTGACAGCCGCACATCGTGTCCGTTAACATGGTTTTGCCAACGATGACAAACATCGTTGCCTTAAGACAAAACGCATGCGCAACGCGTGCATCTCCCTTGTTCTCGAAAATCCGTCAGAGTCCCTGCCCCAACCTGAAGTTCTTCTCTAGCCGCGTCCTGACCCGGTGGAAACCGTCAAGCAATGTCAGCTAAACTAGGCGAAATACTCGTCCGCGAAAATATCCTGACGCCACAGCAACTGCGCGAAGCGCTCGACTACCAGCGCGAACACGGCGGGCGGCTCGGCTTCAATCTCGTCAAACTCGGTCTGGTTTCAGACGACATGGTGACGGCCGTTTTGTCGCGCCAGTACGGCGTGCCGAGCGTCAATCTAGACCTGTTTGACGTTGAGCCTTCCGTCATCCGCCTGATTCCGCGCGAAGTGGCCGACAAGTATTCGGTGCTGCCGCTGTCGCGCGTCGGGGCGACGCTGACCCTGGCAATGGTTGATCCCACGAACGTCTTCGCGATGGACGACATCAAGTTTATGACCGGCCTCAATATCGAGCCGGTCGTCGTTTCGGAAGCGGGCGTGCAGGAGGCCATCGAGCAATATTACGGCGCGTCGCGCGAGATCGAACTGGCGAGCATGGTCGAGGCCACGCTGGCCGGGGCGAACGGCAACGGTCACGGAAACGGCAACGGCGGCGGCTTCTCGATGGCGGCCGATACCGTCTCGCTCGCACAGTTGGATTTTGATCAGGAAGCCTCGGACGACGTAGAGGTTATCGACGAAGACGACGAGATTGACGTGTCCAGCCTGGCGCGCATGAGCGAGGACGCGCCCGTCGTCAGACTCGTCAACGTGCTGCTCGTCGATGCCTTGCAACGCGGAGCCTCCGACATCCACATCGAGCCTTACGAGAAAGAGATGCGCATCCGCTTCCGCATCGACGGCGTGCTCTACGACGTGATGCATCCGCCGCTTCGACTGCGCGACGCGCTCATCTCGCGCATCAAGATCATGTCGAAGCTCGACATCTCCGAGAAGCGTCTGCCGCAGGACGGCCGCATCAAGATCAAACTGCGCGCCGACGGTCGTTCGCGCGAGTTGGACTTCCGTGTCTCGACTTTGCCGACGCTCTTTGGCGAAAAAGTCGTGATGCGTCTCCTGGACAAAGAGAAGCTCATGCTCGACATGACGAAGCTCGGCTTCGAGCCGGAATCGCTCGTCAAGTTCAAGCGCAACATCGAACGCCCCTACGGCATGGTGCTCGTCACAGGACCCACGGGTTCGGGCAAAACCAACACGCTCTACTCCGCACTGCAATCTCTGAACACGACCGAGACGAACATCATGACGGCGGAAGACCCGGTCGAGTTCAACCTCGTCGGCATCAATCAGGTGCAGATGAAGGAGCAGATCGGTTTGAACTTCGCCGCAGCGCTTCGCTCTTTCCTACGTCAAGACCCGAACATCGTCCTCGTCGGCGAAATCCGCGACTTCGAGACCGCCGAGATCGCCATCAAGGCCGCGCTCACAGGCCACCTCGTTCTCTCCACACTCCACACCAACGACGCTCCCTCCACCATCTCCCGCCTGATGAACATGGGCATCGAGCCTTTCCTCGTCGCCACCTCCGTCAACTTGATTCAGGCGCAGCGACTCATACGCCGCATCTGCACCGAATGTAAAGAGTTGAATCCGACGCCCGCCGAAGCTCTGGTCGAAGTCGGCTTCACGGCCGAAGAAGCGCGCGAGGTGAAGATTTACAAGGGCAAGGGCTGCACGAAGTGCAACAACACCGGATACAAAGGCCGCGTCGGTCTCTACGAAGTGATGGAGATCACGGACGACATCCGCGAGTTGATCTTGATCGGCGCGTCTGCGTTGGAACTGCGCAAGCGTGCGATTGAGAACGGCATGCTCACTCTGCGCATGTCAGGTTTAGTGAAGATCAAAAACGGCGTGACCACTATCGAAGAAGTAGTGCGTGAGACGGTCGCCTAAAGAGAGGTTCATAATGTTTTTGCGCGCCTTAGTTTTGACGATACTCATCATGTGCACGGTAGCCTCGACCTTGCCGCTCTCCGATTCCTTGGCACACTGGGCGACGCGCCCCTCCGCTTCGCGCCGTGCTAAAGGACGCTACGCGCGCCGCCACTCGCGCGCCTGGTGGCGACGCTATCGCGCGCGCTTGCGCCGCCAACGCGCCATCGCTGCCGAACGACGCCGCCGGCGCGCCGCCGTGTTAGCTGCGACCGCCGCGAAGAAACCGGTCTCGCTGCTTCCGCCCGCCGCTAATCACGCCGGGCTGACCGACACGGCCAGCTTCGTGCTGCCCGGCGTCTCGCTGCCGAGCACGTCTGCGCTCTCAAGCATCACGCCCGTCAAACCTCTCCCGGCAGTCGTACCCGCGTCGAAGGACGCTTTGCAGCAGTTGCCGCGATCGGCCGCCTCGCCTCTGCCGAGCGGTTGGAGCAGCGCGGGCGCTTCGTCTCGCTCCGGTGAGATGCGTTTCAACGTGCGCGCCGCAGACGGCCGCGTGCGCTCCTCTGCCGTCTGGTCGCGCGTCAATCTGCAAACGACCGAGGCTTCCACATCAGACGCCCGCAGCAAGACTTTCGGCGGCGTGCCCCTGACCGTCTTGCGCCGCACGGTCATCAACCGCATGGTGGCCGAAGGCGGATGGGTGACAAACGACGTGCAACGCCAGTTCGGCGAACAGCGCGTCTTCGTCGTCACCGCGCAGTCGGTCGCTGCGAACGGCGAACGCCGCGCTTGGACGTTCTACTTCACCGAATCCGACGGGCAGGTTTACAGCCTCGCGACCAACGCGCCCGCCGAATTCGCAGACACGCTCGCCGCCGAATCCGAAAAGGCCATCGTCGCCCTCGGCTCGCGCCGCGCGGGTTCCACGACCGCTCAACGTTAACCGCAGGCGAGCGTTCGAAACTTCGGCCGGTTCAAAGAACCTGCCCTTCCAGCCCCAGCGCGCCTGTTGCCCGGGCGCGCGCCCGCTCGAAAGCGCGGGTCATCTTCCCTTAACGGAGTCCACCAAGAAACATGGCAGCCAACGAATCGTCACTGGCGGATCAACTCTCGCTCTCCGATCTGCTCAAGAAGCTGATCGAGATGGGCGGATCGGATTTGCACTTGACCACCAACACTGCACCGCAGGTGCGCGTCGACGGCGAACTCCGTCCGCTCGACGGCTTCAAGACGCTCACCTCCGCCGACACCAAGCAACTCGCCTACAGCGTGCTTACTGACGCGCAGAAGCACCGCTTCGAAGAGGCGCTCGAACTCGACTTCTCTTTCGGCGTGCGCGGTCTTTCGCGCTTCCGCGCCAACCTCTTCAACCAGCGTGGCGCGGTCGGCTGCGTCTTTCGCGCCATTCCTTACGAGATCAGATCGTTTGAGAACCTCGGCCTCCCGCCGGTCGTCACCAAACTCTGCGACAAGCCGCGCGGTCTGATTCTCGTCACCGGCCCGACCGGCTCCGGCAAGTCCACCACGCTCGCCGCGATGATTGACAAGATCAACCGCGAACGCCACGAGCACATCATGACGATTGAAGACCCGATCGAGTTTCTGCACAACCACAAGTCGTGCGTCGTCAACCAGCGCGAAGTCGGCTCGGACACCAAAGGCTTCGCAGACGCCCTGCGCACGGCCTTGCGCCAAGACCCGGACGTGGTGCTCGTCGGCGAAATGCGCGACCTCGAAACTATCGAATCCGCCCTGCGCATCGCAGAGACCGGTCACTTAACGTTCGCCACCCTGCATACGAACTCCGCCGCCTCGACCATCAACCGCATCATTGACGTGTTTCCCTCGAACCAGCAGGCGCAGATCAGAGCACAGCTTTCGCTCGTCCTCGAAGGCATCATGTGTCAGGCGCTCTTGCCGAAGGCGGGCGGACAGGGACGCGTCGCCGCCCTCGAAATCCTCGTGCCGAATGCCGCCATACGCAACCTGATCCGCGAAGACAAAGTGCACCAGATTTACTCGATGATGCAGACGGGTCAGGAAAAATACGGCATGCAGACTTTCAATCAGGCGCTCGCCACGCTCTATCACAAACGCCAGATCACGCTCGAACTCGCCATGCAGCGTTCCTCGAACACGGACGAACTGCGCGAACTGATCGAACACGGCGCAGGCGTCAACACCGGCAACGGAAACGGCGCGAACGGCCAACCGGGCGGCATGCGTCCCGGCACGCACCCGAGCCCCTACGCCCAGGCACGACCCATCGGCACACGCCCCACACGGTAAACGAAAGAGGTCAGAGGTCAGAGGTTAGAGATCAGTAAAAGCAAAACCTGTCCTCGACTAACCTCTAACCTCTGACCTCTAAACTCTAGGAGTTATCCATGCCTACTTACGTCTTCAAAGGCCGCAACCGACTCGGCGAAGTGATGGTCGGCGAGCGCGTCGCCGACAGCCGCGACATGTTGAAGCAACTGCTGCGTCGCGAACAGATCATGCTCACCTCCGTCAAGGAGAAGGGGCGCGAGATCGCCGTGCCGAAGATCAGCGGGCGGGGCAAAGTGAAGGCCAAAGAGTTGTCGATCTTCACGCGCCAGTTCTCCGTCATGATCGACGCGGGGCTGCCGCTCGTGCAGTGCCTCGACATCCTCGCGAGCCAGCAGGAGAACAAATTTTTCCAACAGGTCTTGACGCAAACCCGGCAGGACGTGGAGGAGGGATCGACTTTAGCCGTCGCCATGTCGCGGCATCCGAAAGTTTTCGATCAACTCTTCGTCAACATGATCGAGGCGGGCGAGACGGGCGGTATTCTCGACATCATCCTGCAACGCCTGTCAACCTTCATCGAAAAGATCGTCAAACTGCGCCGCGACGTGATCTCGGCCATGATCTACCCGACGGCCGTGATCCTCATCGCCATTCTCGTCGTCGCCGCCATTCTCATCTTCGTCATCCCGCAGTTTCAGACGATCTTCCTCGGCCTTCTCGGCCCCGGCGAAAAACTCCCGCTCCCGACGCGCATCGTCGTCGCCTTCAGCGATTTCGTCGCCGGTTGGGGCGGCCTCTGCATTCTTGCCGGTATCATCGCCGCCGTCCTCGCCATACGCGCCTACCGCAAGACGATTGACGGACGCCGCAACATCGACAAGCTGCTTTTGAAAGCGCCTATCATCGGCCCTGTGCTGCGCAAGATCGCCATCGCGCGTTTCTCGCGCACGCTCTCCACGCTGCTCTCTTCGGGCGTCCCCATCCTGCAATCCTTAGACATCACAGCGCGCACGGCGGGCAACGTCGTCATCGAAGAGGCCATACGCAGCATCCGCACCGGCGTCGAACGCGGCGAGAGCTTCGTCGAACCCTTGAAGGCTTCCGACGTGTTCCCCAACATGGTGGCGCAGATGGTCGGCATCGGCGAACAGACCGGCGCGCTCGACTCGATGCTCGGCAAGATCGCCGACTTCTACGAACAGGAAGTAGACACGGCCATCGCCAACATGCTGACGCTCATCGAACCGGCCATGATCGGCTTCCTCGGCGTCACCATCGGCGGCATCGTCATCGCCATGTACATGCCCCTCTTCACCCTCGTCGGCAAACTCTCCAGCGGCGGTAACTGATGACAGGGGTATTTGTGTCGTGCCAATAAAGTCCTGAACTAGCCAATAAAGTTCTGGACTAGCCAATAAAGTTCTGAACCAAGATAACAAGCTTAAACGCCCGTTTGAATATATATTCAAACGGGCGTTTAGCTTTGCAAATTATCTAATCATCCTTAAACGGAATGGCAGTCCTGGTGGTATTGAAGTTACCAGCGTATCACCTGAGTTAAAACGTAAGTTGAGAAACTCTCAATAGTCCCATGATTTGCGTTGCTCTCCTTATCATCTTACCTCACAAGGAAAAGTTATGGCTAAAACAGGAAGAAATGCTCCTTGCTCGTGGGGGAGCGGGAAGAAATCCAAAAAGGCGACTGTGCCTATAACTAATGTCTTCTATATCTCAGTGATGCTTCCTAATTCGCTCGCGCCTCATAATCCATACATACCCTGATAATGATGGCAGCGGTTCCGGCAGACTTACCTCATCATCAACTAACATTTCCATCGTTGCTCCCCCGATCCGCGCATACGCTAAAAGCACAAGTAATGGAGGCTCGCGCTTACCCTGCTCGTAGAGCGAGATACTAGCTGGATAAAGCGACATTTCAGGACAATTCAGGCGGTCGATCATCTGCTCTTGCGTTAGATCGAGTCCCGTCCGAATAGCATAAAGTTTAGCTGCTAAAAGAGTAGGTTTCCGGCGATGCGAGCGTCCCATCAGGAGTCACCTCCTAATGGGACAATCAATCTTGACGTTATATATTTACTATATAGTAAACTCCCTATGTGAAAGTGGTTACGTGCATGGAATTTTCTGAAATTCCATGCACTCCACATCACTTGTGCTGTCGCGCCGCGTTATTCACGTTCAATTAAGGATATACTTTGTATTTACAAAGACAAGAATATCCGCGCCGCTGGATGCACGCCGCGAAAAAATTATCACTGCTAGAGTACTGCTAGAGTGATGGTTGTCTTATCAAAGAGGTTTCTATATATCTAAATCCCGTAGGATTAGACATGTGCCAGAACTGCCAATACTCATCCGAGGATCGTCTGGCTGCGTTACGCTAATCTCAGGTGTCATAGCTTCCTCTAGCTCGCCATGCTGTAATTGTATCAACGCTTCCCTGCGCAAGCCCCGAAAAAGGCTTGGTCCATTGATACCGATTTCCGGCGCGAGCGGTATTGACACTCCCAGAAAGTCACCGAACTGAGTTTCCTCCGTTTCTAGTTCCGCATTCGGATATTGAACAGGGTTAGGTAGGATATCTAGGCGGGATTCAAATTCGCGTGCTGTAGAGTGTTGAGCAGCCCATCGGAGCAAGGTCAGGTTTGTTCCGATGTTCATCTTCTCGAAGAATGCCTTGGGATCCTTCACCTGCCATTCTCTAGGTCCAATCTTTTCTGGGGTAGATTCGGATAGCCACTCGCGCTTATCAGTGAGTGGTTCATCATCTTCCTCATTAGGTGGGTCGAGGAATATAACTCGGGTACGAGAGCGATCAAGATAGGTGGCCACAACCAGTGCTACGGAAGTGTAACCAGGAATATTTATTGAAGGCAGTTGCTCCATTCCCCTTCGCAGCTGGCTGACCACGCAGTTCCAATTTGTTTGGCTGCCTTTACATTCGACTACATAAACAGGGGTATTGGTTCCCCAAAGCAGAAAATCAGGGCGACGAGGACCTACATGTTGAACATCAAAATACTGCTGAGGGTCTGCCAACGCAAAATCCATATCAATAAAGCGATTGGTGCTTAACAATCTTTCTACCAGCAACCCCGCGAAACCCATACCAAACTCGTCGGAGAGTAAGGTCTTTTGGTGTCTTTCAATTCCACGAGCATCCTGGCTTAAACGGAAATGCTGTCCGCGGCGCTGATTTGTTGGATCATCAATAGCCCAAAAGTATCGGCGAGTTGCCCAGCTCGCACTTAGGCTCGCGAGGTTGACTGTGCTCGGAGTTGTTAGCTCACCGATCTTTCGAAGAAGATCTATAGCGCGAATTTGAACACTTTGTTGGGGAGGAAACTGATTGAATGGTTGCGGCACTTTAGGCGCTTGACTTGGTGGGAGGGGCGGTTGTCGTCTGCCCGCTGCTGCAATAACTTCATTAGCAATATTCTGTGAGGTTTCGACTGAAATCTCCATTGATGTACGAAGCACTCTTCGCAGCCGTTCGAGAGGCACAAGGAAAGTCCCCTTTCGGATGAAGTTGTTCGATATGATCGTTATGATCGTCCTAAAAGGTGCGAGTGATCAAGTTACTTGTTCGGCCTTATTCTTACTTAAACGCCATTTCAAAAAGTCTGGGCTCGGCGTGTGGGCCTTATTATGGGGTGTACGCAGTTTGCCTGCCGTGTGCTTATGTAGAAAGTCGGCGAGGTGTACCCCAAGCTTGTCCGTTTCTGTAACCACTAACTCTACGGAGCAATTTGGCAAAATGCGCAGGATGCCCGCCTCATATGCAGCGTCATGGGTTTTACATAAAAGGATGCCGTTACGAGGGTTAAGACGATTCTTTGAATCGAGTGACCATGGAACGATGTGTGCTGCTACGAGCATCGCTGGGTGCTGGGTATCACATAACGCACACTGCCGGGAATATGAGCCCATTAGCTGATTCCTGAACAGTGATTGGTATGGCCCGCGCCCATTTACAACCGTTTCAGAATCTGCCACTTCATATGATAAGGGTTCCTTCGTGCCACTACGTGCACGTGTAATGCTACGCGTCGTTAACCGCGAACGTGAAGAGAATGGTATCGGGATCGTTGACCAGTCATGCCCAAAGACTCTAGCGTGCGCATCCCCGACATCCCCTTCCCACGCGACAAATCCGGGCCCAGGGACACCACTTCGCTTGTTAACTACGATACTGGTCAACGGAGGCAAGTTTTTCTCGAGACAAAAGTCTTGAATTGACCAAAGTGGGAACTTGGCTACCCTTGCGCCTCGATATCCGAGTGCAGTTGCGAGATCCAGATATGTGAGAATTCGATGCTTGGCGGCAGCCTTTGTAAGGATTGGCCATGCCTGATGAGCAAGCTCAAACCGGTTCGCCATATGCGAGTCCTTACGCACAAGTTTCTAACAGAAAGTTGTATTGTCAAAATGCCCTTTGGAACGTACCTCCACTCTGGTGGGCTTACGCTCTTGAGTCTCGAGAATCAGTATGTGTGCAATTCTCCTAACGATTAAATTCTTTATCAAAGACGGAATGGAGCTTACTCCATTTCATCGCTAACAGACTCTTCAAGGCATTGTCTAACGCATTCCTTCAGGTAGGCACGAAGACGATGAATCCTAATCCTCAAAGCATTAAGTGTAATTCCCTCCTGTTGGGCCAATTCTTTTCTATGAGCAATCCTGGCTTGTTTCTCTTTCTGATAGTAGGCCAGTAGCAAATCACGTTCATCTTGTTCGAGTCGCTGCATGCAATGCGATAAACACTCATGCCTTTGATCGAACTCTTCTTCCTGGCAGCTTAAAGCTAGATTAATCTTGCCGACGAACTCGTCGCTCAACTCTTCTAGTGGAACCCACAGCTTTTGCTGTCTGTCGAGGTCCCACATCAGCTTCTTAGCTATGCCAAAACAATATAGCTCTGGGTCGCCGATAAAAGTCGGATTGATCTCTCGTGCCTTCATAGCCGCCCGGTTAATCGTCTCATCTGCCATATCCTCGGCATTGCTATACCCACGCCGGCTAAACGCCTTAATTAGGCGTTGGTGAATAGCCTTATACTTGCCCCAAGCCTCGTTACGTTCTGGGTCAAGCCAACTTAGCAGGCTGTCGAACGCTGCTTCCGGGAGGGGGCGCACTGTAAGTTGCTCCCATGAGGTCTTCGGCTGCTTATCAGTCTCTTCATCGGTCCACTTTCCGGGCCGCCGACGTGGCGAAGTTTTTTTGTTCGCATAAATTGGCGAGGAAGTATGTAAATGCTCACCCCATTCCTTACGCAGTCGGTATCCTTCATTTTTTAATTGAGGGCTGATATCAGGTGCCTTCAATACTCCATCTAGTAACTCAATTGCACTATTGTAATTTCCGACCTTTTTCCAGCAAGAGGCTGCGCTTATTAAATTGACAGCAACTTCTTCATAGCTGTGCCCTGCTTCACGTAACTTCTTGGCTATCCACTCTTCGTCACGCGCTACTTGCCGGTAGGCTGCTTTAGCTGATGATGATTCCCCGGTACTTTCAAGGAAGCGGGCATGCATCAATGTTACAGACTTTCGCTGTATAACCGACTCTAGAGTGGGTTCATTAGGGATCTCCGACTTCTTCACTGTTTCTTCGCCTTCTTTGGCGGCAAGTGAAAAGAGAAAATTGCCATGTTATTCGAAAAGCAGCAGATTACTACGTACCCACCTTTCCCATATGGATTAGATAGGAGTTGTTCGCATTTTTCTCTGTGCCGCAGTACTGATTTCCCTGCGTTCTCTGTGCCGCTGACTTCCAACATTATCTTTCTGCCGTTTAAAAAATAATCCGCCTTATCTCCGCGTAAAGTCACCTCGGTGACTTTGCAGCTAGCTATCTCTGTAACAAGAAGGAAGGCGATGGCAACCGCAGAGTGTTCGACAATCACTTCTCTCTGGATAGTTTTGAGCAATCTTTCTGAGTTTGGAAATGTATCCGGTCGCCAATGAATTTCGACTTGTACAACCTCCCCTTGCCCAATTCTAGAGGATTTAATTCGTTCGCATTTAACTTCGAACGGGAACGGAACTTGTTTATATGATTCTAATAATGCAATTGTAGGGTTAATAAACCAATGTGCATACAGTTTTTTAGCGTTTATTTTTTCGATTGATTCGATTGAGAATCGAAAACGTCTGTCAACCATTCGTCATCTCCGATGACAGGCTATTTCGGTCATCCTTATTAAGCCTCTCACAGCATCTTGAGCCTCACTGTAGTTAGCAGTTAGGACAATAAGCCAGAAGTAGTAGCCTGTAAAAATTTGTGAGGACTACGAATGACATCTGAAGCTGTCGTAGTAAGATAATATATGTATAGCATGCAAACGCTATATTTAAATAAAGCTCACTGTCAACAGCTCAATTATACCTTCCCGCTGCCGCAAAACAATGTTATACTTGCTATAATGGAGTAGCTTGGGGATCTCCAGTTCACAACTTTATTATCCCAAACTCTGAGACCTCAGCCCTTCGACTTAACCCCAGTTCACAACTTTAATTTGGAAGTGAGGAAAATCTCGGACGGAGAATCAACAACTTAGAGGCAGTTCAGTTCACAACTTTATTGTTCGTGGACAGAATCATAATCCGCCAAAAGTCGGAACCATAGTCTTCCAAAAGTCGGAACCACAACTTGCCGCCGCTAGCTAAGCGTTACCTAACAACAATTTAGCTAGCGGCGGCAATTCTTCCTTTATGCCATTACACAGGGTTTTATGGTTCTGAATCGTTATACATCATGTGTATTTGTACTGCTGCGGCGACTAATATATAGAGACGACCTTTAGCGGCTGTAGCGTGCCTAGCCTTCCTCCCATCGGATTCAGGAAACGAAAGCATTCGCAGCGTAGCAGCCAGTGACCCAGATCCAGGGGTGAGACAGTCTGCTTTGGGGGCTTATGGATTTGCTAGAGCAACCGATGCCCAAGCCTTAATAGCGGAGCGCAACAAGGAAGATAGGGACGTGCGAGTACGTGCATTCGCTCATGAACTTTTGCAAGTCGGCCAAGAGTCTTGGTGGTTATTATGATGAGCCGCCGTAATCCAATGTAAGAATGCTCTATCTTGGAAATTGTTGAGAAGATAGTTCTCAGATATTTGTGCCGCTCACCTTATATTTGAGGCTGCTACAACTAATACGCGTGAGTTGGCACAAGCACGGTCTTCACCTCCAAGTGCTGCCGCTGCCCACTTATCCCCACTAGAGTGGGAGGTGACGCGGGTGGTAATAATTGGTCGGTTCGTTTCCCTCCATGATTTGATGGAAAAGTAGAAAGAGAAGACCGAAACGACCGATGCGGCACCTGCGACTGATAGGCTTCCAAAATCCACGACACTCACATGCACATCCATTGATAGGTTTGCTTTATCCGACACCTATTGGTCGGCAATCGGCTTCCCCAGAAGTAAATCTTCATCAATTTTACCCGGATTGAGATACTCTGGGTTGTCTATGAGAACTTTGATCGCCATGCGCAAATAGTCGATGGCTGCCGTGACCGTCGGCACCTTTTCTTTGCCACCGACAGTCATCTCACGCTTAGCGCTCGCCTTGGTGCTTCCGTGTACTACTGCGGAGCGGAACTTATATATGTGTTTCACGTCGCGACAAATCTCCATGGGCGTTTTCTTCACGTCCTTGAAGAGTCCTGAAAGGGCCGCCATGCGCAGCGCGAGCTTATGCGTCATCTCTTGACGCTCATCGTCTGACAACAGCGCCTCCATCGCAATCGTCGAGTCGAGGATAGAATCTTCTTCTGTCTCTCGCATCAGACAAAGGTTCAGCCTCCTGCTCGCGAGCGCTAATCTTTTGTCCTCGACTGCCGTAAACTTACTGAATACGCTACCCACCTCAAGGGCGTCTCCCTCAGCCACGGTTGCAACAGGCTCACGCCAGTGATGGTATTCAAACGACGCCGGGTATCTCCTGATGGATATTCCTTCTACCGGCGGGAGGTGGGCCACATATCTGTGCGCCCAACTCAGTGGACGCATCAGCAACTGGGCGTATCCTATGCTGACCCCCCGTGGCTATCCGCAAGGCCGTGAAGAAGGAATCGGTCCGGTCAAGGGGGTTATGAGGAGAAGACGAAGTAGGTGTTGAAGGCTTCGTCGTAGCGGAAGGATATGATTCTCACAAAATTTCCGAATTTGACGTTTTATGAATATTAAGGCCGGAAGGTTGTGATTCCTTCTCAGGGCCAGTGACCTCGCCGCCGACGTTACTCGCCGATCTTCCCGGCCTCGATGCCGTCGAACGCTGTCTTCATTCCCACCTCGCGCCAGCGCGCGAACTCCTCCTCCATCGCCGCGCGCTTCGTCTCCCAGAGGCCGGCGGCGTCAGCGCCGAGCATCAGGCGGAGCGGCGGATCATCGCTCTCGACGGCCGCGATCATGGCGAGCGCCGCCTTGCGCGGGTCGCCGGGCTGTTTGCCGTCGTTGCCGTAAAGGTACTGCCGGATCGGCTCGACCACCGGGTCGTACTCCGCGATGTGCGAGGCGGGTCTCATGTTCGCCTCGCCCGAGAAGCTGGTGCGGAAAGCTCCCGGCTCGATGATGGTGACGCGCAAGCCCTGTGGCTTCACCTCGTCGCGCAGCGCCTCTGAGAAGCCTTCGAGGGCAAACTTCGTCGCGCAGTAGAGCGCGAAGCCGCCGATGGCCGCCAGTCCCCCGATGGACGAGATGTTGAGGATGTGTCCCGACCCTTGCGCGCGCATGACGGGCAGCACCTCTCGCGTCATCTCGACAGCGCCGAAGAAGTTGACCTCGAACTGCGCACGTATCTGCTCGCTCGTAAACTCTTCGAGTGCGCCGAGACTTCCCTGCCCCGCGTTGTTGACGAGCACGTCGACCCGCCCGAATTTTCCCAACGCCTCTTGGAGCGCTCGGCGTCGCTCGTCCTCGCTTGTCACGTCGAGCCGCACGGCGAGCGCGGAGTCTCCGTAGCGTTCGGCCAGTTCCGCGACCGTCTCGACTTTGCGCGCAGTCAGCACCGCACGGTCGCCGCGCGCGAGGACGGCTTCGGCCAGCGCGCGCCCGAAGCCCGTGGAAGTACCCGTGATGAAGTAGACCTTGCTCATCGCCTATGTCTCCCGTGAACCTTCTTCGGGGGCGTGCTTCTCCGCCGGTCGCCCGTCTACGCCCGCAGACTTGTTCGTGCCGTGGTCGGTGCCGAGCGTCCAGGAGGGCGGGTCGCTCGCCGGGAAAGACTCTTCCAAAGTCTCGTCTATCTCCGCCTCGTCCATCTCCTCCCGCTCCGTCGATGCGCGCAGGAGTCGTGACGCGCCTGCGAGCGCCAGCACCACGTCCGGCGACCGCTGCAAAGCCTCCTGAAATCTTCTCATGAACTCACCTCCGCGCTCGTCC
>DASZCS010000101.1:0-11316 GCA_035942855.1 Pyrinomonadaceae bacterium | reverse complement strand
GGCCGAGCCTTCGTTGGCGGAGCGCTTGGAGGCGAGCAGGTTGGGGATGGCGATGGCGGCGATGATGCCGATGATCGCGACGACGATGAGGAGTTCGATGAGTGAGAAGCCGCGTTGGCCTTTGTTCTGTTGCATTTCTTTTGTGTGCTCCTTATAGCAAGGGGTTGGTTGGATTTTTAATGTTCACGCGTCAACGGTCGCCGTCAATCAGGCTTGCGCGCCGTGCGAACTGGGAAGTAACAAGAGTCATGCCACATGCGCCCTGTGGGCGTCGTGACTCGCGGAGAGGCCGCAAATCGCGGCTTTCGCGTGAAGGGAAGGGCGAGACGAGCCGGGCGGCCCGCAAGCGGAGAGGGGCGATTAACAAAACGCGTCAGATGACGAGTGACGAATTTTGTCAAAAGGGTAGACGACGGGCGCACGTCGCACCCGCGCACAAACAGCATCGAGACGCACAAGCGTCCACGTCAATTGTCTTGGGGAGATGAACAAGTTTTCCGAACCGCGTCGGCGTTGGGGAGAAGTTAATCGTAACGGGACGAACGCGAGCGTGTCGTCAATAACAACGCGAGCGCGTCGTCAATAACTGATCGGGGCGCTCGTGCCGTCGGCGGCGGCTCCGTTCCGGCTGCGAACGATGCCGGAAACGTCTATGTAGTAATACTGCCACGGCGCGATGGTGGGAGAGGCCGTGACCTCGTAAAAGTTCGGAGAGATGGTCGCGGCGTTCACGACGAAGGTGTAATTGCTGCGCGTACCAGAGGCGAGCAGCGGGTCGTCGATCAAGTTGGCGGCGCGAAGTGCGGCCAGGTCGCCGTATTGCGGATTGCGCATGCGGTAAGCGATCTGCGCGGTGTGGATGAGCCGCAACGAACTAAACGCGCTGGCGTTGTGTGCTGCCTGCCGCGAGTTCAGAAAGTGCGGGACGGCGATGGACGCCACGATGCCGATCACTGCGACGACGATCAATAATTCAATGAGCGAGAAGCCGCGTTGTCGAACAGTTCGAGTCGGGGGAGTTTGAATCATTGTTCTCTTCCATCGCATGCAATCAATGTGACTGACCAGACAGTCAGTCTGCTTCGTCAACGAGCAACGAGCATGCCAGAGAGAGAAAGGGAAAAGGTGACAGGTGAAGGATGAAGAGTTAAGCGGAACGGTGAAAGAGAAGAGGATGTCGGGCACGAGCATTATCCGCTGCTCTGATCCTGTGCCCCTTTTACCTTTTCCCTTTCGCCTGTTTTATTCGTGCGCGCTGCGCGCGGCATCGTTGCGAATTTGCGCGGTGAGGTTGCGGATGCCGTGCTTGTCCAGAAGATGACGCAGAGAACGGACTGAAAGTTGGAGCAGTTCGGCGGCGCGCGTCTGGTTGCCGCCGGTGCGGCGCAGGGCTTCGAGCAGGTAAGTTTTTTCCAACTGATCCAGATGCGCCGTCAGGTTGAGTCCTTCGTCCGGCAAGTCGAGCGCGTCGGCGACGCGCGCCGGGTTGTAGTTGGTGATCTGTTCGGGGAGTCGTTCGGGTTGAATCTGGTCTGTCCGTTCGAGCGCGACGGCGCGTTCGATGGTGTGTTCGAGTTCGCGCACGTTGCCCGGCCAGGAGTAGCGTTCGAGCAGCAGCATCGCGCGCTCGGAGACGCCGAGGCTGCGCCCTGCCTGCGCGCAATACTTCTCCGTGAAATGCCTGACGAGTTCGGGAATGTCTTCGCGCTTCTCGCGCAGAGGCGGAAGCTCAATCGGAATAACCGAGACGCGATAAAACAGATCTTCGCGGAACGTCCCGGCTTTGACCATCGCGGCCAGATCGCGATTCGTCGCGGCGATGACACGCGCGTCCACGCTCAACTCTTCGTGCCCGCCGACGGGACGCACCTTGCGCTCCTGCAAGACGCGCAAAAGTTTCACCTGCATGGCAGGCGACATCTCGCCGATCTCGTCGAGGAAGATCGTGCCGCGGTCGGCCGCTTCAAACAGACCTTTGCGGTTGGCCGTCGCGCCCGTGAACGCGCCGCGCATGTAACCGAAAAGCTCCGATTCAAGGAGCGTCTCGGTGAACGCGCCGCAGTTGATCGAGACGAACGGCTTGTCTGTGCGCGGTGAAAGATTGTGGACGGCGCGCGCCACGAGTTCCTTGCCTGTGCCCGATTCGCCCGTGATCAAAATCGTAGACTGCACGGCGGCCACCGTCTCGATCATCTGATAGACGGCCTGCATGCGTGGGCTACGGCCGATGATCTGATCGAGCCGCCCGCGGTCGCTCTGCGTCTTGCGCCAGTCCTGTATCTCCTGTTTGAGTTGACGCAGTTCCAGAGCTTTCTCGACGATGAGCTTCAACTCGTCAACGTCGAAAGGCTTCTGGATGAAATCGTCCGCGCCGAGTTTGAACGCCTCGCGCGCCGTCTCCACAGAGGCGAAGGCCGTCATCATCACGACGGCCACATCGGGCGCGGTCTCACGCGCCGCGCGCAACAGTTCGATGCCGCCCATGTCGGGCATTCGCACATCTGAGACGATGAGATCGACCGCCGACTCGCGCAACATCTCCACAGCCCGTCGCCCGTTCTCGGCCGCGCGCACCTGATGACCCGCGCGCCCGAACACCAGCGACAACAACTGCCGCATGCCCTGTTCGTCGTCAACGATTAAGATGTTAGCCATAAAAATGCAGAGGTCAGAGGTTAGAGGTCAGAGGTTAGTGAACGCAGTAGGCCGTTCATAATTCTTCCGACTTCACGAAGTTGCTCTTGCACAAGTGCGTGCTCTTTTGAGTCCAGATAGTTAAAACGTAAAGCTAATTCTAAATGCGTATCTAGTTCCAACAGCGAACCTCGCGCATGACCGAGAAACTGCTTGAATTCCGTTTTTGATCTCCGTCCTTGCCCTTCAGCAATGTTTGCGGGAATAGAGACGGCCGCTCGCCTCAGTTGACTGGTCAGGCCATATAACTCTTCTTTCGGAAATTTTTGGCTCAGCTTGTAAACTGCGACAACCAACTCCATCGCCTTTTGCCATGCGATCAAATCCCGATGACTTTTGATCTGATCCATCTCCGTCTCTCAACTATCACCTGCTTCTCTGACCTCTAACCTCTGACCTCTGACCTCTGTCTTTCGGGTAGCTCGATGATGATCGTAGTGCCTGCACCTTCGCGGCTGCGGACGTTTATTGTACCACCATGATCGCGGATGATTTGATAGACGATTGAGAGGCCGAGTCCCGTCCCGCCCGTGGTGGAGGAAGAAAACGGCTCGAACAATCTTTCAACCTGTTCGGGCGACATGCCGCGGCCTGTGTCTGTGAAAGTAATGCGGACGCGCCCGTTGTCGTTCGCGTGTTGTAGTTCGATGCGGAGCGTGCCGCCGTCGGGCATGGCGGAGAGTGCGTTGCGCGCGAGATTCCAGAAGACCTGTCGAAGACCGGCCGCGTCGGCCTGTACGCGGACGGGCGCGTCGGGAAAGTCTTCTTCAATCGTGTGGCCGGGATGCGTCTCGGGGCTGTGGCGCAGGAGCGTGAAGGTCTCGCGCAAGGGTTCGCGCAAATCCGTGTCGGCCAGAGAGACAGGGCGCGGGCGCGCGTAGGTCAGGAAGTCCGTGATGATGTGATTGAGGCGGTCGGATTCGCGCAGGACGATCTCCATCAGTTCGGCCTGCGCCGGGTCGCCGTTCAACTCAGAGCGCAGCACTTGAATCGAGCCGCGCATGGCCGCCAGAGGGTTTCGTATCTCGTGCGCGATGCCCGCAGCGACGCGCCCGACGGCCGCCAGCCTGTCCTGTCGCCGCGAAGTCTCTTCGAGCGCGCGCACCTGCGTCAAATCCTGAAAGGTGATGACGAGGCCGGTGCGCGCCCCCGTCTCGCCAAAGAGCGGAAAGATGCTGTAGCCGAGACGCAGGCGCAGGCCGTCGGCCGTGAGACAGTCGGCCTCGTAGCGTGGGCTGGCCGCGCCCCCTTCGGCCGCGCGCAGAGACTCTTCGACCTTCGGAGCGAGCGCGCCAAAGAGGATCGAAGCGTTCTGCCCGCGCAGAGACTCGGCCGTATAGCCTGTGATCTCTTCGGCGGCGGCGTTGAAAGTGTAGATGAGACCGTCGAGATCTGTGGTGACGAGACCGGAGCGGATCGATTCGACGATGCGTTCGTGCAGCGCACGCAAATCAGCGAGCGCGTGCTTGGCTTCGATGAGTTGGACATCGGAGTGCGCCTGTCTCTCGGCGAGGCGCGAGGCGAGCAAGCCCACGACGAAGAACGCGATGTCGTGCAAGCCGACATTTCCGATCAGTTCCGGCACGCTGGCCGCCGTCACATCGCCCCCAACATCATGCGACCATCCGAACGCGCCCGCGAAGACGACGAACGTATAACAGGCGGCGCAACCGACCGACGTGATGAGCGCGCCACGCACGCCGAGGAAGATTCCCGCCGCAGAGATGATGACGATGTAGAGCGCGACGTAAGGCGAATGCAGATCGCCGCGCATCGCCGTCAACCAGGTCACCAGCAGCACGTCGCAGAAAATCTGCGTCCCGGCCTGCCACTGCACAGGCACGCGCGAGAAGCGCAGCGCGACGACCGAGAGCAACGTCAGCAAGAGCACCGACAGGCCGAAGGCGAGCGTGCTCTGCGCCGAGTCGATACTGGCGCTGCTGGCCGCGCCGCTTCTGCCGAACAACAGGCTCAGAGAAAACAGCCCCACTGCCAACAGAAAACGCCCGGCGATGAGCCACCACATTTTGCGTCGCAAATTCGCGCCCGCTTTCGCCTGTGCCTGCTCCTCACGCATCACGCCCCAAGCCTATCACAAGACCGTGAATGGTAAATCGTAAATCGTGAACAGATAAAAGCCGTGAATGGTGAAGAGAAGAAAACTGGATTGACTCTATTTACGATTCACGGTTCACGGCTCTTATGTTGTGATTGCGTTACAGGTTAACGGCTTGCACAATAGTTTGCAGTGAGATGTAACCGGAATGTTGCTAAAAAATAATTCTTGACAGGCAACGTGGTGAAGTTTAAAGTGCGTGCACCCCTTGAAAAGAAGTCGATGCTGTTCTCACCGCCTCCCAAGGAATCTCGTTGGCCGTGTTTGAGATTCGGTGTCTCGAAAAGCATCTTTATAGTTAATCGTCATAGTTAATCGTCAACCAGTCATTCATGCGCTGACTTGACCGCATTTCTCCAACTCAGCGAACCATATTCAAGCGGTCGCACCTCGTCGTGAGAGAGAACGTCAACAAAACATCCGGGTAAATAGTTTGTCCCCGCCGTCACTTGCCGGTGACGGCGGGGACAGTTTGCGTAAACAACTTTCGCCACATCGCTGCGCACAAAAGATGCCAACGCCAGACAGCCCGCATCTTAGCGCATCTTGTGGCGTCCGCTCAACCTTAATCTTCAAACAGGGGAGACGCTTCAGTTGATGCGCGCCAGCCTTCGCAACACACGCTTCCACGCACGCTGAAACTCTCTCGATCCGCGTCTCCGGCCGAGCGCGTCCGGTCGTCCGTTTGCAGTCCTGACCGGCGACCCACACGACGCAATAAGAGGTGAGTTTATGTCCAGAGATCGTGCCCGCAGGCAATCGCTCCTGTCGTTCGTGTTGTTCTTCAGCGCAGCCTTCGTCTTCGTGATGCTCGCCCTGCCGTCGAGCGCGGCGGCGCAGACGGCGAAGCCGCAATCGACAACTTCGACCACGGCTTCGCCAACTCCGACTCCGGCTTCGACGACTTCATCCACGTCGGCCGCGACTTCTCCGGCCGCAGGGGCGGCGGCGGTGGCCGACCCGACCCCGCCTCCGACCACAGACCCGCCAGACATCATCATCGAGGAAGAGGTTGACCCGACGCCGACTCCCACGCCGGAGCCGACGCCCTCGCAACAGGATCAAGCCGTAAACGATCCGTCCATCGGCGATGAACTGTTGTATGAAGAGATGCCCGTGCAAGACTCTTCGGCGCCGACTTCGGAAAGTGAACAAGCCTACTCCTCGATGGACTACAAGCAGTCCCGTGAGGCCACCACCGACAGCTACAGCACCACAGGCACCGACGGTCAGCCGACCACGATCTATTACGATTATTCGAGTCCGACGGCCAGCAGCGCGTCGTGCGAGCGCGTGATCAAGGCGAGCGTCGTCGCCCTCGATCAAGCCTTCTTCTGGAATCGACTCGGCGCGGTGCAGCCGCAGGGGATGATCTTCGCGCTGCGCCACAACGTCGTGCCGATTGACTGGCGCAGAGGACTCGCGCCGGGCAACGTCCGCCTGCGCGGCGACCTGCGGCCGCGCCCGCTCGTCCTGCGCATGAACGTGGGCGACTGCTTGCAGATCGATTTCCAGAACCTGCTCAACCCGACGCCCGTGGACGAAGAACAACCGGCCACGCGCCACGCCTCAGTCCACGTCGTCGGACTCCAACTCGTCAACAGCATCAGAGACGACGGCTCGAACGTCGGGCGCAACCCGAGTCCTCCGGGCGGCCTTGTCGCGCCCGGCGGCCGCACGACCTACACGCTTTACGCCGACAGCCAGATGAAGGAAGGCGTCCACCTGATGTACAGCGCGGGCGCGACGACGACCGGCGAAGGCGACGGCGGCCAGATTCCGCCCGGCCTCTTCGGCGCGGTCAACGTCGAGCCGCGCCACGCCGAATGGTATCGCTCGCAGTTGACGCGCGACGACCTACAGCTTGCGACCATCGGACGCACGCCCGCCGGTCAGCCCATCATCAATTACAACGCCACCTACCCTTGGTGGCATGTCTATCGCGGACTTCCGATCCTGAAGATCATGAACAAGAACAGGATCATCGTCCATCAGGATTTGAACGCCATCATCACGGGGCCGGGGCGTGGTCGCTTCCCGGCCGGCACTTTCAGAGACATCCCGGTCGTCGCCCCGAACCGCGATTGGCCGTTCCGTGAGTTCACGCTCATCTACCACGACGAGATCGGCGCGGTGCAGGCGTTCCCGCATTTCGAGGACGGCCACCCCGACAATCTTGAGTTCACACTGCACGGAAGCCGCGACGCCTTCGCCATCAACTACGGCTCGGGCGGCATCGGCTCGGAGATTCTCGCCAACCGTCTCGGCGTCGGGCCGATGAAGGATTGCAAAGAGTGTCTGTTTGAAGAGTTCTTCCTGTCGGCATGGGCTGTGGGCGACCCGGCGATGGTCGTCGATCGTCCGGCCAATTCACCCTGCACGGTCAACGCGCTACGCGAAGGTCGTTGCACGAACACCCTCGTCAACCCGCCGCCGGGATACAAGGCGACGAAAGCCTTCTATCCGAACGATCCTTCGAACGTCTATCACAGCTACCTCGGCGATCACGTCAAGCAGCGCATCGTGCACGCCGGGCCGAAGGAACATCACATACACCACCTGCACGCGCACCAGTGGTTGAAATCGGCCGACGGCGAAGGCTCGTCCTACAACGACAGCCAGGCGCTCGGCCCCGGCTCCGGCCACAATCTTGAGATCACGCACAGCGGCAGCGGCAATCGCAATCTCACGCCCGGCGATTCGATCTTCCACTGCCACTTCTATCCGCACTTCGCGCAGGGCATGTGGGGTCTGTGGCGCGTCCACGACGTGTTCGAGGAAGGCACGCGTCTAGACTTCTGGGGTCGCCCGGCTTCGGGCTCGCGCGCTCTGCCCGACGCGGAGATTCTGCGCGGCACGCCCATCCCGGCCATCGTGCCTCTGCCCGGCGGTGCGGCCACGAGCATGGCGAAGTACACCATGCCGCCGATGCCGCAAGCGACGGCTCAGATCATTAACGGACAGATCCACGTGACGGGTTCAGGCAATCCGGGCTTCCCGTTCTTCGTGCCCGCGAAGATGGGGCATCGCCCGCCGCACCCGCCGCTCGACACCGAGTTCGACGCGGGTCTTCCGCGCCACATCATCTTCAACGCGCGCGTCTCGCTCGAACAGCACACGCGCACCAGTTTCGACAAAGAGATCGCGGACATTCACGCGCAGGAACTACGCGAGACGGGCGAACCCGTCGAAGTGGCCGCGATGAACTATCACGCCAAGGCCACGCATCAGAGCTATCGCACGGACGGATCGGCCGGACTGTTTTTGACGAACGGTCTGCCGCCCGTCGCGGGTGCGCCCTTCGCCGACCCGTGCGTCACGGATCGCTTCCCGAGGGCAGGCGAACCCGTCCTCACGGTCGCGCAGCGCGGTCGCCCGGTCACTTACAAGGGCGTCATGTTCCAGATCGACATGACGATCAACAAGGCGGGCTGGCACTTCCCGCAGACGCGTATAGAGTCTCTGTGGCGCGACTACGATCCGATCCGGCTCGGCCAACGCGCGCCCGAACCGCTCTTCTTCCGTGCCAATCAGGAAGACTGCATCACCTTCAAGCACGTCAACCTGATCCCGATCAAGTATCGTGTTGACGACTTTCAGGTGCGTACGCCGACAGACATCGTCGGCCAGCACATCCACCTCGTGAAGTTCGACGTGACCGCGTCGGACGGCGCGGGCAACGGCTGGAACTACGAAGACGGCACGTTCGGCCCACAGGAAGTCGAACACCGCGTCAAAGAGATCAACAAAGTCGGCGGCATCTACACGACCACGGGCGGCCGTCGTCCCTTGACGCTGCAAAATCATCCGTTCTTCGGTGTCCCCGCTCAGACCACCATTCAGCGTTGGCTCGTGGATGACGTGGGCAAGAGCGTCGCGGGCAATCGCACGCTGCGCAACGCCTTCACGCACGATCACTTCGGCCCGTCCACGCACCAGCAGGGCGGACTCTACGCCGGTCTCATCATCGAGCCGCAGTATTCCGAGTGGTATCACAACGAGACGGGCGCGCTGCTCGGCGGCCCCTCTCAGCAACGCGACGACGGCGGCCCGACCAGTTTCCAGGCCGTCATCATTACGCGTCCCGACGACCGCTTCAGCTACCGCGAGTTCCTGCTCGAATTTCAGGACTTCCAACTCGCTTACCTGAAGGGCGGCGGCGTCGATGCCAACGGCTTAGCCGTGCCCGACCCGCAACGCGCCGTCAACCCGCCGGGCAGAAACGAAATACCGCTGCCGCGCTACTTCCTCGGCTCAGGCCCGTTCGGCCCCGACACCGCGCTCTTGAAACGTCCCGCGGACGGTCGCTGCCCCGACGGACAGCCCGCGCCCTGCCCCGAGATCATCTCGGCAGACGACCCCGGCACGTTCTCGGTCAACTACCGCAACGAGCCGATCCCTTTGCGCGTGCGCGACCCGAACACGAACAAGCAAGTGCTGAACGACCTGCGCGGCGATCTGTCGCACGTCTATCGCAGCATCCCGCGCGTCGATCCGGTGCTGAACACGACCGGCCCATATCCGCCGCTCACGGCCGACGTTGGCCCGTATGATCCGTTCACGCCGCTCCTGCGCGCTTACGAAAACGACAACGTGGAGATACGAGTGCTCGTCGGCGCGCACGAGGAAGGACACAACTTCAGCATCAACGGCATCAAGTGGCTCTTTGAGCCGTTCGATCCCGATTCCGGCTATCGCAACTCGCAGATGATGGGCATCTCCGAGAAGTACGACTTCATCGTCCCGCGTATGCCGAAGAACGCGCGCACGTCCGACTATCTCTACAAGCCGGGCACGGCCGTAGACGATCAATGGAACGGGCTGTGGGGCTTGTTCCGAACTTACAGTTCAATGCGGCGCGATCTGGTCGTGCTGCCGAACAACAAGCACGGCTTCGGGCCGGGCGCGTCGAACCCCGGCGACTTCGTGGGCGTCTGCCCGCGCCCGGCCGCCGAACGCGCACGCAATTACACGGTCGCGGCCTATCTGGCGCGCGACATCCTGCCGGAGCGGACGCTGCGCTTCACAGGGCAGAACGGTTACAACTTCACCGTGCGGGACAACGACCCGAACAGTCCGACCTACGGCGACGTTGAATCCGGCCCGCTCCACGACCCGACGGCGATCATCTTCGTAGACCTCACGCCCACATCGCAGGGGGGCAATCCCGGCATCGATCCGTCCACGGGAATGTACTCGCGCCCGCGCGTCGAGCCGCTCATCCTGCGCGCCAACGCGGGCGACTGCATTAACGTGACGCTCGTTAACCGGCTGCCGGAGAGAGTGCCCGACCTGCCCGGCTACAACACGATGCCGATGATCGTCGATTACTTCAACGCCAATCAGGTCATCCCGTCGTCGCACGTCGGCCTGCACCCGCAGCTCGTCTTCTACGACGTGACGAAGGGCGACGGCATGAACGTCGGCAACAATCCCGTGCAGACGGCCGCGCCGGGCGGCTCGGTCACTTACCAGTGGTACGCGGGCGACATTCACATCAACCCCGATACCAACTACGGCACGGCCGTCCCGATCGAGTTCGGCGCGACGAACCTCTCTTCGTCCGACCCGATTAAGCACAGCAACAAGAGCGCCATCGGCTCGCTCATTATCGAACCGGCGGGTTATGTCTGGTCGGTTGATCCCGACTCGACGCACTCGGCGCTCGTACAACAAGCGGCCGATCCCAGTAACGCTCCCTGCGCGGGCTGTCCCGTTTCGTTGGCGAGTTTCCGCGAACACGTCTTGCAGTTCCAGAACGACCTCAACCTGAGGTTCGGCGGCAGCAACACCTATTACGGCAACAACAGCCCCGTCCCGAATCTGGCCGAGGCTGAAGACCCGGAAGACTCCGGGCAGAAGGCGATCAACTATCGCACCGAGCCGCACTGGACGCGCCTGTGCTACTGGCCAGCGCTGCCTTTGACGGGCGGCGATCCGCGTTCGCCGCAAGTGGGTTGTCCGAACCCGGCCGAATCCACGCACCAGATCGACGTGAGGAACGTGGTGCACAACACGCAGATCGGTGGCCTCGATCCGGTGACGCCGATCTTCTCGGACACGGTGGGCAAGGCGGTGCGCTTCCGCGTCCTGCATTCGGGCGGCCACGCACGCAACAACGTCTTCATGGTGCACGGCCACATCTGGCAGGAGATGCCCTACCAGACCGGCTCGAAGTCAACCGTCATCGGGTTCAAACAGGACTCTCCGTGGCACGGTTCGCAGTTCGGCCACGGCCCCTCGAACCACTTCGACGTGGTACTCAACAACGCGGGCGGCAGGTTCGGCGTGACGGGCGATTATCTCTATCGCACGTTCCAGTCATTCCAGTTCGACGGCGGCATCTGGGGACTCTTCCGCGTCAGCCCGGCGAAGACCGATCCGAAGCCATGCGGGTATTGTCCTCCGGGCGAGGCTTGTCTGGACGTGTGGTGCCCGCCGGTGGACGAGACGTACTAACCTGTTAACCGCTCTACGTCGCGCGCCTCTCGTGAAGAGGGGCGCGC